>NZ_JBHEEH010000001.1:0-230322 GCF_041929845.1 Paenochrobactrum pullorum
CCTGATCTCTTGCACGGAAAGATTGGCAACCAGCGGGATATCGTCAATCACAACGAGACTGCCAGTTCCATACCAATAACGCGTGACAGGCAAGCCATTATCGGGATTGATGACGGCGGCAGAGACATTACCGACATCGGACCACAAACCTTCTGTCTGCTGGATGCCGGTCAAGCGATTACGGGCAACGATCCATAAGAAGTCACGCGCCTCCAAGGCACGCGCTTCAAGCGCCGCCTGATTGGCGGTTGAAATATGGCGCATATTAGAACCTACGAATTAGGTGATGAATGGGGAATCGTGTTTGCTGGCTGCTCAATAATTGGGAGTGGTAAACACGACAGAATTTGAAATTCGCTATAATGCGATGGAACAAGCCAAATTAATGATGATCCAGAGACTACTTTTAGAGCTCGCAGCAACAAAAGGTGAGAATGGCGACCACTGGATTGAAGAATTTCGGAATGCAGTGATAACGGAAGTTAACGGCACAAAAACCCTTGCAGGAAGTGGCGATCAGAGACCGCGAGAAGTGACGAAAATGGCTATATCTATTGTAGAGGCGACAGCGGACATGGCGAAAGATCGCTTGTCGCAACAGTCAAAATAAGCTCACCTTTACCCCCATTCTTTTCAGCAATAAATTGAACAGGATCAGGGTAATTTTCTAGCTCACTATTAGGAGTTGAGAGCGTACCGCACTCACCATCTCTACCATCAAGTGAGAATGAGCCCTTAATGGTCATTACGACCGAAGGCTTGCCGTCAACATTGAATACAATTTCGTGCAGGCCTTCGTCTTTTCTCGTAATTGACTTAAGATACCATGGCTTTTGATTTTTCATAGCGAACTTCTACCTACTCTCAATTCCCTGAATCACGATGATCGGAATTGGTGTTAATGTTCTTCAGGTGTCGTTGGACACTTGCCGCAGCAGCATCGGAAATAAAAAATAATATTTGTGCATTGGTGCCTTCCTCAATAAAAAGGGTGGCACCGTTTCGTCTTGTTTTAATCATCGTATAAATCCTACCTACTCTCAATCATCGGAAATAAAACAGACCTGCATCCCATGATCAGGTCGACATTGATGTCACGACTTAATATGTCGATTATTATGCGGCATGAACGCCACAACTTTGTAATCAATCAGATATGGCGTTATATCAATTAAAGAATCGATCCGCATAACAGCTGCCATTTAGGTGAAGTATGAAACATCTCAAGCCAGAACATGCTTTAAAGATTAAAGGCATTCTAAATGTATTCGCTGTTATTGCTTCTACGATTTTAATCGTAAGTCTATCGCTGGAGGCATTTGGCGATAATCCATTCATGGGAAAAACGATTTATTCAGAAATACAACTTTTTGTTTGCCTTTATTACATCTTTGATTTTTTCATACTATTATTATTAGCAGATAAAAAACGGCAATTCTTCAGACGCTATTTCTTCATTCTGCTGATTGCTATTCCATATTTATCTTTAATTTCGGATGTTAATCTTTATCTGAGCCAAGAACAAATCTATTTCATACGTCTTATACCGCTCATAAGAGGAGCGGCGGCGCTTGTTTTTATTGTTTTAATTCTTGTACGGCACAACACCACTGCCATACTTATTTCTTATTTAATATTTCTGGCATCAATTATTTATTTTCTTACTCTTATATTTTTTGTCGTTGAAAACAATGTCAATCACAGCGTTCAAACCTTCCCTGACGCACTGTGGTGGGCCGCCATGACAGTCACGACATTAGGCTCAAGCATCCTACCGGTAACTGTTGCCGGCAAATTTATTACCACCGCCATGGCGATGGTGGGATTGACTATTTTACCGATCTTTACGGCGTATATCACCACCATGATCAATGGGATTGCGCAGCGTGAATTTGCAGAAAATCAGGCACTCAAACAATCGGAGACCTCCAAGAAAGACTAAAATAAGCGCCGTGATTGATGTATCAAACCAGACGATAGCAGCTGCAACCCAAGTCTGGCGCCTTAGGATGGTGACAGTACACCATCTAACCGTCGTCATTATTGCTCACCGGCTCTCAATCGCCTGAAATGTTATAGATCCGCGCCCTGTAGCCGGATCGGCAGTGCTTGTTAATGAACCCGGCACCATCACCATCTTGCATGACGGCCGCACCAAAGTGACCGGATCATTCACCTTCGATTCCGGCCATAAATGCGGCCTGATTTCCAACTGGCTACCGGCCACATCGATGACCTGATGCAGATTGCGCGCCCCGATCTGGATATGATCGCCAATGCTGATTTTAAAACCAGAGGGCAATGAGCCTATGCGGATAATCTTTCGGTTCGCATCAATCTCGGCCAGTTTTGCGCCGGCATAACTGCCCATACCGACACCATTTGGATACGCAATTGGATAATTGCGACTGGACGCATACCCCCAGAATGCATTCAAGCCACCATCCAATGTGTTTAATCTGGCGCGCCATTGATCCAGTGCATTGATGCTCAATATTCTGATCTGGAACGTTGCTTTCCACAATGGAGAGCCGAGGTTTTTGATGATCGTAACACCACCTGCTGTGCGGCTCATCTCCTGTCGGTAAAACAGCTCAAATTCGGTTGACCAACCAGGCATGTTTTTCAGGAGATCGTAAGGATATGAAATCGCCATACGTCAAAACTTTACATTGGAGCTTTGTGCCTTACGCATTGTCTCAATGACAGTGGCAGGCATTTCGCGCTGCATTTTATCCAGCCGCTTTTCGACCTGTTCCAGCCCTTTAGCATCGGCATTCGGTGCATTAATGACAGGCGCGAAGTTAAAAACCGTCGCAGATTGATTGTTCTCATGATGCGCCGGCTGAAGAGACGGCAGTGCCGACATACGAAGATCAACCGGAATACTGCGACCATCAGGCAATGGTACTGCTGCTTCAGGCCCCGCCTCGCCAAAGATTGCCGGTCGGTCACTAATACCGCCTTTGGCATAAAGGCCAATGCCGCCAGCCATAGCGATGGATTTTTGACCACCAAAGCCAAGCAACCCGCCAAGAACATTGCCAAGACCGCCACCAGAACCACCAAACATGCTTTGGAAAAAATCAGCATAAGCGCCTTTGCCTGTGATTGCAGATTTCACAATCTCAATGGCCAGCTTTTTAAAGGCATCTGCCGCATTCTCGGTGCCGGCAATCACCTGCCCCAAAGCATCAACCGTATCGCTTTCCAGCTGATTGACACCATCAATGAACTGTTGTTGCCGTTTATTGGCGAGTTCCTGCGCTTTGCTTTGCGCATCAATAGCCGTAATTAAATGCTCAATGCGCGTTTTCTGCTCATCGGTTGCTCCAATGGATAATTTCCGCAGTTCATTAGCAATACGCTGCTCAGAGGCTGTTCTACCAAGCATCTGATATTCATGCTCAAGCGATTGAATAAGCTCATCGGCAGCTTTTTTCTGTTTTTCTGCCTCGGAAATCGCCTCTTTGCGCGATGAGCCGGAACGTCCTTTCGGTTTGTCATCAATGATGATTTCTTTGAGCTTAATCCCCTCGTTGGGCTTATTAAGATTATTCCGTTCTTTAATCAGACCAATCTGTTTTTCGAGCCCTGCTATTTCCTCATCGATGACAGCAATACGGCCATTATCACGGCCACGTAGAATGAAACCACGATAGGAGTCCTCACTCATAATCGTGCGAGAGCGTTTTTTCTCTTCCAGCTGACGCTCAAGTGTCGAAAGACTACGATCTTCGGTCTTGTTAAAAAGGTCTAAGAAGAATTTTAATTCGGTTGCGGCACTGACAATCGCCACTTTCAAGCTTTGGCTGACTGTTGAGACAACAGAATTAAACGCTTCATCCAGTTCTGCCGCGCGTTTGACCAGATCGTCCTCGATGACATAGCCAAGCCTTGTTGCCTCTTCTTTGGCTTTTCGAATGCCGTCTTCACCCATGGCGATCAGATCGACAAAGCGCTCACCAGCCCCGCCACCAAAAAGATTATCCATCACTTTGACTTGTGATGCTTTGGTAAGCTGGCCAACCTTGTCCAAAATCTCGGCGAACAGATCAGCAGGCTTTTTGAGCTTTTCCTGCATCTGGCTTGCACTAATGCCCAATTGCGTAAAAATATCTGCATTGGTGCCTTTGCCACCGGAGGCAAACTCATCAGCATGCATCTTCAACTTCTTCATGGCATCAATCATGGAATTGACATCCACATGATTGCTTTCTGCAACATATTTCAGCTGTTGAAACTCTTTGATCGAAACACCGGCACGTTTGGCCTCCCGCTCAATTGATGCCACATCACTAATGATTTCTTTGGCACCTTGTAAGCTTAAGCCAACCCCCAACCCAGCCAGCGAAGCTTTGAGGAAGTTCATGGAGCGAACCATGCCATCCGAAAGCTTTGAAAAATCGCGCTGTGCCGATTGTGCAGTGTTTTTCGCGTCACTTCGCACACGCTTCATCGCATCGTGGAAGCCACGGCTATTGGCATCAATAAAAGCCATAATATCGGCACGAGCGCTCATTCGGCTTTCTCCCTGATTGATTTGGTTGGCGGATAATGACGTGCCACTTCGCGCGCACGTTCCGGTGTAATCACATCGTCAAAATTGCGCCCTGATCGCCCTTCAATGGCAGCCTGCACTTCCAACCATGTCGAGCGCCAGAACTGCTGTGGCGACCAGCCAAGTTGACCGGTGGCCACACGCTGCATATGGATAATGCGTGTTTTTACACTGAAGGGCTTTCGGCGTTTCCCTGACTGGTTCTTTCAAAGGCTTTTTCCAAATCAGAGATCGGATCAGCATCACCACGCGTTTCACGCCCCTTGGCAATGTGACCAGACAAGGCCGATGTAATGGCTTCACGAAAGGCTGGCTCATCGGCCGCACTTAATTGCTGCAAAGCATTATGCGCCAGTTCACGCGCTGCATCATCACCATCAGGATGCGTGGTGAGTGTACGAATGGCAGCCATTACAGTTTTTGGATGGAAGCCAATGAGACGGCGATAAAGCGTTTGCATATCATCGCAGTCAGCCAGCTGGCATAATTGTGCCAGACGACCAAACTCAACCACCAGAACCAGCTTAACATTACCGATCTGACAAGGCGCTTCACCGCGCACAGGATTAACGAATGGATCCATCATTTACGCCGCCGCGGTAAAGCCGATAGTACCGGATGCCGCCATGCGCCCTTGCGCTTGCAGCTCACCGGTTTTATCGCCTGAAAATGTCATTGAGACCAAAAAATCTGCTTCGAATGTACCAACACCCGGCACAACAATCTGATATGGCGTCACAACCTGATTGACCGCATCGGCCGTCATGGCTTTTTGTGCGCCATTGCCGACAAAGGCACCATCAAGCTGGATGGAAATGCTCTGCATGCCATACATTAATGAGCGCACCAGCTTGCTGCCCGGATTGGCGCAATCCGGCTTGGTGATGTCGATTTCTTCGTTATTGATTTCAATCGAGCGGTTTTCCGTCACGCAAACAGAAACAAAATCATCCTCTGTTTCCATCTTGCGTTTGATCACCAGCTCACGCCCCATATGTTGAGCCATGGCTTTAAACTCCTAAATTGTCGGATAAATTTATGCAGCGCGCGCCGCGTCACCTGCATAGGTGCGATAAGTGACCTCAAAGATCAGGCGGCCGGAACCAAGACTTTGCGCGGTCTGCGGATCAATGAACATTTCAGATGCAGTGAGCAGAATGTCGATTGCCAGATCATCAAGATGCGAAGGCGGCAAAGCCTTTTCAATCAGCACCGCCAATTGATCAAACTCTTTTTGCGGATCACTGCGGCCTTTAAAATGCACGATGACATTAACGTTCAAACGGCGATTATAACGCACCCGTTCCTGACCGCTTTCGTCATCATAAACGAGACCATCCGGTGTCGCGGTTTCACCAGTATGAAGAACGGTAAAATGCGGCTGGCTTTCTTCATCAACGGCACCCGCCCGCATCAGGCTGACAGTGCCAGCGACTGAGGCAACTACATTTTCCAAACGTTTTTGAATGGCTTCCAAGATTTGATAACGCACATGCATGTGTTTCACCTTATTCACTGCCCAGATAAAAACGCTTCATGGAGCGGCCATCATCCACATGCGAGAGGATGATAAACCGGTCACCAATATTGCGCCCATCATCAGAGTTCAAAATTTCAACCTGATCGCCATTGCGTACAGGCTCGCAAGTTACGGCTTGCAGGCTCAGCGTAAAACGCACACCTTCAGCCGATACACCTTCTAACTCCAGCAGGTCAGCTTCACGCACAGCACGTAAAATTCCACGAAGTCTTTTTGATACGGATTCAAGTGGCTCGCCTTTACGGCTCAAACTCACATCGACATTGCCAAGAGAAGAGACAAACGCCTCCCCCATTCCGGCAAAAACCGCGGGCCGTGTCATACTGTGGCCTCGGATAAAGCCTTTTCAGCTTCATCAAGCGCCGTTTCAGCCGCCTCGAACGCCTTCAAAGCTGCATCGCTGTCTTCTGGCTTGGCGTCACTGAGTGCGGCTTCCGCTTCGTCATAGGCTTCACGCGCATCATCCACGGCCTTTTGCAAAGCCTTCAACTTGGCATCAAGCTTTGCTTTTTGTGCTTCCGTTTTGCGATCAGTCTTATCCGCTGCCGGATCCGTTGACACCTTGCCGCCAACAACGCCAAAGATTGCGGCCAAGCGTTTGGCCTCATCTTCCGGCAATGTGACGGGTGTGCCGGGCGGCACATCTTTGCCGCCAACCACCAATGTTGCTCCATAGGCTTGTTTGATCATTTTCGCTGCCATGATTTAATCCTTTCAAGCTGATGATTAGCGAACAAGCGCAAAGAGTGAGGCGTTCGGATCACCAGGCACCAACAATGGCGCACTCTGCGTCATCATCAGTGTGGCGGACGGATCTTCCTGCACCCACATTTTCGGGAAACGGGACAACGGCTTGAGCTGTGCCTGCACATCCTGAATGGCACCATGTGCGGTAAAGCCCTGCAATTGTGTTTTGGAAACCACGCCCACACCAAAGCTTGGCCAGACTTCAATGTCGTTGCCTTCATCATCCTGGAAGAGCTGCGTATATTGCCAGAAGTTGAACTGGCCTATCGAGCCCAGATAAACCGCGACCATATCCTCAGCGCCTGCCGCAATCGGACCGAGTTGCATTTCGCCACCAGCCTGACGGCGATTATCAAGCAGCTGACGAATTTCTTCATCAGTCTGCAAAAGCTCTGCCGCTTCTGCACCCAAGATCACTTCCGTGGCCGTTCCACCGGAACGAAGTGCAACACGTGTTGCCCAATCACGAATGGACTTGCGCACATTAATGCCGCCTTCACCCCAGCGGTCAGCACCGGTCAGAGCCACGGTCAGATCAGCTGCACGGCCATAATCAATGATCTGGGTTTGATAATCCTCACCCTTCACAATGATCTTGCCGGAGCGCAGCGCTTCACTGGCCATGATTTCTTCACGGCGGGTGATTTCATCATCCTGATCATACAATGTGTCGGTGACGGTTTGCAGATAGCGCTCTTCTGCTGTCATTTCACCGCCAATGCGTTCGCCCGGGCGACGGCGCATGCCTTCACCGGCACGAATGGTGTTTTTCGGCTTTACATAGGCGGGTGTAAACATCGTGGTTTGACGGCCACGAATGGCACGTTCACGCCCTGGCACCAGTGGCGAAACGAACGGTGCGACATTGCGACGGCGCTTCAGTTTGTCAAAAGCGATTTCTTCCGTATCCGACTGAAAGCCGTTGGCAAAGAAAGTATCGCGGATCCACGCTGTCGGACGGTCGCGCGCTTCGATAACAGTCACAAGCGCGACTGTGCTAAAAAGATTTTCCATTGTTGTTACCTATGGGAAAAAGAACTGTTAAAGCTTCGGCCTAAGATCAGTGTCTGATCAGGCCAAACGGTGAGTGAAAAGCGGGGCTTGTGATTTGCGCCAAGCTGTTTCCACCGTATCAATGGTGTGACCATCACCCAAAATGAGCTTCGATGCATCAAAGCCGCCCGAGGCGTAAATGCGCGTTGCGATTGCACCCGCGGTGGCATCCACATCAATTGCCAATACACCGGCCGGCGTTTCAGAACCATCTGTGCTTGCCGCTTCAGACAAGACAAAAGCAGTACCGGTATCACCGACAACAGCGCCGCGCTTTAACACCTGACCTTGCGCAATCTTTACGGTTCGCACCGCGACAGGATAATCGCCAACCAGCAGATCACCCGGATTATAATCTTGGGTATTCATTATTCGATCCCTTCGTGAACTTTGCCCGCATTATTTGCGCGAGGCGTTACGGTTCTTGGCAAAACTTACAAGCGCGTCATCTGCCGATCGGGGCTTAGATGCCCCACCACCATTTCCCAAGGCAGGCACCCGCCCTTGCATGCGTGAGGCCAAGTTACCGCCTTGCGGTTGACTCCCGCCGCTTGCCTTCAATGTTGCAATCGCATCTTTCGCGCTCATCGACGTTTTAAACGCGAGATGTGCGGCCAATGAAGGATCGCGGTCAGCATAAGTTGATCCAAGAATTGCCGACATACGGGTCTTTTCCGCACGGCGACCGCGGGCAAAAGCATTCGGCTTGTCTTCATCTTCCGTGACGACATCATCCTCGTCTGCTTCAGGCTTTTCGTCGTCATCGCCTTCAGCATCATTGTCGTGTTCTTCTTCCGTGGCATCATCTTCACGATGCTCTTCTTCCAAGTCTTCTGGCTTTTCTTCCTCAAGACGTGATTTCATAGACCGGCCGCCCACGGCAGCCTGAATAGCGCGTGCTAAAGACATCTGATTTTTCCTGTTTGATTATTGTGGAGTTGTATAAAACTTGAGAGCGTTACGCGCCCGTTGCAGCAATGAAACTCTCAAAAGCATCCCTTGGCGAAGCCACAGCATCGACAAGTCCAAGGGAACGCGCTTTTTCACCGCGATAAGTATCGGCTTCGGTCGCCATGATCTGTTCTAAGCTCAGTCTGCCCTCACGGTAACGGGCAACCTTTTGCGCAAATTCCATGCGCATTTCTTCCAGATCAGAAATAGCCTCTTCATATTCCTGATCAGACATCGCTTCAAATGTACCAGGGCGGGCTTTCTTTTCACCCGCTCTTAAAATGGTAACACCAATGCCCTGTTTTTTTGCCCATTCAGACGCATCAATATGCATCGAAATCACACCAATCGATCCGGCATATCCGGTGGAAGGAATAACAATCTGGCGGCAGGCTGATGCAATCATATAAGCCGCCGAACAAGCGTGATCGGTCAAAATGGCAATGGTTGGTTTTTGGGCAGACAGCGCAAACAAACCATCCGCACAGTCAAAACACCCATCCACTTCACCGCCAAAGCTGTCGATTTCAAATACAACAGCCTTGATATCATCACGACTTATGCAATCAGCAATCTGGATGTTCAAACCTTCATAGGATGTCACACCGGAAGATTTGCCGACCCATGCACCTTTATGGACGAGTGAACCTTCCACTTCGATGACAGCAACATTACCAACCATCTTCGGGCCATTATAGATTTTCTCACCCGTCCAACCATCACGTAACGCTCGCATATCTTCTGTAAGAATGCCCATCTGTGTGCCGCTTTGCACATCCACCTCACGCCCAAGCACCCGTGGTCCGAATGCGCGCGCAATAATATTGGCTTTGCCTTCATTCAGCATCAAAGGTGTATTGAACAAACGGGCGGCAATCTCAGGCATAGCATAGGAAATCATTGTGCGTTTTCTTCCTCATCATCCTGATCTTGTGTTTCAGGCGGGCTGACAAAACGTGACACCACGCCGGCACTGGCATTTTCACCCGACTTGATACCGAGTTTTTCTGCATATTTCTGCTCACGCGCCCGCTGCATCATATCTTCCTTCCAGTCGCGGCCTTGTTCGGCAGACTCGGATTCCTGCGTGGTGATACCAGTGGCCAAACGGATAGCCGTTGCCTTGGCTTCCTTCTCCGGATCCACCCAACCGCGACCGCTGCCAATCCATGCAGCCCTCACCCATCCGGCCGGATTAGCTTCAAAGGAGGTGGCACGAGACGGCAGTTTAATAAGCCTGCGATCAAAGACCTCTTCCAGCCATGCCCGATAAATCGGCTGCATGAAGGAATGTGCAAATGAATGTTTCTCTGAAGAAAGACTGCGCCAGATTTCCAACAATGCCGCACGTGCCGAGGAGTAATTGACCTTGGACCAATCCATAGTGAGCTGCTCATAGGTCAGGCCAATGGCGGCTGCGACATTGCGCAAGCCCGCATTCACAAACACTTCAAAGGCCGCATTAGGATGTTCCGATTTCGTAAAGACCACATCCTCACCCGGATTGAGGAAATTAACCTGCGCCCCGCGCAATCGGATCGGGTCTGTTTTATAGGCAGCATCCTGTGCCATCGACAGTGCACTCAGTGACTTACCGGCACCACTGCCGCCAAGGGAATCCGCCAGCTCGTCCATGTCGAGCGGGGTCTTGATAAATGCCGCCATCACCGCATTAAGTGAGGCTGCCTGCAATTCATAATCATTATAGTCGGAGACTTGCTTGAGCTGCTGAAGCACACTTGCCCAGCGCGATACACCGCGTGTCATACCGGCGCGAACAGCATCAAATGAATGCACCACATGCGGACGGCCATAATCATCTTCGCGCTCAACACGCTCCCAGATGAACATTTCTCTTTGACGCATAAACACATCACCCGGATGCGCCTTGCGGATATTGTAAGCAACCGGTGCACCATATTCATCAAGCTCGACACCATCACGCAATGTGTCAGTGTCAACTTGCCCCAACGGATTGGAAATCCGCGCCGGATCAATAATATGAACGCAAGTGCCATATCCGGTGGCTCCCATCCGATATGGTAATACGGCCAAAGCTTCACCATCAGTAAAGCGATGTCTTGCAGCAAGGCCAAGCAATCCGGAGATCGACTTGGTACGTTCCGCATCAAACCAGTTGCCCGGATCCGTTGCCACATCAGACCACAGCGCTTCGATCTGATCACCGATCTCATCGGCTTCATCTTCGGTCAAATTCAGCGTTCGGGCATTTGGCTTTGAAGACAATCGCCAACCTGTACCAACGACATTATCAACCAGACGGCTGACACCGGCTGAAGCCCAGCCGGAATTGCGCACAGCATCATTGATACGATCAATCGCCGTATCACGTGACAAACCCAAAGCAGACTGGCCGGAATAAGTACCGGGTCGCCATGAAGCCATCGAAGAGTGGTCAAAGCCTGCCGCCGTATAAGCTGCCGCATTCATTGCGGCACGTCTGCGGGCTGCAACCCGCACACGCTCAGGCAACGGCGTGCCGTTTTGATCAAGGATTACTGTGCTCATCCGAACATCACCCGCCTTGAGCGTGTGCGACCACTACTCACACCGAGCTGGCTTTCCAGCTCGCGGATATAGTTGCGCAAACGGCCTTCATCCGAACTGCTATAGGTGATGCTCTCACCCTGATAGCTAAGCTGCACGGTTGAAGCTCCGGTGAGCAATTTATGCAAGGCTTCACGCGCCTGCGTTAACCGCTGCTCTAGCAATGCGCGATTTGTCATGAGATTTTACCTTTTAAAGAAATTTAGAGCGTGCTTTTGGGTGCGGGGCAGCCAAGTCTTGGTCAGGCGTCAGCAGTTTTATTTAGTTTTGAAAATATCTGAAAAAAACGCTATCCGTTTAGCCAATCAGCATGTGATAGTGACGATCCTAAACAGCGCAGCAACATATTGCGTGATTGGATCGCCTTATTTTTCAATCAGATAGAAAATAATTGTCGAGCTATGTAAATTAAAACCAGAGCGATTTGAATCTTGGGGTTCTTAAAGATTACCGCAAGGATACACACACTAATTGTAGTGAATGCATGTACGACAAAAGCTGAACTTACATTGCCTCCCACAGCAATAATTTTGGCTATATCTATCACCCAGGTTGAGGCAAGTAGTGTGAAAAACCAATATCGACGCTGAATGAAAAAATCCTGATAGCCTTGGTATTCCAAAATATCGTCAGGAAATAACAATGCCGACATCAAATACAGCGTAACACCGTAAGTGATGTGAAGCATATAAGTAGAAAAAGTCCAGTCGATATCTACGCCAAGACGAACACCCCACCACCAAAATAGAATGAGCTCAAGCAAAATTGAAAAGGCCCACAGCAAGTGTAGTGCTGATAGTTTATTTCGTTTTGGATGCTGAAGAAATTTAGCCACGCCAGACAAAATGCGAGCTACCGAGATACTTATTATCATCGCAATCAAGATGCGGACATGAGTAAAGATCTCAATAAACTGTTCTGTTTCCATAAAATGGTCTGACCTTCACAGGATTATTAAATTTTAAATCGGCAACCAATTTAAATCAATTTATTGTAACAACTTTATATATTTGAATAGTTTGAACTATCAAGTCAAATGCCGCGCCTTGCCGCACGTTGTTTTGCTCGCGCAATAGCGGCATCAATCATGGATTGATTTGCGGCAATCGGCACTGATGCTTCATTCACCTGCGGCTGATGCATCAGGTCTTCGAGATCCATCTGTGCAGGCTTTGGTTCTTGTGAAAGACGCTCACGCAAAGCGTCCCATTCATCTTCAGTCCAGCGATTAATACCGATGCGAAAAGCTGCGGCTTGCGCTTGGTTCATCATGTCCAGCGCCTCATTGCGAACCCCTGAAGGTAATTCCCATTCATAGAAAGGATGACCGGCACGGTTCTTTCTTTGCACACGGCGCTCAGAGGTGATCTGCTGGAAGAAATCATCGCCCAAGCCGGACGCAAAATCCACATAGCCTGCTTGCTCCGGGTCCTCTTTTTTAAATGAACGATAGAGAGACGCCTTCAAAACACTCGCATTAAAGTTAAAGAAGCGGCGCTGATATTTGAGCGTTCGACCGCGTTTGTCTTTTTCCTTTTTGACCTGTGTCAAATTCGATGCTGTTTCACGGTTATCACCACGAACCATAATCACATCAGAAATAGGATGTTTACGTGCCCATTCCCACACATCTTCCGTGTAAGCATTGCCATCAATAGCGCTGAGATCAGCTCGGCGTTTATTGCCCCAGCAATCCGGCCATTCTCGCCGTATTAGATTGGAAAGAGCCGCTTGCACCTGTTGTTCTGAGATATGACCGGAATGTGCCACGAAGCCCGGCAGGTGACGACCTGCACTCTCATCAATAATTCCGCGATCAATCACAACCCGATAATGCTTTTTACCATGGCCGACCAACTGCCATTCAACCCGATCCCCCTGCACATCAATGCCGATAGTCAGGATCAAAGCGCGTGGCGGAATAACACCCCGCTTAATATCGCCAAGCTCGGCACGGTCACGCAGGATTTCCCAATCAACTGACTCACCATCAACCTCAAAAGGTGCGCCAAGCCAGTCATTATAAAAAACCTGCTCCGCACCGGACTTCTTGGTCTTGTCATCGGGGCCACCTGATTGAACATTCAGATAGGCCCGTGCCAGCGCCTCCCAACTTTCCAGCGGCGAGTAGGCCACCCAAATATGAAACGAGCGGTGATAACGCGCCCGCTCCGGATATTTTGCCACCCATTTCGCACCATTGGCCGGATCAACCATCCATGCCCGATGATGCTCGCGGATTTCGGAGCCGCATTTCGGACAATAGAAACAAGCACGTTCCGGATGATCGGCATCAATGTGATCGCGCATATGCTCCCACTCAAGCGGATGCAAATGCCGGCAATGCGGACAAGGCACATGGTAATATTCTTGGCTTCCCCGTTCAAAATTGCTGCTGATCCGGCAGCCCGGCGCAATCAGCGGTGTTGAGATTTTTAAAATCTTGGCTGCAATAAACGCTTTTGACCGACTTTCTGCCTGACTTTCCGGATCACCGGCCTCGTTATTCTGCCACTTCGACAAATCATCCTGCACTTGTTTGCGCGGTGAGATCATCGACAAGCCTGAAGGCGAATTGGCACCCGCTGCCTGAATAGCACCACGCCCGTCCGCACGTTCTTTATAGTGGATCGAATTGCCACCATCGCGGCTTTTCTCAGGAAAGAGCGCCGCCAGAGATGTCGTTTCCCGCAACAAGGGCATCAGCTTTTGCTTAGACCAACGAGACGCGTTTTCTTCTGTCGGATGCACATAAAGAAAATCGCACGGATCCATATCCATGGTGCCGAGTGTAAAGATATTTGCCAGCACTGTCCCGCCAACCTGCGCCGATTTCGAGATCGTCACCATCCGGCATGGGTCGTCCGGTGTGAGTGATTTTAATATCTCGGAGAAAAACGGAAAGAGAGCCTCGTTATATGGCCCCGGAAACTGCGTGATGCGATCGGAAAAGACGATATTCTGTTTTGCCCATTTTAGATAATCAACCGGCGGTGGCGGCTGCGTTTGTTCAAACAAGACCTCAAGGCCAAGCCTTTGAGCATTGCTCAATCGCGTCATGATGAACCTGCCTCTTCAATAGCCTCCTCACCATCATCAATCAGTAATGGCACAGTTTCCATATCCTGTTTAAATCCTTGTGCTGCGCGTTCACGCACATCGCGAAAACCACGTTTCAGGTGATGCAGAATATCGCGCTGCGGGATTTCAAATTCGCCTGCCAGCATTGTGGCCATGTCTGCCAAGCCACCCTCCATCACACGATAGGCCATTGCCACTGCGCGGGTGATTTCAGCTTTCGCCTCATTTGTCTCTATATAACGACCTTCAGCTAATGCCTCTTCACGCCTTGCCCGCGCAGTTTGCATGCGCGCCTGTTCAAGCTTTTCGAGTGCAATCTGGTCTGAAACCAAATCAGCATGGCTTTGGAATGAAGGCGCTGGCGGCACAGACTTTAATAAATCCGGCTCTTCAGTGGTGCTACCAACCTTGGTGGCTAAACCATTAAGGCCAACGCGCTGCGAGACATCCAGACGATTGTTTAAGTGGCGCTTGGCTTTCTCAACGATAATTCGGGCGCTGCGCCCCGAACCTTCCAGTGCATCACCGCCGATCTGGCCAGATGCAATATATTGCGAGATACGCCCGGGCGAGACGTTGATCAGCTTCGCAAACTCACCCTTCGATAAAGTTGGCAAGACTTGCACCCTGAGTTTAATAAATCGGAATTGTTTAGTGTCGACTTTAGTTCTTTAGTCCCGACTTTAGGCTTTGATTTTAGCCTCAGACTGGGCATGAGCTGCGGTGCGAAATACCCGCAGCTGAGACTGGTCAGGAAGGACCCGAAAAGATTTGAGATTGAATTGCGTTTAATAGCCTTAAACTATTTCATCCGCTTGCCGATTTCCTCAGCAATAAACCTGCCCAATAAACGCTCTGATGTATCTTGGACGATGCGAACAAAGTCTATGCGTTTGGAATACGGCCTGACCTTCACAAAGAGCATGACAGGTTTAATACTGTTATCACGCGGATCCCGCTGCCAAACACCAGGGTAGAGGTGTGAGTTTCGTTCCGGCACAAAGAAACGAGCGAAGCGGTAATTCTTATTCCGTTTCAAAGAGGCATCGGTACGTCTACGGTTATACCCCTCGGTTCTTGGTGCCATTCTCAGGTCAGCAAGGATACGGACTATCAGGGCTACCCGCATGTTTCCGTAATTATCAAGTGGTGTGTCCCGAGCTGGTACGGCATACTCACCCTTCAGCAAGAAGCCATATTTTTGCAGCTGCACTTCGAAAGACTTCAGATTACGCTCACCGCCAAAGAATTGCGGCGTCAGAAAATTGGCCGGTGGCGTTGAGTTCTTCAGCCCCCATGAGCGTCCGGCAATCATGACCAGAGCAGACTGACGATCCTTATTGGCTTTCTCATAAACCACACCGCGCTTGGCGTAAGGTGTGACCCGATCAAGCTGCAAGTCCATTGCCTTTTGCACTTCCTGCCGACTGATAGCCGCCACTCGGTTTAAGCCATTACTGATTGCAGTTGGCAAAACCTGTTGCTCTGCCCTTGTCAGCATCGCTTCAAAGCCACGTATATCAAAGTTTAGATAGGCAGCTTTGTTTGCGCCAAGGTTGTAACTAGCGTTTAAACCAGTCGAAGTGTTAAGCTTCATTTCCTGTGGTCTTTGTAATAAACTGTAACTTGTTGTGTGTTTACAAACAATTTGTATCAGTCAAAGTTTAGTTGCCCCTATTCGATAAAACGATTTAAGGAGTACTGACCATGCCTTTTACTAATGGCCCTGCTAATGGCGTTTTTGTTCCAGAGGATCTAGTCGTAATGCAAAAAGCATACGAGATAACCTGCAACAAACTGAATATATGCCCAAAGACTTATGAGGAGAAAAATCGCATTGCTCGTTTAGTAATGAGAGTGTTTCGCAAAGGCGAGAACAATCCTCACGCAATCGCGCTCCAAACTGTAGCCCTTGAAACAACCTACAATTCATTAATGCTGGCCGCATAGCGTCCAATTAATTATAGAAGTTCTAAAGCGGAACTTTTACGCTGATATTTCGTTGCTTTCTCATTCATAAAAAACGAGAGCACCCAAATGAATGATTTTAACAGCGCTTTAATTGAAACCTTTTTTACTGACAACTTTAATGTCTGGCCTCATATTTTCACACTGGTTGCGGCTTACATACTGGCTCTACCAATCGGCTGGCATCGTGAACGAGAAGAAAGAAGCGCGGGGCTTCGTACCTTTCCATTAGTGGCGGTAGCAAGTTGCGGATTTGTACAAGCTGCTGAAGGAATTACGACTGACAATCCTGAAGCACTTGCACGTATCATTGAAGGCGTAATTACCGGCATGGGCTTTATCGGTGGCGGTGCTATTCTTAGATTAAGCTCATCCGTTAAAGGAACTGCTACAGCGGCTAGTCTTTGGGCAACCGGGGCTATTGGTATTGCTTGTGCATTAGGTGCATTTGACGTTGCCATTATGGTAATGGTTTTTGCCTTTATAACGCTGTTACTTTTTTCAAATGGTAAGGCTGAAAAAAACACAGTAGAAGACGAAGAATAAACCACGCGAGACTTCCTTTTTTACCGGAGCCTTCATGATTACCCCCACACGTATGATAGCCGTATTGCCTTCTAATGATCTCAAAGCATCCATTCAGTTCTATAAATTGCTAGGTTTCAAACCAAAAGATGATGTCGTGTACGATGACTACCAGATGCTTATCGACGGTAAAGGTGCTGAGTTGCATTTAACCAAAGCACCTGATGGTTGGTTGATACCAGGTAAAAGTCCATGCGGCGTATATTTTTACGCAGATAACATTGACGAACTGGCGGCTCAAGTTGGAAAACATGCATTACACCCACCCCGACAAACACCATGGGGAACATATGAATTCGCTGCATCAGACCCAGATGAGAACCTCGTGCGAATTGGCAGAAGTTCAGTTGATTAATGCTAGAGTTGTCTAGACATAGCTTACGCACTGGCCCTGAATCGATCTCTCAAAGTTGAGAGTGTCAGGGCGGGGTCTGTGCGCGGACACCTCAGGCATATAGCCCCACGTTTTACCGTGTAGTGAGGTTCACTATCTTAAACAGATCATCCGCCATAATAGCTGTCACAAGTTTTCGAGCATTGCAAGAGGGATGAGTGCAGGAACACAACCACCCAGAAACTCAATCTCAAGCACTGCATCACCCTTTTTACCCGCTTGAACAACCATCCCAACAGCACCGGCAAACAGCCCTTCAATGATGCGGACACGCATGCCGCGATTGAGTTGAATTGTGCTTTCCTTATCCCAATCATAGGCACCAGATTGTGCCTTGCCCTTGATAAGCTTCACCATTGCAGTTTGGACTAAGTACGGTTTTTCATTTCCACCGACCAAATTGATCACATGCTCAAAACCAAGAATTCCGTGTAGTGCTTCGCCGGATATTGGACAGCGGATAAGCACATAACCTGTCATCATCGGAATCATTTCAGCGGGAATTTTTTTATGATTGCGACGCTTTTCTGCCCCTTTACGCACAGGCACAAAGCACTCAATTCCGCATTCAATGAGCTTTTTTTCCAGAATCAGCTCTTTTCCGGACATCACACGGGCTGCAATCCACGGTGCGTCCGAATCAAGCCGCACAGCTGCTGCTGCAATTTCACGGCGCCGTCTTTCTTTCTCAGCCGCCAACATCATCACCTTTGGATGCTGATTGATCTTGGCTTCAAGTGCAGAGCGTTCGATATCATTGAGCAGCATCTTGTTTCACCTCTGCAAGCTTTGTTTCAAATGCAGCCAATCCAGCCACGCCACCCTTCGGGCAATAAACCACCGGCAAACGGTCAAACTCGGACAACCAAGGCCAATTACGCCGTTTAAACTCACGCTTCCATGCATCCAAGCCTTCAGTGCCTTGCGGCACAGGTTCGAATAAATGAGCAAGTTCTTGCCAAAGTTGACCAAACACCGCCCCGCCCTTTTGCTGCTGCACCATGCGGAACTGCATCACCTTTGGCCAAGCTTTGGCAAACAGAGCATTTGGCAGGAAAGTCTTGCTCGCCAGCGCCTCATCAGCCGCGCCTTCGTAGAAATGACCGAACAAACGCGCCATACCAACCGGCCCGAAACAAGCAGCCCAACCATCAGGCTTGTTTGTTTTCGAAGCGTCTGCCGCCTTGGCATCCTCCAAACGATCCAGAATTGCCGGATTAAGCGCATTCCAAAGCCGATCTCGGAAGAATATCCCTGCTCCTTGGGGTTTTACTTTGCGCTCGGCAGCATTCAGCAAATAAGCATCACGCCAACGCTCAGCCTCTTTGCGCTCAGCCGGTATAAGCCCAGCAAAATGCCCCTTGATCCAAGCCAAAGTAGTTTGGTGATCCCATTTTGGCCAGATCCCAGCATCATAGCCAACTCCGTTCAAGAACCGGATAACCCTCTTCTCGAACGCCGCGGTTTTTGGATCATCCTCAGCGGAGACACTATCCTGCTCTAAACTCTTTTTCGAACTTTCGCTTTCGCGCGCTTTTTTTTCTTTCTTATGATCAGTATTTTCTAGATTATCAGTTATTACTAGGGGGGGATTTACCGGCGCCGGTTTTTCCGTTGACGGATTCACCGTCGACGGTTTTTCAGTCTGCGGTAGAAATGCAACACTTTCATCCATCACAGCGCAGTCGGTTTGCGGCTCAACTACAGCCGACCTAATCGGCTCATCATAGATAACCAAAGATAATGCGCTGAAACGTCCACCTTCCCGCGCCTGCTCTTTTTCCGCATAACCAGTCTCGACCAGCTCGGCAACAATCCGGCGCGCCTTATCGCGCCCGCATGAGCCTTTATTCATGATGTCACGCAAGACGACAGTCCAATTATCCGGCTTTGACAAAAGGTAACCAAGCAACCACCTTGCTTCCATACTCAACCGCACATCCTCAAAGACATGGTTCGGTATGGCCGCGTAGCGTGCATTGCGTACACCTCTTCTGATGGTGGCTTCCTCTTTCATTCCGCCACCTCCTTTCCCTCATATACAGGGTTGGGCCGGTCGCCCTCTCGTGCCCGCAAAGCCAATTCGCGCTCGATATACCAATGTGCTTTTTTCAGATCTTCCATGGCATCGTTTTTAAGATCTGCCCGCCAGATATATTTCATGGCATTGCCAAGATTGAAGCCCATATGCTCAGTGATAGTGATGCATTCCACGCCAGACGGATGGCTGTTATAATGCTTAGGATTATTGACCGGATCGCTCATCGTGATGCCCTCCGCCATGCTGTGTAACCGGCACGAAGCGAGCGCCAGCGCTCTGCCGCTTGCGGATCACTATTGAGTGCTTTGCGTGATGACACACCGAGCAACGAGCGCAGTTTGACCGCCACCCGATCATCGGTGAGCGGCTTTTCCAGCCCGTGCTTTTCGTGGATGTAAAGCTTGAATGCAGGCTCACCGCACTTCATGGACGCTTCCGCCGCATAATTGCGCGGATCATGCTGTGCAGGTTTATTTGCACGCGCTGACTGGCCGCACTTAACGCTCGCAATCGCCCGATCAACCAGCCCAAGCAAAAACATTGCGATATATGGCGCATTGGCGAAGAATTCGATTTCTTCAGGCGTTGCGCCTTTGTGAAACCGTGCCACTTCCACCACGTCACCTTGAGCAGTTTTGGCCTCGACAAAATTGCCGATATCATCCGCCGCCAAAAACCATTGCGCGCCGCTCAAGGCTGAAAGCTTATTACGAATTCTGCGCAACTCTTTACCTTCGTCAGACATTGCGCCCTCCGATCCACTTGCGCCTGCCGGAGCTGGTTGGCGCACTGACCAGACCTTGAGCTTCCAATTGCTCCAACACGCGGCACACATCCGCATATGGCACTTGGGAAAGCTTGCTGATGATGTTGGGCGAGGCCATTTTGTTATGCGCAAAAACCGCGCAAACCGCATCATAATGCGGATCTGGCTCGTCAATCGTTTCTTCGTCCGGCTCAACCGGCTGCGTGGCCTCAAAGCCCCATGCGTCCCAACCTTTGCGCGGACGACGACAAAACAATTCAACCTTGGCAATGTCCGGAAAAAGCCGCTCGATCTGCTCAGCGAAATAATCAGGCTTCACCGAATGATCCGTCTTGCGCTCGCTGTAAACCGTATTTGGTTGTTTTCCGGCCAAAGGCGCGGCCACATCGCCACGCCGTCCGATCAGCAAAAGCTCATGGCAATCCCTGCCCCAATAGCCCGTGCCAACGACAACCTTGTCCCAAATCCAGTGATGAACGTATGTGAAGCCGCAAGCTTCCATCACCTGCAAAGCATCAAGCAACATCGGGTTGGTTGCCCAGCAAAAGAACACAGCCGGGTGATTGCCGCCAATCAGTTTTTGCATAAGCTCAATAATTTCAGGCGTTGGCATTGTCGGATAATGGTTTTCGGCCGACTTTTCGCGCCCAGTCACTTCCGAATGCACACCAAAGCGCCAAGGCGGATCAGCATAATAAACCGGATAAATAAGCGCTTCAGAAGTTGATGCCGTCTGCCGTCCGCGCTCTGCCACGATTTCCATCTTGGTCAAACGCACCGCATGACGCACTTTGGCTTGCTCGGCGCGGATATGCTTGGCCGCGGATAAAATAGCCTTCTTTTCCTGCCGCAGAACTTTTGTTTGCTCTGCATGTTCAAGCTCTGAAAGTGCTTCACCGGCGTGAATAGACACTTTTCCTTGACGGATAGCTTCAATTAACTCTGATGAGCCATGATCTCTTACACGTCGAGCGGCTGTTACCGCACGCTCTGAAATTGTTAGCTTTTCTGCCGCTCGGCGGGTCGGCAAATTTGCTGACCCACCTGTATTTTGATTAATTCCACGTTCCCAATCTACGATTAAAGCAGCGGCCATCGCTCGTTGAGATTCAGTTAGATGCCTGCGGTGCAGGTTTTTTGACAAAACGAAAGACAGCGGATCATCAAGGGAAAATTGCTCATAAACCGGCTCGACACCTGCAAGCGCACATGCCGCCTGCCGGTTGCGTCCGTCCAGCACTTTGCCATCCAGCAAAAGGATAGGTTCAAATTGTCCGTTTTCTTTAATGTCGAGGCTCAATGTGCGTAAATTGACTTCATCAAGCATCGGAAAAATATCGGCCAGCGGATGCGCAGGATAAAGCGTCATTTGTTTGCTCTCCCGCGTTTATGCCGACGCACGGCTTCCAATATTGCCGCGCATCTGGCTTCAGGAATACCCGTCGCTTTTGCCATACTGGCGGTGTCGGTTTTGCCTGCCAAAAGCAGGACGCACTTCACCTGTTCATCCAATTCAGCATCGGATGGCGGGATGTCGCGTTCTTGACCAATACGCGCTGCAAAGGCCGCCTCAAACAACAGCTGTGCATATTCACGCGGGCTGTAGCCAAGCCGTTTGGCACTTAAGTTCAAACGCCTTGAAACCCGATCTGTCAGTTTCAAATTCAGAATGACGGAAGGTTGATGCATATCAGTGCCTTTCTGCCAGCCAGATGATGATGAAAAATGGTGACGCACAGACGAGCGCAATTAAGCAGCCAAGCACTATGTCGGAGTTTCCACGAATGAAGTGCATCATACGTAAGCCCTCCGCAAAGGTGGCAAACCTTCTGCTATACGCTCGCTATCAACCAGTTTTTGCAGCAAGCACTGTGCATCACCATTGCCACAATGACGAACGAGCAGAGGGAGTTTATTCATCGGACAATTGGCGAATATGCTGATAAACTGGCCGAAGTCGCTAAAGAAACAAATGACGTCGACCTTCAAAGCAGCGTCGAAATAGCCCGTGAAGTTGCTGAAAACTTTAGAGGAGTTGAAGACTGGGCGGCATCTTTTAAAGCCTTCAATCGCTCGAGCCGTGGCGCTCTCGATTAGTATCCCATCCCATGGCTTCCCAGCGCTTTCGCCTTGCTTGCTGCCGCGCAATAGCTCGCTTGACGCATCCAGCAATGAGCTGGCTGAAATCAAGCGTTTTGACCCGCACGCCAACTTCAGCATCCGCTTTGCCATTGATAACTTCAATGCTTTCAAGCTTATTGATTGGCGACATTTCGCATTCCTTTCGTTAGATAATTGAGCAAATGCAAACCCGCCTTCGCGTTCGAGAACCAAAACGCGAAAGCGGGCAATCATCTGCCGAGGGAGAATGCGCCAGATGATAAGTAAATATTGAGTTTGAGATTTTCCGTGACATTCATCACATCGTGCGGACAAAAACTGTGGCTCACTCATGCCGCACCGCCCTTCACAGCGGCCTTAACCCGGCGCTGCAAAGCACGGATTTCCTGTATGGATTTTTCCATTTTACCGGAGATAATCCGCTCTTCTTCAGGCGTAATCACACCATCGGCAACAGAGTTTGAGACAGCTTTAACGAGCTGGCTAATTCCACACAAAAGTGAAGCAACATCGGTAATGTCCGGTAGGTTTTCGCCCTGCCCGTCAGCATCCAGTGCCACAAGTTTAAACCCAAGCATTGCGGCCATAGCAGACAAAATGCCGTTGGAACGTGTGTCCAACATCAAATCCATTGCGATATCGATCGGCATATGCGCCGCCGCATCATCCAGCGAGCCATATTTTGAAAGCGCCGGTGCTTGCACACGTGTCACATGCTCAAAACTGGAAACACCGCCAGCCATTTCAAGCAAACGGCGAACGACAGCTTTTAACTGGCGGCGCTGTTGTTCATTTGTCGGGCGCAGATTACTCATAATGGGCACCTGCACTGGAGCTTAAGGCATCACAGAAAACATTGATCACATCGTTTCCGTGACAAGCAGAATCCTGCTTGCTCAAATGAGAGCTATGAAAAATGTGGTCTTTCAGGCTGGTGTTTTTCACTTGAATCATAGGAGGCACCTAAAAAAACGGCACAGCTTTCCCGTTCTGGGGCAAGCCAGTGCAAGCCCCGAAATTCGAGGCACTTAGTTTGATGAAATTTGAGAATTAATCTGCGACCAACGGAGGGTCTGACGAATGCCTACATCGCTTAAATGCTGCCATTCACACCCTCCTCATTCAATTTCGTAAGAGAAACATCATCCTGAATTTCAAGGGTGATTGGTGGCAAAAAATCGTCAGCAGTTAAATCGATTCCACGCTGATGTGCGACAGCAATAAGTAAAGGAGCGTGCTTAAAAGGAATGACACCTCCCGTACCGCCTTTTTCCTTCGGCCTCATCCAATTCCAAACACGCGTACGATGAACACCAACAATCGCCGCTACCGACGACGAGCCACCAAGACAAAGAATGATTGTTTTAGCTGGTTCCATACCACACATGTAGCGATTTTAGATACAAATGCAAGGTTTAATGTAGCGATCATGGAAAGTGACGTGACAAGCTCTATAAGTTATGGCTATGACATGTTGTCAGATTGGCTACGTTCAGCACTTGAACAAACAGATATATCACAGTCGGAACTATCACGCCTGTTAACCGAGAGGTTAAACCGGTCGATTGATCGCGCAGCCGTAAATAAAATGCTGACAGGCAAAAGAGGCATAAATGGTGACGAGCTTTTAACCATTGAAGCTATCACTGGCTTGACTGCCCCAAAAGAAATACAAGTCCCCCTAAAAGGCCGTGTAGGCGCTGGAGCTATTATTGAAGCAATTGATAATGGCGACCAAGAATATGTAGAAGCACCAGCCGAATCCAAGCCCAATACGGTAGCGGTAGAAGTTGCTGGCGACTCCATGTTTCCTGCATATGAAGCAGGAACCCTATTATATTATTCCAAGCTATTACCACCAGCCGAGATGATTAATCGCCGCTGCGTAGTACAACTGGTAGATCAAAGAATCTTTGTCAAAGTACTGCGTAAAGGTGACCATGACGGAACCTGGACACTTCAAAGCTTAAATCCAACAGTAGCCGATATAACTAATATAGAAGTTGAATGGGCAGCACCTATCGATTGGATTAAACCAAGGTAGGCCATTCACTAAAGGGGGAGAAACATGAGCAGTATCGATGAAAGCTTACGTAGCATTTCAGAGCGAGTAAAAACCCATGCCGACACACTACTCACTGAGGAAGCAGTAAAAACTGCGGTTGTCTTACCTTTTTTACGTGCATTGGGTTATGATGTTTTTGATCCTAGTGAGGTAATACCAGAGTTCACCGCGGACGCAGTCGGAAAAAAAGGCGAAAAAGTTGATTACGCGGTAAAAATAGATAACGACATCAGAATTCTGATAGAGTGCAAACCAATATCAGTAACACTTGAGAAGAAACATCTTGATCAACTATATCGTTATTTTAGTGTAACGAACGCTAAATTTGCGATCCTAACAAATGGGCAAAAATTCAATTTCTACACAGACTTAGAGTCCCCAAATAGGCTGGATACGCGACCATTCTTTGTCTTTGACGCACTAGACTACAACTCATCAATTTTATCAGAATTGAAAAAGTTTGAAAAAAATAGCTTTAATGAAGAAAATATTTTAGCAACGGCAGAGCGCCTCAAATATACTTCGGGCATTAAGCAAGCAATTTACAAATTAATCGAGAACCCGACAGACGATTTTGTTCGAATCGTTTCTGCAAGCATTTACGAAGGTAGATTAACTGCTCCAGTTCGCGAAATGCTTACAGATGTGACCAAGACAGCTTTTCGTGAAGTCATTATGGATGCCGTTAAAAACCGCCTAACCAATGCCCTAGCAGAGGCAGACCCAAAACCAGTTACCAATAACGACCAACCTATAGAAACAACGTCTGACATTGTGACAACGGAAGAAGAAATTGAAGGTTATATGATCGTCAAAGCCATAGTGCGCGAAGCTGTGAGCGCCAATCGTGTCATTATGCGCGATGCGAAATCTTACTGTGCAGTTCTGCTAGACGACAACAACCGCAAGCCATTAATTCGCCTACACTTTAATAGGACAACAAAATACATTGGATTATTTGATGGAGAGACTGAAGAAAGGCTTGTGATTGAAAGCCTTGATCAGATGTACGATTATTCCGATCGTATCAAAG
Source organism: Paenochrobactrum pullorum (assembly GCF_041929845.1). Lineage (NCBI taxonomy): Bacteria > Pseudomonadati > Pseudomonadota > Alphaproteobacteria > Hyphomicrobiales > Brucellaceae > Paenochrobactrum > Paenochrobactrum pullorum. The sequence continues at coordinate 25,475 of NZ_JBHEEH010000001.1, forward strand.
CTACAGCACTCAAATACGGCTAAACTTTAGTCTAGGTTCAAAGGCTAATTACAAACGAGTCCCGTCCTTTGCGGGGCTCGTTTTTTATTTTGTAGCGTTAATAGCTACAAATGACTTGACTAACTGTAGCGATTATAGAAACATCATATACATTCGAGTTGGTAACAATCAGATGTGCTGATTTTAACGCACCAACCTTCTCAATTGGAGTGTATCATGATCATTTATCAAAGCATCAAACCCGCCCAACAAGCAGCCATCACACTGCAGGCTAGCGAAGCGCTAACGGTCAAAGAAATGGCCGCGACCATGCAAGACATGGCAGCAGCCGGAGAAGCGGTGACACCTGAAAACTTGAAGCTGCACGGTTTTAGCGATTGCGCAATTATGCGCTTCGCAGCAGCCGCCGCCAGCCTTGCTCGCAAAAACGCAGTTAAGGCGGTGCGGGCATGATCAGCCAAGAAGAAAATATCAGACGCTTTGGGCAGCCAGTGACAGGACGTGGCTCCACCTGGCCAAAAGAAAGAGAATTAATCTCACTCTCCTTCAACGCACAGGGCGGCGAAATTCTTCGAATACAGATGCAGAAGAAAGAAGCGAAATGGCTTTTGCATACACTCCATCACTACCTTGACGTGAACAGAGATTCTGCGAGTGAAAAGCTATCAGCACCTGCAAACTTGTCGAAAACTGATGCGGCGGCGGTGCGTGGATCTAAAGGGCGGCTACCTGAGCTGCCAGACGAGCTTTATGAATACTACCCCGCTATGAGTGCGCAAACTCACGAGAAGCTTGTAAAATCATATGCCCGTGATGCCATCCGCGCCCCATCTGCCGACCCAGCACAGGCAGGCTTCGCTAACGCCGACTGGTATTACCGAGATAATGATCCGGATGATAATGGCGATACAGCTTACGAAGCAATCGTAAACCATCCTGAATATTCGATACACCTAGTTCACTCAAGTTACAGGGGCGATAGCAGATATGTGTTTCGCGCCCCTACACTTGATCCAAGCGATGACGACGACGAGGTATTGAACTTCGAAACCGAAGAGGAAGCAATTGCGGCGGCAACAGAACGTAAAGAAGCGATTGCATCTTTACCCGCCGCCCCGACCACGGTGGCAGGACGATGAAGCTGACAGCACAGGTTGACCTTGGTGGTGGTGCAATTGCCACCATCGTAAACCCCCAGTCTTTCAATGATGGGGGTGTAATATGGCGCGTAAGATACGATAATTGTGAAGAAGTAAGATACACGGCAGCGATGATTATAGAGAGTTACGACTACCTACTTTCGAGCGATATAAGCACAACAGAAGCTATTCGACGCATCCGCATTCTTAAATCAGGCCGCGGCGCCTTGGCGCAAGGGGGCGAGCGATGAAGTTAGCATACGCAGAAGTAAGAGCCGACTTTGAAAAGCTTGAGAGTGTTATTGAGCTTCACGATCATGTCGAACTGGATAGCGCACGATTAAACTTAATGCAAAATCCGACGAAGGCAGAAGCTGCACAAATGTATCTATCAGCTATTGGTCTTTGGTTTGGTGAACGTCGGTCAAAATACAAAAGGCAACCAGAATTACCGGAATGGGTGTTTGATATGGCCGATAAATATGGTTTTGGCCGCGCGGCCTTGGCACCGGGAAGTGGAGAATGAGAAAAATCAAACCACGCCCTGTCACACTTGAGCGCATAGATCGTGCAATGGACAGACTTGCCCAGATCATATTGGAGCATGGGCAAGAAGGCTTACAATATTTGGTTATTTATGAGCGACTGGAGCAGGAGCGGGAAATAGTTCTTGAACAAGAAGGGCAGCTCAACAAGCTACGCGAACGCCTCAAACAATCGAAGGCTCGAATGGCAGCTGAATTTTAAGCAGTTCCTGCTGCCGCCATTTGAACATTTTTCTGCATTAATATGTTATCATGAAGCTCAGGCTAACCAACATGACGGCCAATTCATTAGCACTAGAGCTCTAAAACAATACTATTGTCACCACAAAATCTTCCAAGCATATGTTTTTGCAACATATTATATTTATCATCTGGCTATTATTGACATTAATTAAACCATATATATTTTATCGATACATTAGGAGTACGATCATGACGACAACACAAAGCATTTCCAGGCTTATAGAGCTCGCTAAAGCGATCACAGTATCCGAGCAGCACAAAGATGAACAGCGCCGGAGTTTTGTGTTCGGTAACACTGCATTTGAAAATGAAAAAATAACAAAAGAAATGGTAGACCAGCAAGCTGCGACCGCTAGCTGATCGATTTAACAACAAATAAGAGCCGTGCGATCTGCACGGCTTTTTTTTTAGCAATCGATAAGGTAAAAACTAAATGTCTCTTGTTGTTGAACAGCTTGAAATCCAAAATGGGTTTGAACAATTTGATTATGGCCTCGAAGTAATACGACAGTCACTTGATCCACATTTTCCATTTTCTTTGCGAGAATCTTTGATTCTGGAGTTGCAAGCGATCGCAGTAAAAGAGCTAGTTCAAAATCCAGGGCAATACAGAGGAACATCTGTAGGAATAACAAAATCTAAACATATTCCTCCAGAGCCACACCTTGTCAAAAATTTAGTAATTGAGATGTGCGAATACATCAACAATAACCTACATGAAAAATCACCATTCCATTTAGCTGCGTATATAATGTGGAGACATAACTGGATTCACCCATTCGTAGACGGAAACGGACGAACAAGCAGAATGCTCTCCTATATAATTCTTTGTGTCGCTCTAAAATCGGAACTCCCAGGCAGCCCGACTATCCCACAACAGATCCAAGAAGATAGAAGCGGCTATTTCGCAGCACTAGAAGCAGCAGACGAAGCAGAAGCTAATGGCACAATTGACGTTTCTATTATGGAAGAACTCTTAAAGGGCATGCTGGCCAATCAACTTTTATCTGTAATTGATGCCGCGACTGGCGAGGGAAAGTAGAAGCATGAACTGTATATTTCATTAGCATATACAGTTCAAACAATCGAAGGCTCGAACGGCAGCTGAATTTTAAGCAGTTCCTGCTGGCGCCATTTGAGCGCCCCGCCCGATCCATAAGTTGGCCGGTCAACTGTATGCCCCATCAAAATACGACGAAGCTCTGAATCAATGCCCGCCTCTTTCATACGATCCTCAAACGAGTGCCGGAATGAATAAACCTTGTGCTTTTCAGACGGCAGAAGACCATGCTCACGCAGATATTTATTCAACGCCGCAGACATGCTGGATTCACGGTCTTTATAACGCGGGAAGCCATTTGGATGCTTTTTAAAAACTTCCAGAGCCACACCAACCAAAGGCACATCGCGGATTGAAGATTGTGTTTTGATTTCCCGCTTGTCATCCGGATCAAAACGCGGCGCGATCTTGAGATGCGGCACGTCATGATCAAGCACGATCTCGGCAGCGGTCAGGTTGCAAAGCTCGCTGGGACGCGCCCCTGTCTCGATCATTGCCAGAATAACGCCGCGCCCTTGGTCATTCATATTCGCAAGCGCCCCGGGCTTCATGATTACGTCGCGGATCCATTCAGTTTCAAATGGCGGCCGCGTGTTTTTCTGGCGCTCGTTGAAGCTTAAATTGGCAAACGGATTTACGCGTCCGTCATCGCCCAGATATTTAAAATAAGCATCATAAAGCACCCGCATATTGCCGATGACACGGTTGCCCATAGAGGCTGAATGCGTTGCCACACCTTTAGCCGGCGCGACACGATCGATCCAATAACGATAAAATTTCTGGGCATCTTCGCGTGAGATCTCATCGATGGCTCTTTGACCAACAACTTGTGTGAAATAATCAACGGCGAGTTGTTTGACCTTTTCCCATTTTTTGCGCTGAGCGGGACTTTTACCGGCAATCTCATGGGCTGCAATTTCATCCCGATATAGTTCGAACGCTTTTTGAACTGACATTGCGGGTTTTTTCACGCCGCCGAGCACGGCTTGAACGACGGGCTTTGGCATTTGGTCATTAAGGACTGTTTCTATGCGCCGCAGGATAGTATCGACTTGTTCTGTCGAAATTTCGGCTGGATGGCGATATGTAAAGCCAAGAGCTTCCACTCTTTTTCTGGCTTGATTATATTTATCTATCGCTCTTTCGCAATCGCCGCCAAGGATCAGGGCGGCCCAGTATTCGTCGTCTGCCCGTTCCAGAATATCGCGCTTTGCGCGTGCTTCGGCCAGATCACTTGTTTTGAGTGATTGTTGAGCGAACTCTCCTCGATCATCCATTGCGATGACGCTTGTTGGTATGCGGCGTTTGTAATGAAAATTACCTGCTCTTATGAGGAGATATCGATCAGCATTATAGTTCGATTTTTTAGCTGCCATGATGTTCTGCCGCCCTTTGTGTAACAAAGAATGTAACAGAAATCATGTGCCCTGCAAGAGGGGTATTTTGGTTGATTTAAATTATCGAGTTAAATCAATAGGTTACGGGGATTTTTAAGTGGGAAAAGTGGTGCGGGTGGTCGGAATCGAACCGACACTCCTTTCGGAACTGGATTTTGAATCCAGCGCGTCTACCAGTTCCACCACACCCGCACATTTCTAAACTACCGAGGGTACGTCCTGTAAACCAGAACGGGGAACTATTATTCGGTAGCGGTCAGGGATATAACGGCTTCCCTCTCTCAGGTCAATCACCACTGACAAAACTTCATGCACTAAAATGACTTTTTTAAGAATATTTATCCCTGGAGCAAGAGACCGCACAGCCATTATGAGCAAAACAGCCGTTTGATGACAAAGTGGATCATCAAACGGCTTGAATAAGTTTAAGGTTCAGCCTGTTTCCGGCAGGCTGCAAATCGATCAAGTGACTGATCATAAACCGATGTTTTCACATTCATCATGCCCAAAACCGTATGAAAAAGATTGTCATGTGATGCCTCCTCGCCGGAACTTGCCCGCAAACACGACAAATCCATACCCGTCACGGCCTGATAATCTGGTGAAAACCATGCAATGAACGGAATATGTGTCTGCGTATCGGGTGCAATAAAATAAGGCGCTGCATGCAGATAAAGGCCATTCTCGCCCAGTGATTCGCCGTGATCGGACATATAAATCATCGACGAAACAAACTTGTCTTCATTGTCTTTAAGAATATCGATGATCTGCGACAAAACCTTATCCGTATAAAGAATGGAATTGTCATAAGAATTGACGATCTGACTATCCTCACATTTCGAGAACTCGGCCGTGCGGCACTCTGGTTTGAACTGTGCGATTTCCGGCGGATAGCGCATATAATAGGCAGGGCCATGGCTACCCGTCATATGCAAAACAAGCGTCGTATTTTCCTCGAACTCTGCCAAATGGTCACGCAAATAATCCGATAGAATCTGATCAATACACTCACCGCCCGCACAATATTTCGGATCATTGGAAGTTTGCAGATCAATCATCTTTGACCTGTCGGCAACCCCTTTGTCACCGGTATTGTTTTCCCACCACTCAACGTTCACACCGGCATGCTGCAACACATCAAGCAGGTTTTCTGAAGCCTTGAATTTAGCACTGGAATAATCGGTGCGTGGAAATGGCGAGAACATACAAGGCACCGAAACAGAGGTCTCCGTGCCGCAGCTGGTCGTATTGGTAAATGCGAGCACATCACGTTTCTTCAATTCCGGATTAGTTTCTCGTTCATAACCATTGAGACTGAAATTTTGTGCTCTTGCGGTTTCGCCCACCACTACAACAGTCAGCATTTTTTTACCCGCCGGTAATGTCATTTGTACCTGTTTGGCATCCTGACCTAGCGGCTGCATGACAATCTGGCGCTCGGTTAAATCACGAATAAAGTAATCGATCGTGCTTGCGACGGGCTTATAGGGCACCAGATAGCCCATAATATCATGGCGGTGCATACGATACATCGAAGAATAAGCGCCAAAATCAGCGCCGATCAAAATAACAAAACCAGCCACACAGCCCAAGATGATTGGGGTATTGATCATGATCTTATTTAAAATAGGCCGGTGAATGACCCTTACCCATGCGATCAAAGCCGATGGAAGCAGGCCATATAGCAACATGTGCGTAATAAAACCTGCTGTCAGCAGATTGCGAGATTCCCCGGCGGTTGTCGTCAAGGTTGCCTCAACCACATTTCGGGTGATGATCGTGCCGAATGTCTCGGCAAAATATGAGCCGGCCGCGGCCACCATAATCATAAAGATCAAAAAGGGTTTAATGACATAATGTGCTGAAAACAAAACCAAAATGGCAATATGCAGCAACAACAAAGCCACTGCCATGACAGCCACTTTCAGCGGCTGGCCATTAAAATAGTCAAAAATCAGGGGCCAAAATGTCTTGTTGGTAAATAATAAAAAATAGATCGCGGTCAAAACACAAAGCAGACCACTGGAAATTGAAGGACGAGTAAAATGCATAAATTATACTTTCTGAATTTATAATCCAGCTCTTTATGTTCTGAATTTGCGCTTTTTATGTCCGGTTAAATTGACGATTATAACAAGCTTATCCCTATTTAAAATGGCGGATTAATTTACGGTATGCTTGCTTCAAAGCACTGCTTTGGTTTCGTAGCCTGACTTTAACCGCCGCCTTTTCAACCAAACGATGCGCATCTCTATTCAAGCCGACAATCAGTGTCTCTTGCGGCTCGCACGTATTGAACATACTTTCAATCAACGGATGTTCAGCCAGTACACAAGCATCCATGCGTTTGATATTCGGATCGTCGATCGTATTTTTAATCACATCGCGCAACAATAAAACATCGGGTGAAAATGCATGTAACCCTTCCGCATAAGCACTTTTCCAAATCCATGCATCGCTATTTTCAATAAAAATGATGACTGCCGCAATTGTCTTATCATTGAGTTCCAATGAATGAAGCTGCACGGCACCACGTTCTGCCAGATTATTAACGGCTTCACGTGCAAACGCTTCACGATAACGATCCCCGACGATCTTTGTTTTATGCCGGGCTCTTTCCGTACGGTTTTCCAACAGAATGAAACGCTCAAACTTCAGCCGGATATCATCAATACTAGTGCTGACCACATATCGCACGGCTCCAAGCTCTGAAAGACTTTCAGACAAATATTGCAACTGCATATTGTGACCGGCATCTATGTATTCTCGGCAATACGCGTCCCCCGCCAGATCACTGATTAGAAACGGGCGTGGCTCATTCTCAAGCACATGCATGGGCAGTTTTCGCTTATCTGCAACATCGCGGATCACCTGCGTTGTTGCACCATGCGAGCGCATATGTGGAAAAACCAGCACCTGTGGCAATTGCAAATGCTTGCGGTTCAAAATATCAAAAAGATCATTCACGACACCTGAAGGGTCATCCTGATCAATCAAAGGCGTGCCTTGCGGAGAAAAGCCGGTTGTCCATGCCCGCATCATCGCCTGTCCTGTTTTCCAGCCCAGACGCTCCATCGTATAGGGCATCACAAAACGCAAACGGCTGCGTTCTTCATTCTCGTCACGCATTACCATAAAACGGACAATACGATCTTCCAGCCGCGGCATAGCCGGTGCTAAAAACCGCGCATTGAAAAAAATATTGGGTTCAATGGTGCGCTTGCTTAAAAAATCCAGTTCATCGCGTAATTCATAACCTGCGGAAGCGGCATAAATATCCAGTTTACGCGGAATTTCCGGTTGCAAGGCGTATGGCGTGCCATTTTCCGGCATGAGCGCGCATGCAAAAACAGATTTTGCTGCCCTTTCTGCTTCTTGCGCCTTCTCCTCAAGCAATGGATGCACAACCATCGAAATCCCCTCGACCAATTTTCCTCAGGCATCATTCATTACTGCCTGAATAGCATATTGTGCAATTTCTATAGGGCAAATCCTTTAATATAAAGAAAACCAGAAGCTTAATAAAACACAAATAAAAAAGCCGTTGTTTTGTCAATGCAAACAAAACAACGGCTTAACTGGTTTATGCAGTATTGACGCTCTTAATCGAACGCACTCTTAATCGAACGCACCGTGGCAATGCTTGTATTTCTTGCCGGAGCCACAAGGGCAATTTTCATTACGGCTGACACGCCCCCATGTGCGTGGATCACTGGCATCACGGCTGGACGGCTCAATAATCCGGTCATCTTCTTGATGTTCTGCCCATGCATCCGGATCGAAATCATTCATCCCGGTAGAGCTGTCAATATGGCTGCCACTCATGACCGGCAATTCTGGTGCAGGCTCACTCGCTGCCTCACGCACCAGCTCCACCCGCATCAACTGCGATGTCACAACTTCGCGCAAATTGCCGAGCATGGCCTGAAACAGTTCAAAACCTTCGGTCTTATATTCGCTCAGTGGATCGCGCTGCGCATAACCACGGAAACCAACGACTGAGCGTAAATGATCGAGATTGACCAAATGCTCGCGCCACAGATTATCCAACGATTGCAGGATCACAGATTTTTCCACATATGTCATAATCTGTTCGCCAAAGCGCTCGGCACGATCAGCCGCTGCTTTATCTGCGGCTTCCATGATGCGATTGAGAAATTCTTCCTCAGCAATACCTTCTTCCTTGGCCCATTCTTCAACAGGCAGATCAAGGTTCAAGCTCTTTGCCACATCTTCCTTCAAGCCGGCAATATCCCATTTTTCCGCATAGGCATTTTCAGGGATACGGGCTGCGACCATGTCTTCAATCACTTCATGGCGCATTTCAGTAACGGCATCGGTCAGGTTTTCACTGTCCATCATTTCAAGGCGCTGCTCGAAGATCACCTTACGCTGATCATTCATCACATCGTCATATTTGAGCAGATTTTTGCGCATTTCAAAGTTACGCGCTTCCACCTTCTTCTGCGCCTTTTCCAAAGCCTTGTTAATCCATGGATGAACGATGGCTTCGTCTTCCTTCAGACCCAGTTTCTGGAGCATCCCATCCATACGATCGGAGCCGAAAATGCGCATCAAGTCATCCTGCAAGGAAAGGAAGAATTTCGAGCGTCCCGGATCACCCTGACGACCGGAACGACCACGCAACTGATTATCAATGCGGCGGCTTTCATGACGCTCGGTTGCCAGAACATAAAGCCCACCGGCAGCAAGTGCTTTTTCTTTCAATCGGGCAATATCAGCTTTAATGGCCGCAATTTTCTGTTCGCGTTCTTCACCTTCCGGCACATCGGCCAGTTCCTGCTGCACCCGCATTTCCAAATTGCCGCCGAGCTGAATATCTGTACCACGGCCAGCCATATTCGTTGCAATAGTCACTGCCCCCGGTACACCGGCCTGTGCAATAATGAACGCTTCCTGTTCGTGATAACGGGCGTTCAGAACCTGAAAACCTTTGATACCTTCTTTACGCAGACGATCCGCCAGCATTTCAGATTTTTCAATCGAAGTGGTGCCGACCAGCACTGGTTGCGACTTGGCATGCGCTTCACGAATATCACGCACAATCGCTTTGAATTTCTCTTCAACCGTACGATAAACTTCATCATGATCATCAATACGGGCAACCGGCAGATTGGTTGGAATTTCTACAACTTCCAAACCGTAAATATTGCCGAATTCTTCAGCTTCCGTTGCCGCTGTGCCAGTCATACCGGAAAGCTTGGTATACATGCGGAAATAATTCTGGAACGTAATCGAAGCCAGTGTCTGGTTTTCAGGCTGGATCGTCACCTCTTCTTTGGCTTCCAATGCCTGATGCAAACCTTCGGAGTAACGGCGCCCCGGCATCATACGGCCGGTGAATTCGTCGATGATAACAATCTCGTCATTATTGACGATGTAATCTTTATCACGCTGGAACAATGTATGGGCACGTAGCGCATTATTGAGATGGTGAACAATGGCGACATTCTCGATGTCATAAAGTCCTTCACCTTTCAGGTGTCCGGCTTCTGCCAAAAGCTGTTCCATGCGTTCGGTACCGGCTTCTGTGAAAATCGCCGTTTTTGCTTTCTCATCAACTTCAAAATCTTCCGCAGTCAATTTCGGAATAAAATTATTGATGAGGTTATAAAATTCGGTACGATCTTCCAGCGGACCGGAAATAATCAGTGGCGTGCGAGCCTCATCGATGAGAATCGAATCAACTTCATCGACAATCGCGTAATGATGCGGGCGCTGCACCATCTGGGCGCGCTCATATTTCATATTGTCGCGCAAATAATCGAAACCAAGTTCGTTATTGGTCGCGTACGTAATGTCGCAATTATATGAAGCGCGGCGCTGATCATCATCCATACCATGACCGATCACACCAACCGTGAGGCCAAGGAAGTTGTAAAGCTTCGCCATTGTCTGGGCATCACGACCGGCGAGATAGTCATTGACCGTCACCACATGCACGCCTTTGCCTTCAAGGGCGTTGAGGTAAACCGGCAAGGTTGCCATCAAGGTTTTACCTTCACCGGTACGCATTTCGGCAATACCACGCTCATGCAGCACAATACCGCCAATCAGCTGCACATCGAAGGGACGCATGTCCAACACACGTTTTGCGGCTTCTCTGGCCGTGGCAAACGCATCGGGAAGCAAATCATCCACAGTTTTGCCATTGGCTAACGCCGCACGAAATTCCGCGGTTTTTGCCTGCAACTGTTCGTTTGTAAGTGCCTCGTAATTTTTCTCAAGCGCTGTAATTTCTTGAACGCGCTGACGCATGCTTTTGACACGGCGGTCATTAGATGAGCCGAAAATCTTACGGGCGAGACCGCCAAAGCTGACCATTCCTGGTCCTTTCCTGTCCGTTCAGCCAGCTAAACTACCGGCATTAAAATGCTTTTATCTACATCAATCTAAGCATTAGCATAAAAAGCACAATATTCGCATGCAACCTTGAAGGCGCAATTTTCGAACCATCGTGCAAACAACGCAAGCTTACTGGACGCAAAGCCGTTGGAGAGATAAGAGTGGGATTGCGTGATGTCAACGTAGTAGCGCGTTATCATCTATGATAACAGATGCTTTTTAAGGCCAAATTATGCCGTATTTATCAGGTCGGTAGACGGTTCCAATGGAGAATTTTTGATGACACTATACCGTAAAAGCCTTGCCATGCTCGCCGCAACAGCATTTTTGGGTGGCGTAATGGGCACAGCTATCGCACAGGAAGCAGCCGCTCCGGCCCCTGCTGCAGCGACAACCGAAAAAGATGAACCGGGCAAAGTTCTGGCCACTGTTAATGGTGTTGCCATCACGCAAGGCGAAGTCGATCAGGCTGCAACCGATCTGGATCCGCAATTTGGCCGCCTGCCGGTTGAACAGCGCCGTTTGGCTGCATTGGCTGCACTCATCGACATTAAAGCACTGGCCGCTGAAGGCGAGAAAAACAAGCTCGACCAGACAGAAGAATTTAAAAACCGTATGGGCTTCTTGAAGGACCGCGCGCTGCATAACGAAGTTTTCAAAGCTGAAATCGTCGACAAAATCTCCGATGAAGATGCACGCGCTCGTTATGACAAAGAAATTGCAGCTTTGCCTGCTCAAAACGAAGTGCGCGCCCGTCACATTCTCGTCAAAGAGAAAAAAGACGCTGAAGAAATCATCAAAAAACTGGATGGCGGCGCAAAATTTGAAGATATGGCCAAAGAAAACTCCACTGACGGCTCTGCCGCACAAGGTGGTGATCTGGGCTATTTCGGCGAGGGTATGATGGTGCCGGAATTTGAAAAAGCCGCCTTCGCACTGGAACCGGGCAGCTACACCAAAGAGCCGGTCGAATCACAGTTTGGCTTCCACATTATCAAGCTGGAAGACAAACGCGCCAAACAGCCACCAGCATTTGATCAGGTAAAAGATGAAATCCGTTCAATGATTATGCGTGAGCGCTATGTCACCATGATCAAAGATCTGCGCGATGGCATGAAAATCACCTATAATGATCCGGCTGTTGAAAAGGCCATGAAGGAAGCTGCAGCTGAACAGGATGCAGAAGAAGCTGCCAAGCCGTAAGTCTGGCCTTGGTTTCAGGCATAAAATCATCGCCTGATCAGACAAAAATACAACGGGTGCTTTTAATTAATTTTGAAAGTGCCCGTTTTTTTACGCCCCGCACAAGGTATCTCTATGCAAAGGCTTGGAAAAGCAGCATAAGAGATGCAGAAGTTGATTGCTTTAAAAGCAGAAAAATTCACAATTACATTACATGACCAGTATTTGAGGCTATCATGTCGGCACCTATTTCTCCGCTTGCTCCTAAACATTATCCGGCAATGCCCGCGATCAAGGGAGCGCGTATTGCCACCGCAGAAGCGGGTATCAAATATAAAGGCCGAACAGACGTTATGATGCTGATCTTTGATCAGCCGGCAGAAGCAGCAGGTGTTTTCACCCGCTCGAAATGCCCGTCAGCTCCAGTTGATTTCTGCCGGCAGAACCTTGTTCATGGTAAGGCTCGCGCAGTTGTGGTCAATTCCGGCAATGCAAATGCTTTCACCGGCTCCAAAGGCCGCGCCAGTACGCAAGCCACCGCAGAAGCCGCAGCTCAGGCTATCGGCTGCTCGACTACAGAAATTTTTCTCGCTTCCACCGGCGTGATCGGTGAACCATTGGATGCAAGCAAATTCTCGCATCTGCTGGGTGATATGGCACAAAATGCCGTCGATAATTATTGGACGGAAGCTGCCAAAGCGATCATGACTACGGATACTTATCCGAAGGTTGCAACCGAAACCGTGCTGATCGGTGAAGTGCCTGTTACCATCAATGGTATTGCCAAAGGTGCAGGCATGATTGCGCCCGACATGGCCACTATGTTGTCTTTCATCGTCACCGATGCGCCGATCTCTTCCGCAGTATTGCAGAGCCTGTTGTCGAAGGGTGTTGATCCGACATTCAACTCGATGACAGTTGATAGCGACACATCCACCTCCGACACTTTAATGCTGTTTTCGACCGGCACAGCTATTGAGCGCGGCGCACCGGCAATCACCGATGTGAAAGACACCCGTCTCAACCAGTTCAAAAAAGCGCTGAACCGCTTATTAAAATCACTCGCCATGCAGGTTGCGCGTGACGGCGAAGGCGCCCGAAAAATGCTGGAAATTGAAGTAACCGGTGCCAAATCTGCTGTTTCTGCCAAGAAAATTGCACTTTCCATTGCCAACTCACCACTGGTTAAAACCGCAGCTGCCGGTGAAGATGCCAATTGGGGTCGTGTGGTTATGGCCGTTGGTAAAGCCGGTGAACCAGCCGAGCGCGATCTGCTAGCCATCTGGTTTGGTGACATCCGCGTGGCGCATCAGGGCGAACGTGATCCGGATTATTCGGAGGATGCAGCTTCTGCCTATATGAAAGGCGAAGATATTTATATCCGTGTGGATATTGGTCTTGGCCGCGGCAAAGCAACGGTTTGGACATGTGATCTGACCAAAGAATATGTCGCCATCAACGGCGATTACCGCAGTTAAATAACAGCGCATCCCGAAAAGTGTTAAGCGGTTTTCGGATGAGGTGCGCGCAAAAAAAGACACAGATGATGACCAGCTCCCCGTCCATCACAACACCTGATCTCACTATTGTGCGCCAGCTCGAAGCTTTAGGCTTTCGCGCATGGCCTGCAAGTCAGGTGCAATATAGCGGGAGCTGGGCCATCCGTCTGACACCGGATCATCAGTCGAAGCGCTTGAATTCGGTCAATCCGCTTGATCCGGGCGATTTTCATAATCTTGATGAACGCGTTACAGCGATCAAAACAATGTTTGAGCAAGCCGGAAAATGCCCTGTTTTCCGCCTGTCTCCGCTTGCTGCACCCGAACTGACCCAATATCTTGATGATCTTGGCTGGGTGGAAAAAGGACGCACCATTACTATGGTGCGATCCATTGAACCGGATTTTGCCAGTAAACCGACTGATATTATGCTGAGCGACGATATTGAGGCTTATGCCAAAGCATCACTTGCGGCGCATGGTAAAAGCCTTGCTGAACAAAATGCACTCTCACCAGCCCTCACCGCTATTTTAAGCCAGATCCGCCCCGCAAAAACGATGATGATTGCCAAAGAAAGCGATCAGACAGTTGCAGCGGGTCTTTGCGTTAAAGATTATGCATGGGCAGGGCTTTTTGATCTGGCAACTGCTCCCTCGCATCAACGCCAAGGGTTGGCGGCAGCACTCATTGCCACTAGCCTGCAATGGGCACAGCAACGGGGCGCCAAACGCGCATGGCTGCAAATCGAAGAAGGCAATCTTGCGGGATTAGCGCTTTACCGTAAACTGGGCTTTAGCGAGAGCTATCGCTACTGTTACCGAGAAATGCCGCAAGGCTGATATTTCTTCAGTTATAATGTCAATTCAATCAACGGGATTATCATGACCAGCACTCAATCAGGCACCCCACAACGCCGTATTCTGTTAGTTGCCGCCTGCGCCTTGGTGGATAATGACGGCCGCGTTTTGCTGGCGCAGCGCCCTGAAGGCAAACAATTGGCAGGCTTATGGGAGTTTCCGGGCGGCAAGGTGGAGGCCGGTGAAACACCGGAAGAAACCCTCATCCGCGAATTGCAGGAAGAACTTGGCATTATCACCCAAACAGCTTGTCTGGCACCGCTTACCTTTGCCAGCCACACTTATGATGATTTTCATTTACTTATGCCGCTTTATATTTGCCGCCGTTATGAAGGCATTGCGCGCGGCATGGAAGGCCAAGCGATAAAATGGGTACAGCCGCGTGACATGCGTGATTATCCGATGCCACCGGCTGACGAACCACTCATCCCTATTTTATGCGATTTATTGTAATATCTATCTGTGATTAACTGTGACAATAACCAATCTGTGCAGTTTTGTTAATTTATCTTTCACTTCATTACGCCACACTGCGGCTCATACCACCCGGAGTTTTGAGTAATGGGTAATCAACAAAAAGACATCAAAGAGATCGACCGCGATCCATCCTATCGTCCGCTTTCCAATGCCAAAAGCAGCGCATTGCGTATTGCACTATTATTCGGCTCGGCGGCTCTTGCCCTTGGTATGATCATCATTCCATTGATGAATGAACGTGCCAACCGTCAAGACATGCAAGCATTGTTCCCGTATAGTGTCGACATGACCAAGACAGGCTCAATCCGTAACTAATCTATTCTTCATCCGGTTTGGTTTGAAATTGCTGTAATGCATCTGCCAGCGAGGCTTTGGCAGAACCGGGCTTTAACGGCTTTTGCTGTGATTCATGCGGCTTCCAGCCCGACATCCACAGTGTTGAAAAACTTGCTCTGATGCGCCCGTCCAGATCAGAAAAACGATCAGTATAAATCTGCGCCGCACGCATGAAAACACTGCGCGTCAGTGGCTTTCTCGATCGATCAAGCAGAATATTCTGCATACCCATGGCGCGAATATCTTTAAGCAAATCGAACATAGAATTATAACGAACCGTCACTGTATCAACATCAGTAACAGGCAATGCAAATCCGGCTCGCTGCAACAAAGCGCCCGCATCGCGAATATCTGCAAAAGGCGCAATACGGGCAGCCGCACCGCCGGTCAATTCGATCTCGGCTTGCATCAGGCTTTCACGCAATTCACCCAAAGTGCCGGTGCCGGGAAAAGCTGCCAGAAACAAACCATCAGGGCGCAATGCACGGGAAATCTGGATCAGCATACCAGGCAAATCATTGACCAGATGCAGAGACATCAAGGATATAATCAGATCAGCGCTTTGTGGCTCCAGCGGCAGGATTTCGTTTGGCTCAACCACGCCTTTTTCAAAAGCAGCACCGCTGTCTTGAAAATAGAAATCGCCCTGCTCAATGCGGATGACTTTATCGACTTTTTCCGAATGCGCTAAACCTTGCGCCAAGGCATCCGTATAGCCCATCAGCGCCACACCGGTGCCGAAATGCTTTTCGACCGCACTTAAGCGATCCAGCACATCTTCAACTGCGCGCGATAGTAAAAAGTCAGCGTCTGCGACGGGCTTTGCCAAAGCACGCTTTTGAAACTGCAACATCAATCGGCGGTCAAAAATTCCGCTACCCGACATTTATAATCCGCCTTTTACAATCCGCATTTCTTCTGGCATGGTGAACCAGTGTTACATGCGTTCGATTGGGAGCGAATGCAATGACAAACCATGTCAGTTTGAAAAATAATGACGATGATGAAGAGCCGAAAAGGCTCAATTTCAGCTTTTCTGCGTTCAGTAAAAAGGCGTTCAAAACCGCTGCCGATATTTTATTTCCGCCTACCTGCATCGGCTGCAAACGCCATGTTTCGCATCCTGGTTCCTTGTGCCCGACCTGCTGGTGTGAAATCCGCTTTATCGAACAACCCTTTTGTCCTGTGCTCGGCACACCCTTTGCCCATGATTTCGGCTCGCATTTTTTATGTGCCGAGGCCATTGCCATTCCACCGCCTTTCAAGCGCCTGCGCTCGGCCGTCTTGCACAAGGGGGCGGCGCAACGCATGGCGGTATCATTGAAATTTTATGACCGTACCGATCTGGCACCATGGATGGCACAGTGGCTGGCACGTGCAGGACGTGAATTGCTTGATGATTGCGATGTGATCATCCCCGTGCCTCTCCATCGCTGGCGCTTCTGGCAGCGCCGTTATAACCAATCGGCAGAGCTTGCACGCAGCCTGGCTAAATCCGCCAACAAAACCTTTTGCGTTGATGCTTTGATCCGCACCCGCAACACGGTACAACAAACCGGCCTTGGCAGCAAAGAACGCCAACGCAATGTCGATGGTGCTTTCAAAGTGCCCGATAGAGGCGATATCCATATTCGCGGGCGACGGATTTTGCTCATTGATGATGTTTATACGACAGGTGCAACAGTACGCTCTGCCACCCGCACATTATTGCGTCACGGCGCGCAATCCGTAGACGTTTTAACTTTCAGCCGTGTTTTGCCCGAACATATACAATGAAGCTTTAAACAACGGGGGCTTTCAGCACACGCAATAAAAGCATATATGAGCATCAACAATGGAGTTAATCATGGTTGATGTTACAATTTATACCCGTCCGGGCTGCCCTTATTGCACCAAAGCAAAAGCTTTGCTGTCACAGAAAAATGTTGCATTTAACGAAATCAATGCAGGTGGCACCCCCGAACTTCGTGCAGAAATGCAACAAAAATCAGGCCGCAACACATTTCCGCAAATTTTTGTCGGTGATTATCATGTCGGCGGCTGTGATGATTTGCATGCTCTGGACGCAACTGGCAAGCTGGACACACTTCTAGAGACCGGAACACTATAAGGGAAAAAACCATGAGCACTTTTCGCGCAGCCGCCATCCAAATGCGTGTCGGCAGTGATATCAACGCCAATGTTGAATCTCTGGACCAACTTGTTGCAGAGGCTGCGCGCCAAGGTGCTCACTATGTTCAAACCCCTGAAGCAACCGGCGGCTTTCAACGCGATAAAAACGTGCTGCTCGCCACTATCCGCGACGAGGCCGATGATCCGGTATTTCTGGCGGCCGCAAAGCTTGCCAAAGCACACGGCATTTATCTGCATATTGGTTCCACCGCCATTCGTTCAGCTGATAATAAAGCCGCCAATCGTGGTGTGATTTTTGCGCCGACGGGCGAAAAAGTTACCACCTATGACAAAATCCATATGTTTGATGTGGATTTGGATAATGGCGAAAGCTGGCGCGAATCCGCCACTTATGAACCGGGTGACAAAGCGATTGTTGTTGAAACGCCGCTTGCCAAGATCGGCATGGGTATTTGCTACGATATCCGCTTTCCGCAGCTTTTTCAGGCACAGGCTTTGCTTGGTGCCAATCTGCTGACAGCACCTGCAGCCTTCACCCGCCAGACCGGTGAAGCGCATTGGCATATTTTGCAGCGCGCCCGCGCCATTGAAAATGGTGCCTTCCTGATTTCTGCCGCTCAAGGCGGTTTTCATGAAGATGGGCGCGGCACTTATGGTCACTCCATCATCGTCTCGCCTTGGGGCACAATTTTGGCGGAAGCCAACCATGATGAGCCATGTGTGATTGTTGCAGAAATTGACGTCAGTGAATCCACTTTTGCGCGCAAAAAAATTCCTAATCTAGCCAATGCGCGCAAATTCAGCACGCAAATTGTCAAATTTTAAGGACTAAAACAAAGAAAATGATCCGCTTTTCACTTAATTGTGCCAGCAACCATCATTTCGAAGCATGGTTTCGAAACAATGATGATTTTGACCAGCAGCTGAAAAGCGGTTTTGTCAGCTGCCCGCAATGCGGCTCACAAAACGTGCAAAAAGCGCTGATGGCACCATCTGTTTCAACCGGACGCAAAAAAGACCAGATCGCAGTTACCCTGGATGAAGCGCAGAAAAAAATTCTGAACGACATTCAGGATCTGGCACGTAAGGTGCGGGAAAATGCGGATTATGTCGGTGATAAATTTGCCGAAGAAGCACGTAAAATCCATTATGGCGAAACAAAAAAACGCGGCATTTACGGCGAAGCAACTACCGAAGACGTGACATCCCTCGTTGATGAAGGCATTGAAATCATGCCGCTTCCGGCTTTGCCTGAAGACAAAAACTGATCACTTTATTTCATTTTTTAAAAGCAGCGCGCTTCATGAACAAGATATTTTCCCGATATGGAAGCAGCGCTCCCATTTAGGGAAATATTTTTCTAATAAACTTTAATATTGGAATTATATACCCCATATATAGATTTCTACGCAAGGTGAAAACTTGAGTTTATCCAAAGCAGGACTAAGATCACTGCCAATGTCACAAGAGATTTTACTCAAGGGTTCTAAGGTATAAGGATCTAACCATGTCGAAATCAGATAGCCAAACTTCAGATAAGCAAATCGGTCGCGGTCATGTTTACGACTCGATCCTTGATACGATCGGCAACACACCTTTGGTGCGGATTGACAAATTCGCCAAAGAAAATGGTGTTGTCGCCAACCTTCTCGTCAAGCTTGAATTCTTCAACCCATTAGCCAGCGTCAAAGACCGTATCGGTCTGGCATTGATCGAAGCACTGGAAGCGCAGGGCAAAGCCGTGCCAGGCCAAACAACATTAATTGAGCCAACTTCAGGCAATACCGGCATTGCTTTGGCTTTTGCAGCTGCTGCCAAAGGCTACCGCCTGATTTTGACCATGCCGGAAACCATGTCGGTTGAACGACGCAAATTGCTGAAATTCCTCGGTGCGGAATTGGTGCTGACGGAAGGCGCGAAAGGCATGAAAGGTGCGATTGCCAAGGCCGAAGAATTGGCTGAAAGCACACCGTATGCCATTATTCCTCAGCAGTTTGAAAATCAGGCCAACCCTGAAATTCACCGCAAAACCACAGCAGAAGAAATCTGGAACGACACCAATGGTGAAGCCGACATCCTGATTTCCGGTATTGGTACCGGCGGCACCATCACCGGCGTGGGACAAGTTTTGAAAGCGCGTAAACCTGAATTTAAAGTGGTTGCGGTTGAACCAAAAGATTCGCCCGTTCTTTCCGGCGGCGCGCCGGGCCCGCATAAAATTCAAGGCATTGGTGCAGGCTTTGCACCAAAGACTTTGGACACTGAAGTCTACGACGAAATCATTCAGGTTTCCAATGAAGACTCATTTGCCAAATCACGTGAACTGGCACGCGTTGAAGGTATTCCGGTTGGTATTTCATCGGGCGCGGCACTAACCGCTGCTATCGAAGTTGGTAAACGTCCCGAAAACAAGGGCAAGAATATCGTTATCATCATTCCTTCATTTGCCGAACGTTATCTGTCGACCGCTTTGTTTGAAGGTCTCGACGACTAATCTTTTCAATCATTAGCATAAAGAAAAAGCCCGGTTTCGATTACGACCGGGCTTTTATTTAAGATAGTCTGACATGCTACTCATCGTGCACCACGCGCTGCACAAGCAGGTCCCGGACCACGCATATAATGACGTTCCGGACGATAGCTTGGCACCACGAATTCACGAATAACGTTCATACTTGCAAAAATTTGAACCAAAATGCCCATCACTTTCACCCTTGATATCTTCATCCATATACAACCAATGATGCGTTAATTTTTTTACGCTCTCATTAATCAAATATTTAACATTTAAAGATGAATACACACTGAACAGCTCTGGTTAATGAAATCTTAAATCAGGTTTCATTGATTGTTATCCACAATCAGAAAATAAAAAATGGCGCTAAAGCGTGTCGCACTTAATCGTATCCACTGTGCTCGCTCTAGCGTTTTGTTTTTATGCATGTCTTTATCCCAAAACCGGTGCCCACTTTTGGGAGACATGCTTTAAATGCATAAGCACCAGCGCCATTAGAATTCGTAACATACGATCCGAACTTAACGTGTCGGCACTGGCTCATCACCACGGTAATCATAGAAACCACGGCCTGCTTTACGCCCCAGCCATCCAGCCTCTACATATTTGACCAACAGTGGGCACGGGCGATATTTGCTATCCGACAATCCGTCATAAAGAACCTGCATGATCGACAAGCATGTGTCGAGACCAATAAAATCAGCGAGCTGCAATGGCCCCATCGGATGATTGGCACCAAGGCGCATCGCAGTGTCGATTGAATCCACCGAACCGACACCTTCATAAAGCGTATAAATCGCCTCATTAATCATCGGCAGCAAAATTCGGTTGACGATAAAGGCCGGAAAATCTTCCGCTACAGTGATGGTTTTATCCAGCGACTTTACGAAAGCTTGTGCTTCCTTGAAGGTGACTTCTTCGGTCGCAATGCCGCGCACCAGCTCAACCAGTTTCATCACTGGCACAGGATTCATAAAATGAATGCCCATGAAACGCTCCGGACGGTCAGTGGTTGCCGCCAGTCGGGTGATGGAGATGGATGAGGTATTGGTCGCTAGAATCGCTTCCGGATTAAGGATTGGACAAAGGGAAGCAAAGATTTTTCGTTTGACATCTTCATCTTCGGTTGCGGCTTCAATCGCCAGATCAACGCCAGCCAGTTCCTCCATGGATTTGGCGGGCACGATTTTTTTCATCGCTTCACTGCGCTGCGCATCTTCCAGCTTACCGGAAGCAACCTGACGCGCCATATTGCCATTGATAGTGGCAATACCTTTTTCCAAACGGTCGGCATCTGCATCATGCAACAGCACTGTATATCCGGCGAGCGCACATACATGTGCAATTCCGCTGCCCATTTGTCCGGCACCGATAATTCCAACTGACTTAATCGCCACCGTAACACTCCTCCGTTTAAACGCCCCGCTGTCATTCAGTCAGGGCTAAAACCGTTGATAAAATTTGTCAGAACCAAGCTGGTTCTGACAAAAAATTAAAGCGCTTTTTCCAGTTCCGGCAAGATCGTAAAGAGATCGCCCACCAGACCATAATCAGCCACCTGAAAAATCGGTGCTTCTTCGTCTTTGTTGATCGCAACAATAACTTTTGCATCCTTCATACCAGCCAGATGCTGAATGGCACCGGAAATACCAGCCGCGATATAAAGTTCAGGTGCAACCACTTTACCGGTCTGCCCCACCTGCCAATCATTAGGCGCGTAGCCTGCATCCACTGCCGCGCGCGATGCACCAACAGCTGCACCAAGCTTGTCTGCCAAAGGCAAGATCACTTCGTTGAACTTCTCTTCAGAACCAAGCGCACGACCGCCCGAAACAATGATCTTCGCAGATGTCAGCTCAGGACGTTCACCGCCTGATAAATCTGCACCAACAAAAGAAGACAGAGCCGGATCAGCCACAGCTTCAACAGTTTCAATCGCCGCAGAACCACCAGTGCCAGCGGCAGAGAAAGAAGCACTACGCACAGTGATAACTTTTTTGGCGTCAGTCGACTGTACGGTTTGAATGGCATTGCCAGCATAGATCGGACGCTTGAAAGTATCCGCCGAAACCACTTCCATGATTTCGGAAATCTGCGCCACATCAAGCAAAGCTGCCACGCGTGGCAAAATGTTTTTAGCGCTTGTGGTGGCTGCAGCAATCACCGTGTCATAACCATCGGAAAGCTTAATGATCAGCGCCGCCACTGGCTCTGCCAAGCGATGTTCCAACGCATCGGATTGAGCCAGCAGAACTTTACGCACACCTTGAAGTTTTACTGCCTGATCGGCAACGCTTTGCGCATTTTGACCGGCAATCAGAATATCGACATCCCCACCAATCGCCTGTGCAGCGCTCAGTGCTTTTGCGGTCTGGTCGGACAAGGTCGCATTATCATGTTCAGCAAACAGAAGAATAGCCATCAGTATAAATCCTTGATCCTTAACTTACAGAACGCCAGCTTCGTTTTTGAGCTTTTCAACCAGCTCGGCAACGGAAGCCACTTTGACGCCAGCCTTGCGGCCGCCCGGTTCTTCTGTTTTCAAAACCTTCAAGCGCGGTGCAATATCGACACCAAAATCAGCCGGTGATTTCTCATCCAGCGGCTTTTTCTTCGCCTTCATAATATTCGGCAAGGACGCATAACGCGGCTCATTTAAACGCAGATCAACGGTTACAATTGCCGGTAGTTTGACATTGATTGTCTGCAAGCCGCCATCAACTTCACGCGTTACTGTTGCTTTACCATCGCCAAGCTCGAGCTTGGAAGCAAATGTTGCCTGCGCCCAGTTGAGAAGCGCTGCCAGCATCTGGCCGGTCTGATTGCTGTCGTCATCAATGGCTTGCTTGCCCAAAAACACCATATTCGGCTGTTCGGCTTCAACAACGCCCTTTAACACCTTGGCAACGCCTAAAGGCTCGACCTGATCATCGGTTTTAACCAGAATGGCACGGTCGGCGCCCATCGCCAGCGCGGTGCGCAATGTTTCCTGTGCCTGAGCCGGACCAATTGAAACAACGACGATTTCAGAAACGTGACCAGCTTCTTTCAAACGGATTGCTTCTTCAACCGCAATCTCATCAAACGGATTCATCGACATTTTTACATTGTTCAGTTCAACGCCGGTTCCGTCAGGTTTGACACGGATATTGACGTTGTAATCGACGACACGTTTGACTGCGACGAGGACTTTCATCCACATAACCTTTCATTTCATCAATGCAGCAAAATGATAATTGTCACTTCGCTTAAACATCCTGCTGGCATCTTCATCCGATTTCACCACCATCAGAAGCCTGTTCACACAATTGATGAGTTTGGCGATAAATTTTACTGAAACGTAATGACGCTTCATCTATCCGTCAATCAGATAACGCTGAAAGCCGCATTAAAGATAACGGTTCTTTGCTGACGCTGATTTTTATCAGCATTTTTAGCTTCTCTTAACGGTTTTGGCCCGGCACCCACAAAACATCAAGCGCGCCATTATCGTTCACCGCACGCGATGCGACAAAGAAAAAATCCGACAGACGATTGATATATTGCAAGGCCTCGCGGGAGACGACCTCGCCTTCAATATCGCTCAATGCCACCATCAGACGTTCGGCACGTCTTGAAACAGTGCGTGCCAAATGCAGCATCGCGGAAGCCGCTGACCCACCCGGCAAAATGAAAGAACGCAGTGGTGCCAGATGAGCATTCAACGCATCAATATCGGCTTCCACGCGTTCCACTTGGGAGGCCACAATGCGCAAAGGCTCATATGGTAACACTGTACCATCATCAGGTGCGGAAAGATCAGCGCCCAAATCAAACAGATCATTTTGAATACGCGACAGCATCGCATCCACTTCCGGATAGGCTTCCAGATGCAAGCGCGCCATGCCGACACAAGCATTGGTTTCATCCACCGTGCCATAGGCTTCAACGCGCAGATCACTTTTCTTGCGGCGCGCGCCAATGGTCAGCCCTGTGGTGCCATCATCGCCGGTGCGGGTATAAATCTTGTTGAGCTTGACCATGGATTAACCTGCATGACGACTGAAATAAATGGTTGCAAAGATCAGCACCAATGCGATGAACTGCAAAAAAATGCGCAATTGCATCATCTTGTTGGAATAGTGCCCGTCGCCGCCACGCATCATATTGCGCAAACCTAAAAACAGCACGAAGGCAACAGCGGCCATCGCAAGCATCGCGCCATATTTTAATAGAGAATCCATCATCCACCCATTATGTTTATCACTGTAAGACGTTTATGACTGGCCTGACAGCATTCTATAGAACCAGCGCATCGGCATAAAACGCTGCGCAATGACGCCAAGCTTCGCCGGACGTGTCACCAAATAATGTGGCCGTGGTTTAGCTGCATCCAATGCATGCAGCAATACATCAAAAACCGCTTCAGGACCAAGCTTGTCTTTTGACTGTTTGCCACCCGATTTCAATTTCTGCATCTGGCGCAAATACAGATCATGATGAACCGATGCCGCCATATCAATATGTTTTTCGGCCTGTTTTGCCGCATTATAGGTAAATTGCGTGGCAATCGGCCCCGGCTCGATCAATGATACCTCAATGCCGGTGCCTTGCAATTCCATTCTTTGCACCAGCATCAAGCCTTCCAGCGCATATTTGGATGCCACATAAGCACCGCGCCATTTCATCGGCACACGCCCCAAAATAGAAGAGCAATGCACAATACGGCCATAACCTTGACGGCGCATCACCGGCACGATTTTACGCGTCAAACTATGCCACCCGAAGAAATTGGCTTCAAACAACTCACGAAGCGCATCAACCGGCAAATCTTCCACCGCAGCAGGCAGAGCATAAGCACCATTATTATAAAGCGCATCGAGAGTGCCGCCGGTTTTCTCCAGCACAGTGTTCACCAGCGCTTCAATGGAGGCTTCATCTCTGTAATCAAAATAAAAAGCCTCCAACCCGTCGCGCTCCAGCACCTCGATATCTTCCGGCTTACGGGCGGTTGCAAAAACCCGCCAACCACGGGTTTTCAATTCGCGCGCTGCATAAGCGCCAATGCCTGACGAGCAGCCAGTGATGATAATGGTCTTTTGTCGCGCGGTCGCCGTCAAAACTTCTGATCCTTCATGCGCCAAAACTTGGCTAAAACTTATCAAATCTTTCGGCAAAGCCATTAAACGATTCGATTAAGACTTTCTTTCTTACAACAGTCATGCCAGACCTGAAGTGAAGATTTAAGCAATACGAGTGCCGGATATTAAGGGTAAGCTCAGAGATATGCGAAGAGTAAAAACGTTTCTGACCAAAGTTATTTTTGATGCCGTTGGTCATTTTAACTCCGATGACGGCTGGGCTTTTGCCAGTCATATTACGCTTTCCGGCCTGATGGCATTATTTCCGTTTTTGATCTTTGCCACAAGCCTTGCTTCCTTTTTAGGTGCAAAAGCTTTTGCTGATACGGCCGTGCATATCGTTTTTGATATCTGGCCGTCCGCAATTGCGGGGCCGATTGCCAACGAAGTGCAAAACGTCCTAACCGTACAACGCAGTGGTCTTTTGACATTGAGTGTTATTGCTGCCGCTTACTTTGCATCCAATGGTGTGGAAGCTTTGCGCATTGCACTTAACCGCGCCTATCGTGTGACCGACACCCGCTCCATCATCTTCTGCCGCCTGCAAAGCTTGGGCTTTGTAATTATCGGCACGATGGCATTACTGGTCATCAGTTTCCTGTTGATTTTGGCGCCTCTTGCCTTCCGCATTGCGGTGCAATGGTTTCCCGATATTGAACTCTTTGCCGGTACCATCAGCTTCTGGCGTTATTTCATTGCTGTTACCGTACTGATCTTGGCGCTCTTTATCGTCCATATCTGGCTGCCGGCCGGCAAACGTACTTTCGGTGACATTCTTCCCGGCATTGTGCTGACCCTGATTGCTTGGCTCGCCGGTGCGATGGCCTTTGCAAAATATCTTGAAACATTTGCCAATTACGTCACCACCTATGCCGGTCTTGCTTCGATCATGGTGGCAATTGTGTTTCTGTATATGATTTCCGCGATCTTCATTTTGGGCGCGGAAATCAACACGGCAATCATGAATTACCGCAAACGCGACCAGCAACCGGAACTATCAGTCAACTAACCGCTCTATCCGCAAACCCCGTCAGGCTTTACGCTTCATGCTGGTCAGCGCCACCCCAATGGTGGTGATCAGCATGCCTGCAATTTGCAGCATGTTAAGCGTTTCGCCAAACAGGATATAGGCCATAATAGCGGCCGCTGCCGGTACCAGATAAAATAGCGACGAGACTTTCGATAAAGCGCCCTCACGGATCATCACCATCAAAGCAAGTACGGCACCCACCGAAATTGCCACTGTCAGCCATATCAGGGCGAAAATCAGTTCCGGTGCCCACACAATCGTTCCCGTTTCAAATAGAATGGCGCAGACCAACGTGAACAATCCCGCCGCCAAATATTGAATGGCTGTCCCCGCCTTCAAATCCATCGCGCTGCCATAGCGCTTTTGCCAGACGGTGCCAGAGCTGATCGATACAACCCCGATAAAAGCTGCAATCAATGTCACAGGGTCAATCGCATCAGAACCGGCTGCAAGCTTCGGCGAGATCACCATGGCAACACCGATAAAGCCCGCCAGCAGCCCTAAAATTTGCTGCTGTTTGATGCGCTCACCCAAAAACATTGCGGCAATCAACAGCGTCACCATCGGTTGCAAACCAGAAACCAGCCCTACGATACCGGCAGGCAGACCATGACGCACCGCCCAAAAAATGGCCGATAAATAAATGGCATGGATCAGCAAGCCTGTCACACCCGCCTGCATAAAAGCTTTTCGCCTTGGCCAGACAACGCCAGTGGCCAAAGCCCAGACCGTAAAAATCAATCCGGCAAAAAGAAAACGCATGGTCATGAAGCTGAACGGCTCGGCATAAGGCATCGAAAGCCCTGCACCAATAAAACCAGTCGCCCACAAAAACACAAACAACACCGGAAACAAGCGGACCAACATGATTTTACCTTGCACGCTACAATAACAAACCTCGTCATTAATCATGCGTCAAAGACTGATCCAAGTTATTTCTGGTCATTGATTGCATCCGGCACAGCAGTGTGACCTTGCAGCCATAGTCATTAACTGGCATTGCTGCTGCATGAGTGAAGATAATAATCAAATCATCGTCTTGGTGGACGCCGATGCTTGTCCGGTAAAGGCGGAAATATATAAAGTTACCGAGCGTCACGGTGTTAAAGTGCTGCTTGTCGCCAATAGCTATATGATGATCCCGCGCGACGTGCCCCATGTCGAACGCGTTGTTGTACCTAGCGGCCTTGATGTGGCTGATGATTGGATTGCAGAACGCGCCAGAGCAGGCTCGATTGTCATTACCGCCGATATTCCGCTGGCCAGCCGCTCGGTCAATGCCGGTGCCATCACCATTGCCCCCAACGGCAAACTGCATACGGCAAATAATATCGGCAATACGCTGGCCACCCGCAATCTGATGGACAGTCTACGCTCTTCCGGCCAGATCACCGGCGGCCCTGCCCCGTTTTCTCCGCGTGATCGCTCCAGCTTTTTGTCAAGCCTCGAAGAGGCAATCACACGGCTCAAAAGAGAAGGCTTTAAAACTTAAGGCGCCCTCACTTAAAACGCTTTGGCAGCCTCGATCAATTTGATCGCTTCGGGGCTGTCCCATTCGGCAGGGCCATTCATCGATGAAATCTGGCAGCCATCTTTATCAATCACCAACGTCACCGGCAGGCCAAAAGCCAGACTTTTACGCTTCAGATCATTAAAACTTTTTAAGCTTGCATCACGATAAAGCGCCAGATGTTCAACGCCGATTTCATTTAAAAAGCCAACCGGATTGGTGTTGTCGCCGGTATCAATATTAACGGCCACCACTTCAAAATCATCGCCGCCCTGCATCTGCTGCAACTGATCAAGGGCAGGCATTTCTTCGCGGCACGGCGCGCACCATGTTGCCCATAAATTGACAAGCAGCGTTTTGCCTTTGAAATCCCCAAGAGTCATTTTCTTGCCCTCGGCATCTGAAAATTCCAGATGCGCCAGCGAAATTGGCTTGTCGGCTGCACGCATGGCAGCAACAGTTCCGCCTGCTGCAGCGTCGAGATTTTGCAAGGTACCCGCTTTTGCCGCACAAAACTTGTCCTGATCACTGTTTCCTGTGGCAAAGTTCGCGCTAATATCATTGCCAGAAGGGCGTTCCATCACGTATACCGCCCCTACACCGGCGAGGATACCTGCGACGGCTGCCAGTATGATGATTCTCGGTTGTCTCAGAATATTGGTCATCAGTCGCTGTTTCCTGCCATTTCGTCTTATATTAGTTTTACCGTTAAGCCTGAGGCATACGAGCATGAGCGAACAAAAATCAAGCAACCAGATGTGGGGTGGCCGTTTTGCCTCAGGACCCGATGCGATTATGGAAGAGATTAACGCATCTATCAGTTTTGACCAAAAACTCTATGGTCAGGATATTCGCGGCTCTATTGCTCATGCCAATATGTTGGTTAAATCCGGCATTATTGCAGCCGAAGATCACAGAAAAATCACTGACGGACTGAAAGCTGTTTTGGCCGAGATTGAAAGCGGCAAATTCACTTTCTCCCGCAAGCTTGAAGACATTCACATGAATGTTGAAGCACGTCTTGCCGAACTGATCGGCGCCTCCGCCGGTCGTTTGCACACTGCCCGCTCCCGCAACGATCAGGTGGCGCTTGATTTCCGTCTTTGGGTTAAAGAAGAACTGGAAAAAACAGCCTCAGCGTTGAAAAACCTCAGCGAAGCGTTTTTGGAACGTGCCGAAGAACATGCAGCCACCGTCATGCCGGGCTTTACCCATCTGCAAACCGCTCAGCCTGTTACCTTCGGTCATCATTGCATGGCCTATGTGGAAATGTTCGGCCGCGATCTCTCGCGTGTACGTGATGCGATTGAACGCATGAACGAATCACCGCTTGGCGCAGCCGCTCTTGCCGGAACCGGCTTTCCAATTGATCGTCACATGACCGCAGAAGCACTTGGCTTCCGTGAGCCAACCCGCAACTCCATCGACAGTGTTTCCGACCGCGACTATGCGCTGGAGTTCCTCTCTGTTGCTGCGATCTGCGCCACTCATCTTTCGCGTCTGGCTGAAGAAATCGTCATCTGGTCGACACCGCAGTTTAACTTTGTGCGCCTGTCCGATGCATTCTCCACCGGCTCCTCCATCATGCCACAAAAGAAAAATCCGGATGCAGCCGAATTGGTTCGCGCTAAAACCGGACGCATCACCGGCTCGCTCGTTGGCCTTCTGACTGTGATGAAGGGTCTGCCGCTGGCCTATTCCAAAGATATGCAGGAAGATAAAGAAGCCGTCTTTGATGCAGCGGAAACTTTGGAACTCAGCATTGCAGCCATGAGCGGAATGGTGCGTGACATCACCATCAACACCGCTTCGATGAAAAAGGCCGCAGGCTCCGGCTATTCCACCGCCACTGATCTGGCTGATTGGCTGGTTCGTGAACTGGGCATGCCTTTCCGTGAAGCGCATCATGTCACTGGTCGTGCCGTTGCTGCCGCCGAAGCCAAAAAGGTTGACCTCTCCAAACTCAGCCTTGCCGAGTTGCAGGACATTCATTCGGGCATTACGGATGCCGTATTTGATTTCCTCACCGTAGACAAATCAGTAAAAAGCCGTCAGTCTTTCGGTGGAACTGCCCCGCAAGAAGTGCGCCGTCAGATCCGTTATTGGAAAAAGCGGATTGTTAAAGCCTGACTTTCAGGTTCTAACCGTTAACAGGCAGCTTCGAGAACACGTTTTAAGGGTTAAACCCAAGCTTTAAAGGTCATACAATGACGAGCCGGAAAGTTATTTTCACCGCACTGGTCACACTGCTTATCGCAGGCACGCTCTCCGCTTGTGGTCGCAAGGGCCCGCTGGAGCCGCCTCCGGCTTCCATTGTTACCGATGAATACGGACGTGCAGAACCGGCTCCCAAACCTGCCAAGGATGAACCATTCATCCTTGACAAGCTGATCCCCTAAGCACTTTTAACCACTTCAATTTTAAGGGCTAAAGTCCGTGAACCATTTTGAATATCAAGACGGCGTGCTTCACGCTGAAGGTGTGAAGATCTCCGACATTGCCGATGCTGTCGGCACGCCATTTTATTGCTATTCCCGCGCAACCATCGAGCGTCACTTCCGCGTTTTCTCGGAAGCTTTCGCTGATATGCAGCCATTGGTCGCCTATGCGCTGAAAGCCAATTCCAATCAGGCCGTGCTCAAAACATTGGCTAAAATGGGCGCTGGTGCCGATACGGTTTCTGAAGGCGAAATGCGCCGTGCACTTGCCGCAGGTATCCCTGCCAATAAAATTGTTTATTCAGGCGTTGGAAAATCGGCGCGTGAAATGGACTTCGCACTGAACGCAGGCATTTACTGCTTCAATGTGGAATCCGAACCGGAACTGGAATTATTGTCTGAACGCGCTGTCCGTTTGGGCAAAGTGGCGCCCGTTTCTTTGCGCATCAACCCAGATGTGGATGCCAAGACACACGCCAAAATCTCCACCGGTAAATCCGAAAATAAATTCGGCATTCCGCGTGTTCGTGCGCGTGAAGCCTATAAGCGTGCGGCCGAACTTCCCGGAATTAAAGTCACCGGTATCGACATGCATATTGGTAGCCAGATCATTGATCTGCAACCGTTTGACGATGCTTTTGCATTACTGGCGGACTTGGTGCGCGAATTACAGGCCGACGGCCATCAGATCGACCATGTCGATATGGGTGGCGGCCTTGGTATTCCTTACCGCGACGACAACAACCCGCCGCCATTACCGGATGCTTATGCTGAAATCGTCCGCAAACATATCCGCCCGTTAGGTTTGAAAGCTGTTTTTGAACCAGGTCGCCTGATCGTCGGCAATGCCGGTATTCTGGTCACGGAAGTGATTTACGTCAAAGATGGTGATGCTAAAAACTTCATCATTGTTGATGCGGCTATGAATGACCTCATTCGCCCGACACTTTATGAAGCCTATCACAATATCCGACCGGTAGTGAAAGCCGACGATAATGTACCACGCATTCATGCCGATTTTGTTGGCCCTGTATGCGAAACCGGTGATTATCTGGGTGTTGACCGCGAAGTAGCACGTCCAAATCCGGGTGATCTGATTGCTGTTTCGACAGCCGGTGCTTATGGCGCGGTGCTTTCCAGCACTTACAACAGCCGTCTGCTCATACCGGAAGTTCTGGTCGATGGCGATCGCTTCCATGTTGTGCGTCCGCGCAGCAGCTATGAA
Source organism: Paenochrobactrum pullorum (assembly GCF_041929845.1). Classification (NCBI taxonomy): domain Bacteria; kingdom Pseudomonadati; phylum Pseudomonadota; class Alphaproteobacteria; order Hyphomicrobiales; family Brucellaceae; genus Paenochrobactrum; species Paenochrobactrum pullorum. Next base: position 56,547 of record NZ_JBHEEH010000001.1, read on the forward strand.
GACCTGATCTCCCAAGACAGCATTCCTGATTGGTTATAATCAGCAATCAAAACCTATCCGGCCGTTATGATCCGGATAGGTAGCCTCTGGCATCTTCGCGCAAATTGCATGTATTTTTTTACGGCCTAGCCTCGTCTTTGCCATGATGCATGTTATTGTTGCACCAATGACACGACCAAGGCGCAGCCGGAAAGATGAGAATGGCTTTTTCTGACCACAAGCCAAAGGACGAATTCGCGAAAATACGCCTGCGTGTATTTTTAACGATGTTGTTCGAGCGTATGTGGCCGCTTTTATTGCCGCTTCTTATTTCGCTGGCGCTTTTGGCGATTTTAAGCTGGTTCGGGCTGTTCAATCACATGCCCTACTGGCTGCATCTGACTGTGCTCAGCCTGTTATTCGTGGTGGCGCTTGTCACTGTCTTTTTGCCGGCACGTGTACGTATCCCCACCGAAAGCGAAGTCAATCAGCGCATTGAAAGCATCAACGCGCTGTCGCATCAGCCGCTGCGGGTACAATCTGACCATATGGCGATCGGTGATGATGATCCTTTGGCGCAAGTACTCTGGCACGAACATCAGCGCCGCATGGCGAGCCAACTTAAAAACCTGCAATCCGGCCTTCCCGATACCCGCATTGCCGAGCGTGACCCGCTCGGTATCCGCGCCTTGGTATTGTTATTGCTCGTCACCTCATTTGCTTTTTCTTACGGCTCCAACGGTGGCCGCCTCACAGACATGGTTCATTTGCCCGAAGCCAAAGAGCAAGTAGCAGCCCGCATTGATGCATGGGTGACACCGCCACGCTATACTGGCAAAGCACCGATTTTTTTAAATGCCGAGAGCGATGAACAGGCAGAAATCACCGTACCGCAAGGCAGCATTTTTTCATTGCGTGTAAGCGGCAGCGCCCGCGAATATCTGATTGCCGAAGATGCCAGCGGCAAAAACGAAACCATTCAACCTGAACTGGCTGAAGATGAAGCGGAGCAGGGCAAAACCAAGCCATCAGGTGACACACGCAATTTTCAATATGAATTGCATGATAGCCAGACGATGAAACTGACGGTCAATCACCGCAGCCAATCATGGAAATTTGCCGTTACGCCAGATAAAGCACCCCAAATCAGCTTTACCAAAACACCGGATCAAGCCCGCAACGGCACTTTGCAGCTACATTACAAAATTACCGATGATTATCCGGTTGCCTCAGCTTATGCCGAAATTACCCCGCTTGGTGCCGATGATCATGAGGTTTTGATGCTTTATGAAGCACCGGAACTGGCACTCAATTTGCCGCGTAAAGGCTCAGAAGATGCAAGCACCAACAAAGATCTGACCACCCATCCATGGGCTGGCAGTGAAGTGGAACTGACCCTCGTGGTCAATGATCAGGCTGGTCAGGTCGGCTATAGCGAAACCCGCGCCATCACCCTGCCCGAACGGATTTTTACCAATCCGTTGGCTAAAGCCATTATTGAGCAGCGTCGCATTCTGGCAATGGATGCCATGCAAAATGAACGGGTTTTGGATATGCTGGATGCGGTGATGCTGCGCCCTGCCGATACGATCAAAAATGCAGGACATTTCTTGGGACTTCGCACCATCCGCACCCGTTTGAGCCTTGCCCACTCCGAAGATGATTTGCGCAATGTTGTCGATTATATGTGGGAAGTGGCGCGCGGTATTGAAGATGGTTATTTATCGGACGCAGAAAAACGCTTGCGTATGGCACAAGAAGCCTTGCGAAATGCGATTGAAAACGGTGCTTCGCAGGAAGAGATTGCCAAACTTTCCAATGAACTGCGCGAAGCGATGGCCGCATTCTTGAAAGAATTTGCGAAAACCCAGCAAAACAATAAAAATCCTGCCTTGCCACCCAATGCCAATGTGCAGACTTTAACCGATAAAGATCTGCAAAACATGATGGACAGAATTGAAAATCTGGCTCGTCAAGGCTCGCGTGATGAAGCGCAGGAGTTGTTGTCACAACTGGAAAACCTGATGAACAACCTGCAAATGGGTCAAGGCCAAGCGCAAGGTCAAAACGGGCAAAATGGCCAAAATGGTCAGAGCCAGCAAAGCCAGATGCAAAACCAGATGAACAAGCTGGGCGAACTGATGCGCCGGCAACAGCAGACGATGAATGAGACATTCTCTCTCGATCAACGTATGCAGCAGCAATTCGGCGATAATGATGAAGACTTCTTCTCTGAAAATGAAGATGCGGAAACAACCCAGCCGCCGCTTTCGCCTGATATTGAAGAAACAATGAAAAACCTGCAACGACAGCAGAAACAATTGCAGTCCGACCTGAAAAAGCTCTCGGAAGACCTGAAAGCACTAGGTATTGATCCGTCGAAAGAGTTTAAAGACGCAGAAAAATCCATGGGCAATGCCGGTGAAGCTTTGGGCCGTAATGAAAGTGCGCAGGCCAATGATGATCAGGGCTCAGCACTTGATGCATTACGCCGTGGTAGCCGCGACATGATGAAGAAAATGCAGGAAGCCATGGGGCAAGGCGAAGGTCAGGGTCAGGGACAAAACGGCCGGCAAGGCGAAAGTCAGGCTGGCAAAGATCCACTTGGCCGCAACCAGGGGCAGACCGGCCCAGATTTTGGCAATGACACCAAAGTGCCTGGCGAAATCGACATTCAGCGTGCGCGGGAGATTTTGGATGAAATCCGCCGCCGCCTTGGTGATGCTCTCAGCCCGCAGATGGAAAAAGACTATCTGGAGCGCCTGCTGAAATTTGATTAAAACACACCTCTAAAAGTGTGAAGGCGTTTTCGAAAATAAGACGCGCGTCATAACAAAAATGCCGCTGTGATCATCACAGCGGCATTTATTCTGATAAAACAGATAAAACTTTATTCGTCCATGACGCGTCCGACATAAGGCAGCTGGCGGAACGCATGCGCCACATCCATACCGTAGCCGACAACGAAATAATCAGGGCATTCAAAAGCTACGAAATCGGCTTCAATATCCATTTTACGGCGTACCGGTTTATCCAGCAACACAGCAATGCTGACACTGCGTGCACCGCGTTCCAGCATCAAATCACGCACAAAGGTAAGCGTCTTGCCGGATTCGAGAATATCATCGATCAACAGAACGTCTCGATCTTTGACAACGCTGTCGATATCACGCAACAAACGCACTTCACCACTGACTTTACCTGTTCCGTATGATGAAACTGTGATGAATTCCACATCCGGCTCCACACCAGCTTCATGCATTGCGCGGATCAGGTCTGCGGCAAAAATGAATGAACCTTTGAGAATGGATACAGTCAAAAGATCATGAAAATTGCGGTCTGCGATACCGCGCGCAAGTTCAATATTGCGGTCCGCAATCTGTTCGGCACTGAACAGTACTTCAAGTGTCTTGCCGCCGACTTCTGGCATCGTGCCGGTTCTCCGTAAGTAAAAAAAAATAAAGGGCTGCGAAAGCATTCACAGCCACTATCTCAACGCCGTATATAGCATGTTTTTACGAAAAAACACCTGTTCTCGTCATATAAGCTGTATTTTTTGCATATCACTGCAACCAAACAGATCATCTGCTACTTGCACAGAGCAAAGCAAAAGAAACCAACTGAGCGGCAACGACCTCGACTAGAAAATAATTTGTCTGCACCATAATAAAATCTGTTTTTGCATGCAGGTAGCAAACTGTTCGTTTTCAAAATCTTCAATGCCCAAAATTTGAGACTTTTTAAACAGCAAAAACATCATCAATTAACCAAAGGTTAACCATCAAGCGCAATGGTCATAACCGATAAGGTTGAACGAGACATACCTCAAGGAAAATACGCGGTGATTCGCTTCGAAAAAGTCGGTTTGCGATATGGCATGGGGCCTGAAGTCCTGCGGGATGTCAGCTTCCACATACCCCCGCGCTCGTTCCAATTTTTAACCGGTCCTTCAGGTGCAGGTAAAACATCGCTATTGCGTCTTTTGTTCATGGCGATGAAACCAACGCGCGGGCTGGTTAATATTTTCGGCAAAGATATCAGCGGTCTTGACCGCAAGGAAATCCCGTTGCTGCGCCGTCGCATCGGCATTGTATTTCAGGATTTCCGCCTGCTTGATCATATGACAACTTATGAAAATGTGGCATTGCCGCTGCGTGTACGCGGCAAAGAAGAAGCCACCTATCGTGCCGAAGTGGAAGAACTGCTGCACTGGGTAGGCCTTGGCGACCGCATGCATGTATTGCCACCAATTTTATCAGGCGGTGAAAAGCAACGCGTTGCTATTGCACGTGCATTGATCGACCAGCCTGAACTGCTGCTTGCTGATGAACCGACCGGCAATGTTGACCCGCCGCTTGCCAAACGCTTGTTGCGTTTATTTGCTGAATTAAACCGCTCCGGAACCGCTGTTATCATCGCGACACATGATCTGACATTGATGGATCAGGTGGACGCCCGACGCATGATTCTGGATCAGGGCAGGCTTGATATTTATGACTAGACGAACAAAACTCAGCGACCAGTTTTATGATCTGAAAGAGCTGCTCTTTGTAGCTGTCGGTAAACGCAAGCGTAAACAAGGCCCGACACCGATTGTGCCGGACGGCAGTGTCACCGGCACAGCTCTGGTTATCGTCATTGCGATCATGACCTTTTTGGCCTGCCTCACACTTGGCGGTGTCACATTGGTGCGCGATTCCGCCACCACATGGCAAAGCCAGATCGCGCGTGAAGCAACTATTCAAATCCGTCCGCTTGAAGGGATTGATATTGAAAAATCCTTGGTAGATGCCAGCCAGATTGCACAAACTTTTGCCGGTGTGCTCGGCACCCGCATTATTGATCGTGCCGCCACTGCGCGTCTGCTGGAGCCTTGGCTCGGCACTGGTCTTGATCTGGATGAATTGCCGGTTCCGCGTCTGGTCGTCGTCACCATTGATGAAAACGCACCACCTGATTTTGCCGCTATGCGCGCAGAACTTGTCAAACAAATTCAAGGCGCCAGCTTTGATGACCACCGCACATGGATTGACCGTCTTGCTTCGATGGCGCACACCACCGTCTTCATCGGTGTTTGTGTGCTGACACTTGTTATGTCCGCAACAATCCTTACCGTGATTTTTGCCACCCGTGGTGCGATGTCCGGCAATGGCCATATTATTGAGGTGCTGCATTTTATCGGTGCCGAATCCCAAACCGTCGCACGGGAATTTGAATGGCACTTTTTCCGCACAGCCCTTAAAGGTGCTCTCTGTGGCGGTGCTTTTGCCATGGCAATTTTCTTTATCGTTTCATGGTGGTCAAACAATCGTATGGCCACACCCGAGGGTGATCAGGCCGCAGCCATGTTTGGAAATTTTGTCATCGGGCGCGAAGGCTATATTGGTGCCGCCATCATCATATTTATGGTCAGTTTGCTTACCATGCTGACAAGCCGCATCACCGTCATCCGCCAACTATCACAGATGGACGGACCAGGGACTTCGGTTTAATCTGGCTACTCACAAGATGATCATAACCGTATTTTTCGCAACCAGAACCGCGCAGTGATTATGCTCCATTTGCCTTTTCCATCTGACTGCCGCGTTAAAAGGGACTAATCCTATGATGTCCCTTATCAAGCGAATTTTGCGACGGTTTCGGCCCATATCAGTTATTCTTCTTTCCTGCATTGTAGTTCTGACGGTTGGCTTTTTCGTCTTCAGCGAAAAAGTCGGCAATATGTTTCCGCCAGAAGATCTGAAACCCGCAGACGGAATCATCGTTTTGACCGGTGGAAAAGCACGTCTTGATGTGGCAATCGAACTGTTGCAGGACAAAATGGGGCAAAGGCTGTTGATCAGTGGTGTACATCCGACCACCAATAAAAAAGCCTTGCAACGCGTAACCATTGCCAATGAAAGATTGCTCGATTGCTGCATAGATCTCGACAGATCAGCACTCAATACCATTGGAAATGCCACAGAAAGTGCACAATGGATCCGCGCGCATAATTATAAGCGCGTGATTGTAGTGACCAATAATTACCACATGCCGCGCTCTATTTTGGAGCTTTCACGGCTTATGGATGATGTTGAATTCATTCCTTATCCGGTGGTCAACAGCGATTTGCGCAATACCAACTGGGTGATACAAGGCGATATGATCCGCGTCCTCGTCACCGAATATATCAAATATCTCGGCGCGCTTTTTCACCTGACCGAGCTCTCTTATTTTGGTGGCCCTGCACAAGACCCGTAACAAACACAAGATTAAAACTGTCCTGCCTTATCTGCACAGATGCTATGAAAACATAAATCTGGCAATTTCCCGATAATGTCTGTAGGAGTTTTTGCTGTCCCGATATTTTGTCATCAGCACTCAGGAGACTGACTGAATAATTATGCTTACTGCGATCAGGTCACTTCTGTTTAATTTCTTTTTCTACCTGAGCATGATCATTCAAATGATCCTGTGGACACCGGTTTACTTTCTTATGCCGCGTAAAAAAGCATGGTTCGTGCCCAAATTCTGGGCGCGCAGCAGTCTTTGGCTACAAAAGAAAATTGCCGGCACCGGCATCATCATTGAAGGCTTGGAAAACATTCCGGCAGGCGCTTACATCGTCGCACCCAAACATCAATCCTTTTGGGATGTGTTTGCATTTCTGCCGTATCTTGACGATCCGGTAATGATCCTGAAGCGCGAGCTGATGCGTATTCCTGTTTTCGGCTGGTATGTCGCCAAGATGGAAATGATCCCTGTTGATCGCGGCTCCCGTGTCAAGGCGCTTAAATCCATCACGACAGGAGCCGAAAAAGCCATTGCTGAAGGCCGTCAGGTGCTGATCTATCCGGAAGGCACACGCCGTGCACCGGGTGCAGAGCCGCAATATAAATATGGCGTTGCCCATCTTTATGCAGAGCTCAACCTGCCAGTGCTGCCGATTGCCCATAATGCTGGTCTCTATTGGCCGCGCCGCTCGATTTTCCGCTATCCCGGTGCCATTCGCGCCCGAGTGTTGCCGGTTATTCCCGCAGGTCTTGATAAACATGAATTTCTGGAGCGCTTGACCCGCGATACAGAGACTGCTTGCGATGAATTGCTGATTGCAGCCGCACAAGAAAAGAACCCGCCGCCCATGCCGCCGACAGCCGTTACACGGCTGAAAGAACTCGGCTTTCCGGTCAAGTCAAATCATTAATCCTCCCAACCCATAACATTCATCAGATAGCGGCTCATATGCCATCAAGCACATAATGACAATTCGCCGCTTTTTTCATTATTCGTTTTTGTTGCGCGAAGCCATGAAACCCGATATCAGAACGCCAAACGAAAGGATACGTCATGAATATTGATGCCATTTCCATCGGCTCCAATCCTCCCGAAGACGTCAACGTCATCATTGAAGTTCCGGTCGGCGGACATCCCATTAAATATGAGATGGACAAAGATGCAGGTGCACTGATCGTTGACCGCTTCCTCTATACGCCGATGACCTATCCGGGTAACTACGGCTTTGTTCCGCACACATTGTCAGATGACGGCGATCCGATCGACGTTTTGATCTGCAATACCCGTCCGCTGATTCCTGGCTGCGTGATCAATGTTCGCCCGATCGGCGTTCTGGTCATGGAAGACAATGCCGGCAAGGACGAAAAAATCATTGCTGTGCCATCACCGCACCTGACCCGTCGTTATGAAAAAATTCATGACTACTCAGACCTGCCGGAAATCACCTTGCAGCAGATTTCACATTTCTTCGAACATTACAAAGATCTCGAACCTGGCAAATGGGTCAAGATCGGCGAATGGGGCGATGAAGATTACGCACGCAAGCTGATTGTTGAAGCGATTGAACGCGCTAAAGGCGCTTAAAATTTCGCAAATGATTTGAAAAAATAAAAAACTGCCGATTTTCGCCGGCAGTTTTTTTATGCGTTCATTTTAACTGAACTGATCAAGGCGCTTTGCGAGTATTTCCGGATCACCACTGATGAAAATCTGTTTAATCCTTGAGGTCGCACCCGCATCGACCGAAACAGTGCTTGCCGGTACTTGCAAGCTTTTTGCCAGCAGCTTTTCCAGCGCTTTATTGGCAAGCCCTTTTTCCGGCACTGCCCGCACCCTTGCACTTAAATAACAACGTTCGTCAGCGCTTGTAATAACGGTTTCAACCGCATCTTTAGAAGCTTTGGGCGTAAGACGCACAAAAAGCGTCACGCCCTCTTTTTCAAGCCGGTAAAAACTTATGCTCACAGCACCATCGGCAGCAGTGTTGTCCACATAAAGCGACGGATGAAGAAAATGATGAAAAGCAGAATAACCGGCGAAATATCAATGCCGCTCAGTTGCGGCAAAATATTGCGGATCGGGCGTAATACCGGCTCGGTCACTTTAAACAAAAACTCACCAATTGAGGCGACAAAACGATTGCTCGAATTGATCACATTGAAAGCATAGAGCCACGAAAAAACCGCACTGGCGATAATAATCCATGTATAAAGATTGAGCGCCATATCGATTGTTTCAAATAATGCGATCATGCGTATCTCCTGAAAGAGGTATGACTTGAAGTCAAAGACATTTTTAAAAGCGCCATCAGATAATGATCGCTCTGATTTTGTCATTATTTAGCTGCTGCTTGATGGCAGAACAAGGGCTAAACCTGCAAATTCACTGTGTCAGCCGCGCCTGCACATGTTGCCAGATCATTTCCAATCCTTCATCTGCAACGCCTATCTGTTCTAAATGCTGCAATGTGGCTTTGACATATTCGTGGTTTGGCCCCGCATTGCCTGAAGCCGATGCCACAATATCGGCGGCAAGTTCAACCGCCATCGGATGAGCATATTGCACATGATTACAATCTGCCACATAGACAATTGCCTCAGCATTTTCGCCGTTAACCAGCTCAATTGCCTGTAACTTTTCAAGATAAACATTGTTGACCTGCTCGCGCTCGCGCAAATAGTCCACAACCTGCTGGCTTGCATCTTCTGCGATTTTAAAAGCCATGCCATCACAAAACCCACCTTCATCCAAGCCCAGCACCAGACCGGGCTTTTCAGCTGTTCCACGGTAAACATGCGAATAAATGCAAAGACTGCGATGAAATCCGTGCAAACGTGCCCGTTTGCTTTCCACAAAATCAAATCCCGGCCGCCACATCAGCGAGCCATATCCAAATACCCAAAAATCTTTCATAGTATTTTATCAATCATTAGGCTGGTCTCATTGCGAAGCGCTGTTATGTTACGCTACAAACATCCGTCAGATATGTTTGCAAATCAATCTGTAACTTCAGCGATTGAGCACAAGGCCGTTTTATAATGTCAGTGATACCCCCTGCGACACCACCTGCCGGTCCCTCGGGCAAAAAGTTGAAGCTGTTCTATATCCTGCTCGCAATTGTCGCTGCCCTTTATACAATTGGCTGGTTTTATCTGGCTAATAAGGTTGAAACACGCGCAGCCCACGACCTTAAAGCCCTCACCCAAAAAGGCATCAATGTTCAATGTGAAAACCTGAAAACCAGCGGTTTTCCGCTGAAGCTGGATGTGGTATGCGAAAGCATTTCCTGGCAACAAAAATCCGAGGCCATCAGTTTTTCAGCTGGTCACTTTAGTTCCGGTTCTGCGATTTATGCGCCGCTGTCTCTCAACAACCAGTTGACCGGCCCTGCCTTCATCACTTTTCCGGGTCTTCAGCCACTGGAAATCAATTGGAGTAGCTTTTCTTCCAATGCACGGCTCGCGCAGCCCTTCCCGACAAAGATTTCAGTGAAAAGTTTTGATTTGGAAGTTGGACTGCGAACCGAACCAACCGCCAGCGAGCTTTTATCCAAATTGGAAGAACTGGAAATCAAACTTTCCAATGTGGACAATAATTTTAATCTTGATAGCCGTTTCGCCGGACTGGAATTTGCGCCGCAACTGACCAACCGCAATAAAATGCCGGCTATCGACGGCCTGCTTAACATCACATTATTCAATGCAAAAAATCTGATTGATAACCGTAATCAACCACTCACCGAAAGTCTGCGCGGCCAGTCGGGTGAAATTAAGCAAGTGCTAATTTCGCTCTCCAATGGTGCAATTATTTCGCTCAGCGGCCCCTTCTCGATTGATTATGATGGCGAGATCAACGGCCATATTAAAATTGCGCTGACCAACCCGCCAGCCCTTGCACAAGCCGCTCAAGCACTCTTCCCACAGGAAAGCAACAATATCACAACGCTGCTTTTTGCAATTTCTGCCATGCCGAAAGATGAAAACGGTAATCCGACGCTGGATGTCACCATCAAAGACGGTAAAGCCAATGCAGGCTTTATCCCGCTTGGTCGTCTGCCACCCCTGTGATCATTTTCAAGCAAAATAAAAAAGCCGCCTCTTTCATCAAAGAGGCGGCTTTTTTTAATTAAAATACAGCAATCAGTTTTTTGCCTGTTCTTTAGCAGGCTCTTTCACAGCCGCCTGGCGGCCAAAGTCCGGCGCATCCACTTCTTGTCCGGCATCAATAATACCGCGGCGCACATCGCGCGTACGACTGAAGAGATCGTAAAGCGCATCACCATCACCCCAGCGGATCGAGCGTTGCAACGAAGCCAAATCTTCCGAAAAACGACCAAGCATTTCCAGAATAGCGTCTTTATTATGCAGGCACACATCGCGCCACATGGTCGGGTCGGAAGCTGCTAAGCGGGTAAAGTCACGAAAACCCGATGCGGAATATTTAATCACTTCCGACTTGGTCACGCGCTCCAGATCGTTGGCCGTACCGACAATATTATAAGCAATTAAATGTGGCAGATGTGAAACAATCGCCAGCACCAGATCATGATGCTGCGGCTCCATATGATCAAGGCGCGAACCGCAGGCTTCCCAGAAGGCCGATAGCTTGTCGAGTGCTGCTTTATCCGTATCCGGCAGTGGTGTCAGAATGCACCAGCGATTGATAAAGAGATCGGCAAAACCGGCATCAGGACCGGAATATTCCGTTCCGGCAATCGGATGTCCCGGAATGAAATGCACGGTATCGGGCAGTTCCGGTTGCATCTGCTCAATCACAGAAGCCTTGGTGGAGCCCACATCCGTGACAATGGCTCCCGATTTAAGCGAGCCGGCAATCTGGCGTGCAACCGCACCGGAAGAGCCTACCGGCACAGAGATGATCACCAAATCGGCATCGCGCACAGCTTCGGCGCTATCTGTCGTGTAGGCATGCCCCAGTTGCAACTCTTCTGCGCGTTTGAGCGTTTCCGCGCTGCGGCTAGCGATGGTTACATGGTTGGCCAAGCCCTCGCGCTGAATAACCCGCGCCAAGGAAGACCCGATCAGGCCAATGCCGATAAGTGTGATTTTGTTAAATTGTGGTTCAGACATTTTACTGCTTCATAAAGTCGTTGAGTGCCGCGATTACGCCGCGATTGGCTTCTTCCGGGCCGATAGTCAGGCGCAACGCATTAGGGAACCCGTATCCCCCAACACGGCGCAAAATATAGCCATAGGAAGAGAGCCACTCATCTGCCTTCACAGCCGATTTGGCTGCATTATCAGGAAAATGGATCAGTAGAAAATTCGTAACAGACGGTGTGACCTTCAAACCCATTTTGGTCAATTCTTCGGTCAGCCATTCAGCCCATTTACTGTTATAAGCAATTGAGGTTTCTACGTGGTTTCGGTCGCGGATTGCTGCCGCACCTGCCGCCAATGCAGCCGAATTCATGTTGAAAGGTCCGCGAATACGGTTCATCGCATCAATCATGTGTGCAGGCGCATAAGCCCAGCCCACACGCAGCGCTGAAAGGCCGTGAATTTTGGAGAAAGTGCGGGTCATCACCACATTTTCATTGGCAGAAACCAGCTCCACGCCAGCCTCATAATCATTGCGGCGCACATATTCCGAATAAGCGGCATCGAGCACCAAGATAATATTTTTCGGCAAACCGGCATGCAGGCGCTTGACCTCTTCAAACGGCAGATAAGTGCCGGTCGGATTAGCCGGATTGGCAATGAAAACAATTTTAGTGCGTGGTGTCACGGCTGCCAAAATGGCATCAACATCAACACGCAAATCTTTTTCCTGCACGGTGATAGGTGTGGCACCTGCCGCCTTGCTCTGGATTTCATAAATTGCAAAACCATGCTGCGTGATGATGGTTTCATCGCCAACTGATAAATAAACATGGCAGATCAGCCCGAGCAATTCATCCGAACCATTCCCGCAAATGATATTATCCGGATTCAAGCCGTGGGTCTGGGCAATAGCCTGACGCAGCTCAGTCGCCTGACCATCAGGATAAATCGCCAGCCGTTCTGCGGCGTGTCGATAGGCTTCCAGCGCATGCGGGCTCGGCCCTAACGGCGTTTCATTGGCAGAGAGCTTATAGACCTTGGCAACACCTTCAACAGTTTCCTTACCCGGTACATAGGCAGCAATATCCATGACACCAGCTTTAGGAGTAGGGCGATTGAGGTTTTGATCGTTGGTCATCATTCTGTTCCGTCAAATGAAACTACAGTGATTAAGGAAAATCTTTATGCTCAGTCTCAATGCATAACAAATGCATCATAGCGGCATAAACTGCCACTCCGGACAAGTCGAGCAAAACCTTAAAGCAAACGACAGATCAGCGCCGAAAATGATATTTTTATCGCATCCGGTAAGGTTTCATGAAGAAAACTTCAGTCTTGTTCAGTAAAATGATGGGAGATTTTTTCAATATCCCCCACCATCTTGTTCAAATCTTCGCTTATGCGCTGATAGAGATTGGCAGCAAGTTCAGGATATTCTTCCAAAATGCGGCGAAAAACCGTACGGCTGAGGCGGATGACCTCCGTCTCCTCTTCAGCCAAAGCGCCGGTCAAACGATCTGATTGTGCAATCAATGCCATTTCACCGATGATCGATCCGGAATGAACGGAACGCACCGGAACGCGCTCATTTTGCAAGCGATGAAACAAAACTATATGGCCTGATACGACGATATAGGCGCAATCCGCGCTTTGCCCTTCATGAAACAATTCACGCCCGGCGCGCAGAACCAAACGCTCTGCGCCAAAGGCAAGTAAGCGCAACTGCTCACCGTTGAAGGTTTCAAACAGCCCTACTTTGCTTAAAATGCGGATATCATCATCAAGTGCCATATAGGTCTTTTACACTTTCGGGTGACTTATTCCATCATGGCACAAGTTTATATCCCCCGCTTTCTGTCACAAGCAATGAGACATTGGCAGGATCCTTCTCGATTTTCTGACGAAGACGGTAAACATGGGTTTCCAGCGTGTGTGTTGTCACACCGGAATTATACCCCCAAACCTCTTCCAGAAGCTCGTCACGCCCGACCACCTGTGTGCCGGAGCGGTAAAGATATTTGATGATCGCCGCTTCTTTTTCGGTCAGGCGAATTTTCGCGCCTTTCTCGTCGAGAAGCAGTTTTTGACCCGGTTTGAATGTATAAGGCCCGACCACAAAAGTCGCATCTTCACTTTGCTCATATTGGCGCAACTGCGCACGGATGCGAGCCAGAAGAACCGCAAAGCGGAAAGGCTTGGTGACATAATCATTGGCCCCCGATTCCAGCCCCAAAATTGTATCTGCTTCGGTGTCATGGCCGGTCAGCATAATCACAGGGGCTTTAAAGCCGCCAAACCGCAATTGCTTGACCGCTTCACGACCGTCCATGTCCGGCAAGCCGACATCCATAATCAGCAGATCGATAATATTGCTCTTGATCACTTCCATGGCTTCGGCGGCCGTCGCTTCCTGCCGGATTTGAAACTCTTTGGCGAGCTCCAATTGCTCAACCAGAATGGCGCGCAGATCTTCATCATCATCAACAATGAGAATAGTGCGGTTCGTCATACCTGTCCTCTTTCTTCAGCCGGATAGCCATTAATGCGTCAGCTGTATTCCACCGGAACAATTACACATAGACTGCGCAACCTTGAACCGGCCGGTTCGCTGACTGAATATGGCATTGATTAGCTTCAAGTTGAAGACGTGAAAATAAAAAACCATGTTACATCCAAAATCAGCAATGCGCCAAACTGAAAAACAATGACTAACAATGTGCTGTTGTAGCAGCATTTTTACATTAAGTTATAATCTATTAGAATTATTGTTATGATTCCATTATGATAATATCTATCTGATGAAATCACCCGCACGTCTTGTGCGTATAAGATCTGCTGATCTGCCTGGGATCAGATCAGTTTCTTCATTGAAAAAGCGCTTGCAGACAGGGGAAATCAGGACCATGTTACTCACCTTAAAGAATATTGTGCATTATACGCATGCTTTCTAAAAACTACCGCCTGCTTATCTTCCTGAATAAAAATCATTCATGGCCGATGCGTTTTCTCATCAGCATTGCCGCATTTATTTTTGTTTTTTTCACCAGTTTTTCTGTGTCTCTTGCCAATTACGTTCGCCGTAAAGTCATGGACAATGATTTTAAACTGGCATTGCGGCAATTGCATTGGTTTGCCAGCCGCAGTTATTTGCAATTGAATGTTATTGCTGATCATTTTTTCGATTTCACAGAAGGCATGCGTTATAGCGAACTTGAAAGCACACTGCGTTTTCTGAAGCGGTATAAAAAGCGTAATAGCCCTTTTATCTATACGACTGACCAGCTCTATATTCTGGCACGTATGGCGCACAAAAAGCTTGCTGCAAAAGATCAAACCGGCTTTTTAAATCTTTATGAGCGCTATCAATATGCGGCCAATGATGCTTTGGCAGCCTATACAGATTTGCATTTTGAGAAAAATATCAAAAAGTTAAAGGCTGAGACCAATCAGTTTTCGCAAAATGATGCCCGCGAAGCATTGACCGACTTTTATCAGCTGGTCCCGTATGATGAACTCCCCTCCTATATTATATCCGGTACATTTTTAGGTGTCATCCGCGAAGGTGGCTGGCTGGCTCATGACTATGACATTGATTTAGGCATCCATAGCGAAAATTATAATTCCGGACGTCTGCAATCCCTGTTGGCACAAAGTGATCATTTCGTCATTCGTAAAACCGATCACCAGATACGGATCATCCGCGATGAGGACGATCTGTTTCAGCTCGATAGACTGCCAACGCTGGTTAAACTCGTTCATAAAAACGGCATCAATATTGATGTTTTCATTCATTATCTCGAAGACGACATTCGCTGGCATGGTTCTGTCATCCATCGCTGGGACAACCACGATTTCGCACTCACCACTTATAATCTGGATGGTGTGAACGTGTTGGGTGCAGTTGAGGCGGATCGCTATTTAAGTGAAAATTACGGCAATTGGCGTGTACCGGTCACTGATTTCAACTGTACCACCGGCACGCCCAATTTAAGCGTGGTCAAAAATCTGTTCTCCGTCGCTCTTTTCATCAAGCGTGCAGGCTTTGCCAAAATGAGCGGCGATGCGGCTGACGCACAAAAAATCATCAGCCAGCTACAAATTTCCGGGGCGCTCACAATCAGTGTATCACCAGATGAACCGATGCATTTCAAAGCGGATTTTATTTGAGCGCCGCATCGGCAAAGCACCAAATATGGGTGCTTTTCACATCTGCATCTTCCAGCGCACGGGTAACAGGCACCTGATACAGTGCCTGCTCAGCCAAATTATTTTTCGGCACATAGGCGCGCCCCGGATCGCCCATCAGCACCAGCGCACCGCGTTTGGCCAATTGACGAAACCATGGCATCAGCAAATCGGCAAAAGCTTTGTCATAAAAAACATCCCCCGCCAAAACCACATCCCAGCCATGATCCTGCCCGATCAAATTGTCGGAAATGCTTGATAAATCTACCCCGTTAGCAGCTGCATTAAGCGCCATTGCTGGCCTGGCAAAAACGTCAATATCAGCGCAGATAACCGATTGAGCGCTTGCTTTCATCGCCGCAATACCAACAAGCCCAGAGCCGGAGGCAAAATCCAAAACTATTTTACCACGCACCAATTCAGGATGATCCAGAATATAACGGGCAAGGCCCTGCCCGCCGGCCCAGGCGAAAGCCCAAAATGGCGGAGGCAGGCCAATGTTTGCCAATTCTTTTTCGGTTTTATGCCAAAGGTCATGCGCTTCATCAGCCAGATAAAGCTGCAATTCCGGCACAAATTCTAAAGATTGAAGGCTGGTATTGTCTAAAATAAACGAGGTGATGCGCTCAGGCACTGCCTGCAAAGCAGCATTTGGCGCATCATTCTTCATCGTTTAAATGCTTTTCGGATCAAGACCGCCCATGCGGCATACTTCATCCCATTCGTCCTGCAAAACAGGCTGCACGGACAACCGCATAGAGGTGACAAGCGCCATTTTCTCCAAAACAGGATTGGCTTTGACGTCTTTCAATGTCACTGGCTTTGGCATATCGCAAACGGCACGAATATGGACGCAATCCCAGCGCGGATCATCAGTGGTGCTATCGGGTGCCGAAAGCGCATTCACTTCCACAATCCCCACCACTTCCAAACCTTCATTCGAATGGTAGAAAAAACCTTTATCGCCAATTTTCATCGCACGCATATTGTTGCGCGCCTGATAATTGCGAACGCCGTCCCATTCTTCACCGGTCGCACCCTTGGCTTTTTGCATGTCCCAAGACCATTTGAATGGTTCCGATTTAAAAAGCCAATAATTGGCCATGACAAAATCCTTTCGGAGAAATCAAACAGCGTAACTTTAAGCCGAGGCCGGATTGTTGAAAACCCAGTTCCACGGGCGTACTATGACCGATTCAAACAAGCCTGCAACGGCATAAGGGTCGCTGGCTGCAATTTTTTCAGCCTCTGCCTGATTGTCTGCTTCAATCACAACAAGACTGCCATTCGGCTTGTTGTTGCCGTCCAAAAAAGGCCCTGCGAGTTTCAATCGGTCGCCCAGACCGTTCAAAAATTCCACATGTGCCGGACGTGTGTCCATACGCAATTGCAGATGATCAGCCTTATCGTTGCAAAGAATTGCAAAAAGCATGCGTTCACTCCCGTTTTTTTAATCTTCTGTTTTAAGAGGCCGGTTAATCAGAGCGCTCACCGCATCATCAATGCTGATCTCTCCGGCCAAAAGTGCAGCCGTTGCATCAATAATGGGTGCAGCTATCTGATATTTGAGACAAAGCTCGGCGGCAATAGGGGCGGTCGCAACACCTTCTGCCAATGGACGGCGCGACAGATCTTCACCAGCGCCCAAGGCCATACCATAGGAATAATTGCGCGATTGCGGTGATGAGCAGGTCAGCATCAAATCACCCAAGCCCGACAAGCCCATAATGGTTTCAGGGCGCGCGCCCATTTTATGGCCGATACGACGCAATTCGACAAAGCCGCGCGTGACCAAAGCTGCCTGAGCACTGGCACCAAGGCCGCGCCCGATTGCAGCCCCAGCCGCCAAGGCAAGCACGTTTTTCAACGATCCGCCAATTTCCACACCGGTCAAATCATCGGTTGAATAGCAGCGAAATGCCGCCCCCGACAAAGCAACCGAGACCTGATCGGCAGTGGCGATATTTTTACTGGCAATGGTTACGGCTGTCGGCAATCCGCGCGCCACATCAGTGGCAAAGCTCGGCCCCGATAGCGCGGCAAGCTCGTGCTCCGGCAAAACTTCGCTCACCACTTCCGACATTAGCCTTCCGGTGCTGCGCTCAATGCCTTTAGCACATAAAACCAGCGGTGCGGATTGCGGGATGAGATCCGCCATTTCAGCTAAAGCAGCACCCATTGCCTGCGCCGGCATAACCGACAAAACAATATCGGCATTGTTCAAAACTTCTGCCGCATCAGTGCTTGCCTGCATACTTGCCGGCAGCACAATCTCGCCCAAATAGCGCTGGTTTTGATGGCTGAGATTAATATCCTCAACCGTTGCCGCATCACGGGCATAAAGCATGGTTTGGTGGCCATTATTGGCAGCCATCACGGCAAGTGCTGTGCCCCATGCGCCACCACCAAGCACAGCAATTTTTAAATTTTTCGTCATGCCTTGGCTCCTCTGCGTCCTGTTCCGATTAATGGCGTGGATTTTTGATCCAGCGGCCAACGTGAGCGCGGCGCAATATCAAGCGGATCACCATTTTTGCCAAATGATTCGTTTTGGCAAGCGCGTTCCACGCCTGCCCATGCAATCATCGCGGCATTATCGGTGCATAAATTATGCGGCGGCGCGACAAAACGGAAACCATATTGATCGCACAGATTTTGCAAAGCAGCGCGTAAAGCCTTGTTGGCCGCAACCCCGCCAGCCACCACCAGTTCCGGCATTGGCTTGTCGGGGTACTCTTCCTGAAAGCGTTTTAAAGAGCGGCTGACCCGATCGCTCAACGTGTCGGCAACAGCCAATTGAAAGCCTGCACAAATATCAGCCACATCCTGCTCGCTTAAAGGTGCAATTTCTGTCGCTGTTTGGCGCACTGCGGTTTTCAAACCGGAAAAAGAAAAATCAAGCCGTGCCTCGCCTTTGAGCGGACGCGGCAGTGAAAAACGCTTCGGATCGCCGGTTAAAGCTGCCTGTTCAACAGCAGGCCCGCCCGGATATGGCAATCCCAGCAGTTTGGCAGTTTTGTCAAAAGCTTCACCCAAAGCATCATCAATGGTGGTGCCAAGACGGGTATAATCGCCAAGACCGCGCACCAACACCATCTGGGTATGACCACCGGAAACCAGCAACAATAAATAAGGATAGCTCAAACCATCGGTGAGGCGCGCTGTCAGCGCATGGCCTTCCAGATGGTTGATCGCATAAAATGGTTTTTTCTCGGCCAAGGCGAGTGCCTTGCCGGTCATCAGGCCGACAATCAGCCCCCCGATCAACCCAGGGCCTGCGGTGGCGGCAATAGCATCCACATCACCAAGCTCGCAATCGGCCTCAAAAAGCGCTTGTTTCACCAGCCTGTCCAGAGCTTCCACATGTGCACGGGCAGCGATTTCCGGCACGACACCACCATAGGGTTCATGCTCGGCAATCTGGCTCAACACGACATTGGAGAGAATAACCCCATGTCCATTTTCATCCCGTTCGACTATTGCTGCGGCTGTTTCGTCGCAACTCGTCTCTATTCCAAGCACGCGCATTTGCGATTAGACCCTGAATTTGTTGCCCCCGAGGGGATTTTTGGTTAGGCCATAGGCTAAACCACATTATGACAAGTTTATGCAACCCGGTATCATGGACGAATGAATATGCAAACAGCATCCTTGAAGATCGGCACGCGCGGCAGCAAGCTCGCGCTTGCTCAAGCCTACGAAACGCGCCGCCGCCTGCAGGAAGCCCACGGCCTGCCTGAAGAGGCCATTGAAATCATTCCGATGTCCACCGCCGGTGATCGCATTCAGGATCGTCCTTTAGCCGAAATTGGTGGCAAAGGTCTTTTCACTGAAGAAATTGAACAAGCTTTACATGCGGGTGAAATTGATATCGCGGTACATTCCACCAAAGATATTCCAACCGTACTGCCGGAAGGTCTGCATCTGTCGGTCTTTCTGGAGCGTGAAGACCCGCGCGATGCTTTCATCGGCCGCAATGTCAAGAAATTCACCGATTTGCCGCAAGGTGCTGTCGTCGGTTCCTCTTCGCTGCGCCGTCAGGCCCTTATTCGTCGTCTGCGCCCTGATTTGAAAATTGTCATGTATCGCGGCAATGTGCAAACCCGTTTGCGTAAACTGGAAGAAGGCGAAGTCGACGGTACATTTTTGGCCGCTGCCGGTTTGCGCCGTTTAGGGCTGCAAGATGTCATCACCGATTTGATGGATCCGCAACATTTCCTGCCTGCACCCGGTCAAGGCGCTATCGCGATTGAAAGCCGCATTGGTGACACCCGTATTGATGCACTGCTTGCCCCGCTTGCCCATCGTGAAACACAAATTGCCCTTGCTTGCGAACGAGCATTTTTAGGCCATCTTGATGGCTCTTGCCGCACGCCGATTGCAGGTCTTGCGATCATCAATCAGGGGCATGTGCAGTTTAACGGTATGATTCTTACCCCCGATGGCACACAGGCACATCATGTCAGCGGCGAAGGCTCCATTGCGGATGCTGCTGCCATTGGTGAAGATGCAGCCAAGCGCGTGCGTGCGATGGCAGGCCCAGACTTTTTCAAAGATTGGTAAAATTAGGATTGGTGTGAGTGGAAACTTCATCCTCGGTAAAACTGCCCTCAGGCAAAGCAAAACGCATTTTAGTGACGCGGCCGCAACCAGCGGCAGCACGCACGGCGCATCTTTTGCAACGGGCCGGATTTATTGCGGATGTTTTTCCACTCACCGAAACACAAGCTCTGTCGCCGCAAATTGAGATCAAAACCTATGCGGCGATCACCATCACCAGTATTAACGCTTTACGCCATGCTGATCCGCAACTGCTTGAAGCTATCAAACATCTGCCGCTTTTTGCCGTTGGCGTACGCACAGCCGAAGTTGCGCGCGATTATGGCTTTGAAACTGTTATTGAAGGTGGTGGCGATGCGGTTCGTCTGGCCACAACAATGGCCGAGCATTTGCCCCAAGGCGCTGAGGTTATTTACCTTGCCGGACGGGTTCGCCAACCGATCTTTGAAGAACGCGTTCAAACTACCGGTCTCGTGATGCAGGTCTATGATATTTATGACACTGTCGCCACGCATCCCGACCCGCAACAGATCATCGGCCAGCCTTATGCGGCGGTATTATTATATTCAGGTGTCACCGCTTCCCGCCTGAAATATTTGCAAGAACAGACAGCAAAACCGCTTTTTCAGGCTGGTACCAAGTTTTTCTGCATCGCACCGCGAGTGGCCGAACTTTTGCCGGCGCAATGGAAAGACAACAGTTTTTCAGCCGATCATCCCGATGAAAACGGAATTTTTAGGCTATTTAAGCATATTTAACCGAAAATGAGGCAACGATTCCTTCATGCTTGGGTTATATCTGTTAAGTTGCTGACGATATAGATTGCTAATTGCTGCGTTAAATCATGACGAGAGGACCAATGGCAAAATCCGGAACACCGCGCCACTCAAAGCCAGTACGCAAACCCGTGACGATCGAACATGATCCGGCGCCGAAGCAAAAAACAGATGACACTGTGAACCCGAAGCCGCACACCCACGAAGCGGAGCCGGTTGGTGATTTCACTAAAACGCCAGCCCCTCGCCCGACGACCGTGAAGGCAGAAGTGCCAAAGCCGTCAGCTGCAAAACCAATGTCCTCGCCATCGCAGTCCGATACAATAAAGCCCGATACATTAAAGGATACAGGTTCCGTGTCACAATCCCACATGCAGGCCGAACCAAAACCGCAATCTCAAACATCGGCAAAAATGAGCGAACCGACAGCAGTCAAAAACACCCGCAATACCGGCTCCACACTGCTAGCGGGCATTGCTGGCGGGGTGATCGCCTTGGCAGGGGCGGCAGCATTGCAATGGGGCAATGTTATTCCCTCACCCGGCGCCCGCGTTACAGCCGAGCAATTAGCCCATCTGGAACAAGAAGTTTCAGCACTTAAAATTGCGCCTGTGACAGCAACGCTCAATCAGGCCGGTCAGCAAAAACTCGATCAGGCTGAAAGTCTGGCACAAGCAACTGCCACCAAACTGGATGAGCTTGACAATTCGACAACAGAAAAACTCAATAATCTGCAAAATAAAGTCGACAATCTGCCCATCGCAGGCAGCGCCATTGTGGATGCAGATATTGAAGCACTGACTGCAAAAATTGCAGCCTTGGAAACACAGCTTGCAATAGCTGCATCAAAGGCAAACGAAGCAGTCGCCAATGCGTCAACCGATCAAAACTCAATCACCACATTGCAGGATCAGTTTACAGCTTTACAGGAAAAAGTCTCCGAGACATCACGCCAACCCGACATGGCAGCATTAATTGCCGCCAATTCGCTTAAAAATGCCATTGACCGCGGTGGTTCTTATGTTGCGGAACTGGAAACATTTACATCACTGCACCCTGCAGATCCAGCTGCTGAAATGCTTGAGCAGCACTCAATTACAGGCATTCCAACCATTGCTGATTTCAACGCGTGGTTTAGTCCTGTTGCCGACAAAATCGTCGCAACAGCCAATAAGCCAGCCCCTGATGCAGGTCTATGGGAGCAACTGATGGCAAGCGCCAAAGGGCTTATTAGCGTTCGTCCTGTCGGTGATGTCAGCGGCACTGGTGTCGGGCCAACCACGGCACGTATGGAATCAGCCCTTCATTCCGGTGATCTGGAACGCGCCATTAATGAATGGGAGCAACTTCCCAATGATGCCAAGGCCGTCAGTCAGGACTTTGCCGATCAGATGAAACTTCGCCGCGATGCAGATCAGCTTCTCACCCGCCTGATGGCACAAAGCCTGCAACCAAAGGCAGATGCTGCCACGCCTCAGGCTGCACAATAAGGAGCCGGTGCATGATAAGAATTTTCATTTATGTGCTGATTATTGTTGCGTTGGGCTTGGGCTTTGGCTGGCTTGCAGATCGTCCCGGCGATCTGGTGATGATGTTTGGCGGTCAACGCTACCGCATTAGCTTGATGGTAGCTGCGGCCAGTATCGTTGCCATTGTCGCCGCATTCATGCTGTGCTGGTGGCTGATTAAAAACATCTATCAATCACCGCATATTTTGCGCCGTCATTTTCGTGCCCGCAAACGTGACCGCGGCTATCAGTCCCTTTCAACCGGACTGATTGCAGCCGGTGCAGGTGATGCAGACGCAGCAAGACGAATGAGTGCTCAAGCTGGCAAATTTCTCAGCGCAGATCAGGAACCGCTGATCAAATTGCTGGAAGCCCAGACCGCTATGCTGGAGGGGCGTGCCGATGACGCGCGCAAAGGCTTTGAGGCAATGGTGGAAGATCCTGAAACTCGCTTATTGGGTTTGCGCGGCCTTTATATTGAAGCATTGCGTATGGGTGCCTATGACGCCGCCCGTAATTATGCAGCCGACGCTGCCCGCCATGCCCCGCAGCTGGAATGGGCTTCATCAGCGGTGCTTGGTCAGCTTTGTGCACAAGGCAATTGGGACGCAGCGCTTAACCTCGTTGAAGCACGCAAACAATCACTGCGCCAAAGCAAGATACAAGCCAAAAAAGAACGTGCGGCCCTGCTAACCGCCAAAGCGATGGCAAAGCTTGAAACCGAGCCGCTTGAAGCGCGCAGCATTGCACTGGAAGCGCATAAGCTTAATCCCGATCTCATTCCGGCTTCTGTCATTGCCGCACGCGCTCTTTTCGCCCAAGGCGAAGTGCGTAAAGCATCCAAAATTCTGGAAGCTGCATGGAAAAAAGAACCACATCCGGAGATTGCCGATGTTTATATTCATGGCCGCAGCGGCGACACAGCCCATGACCGTCTGAAGCGTGCCCGTCACTTGGTGTCATTGCGCAGCAATAATGTTGAGAGCAATCTGGCACTGGCGCGAGCCGCCTATGATGCCAATGAATTCAAACTGGCGCGTGATCAGGTCGAACAGGTATTGCAATCCGCACCACGTAAAAGCGCTTATTTGTTGCTTGCAGACATTGAAGAAGCCGATCGTGGTGATCAGGGTCTGGTGCGCCAATGGCTGGGCAAAGCGCTTAAAGCACCACGCGATCCACTGTGGACAGCCGATGGCTATGTCTCGCAAGTCTGGGCTCCGGTTTCACCCGTCACAGGCCGCTTGAATAGCTTTGAGTGGAAAGTGCCGGTTGAAGAAATGGCACCATTGATTGAATCAGAGCCGCAAGAAATACTCGGATCTCAAGATGATACAAAAGAAACGACGAATGCCGCTCCTGTGCTTGATCTGACACAGGTAAAGCCTGTCACGCCGCTTAAAAGCCAAGAACCGCAGCAGCCTGCTGAGGAAGCAACAAAATCAGTAGCTGATACCAACAAAGAAGAAATTGCCAAAACGACCGGGCAAAAAACGGACAAAAGCAAAAAAAGCAAAATTCCGCTGACAGTCGTGGATGATCCGGGTGTCCATCCGGACGATGTCGGCGCCATTAAAACCAATAATATGCGCTTGTTTTAAAACTTTTCATCGGGGAACTGCATGCTGGATCGATTACTTGATTTTATGAAAGACATTCAAGAAAGCGTCATGGGGGAGCCTGCTGAAAGTTTTTCCGAAGATGACCCTAGATTAGCAGCAGCAGCTCTTCTTTTGCACATTATGGATGTGGACGGAGACCGCCGCGAAGCAGAGCGTGATGTGCTTTATCGTACATTATCGGAAGCCTATGCCCTGCCCAGAGAAGCCGTCGAGCGTCTGATAAAAGCTGCAGAAAAAGCCGATCAGGAAGCGATCGACATTTATGGATTTGCGATGGTTTTGAAACGCCATCTCAACCATGCCGCCCGCCTCGAATTTATCGAGCTGATGTGGGAAATGGTTTATAGCGATGGTGCCGTGCATGAGCTGGAAGATGCCGTCATGTGGCGACTGGCCGATCTCTTGGAAGTGGCGGAACCAGACCGGATTGCCATCAGGCACCGTGTAGAAAAACGCTTTTGTGCATGAATATCAATCCGGTTTTTTATGATTAAAAGGCAGTACAGACTGCGTTTTGTTTTAATCTTTGCCGAGAAAAACTTTCCACGTTATCGCGCCAAGTGCCGCTCCCAATAAAGGTGCCAGCCAAAACAGCCAAAGCTGGCTCAAGGCAGCGGTTTCGGCAAACAGCGCCACACCGGTAGAACGCGCAGGATTAACCGATGTATTGGTCACCGGAATGGATACCAGATGAATGAGCGTCAGGCTCAAGCCAATGGCCAGAGGTGCAAATCCTTTGGGGGCCTGTTTTGACGTTGCGCCTAAGATGATCAGGATAAAAAAAGCCGTCAGAACAATTTCAATGATCAGCGCAGAAACCATATTGAACTCACCCGGCGACAGATCACCATAACCATTCGAGGCAAAGCCCTCAGGCGCGAATGTATCATTGCCTGAAGCAATAATATAAAGAAAAAATGCAGCAGCCACCGCCCCTGCAACTTGCGCCGCCCAATAAGGCACAATTTCATGAATTTTCATGCGACCACCGATCAAAAGTCCGAGTGAAACAGCCGGATTGAAGTGCCCGCCCGATATATGCCCGACAGCATAAGCCATCGTCAGCACACTCAAACCAAAAGCAAAAGATACGCCCAAAAAGCCAATACCAAGCTCAGGAAATGTCGCAGCCAGAATTGCACTGCCGCAACCACCAAAAACCAACCAGAAGGTACCGATAAATTCAGCGGACAATTTATTAACCATGTGTTAATCCTTTAGTGTACAAAGTATATTTTTTTGAAAATTTCATTTAAACGAAGAATTACTATTAATTTGCACGATCAATAAACGTATTCAATTCGAAATAGTTATGTAATATTATTATAAAACTTTCACAGTCAATGACTTAACAAAATAATCGACCTATGGCTTATTTAACCATAGACTGATATAAAATGTTCTTTATTATTAGCGCTTCCAAACCCGACTTAAAACAGTTGCGAGAATACCCAAAAATGGATTTTAGCGTGTTATCATCATCTCGTATCCCCTCTATAGCTGTTTTACTGCCGCTGCTGGCATTCATGCAGGGGTGTAGCGTTAATACCTATGCAGAAAAAATCACACTGGATAAGACAGTCATGCCGACCGAATGTGGCGGTTGGGAAAAGATTGATCTAAAAAAGCGAACTTCGCTTTTCCTGATGCGCGAAGATCCGCGTCTGATCGTTGAAATCGACAGCCACAATCTTAAAGGTCAAAATTTAGGGTGCTGGCAGTAATCATGCATATATTTTTCAAGATGCATGGGCTATGGTCATGCCATGCATCCTGATATTATTGCACTGCGCTCTTTTTACGACAGCAAACTGGGTATGATGGCAGAGCGATCCATCACCATGACACTCAGCGCCCTCTGGACACGCCTGCCTGACGAGCGCTTGGTTGGATTGGGTTATGCACTGCCTTTCCTCGACCGCTTTAAAGGTGATGCAGAACGCACATTTGCCTTCATGCCTGCCGGTCAAGGTGCCGTTGCATGGCCGCAAAGACAATCCAACACCACAGCTCTGGTTTTTGACGAAGAATTGCCGCTCCCTGATGCATCTATTGATCGCATCCTGATGGTGCATTCGCTGGAATTTTCAGAAAATCCGGCGGAAACACTCAACGAAATGTGGCGCGTACTTGCGCCCAACGGCCGCCTGTTAATTGTCGTGCCCAACCGTCGCGGTATCTGGGCACGTTTTGAACATACACCTTTTGGTAGCGGGCGGCCTTATAGTCGCGGACAAATCATGTCGGCACTGCGAGAAGCCAATTTCACCGCGACAGCCACCAAAGACGCATTGCATTTTCCGCCGACCTCGAAAAGCTGGCTGCAAAAACCGGTTTCTGCACTGGAACGCATAGCCCGCACCTGCTGGCCCGCTTTTGCCGGTGTATTGGTAGTGGAAGCCCAAAAGCGGCTCTATCAGGGCGTTCCGGTAGCACGTCGTGCATCACGTCGGGTCTTCGTGCCTGTCCTTACACCGCAAGGCACCGCACGCGGTTCAGCTAAAGCATGTCTCCCAAAAGTGGGCACCGGTTTTGGGATAAAGACATGCGTAAAAACAAAATGCTAGAGCGAGCACGGTGGATACGATTAAGTGCGACACGCTCTAAAAACACAGCGCTGCATAAAGCCAATAAAAACGGTCAGGCGCAAAGCACCTGACCACTTGTAAAAGCTGTTATTAAAGATCGAAATTAGCAATCACCGGCACATGGTCTGACGGACGCTCCCAACCGCGAGCCTCACGCAACACCTGCAAATCCTTGATATAATTTTCCAAATCCTGCGAACCCCAAATGTGATCCAGCCTGCGGCCACGATCTGAAGCATCCCAATCTTTGGCGCGGTAGCTCCACCATGTATAAATCTTCTGATCTGCCGGAATGAGGTGCCGCATCAAATCACTCCACCCACCTTTGACACGCAGATCTTCCAGTGTTTCTGTCTCAATTGGCGTATGACTGACGATTTTGAGCATCTGTTTGTGTGACCAAACGTCATTTTCCAATGGCGCAATGTTTAAATCACCTACAAGAATAGATGATAAACCATCGCCTTCATCAGCCACTACATAGCGCATTTCATCCAGAAAACTCAGCTTGTGAGCAAATTTCGGATTGATGTCCGGCTTTGGTTCATCGCCGCCGGCAGGTACATAAAAATTATGAATGCGGATTTTCTTATTTCCCGCTTCAACCACCGAGCTTAAATGACGGCAATCACCCATATCGCAAAAGCCGATTACCTTGACATCGCTCAAAGGTCGGCGAGACAGCGTGGCAACGCCGTGATAGCCTTTCTGGCCGCTGATAGCGATATGTTCATAACCGAGCGCTTTAAAAGCATCATGGGGAAATTGATCATCCGGACATTTTGTTTCTTGTAAGCACAAAACATCCGGTTGATAATTTTGCAAAAACTGCTCGACCAAAGGCAGCCGCAGGCGCACAGAGTTGATATTCCAGGTCGCAACAGAAAATGCCATTTCACTCACTCGCTTTCATTAAAAACGCGAGCACAGTAACACTAAAGTCAGAAATAAAAACCGCTCTTCTCACACATCCACAATAGAGACTGAAAAAACAGTTTATCTGTTCGTTAGTTCCTTTTTTTGCCCTTCATGGCAATGCGCTGATAGTCGATCTTGAACATATCATCAGTAAAGCGAACGCCGGTACGTACATTGAAAACCATTACGGTTGTGTCAAGGTTATGCGCGTCGGTGATGGTCCATTGCTTTAATTCATAAGTTTTTGGATCAAACATCATGGTGATTTTTGAATCACCAAAAACCGATTTGTCGCCAACCACCAAGGTGGTCATATCAGGCTCTTGTTTGACTTGTTTCAGACGGCCGCCGCCCAAATCAATACGGTTATCCAGCAACATTTTAAGTGGAGTTGTCGAGAGTTTGTACTGATCCCAGGTATCGAGTTTGCGATTATTAATGACCACTGACTGGCCATCGGAAATCACACGGATCGGCGAATTTTCATAATTGAAACGGATTTTGCCCGGACGCTCAAGATAAAATGTGCCGCCTTGCTGCTCACCCTTAGGGCCAAATTGAACAAACTCGCCGGTCATAGTACGAAGGCTCGAAAAATGATCTGCAATTTTCTGTGCTTCCGCATTGGCATTTTGCGCCTGCGCATTAACAGGCGCCATGACTGCGATCGGCAAACTCATGCCAACAGCTGCACAAAGCGTACCTGCAACCGAGATCATTTTTACTTTATCAACCAGCTTGGAAAACAGCATATCCATTCGCTTCCAAATTTTTCTTTTCATTATCGTAAGACAGTATGTAGGCCACCAGTTTGTCGTTAGTATGGCATCACAGGCCACAATCACGTTCAAGCTTTCCGGCTTAGTATTCATCATCCCCGGTCTGTACCAAAATCTCACGCTTGCCAGCATGGTTGGCAGGGCTGATCAAGCCCTCCTCTTCCATCCGTTCAATGATGGTTGCCGCACGATTATAACCGATACCTAGACGGCGCTGAATGTAAGAGGTCGAAACTTTTTTATCGCGCAACACCACTGCAACAGCCTGATCATAAGGATCATCGGAATCCTCAAGATTAGATGTTCCGGCAGGGCCTGCGCCTTCCTCTTCATCATCTTCGGTAATCGCATCCAGATATTCCGGAACACCTTGTGTTTTGAGATGCTGAACAACTTGTTCGACTTCCTCATCACCAACAAAAGGCCCGTGAACACGCTGAATTCGGCCACCACCGGCCATAAACAACATGTCACCCATCCCAAGCAGCTGCTCGGCACCCTGCTCGCCCAAAATGGTACGACTATCGATTTTGGAGGTCACCTGGAAGGAAATGCGGGTCGGAAAATTGGCTTTAATCGTACCGGTAATCACATCCACACTCGGACGCTGCGTTGCCATGATCACATGGATACCAGCCGCACGCGCCATCTGTGCCAGACGCTGCACCGCGCCCTCAATATCTTTGCCTGCGACCATCATCAGATCGGCCATTTCGTCGATGATGACGACGATAAATGGCATCGGCTGCAAGTCGAGTTCTTCTGTCTCGTAAATCGCTTCACCTGTATTTCGGTCAAAACCGGTTTGAACGGTGCGTGAAATGGATTCACCACGCTTTTGTGCCTGTGCAACACGGGCATTGAAGCCGTCAATATTACGCACACCCACTTTGGACATATTACGGTAGCGCTCTTCCATTTCGCGCACAGTCCATTTCAGCGCCACCACCGCTTTTTTCGGATCGGTGACCACAGGTGTAAGCAAATGCGGAATACCGTCATAAACCGACAATTCCAGCATTTTCGGATCAATCATGATCAGACGGCATTCTTGCGGCGTCATACGATATACCAGTGACAGGATCATGGTATTGATCGCCACAGATTTACCCGAACCGGTCGTACCGGCAACAAGCACGTGAGGCATTTTGGCAATATCGGCAATCACCGGCTCGCCATTGATGTTTTTGCCCAGTGCAAGCGCCAGTTTGGCTTTATTCTGCTCGAAATCACGGCTTGCCAGCATCTCGCGCAAATAGACCATCTCGCGCTTTTGGTTCGGCAATTCGATACCAATCGCATTGCGCCCCGGAACAACCGCCACACGCGCGGCAATCGCGCTCATCGAGCGGGCAATATCATCGGCCAAACCAATCACGCGCGAGGACTTAATGCCAGGTGCGGGTTCCAGTTCATAAAGGGTTACAACCGGCCCCGGCTTGACGCTGATGATCTCGCCGCGCACACCGAAATCTTCCAGCACACCTTCCAACATGCGGGCGTTTTGATCAAGAACATCTTTGGAAAGCGACGCATCGCGCATCACTGCTTTTGGCTCTGCCAGCAATTGCAATGATGGCAGTTCAAAAGCACCGCTACGCTTACCTGCAGGGCGCTTCGTACGGGCATCGCTGCCACGTGCACTCACACGTTTGGAAGCACGCTTTACAGGAGCCCCTTCGTCCTCATTATCCCAATCAGTATGATTGTCATCACCGTCCAGATCAAACGGCGGCTCATCATAATGAGGCTCCGCACCACCAAATCCCGGTTCGCGGCGGCGATCATTCCCGCGCAAATCACCAAACGGATCATCATGATCACGGGCATTTCGTTTTTTGGATGAACCAGTCAGGCGGCGCATAAGTGCCTGTGCACTCAAATACCAATGTGTGACAGCCCCGACAAACTGGAAACGGGAATGGGCCTGTTCATCATCATCCTCGTCATCTTCATAATAATCGGCATCACTAGCCTCGTCTGGTGAGGATGACGCACCCGATTTAATCAAACCGTTTTTACGTCCGGTCAATCCACCGGCAAAAGCGCAAAGCCAAGTCGCCGGAATTAATAAAACCAGCGCGATGACGGAGGCGATAGCACCATGTGGAAAAGTACCCAAAAACAGGCCGGGCAATTTCAGCATCATATCACCGAAAACACCACCCAAGCCAATTTGCATCGGCCAGCTTGGCGGCACCGAGAAACAACTGGCAATGGCTGCAAACAGTAGTGCCGATAAAATCCAAGCCATAATTCTTTTAGGCAGCCGGCCGATTTTGCCCTGAACCATCAGCAAAATACCCCAGAAAACCAGCGGCAAAAGAGCTGTTACACTGGCAAGACCTAAAAACTGCATGGCAAAATCGGCAAAGACCGCGCCCGGATAGCCAAGCGCATTGGTTGCTTCTTGCGATGTTGCATGGCTAAAGCTTGGATCCGTGACATTCCATGTCGCCAAAGCACCGATCGCCAAACCGACCAAAACCAGCAAAAACAATCCGAGCAGAATATCAAGCTGACGCCGCAAAAGCGTCATAAGCTTCAATCTGTCACCATTTAGCCGTTCATCGTTGACCGGATATCCCTGCCGCATGAAATCTGTCCTGAACAATCCTGTGCTGTGTGCTCCTGCAAAACCATTATGGCCAAAACAGGCCTGATTTCGCAGATTCGGGGCATCATAAAACGGTGATGGTTAAGACCTTATTAACCATCACAACTATTCCATACGTGATTTGAAACAGATCGATCTATTCAGCTTTACCCTGCGCACTCAAACTTTTTTGCTTTTTAAAACCACATATAAAATAGGCTTGCATCAGACGTTTCAAGCAATGCACGGAATGAGTAAAGTCTCCCTCAAGCCAACATGCATAAAGAACATAAAATATATCTTTACCATGAATTTTTTCAAACTCGCTCAAACAGCAAGCTATTAAAGCAGCACGTTTTTCCTTGTTAGGATGCTTAGCCAGTACCTTGATAATCCGGCGCAACTGACAAGTTGCAAAATATGTCGTCACCAGGTGAGATTTTTTGCTCATCGGTCCTATATATTTTTCATGCCTGATTTTCATTTCATGAATAGCGGCAAGACTATCAATTTCCTTCTCA
Source organism: Paenochrobactrum pullorum (assembly GCF_041929845.1). Taxonomy (NCBI): domain Bacteria; kingdom Pseudomonadati; phylum Pseudomonadota; class Alphaproteobacteria; order Hyphomicrobiales; family Brucellaceae; genus Paenochrobactrum; species Paenochrobactrum pullorum. The sequence continues at coordinate 87,915 of NZ_JBHEEH010000001.1, forward strand.
AAGTTCAGTGAAGATAAAATACTTCCCGACCGTGTGCGGTAGGCCACAAGCGGCTTATCGAGATAATAAGCTGTTTGTGCATATGCCGATAAAAGCGGAATAACGGTTACATCTTCAAATACTTTGCCGACAGGAAAATCGGTTCCGGGCTTAAATAATGAACGTCTATACACCTTCGACCACGGATGCAGGCGCGTGCTTTTCAATGTAGCATTCAATAAAAATCCATCACAGACATTGCCATAAAAGCCAGGCTTCCCAATAAAACTACTGCGATGAAATCCTTTGCGAATCATACTCTTTGTTATATTTGGATACCAAGCATTATAATCAAAGAATACTATATCCGGATTGTATTGATCCATGTAACTCAATAATTGTATTATTGCACAATCTAAAATCTTATCATCAGAATCTATAAACCAAATATAGTGTCCACAAGCCTGCTCAAGCAAATAATTACGTACATAGCTTATGCCATTATTTTGTTGAGCGCTTAAAAAGCGAACTCTATCCAATGATAGCAGTTTGTGATTTTTTATCTTTTCAACAGTATCATCTTTAGAGCCATCATCATAAATGATGACTTCGCATTCATCTGTTAATTGATCGATAATACTACTTAAACATTCATCAATATAATTTGATACATTATAACACGGTATAAGTATACTTAATTTAACATTATCATGCGTAATGTTTGCCATTTTTGACCATATTCCCAAACTCCTGACGGAGTATATATTTCTTATGAAACAGCCTTTTCTAAAACAAATAAAAAGTCAAAACCATATTTACCACCCCAAAAAGATGACTACAATATTCAATTTAAATATCAGCATGCACCTCAATGTTTATCAACGCAGCCGGATTAAGCCTTCCTGCGTGACCGATGCAATCAATATGCCGTCGCGGGTATAGAAAGAGCCGCGCGTAAAACCACGTGCACCGGAAGCACTTGGGCTATCTTGTGTATAAAGCAGCCAATCATCCAGTTTGCATGGCCGATGAAACCACATCGAATGATCGAGGCTCGCAACTTGCAAATCAGGATCAAAAATCGAACGTCCATGTGCAAATAGTGATGTATCAAGCAATGTCATATCCGACAGATAAGCCAGTACTGCCGCCTGCAATGTACGCTCATCCGGCACCGCATCCAATGCACGCACCCAAACCTGCTGACGTGGCTCCAGTTTTTCGCGCGAAAAATAATGGTCAAGCGATACCGGCTTGATTTCAATCGGGCGTTCACGCTCCCAATATTTACGCACAGCCGGTGGTGCATTGTTCAAAATCTTAGCTTTGATATCACTGTCGCTGAGTAATGCTTCCGGCAAAGCAACACCGGACGGCATCGCTATTTGATGATCAAGCCCCGGCTCGTCCAATTGAAAGGATGCCGAAAGCGTAAAAATGTCTTTCCCATGCTGCTTCGCCAGGACATGGCGCGTAGCAAAACTGGAACCATCCCTAATCCTATCCACCTCGTAAATAATCGGAATAGACGGATCCCCCGGCCGCATGAAATAGCCATGCAGTGAGTGGACATATTTATTGCTGTCGACTGTGCGCTGTGCCGCAACAAGTGCCTGCCCGATCACCTGCCCGCCAAATACGCGCTGCCAGCCTACTTGCGGGCTGTTGCCACGAAAAAGATTATGCTCAAGCACCTCCAGATCAAGAATGGTGAGAAGCTTCTGCATGGCAGTTGGATTTTCTTCATTCAATTGAGACGACATAAAAAAGACAACTCCCCATACATATATAAGGGTTTAAAGTTTTTGAGCGATGAGCATAACATCAGTGCTTAAAGCACCTTAATATTAAAGACAGGCACGCAAAATGCGTCAAAACTGCTGCGACAACAAGCTATGCCTTTTACTTGTGATATCATGTAGTAAATGCGAATATGCACAAGCGCATAGCAACTGCAAAAAGGATGCCGGAGATGACCGTCAAAAAGAGCCAAGCCAAAACAGAACCTGCTGATTTGACAGCCGATCTGGTTATTGCGGGCGCAGGCTATGTCGGGCTTACCACTGCCGTTGCCGTTAAAGCCGCTTCACCACATTTAAATGTCACCATAGTTGACGGCGCACCTGCTGGCACATGGAAAAAAGACCCGCGCGCCTCCGCCATTGCCGCTGCTGCCTCGCGTATGCTCGACCAGCTTGGTTGCTGGGCAGAAATTTTACCTGATGCCGAGCCGATCACTGAAATGGTGATTACCGATTCACGTACATCCGACCCTGTGCGTCCGGTCTTTTTGACCTTTGACGGCGAAGTGGAGCCGGGTGAACCATTTGCGCATATGGTGGAAAATCGTATTCTCAATGGTGCCTTGCATAAACGTGCGAGTGCATTGGGCATTCAATTTATTGAAGCCACCAGTGTGGATGGCTTTGATACGCTGCCGCAAGAAGTACAGGTTCACCTTTCATCTGGTAAAACCATTCACACCAAACTGCTGGTGGCAGCTGACGGTGCAAAATCGAAATTGCGCGATCTTGCCGGCATTAAAACCGTTGATTGGGACTATGGACAGTCTGGTATTGTTTGTAACGTTTCCCATGAAAAGCCGCATGATGGCGTGGCCATCGAACATTTCTTGCCCTCCGGTCCTTTTGCAATTCTGCCGCTCAAAGGCAATCGCTGTTCATTGGTTTGGTCAGAGCGCACCGCCGATGCCGAGCGTTTGATTAAAGAAGATGATTTTATCTTCGAAGCAGAACTCGAGCAACGCTTCGGTCATCATCTGGGGCCATTACGCGTTGACGGCATGAAACGCGCGTTTCCGCTCGGCCTCTCACTGTCGCGTGAATTCGTCAAGCCTCGTTTTGCGCTCGTTGGCGATGCAGCACACCGCATTCATCCGGTGGCAGGCCAAGGCTTGAACCTTGGTTTTAAAGATGCTGCAGCATTGGCACAGGTGATTGTCGAGACCGACCGTCTGGGACTCGATATCGGCTCATTCGCAGCACTGGAGCGTTATCAGGCATGGCGTCGCTTTGATACAGTGCGTATGGGCGCTACCAGTGACGTTTTGACCAGATTGTTCTCCAACGATCATCTGGCTCTGCGCACCGCCCGCACAATTGGTTTGGGATTGGTCGATCGCCTGCCGGTATTGAAGCAGTTTTTCATTCGCCAGGCTTCCGGCCTGACACAAGATATCCCGCGCCTTTTGCAAGGCGAACAAATCTAAATCAACGGATTTTAAATACAAAAAAGGCAGGGATTTCCCTGCCTTTTTTGTTAAAATGGGTAAAATTGATTGCCGCGATTACACGCGGCGCTCGACCATCATCTTCTTGATTTCGGCAATCGCCTTCGCAGGATTCAGACCCTTAGGGCAAGTCTGCGCACAGTTCATAATCGTGTGGCAACGATAGAGACGGAATGGATCTTCAAGATTATCCAAACGCTCACCCTTTGCCTCATCGCGACTGTCGATCAACCAGCGATAAGCCTGCAACAGCACGGCAGGGCCTAAATAGCGATCGCCATTCCACCAATAACTTGGGCAAGATGTCGAGCAGCAAGCACACAGAATGCACTCATACAGGCCATCAAGCTTGGCGCGATCCTCATGGCTCTGCAGCCACTCTTTCGCAGGCTCAGGCGATACAGTCTTGAGCCATGGCTCAATGGAGCGGTGCTGGGCATAGAAAGTGCTCATGTCAGGGATCAAATCCTTGACCACTTTCATGTGCGGCAGAGGATAAACCTTAACCGTGCCCTTGATCTCGTCCATCCCCTTGGTACAGGCAAGCGTATTGGCACCGTCAATATTCATGGCGCATGAGCCGCAAATACCTTCACGGCATGAACGGCGCAGGGTCAGGGTCGGGTCAACTTTATTTTTGATCCAAAGCAGACCATCCAGAACCATCGGGCCGCAATCATCGCGATCGACGAAATAGGTATCCATGCGCGGATTTTCATCATCATCCGGCGACCAGCGATAAATTTTAAACTCTTTCAGATTATTCGAACCGCTTAGGCGCTCCCAGGTCTTACCCTGCTTAATCTGCGAATTCTTGGGAAGTGCTAACTCAGCCAATGCTCTGTCCCCCGATCAATATACACGCGCTTTTGGCGCGATTTTTTCAAGACTGATACCACCGTCTTCTTCTTTGACCAGCGGTTCAACCTGTACCGGACGATAGCCAAGCTTGACGTCGCCATTTTCAGATAACCATGACAGCGAATGCTTGCGCCAATTAACGTCGTCACGATCCGGATAATCCTCATGCGCATGTGCGCCGCGGCTTTCCTTACGGGCTTCCGCTGCCACCACAGTGGTGATCGCGTTGGCCATCAGGTTTTCCAGTTCCAGTGTTTCCACCAGATCGGAGTTCCAGATCATGGAACGGTCGGTGACTTTAATATCCGGCATTTCCTTCCAGATGGCGGCCATACGGACGCAGCCTTCCTTCAGGGATTCGGATGTGCGGAACACTGCCGCTTCTTCCTGCATCGTGCGCTGCATCTTGTCACGCAGCACCGCAGTCGGAATAGAACCATCGGCAAAGCGCAAACGGTCAAAGCGTTCCATAATCACATCACAAGCCGCTTCATTGAGCGGCGGAATTTTTGCATCACGGTCGATCACTTCACCGGCACGGATCGCAGCCGCACGGCCAAAGACCACCAAGTCGATCAGCGAGTTGGAGCCAAGGCGGTTTGCACCGTGAACGGAAGCACAACCGGCTTCACCAACAGCCATCAGACCCGGCTGGACGCGATGCGGATCAGCTTCGGTCGGATTGAGCACTTCACCCCAATAGTTGGTCGGAATACCGCCCATATTGTAGTGAACGGTCGGGATAACCGGAATTGGCTCCTTGGTCAGGTCAACGCCGGCAAAAATTTTGGCGCTTTCCGAAATACCCGGCAAACGCTCATGCAGAACAGCCGGATCAAGATGATCAAGGTGCAGATAGATATGGTCTTTATCTTTACCAACGCCGCGGCCAGCGCGGATTTCCAGCGTCATACAACGCGAGACAACATCACGGGATGCCAGATCTTTTGCAGAAGGTGCATAACGCTCCATGAAGCGCTCGCCTTCCGAGTTGACCAAATAGCCGCCTTCACCGCGCGCACCTTCGGTAATCAGGCAGCCTGCGCCGTAAATACCGGTCGGGTGGAACTGAACAAATTCCATATCCTGCAAAGGCAGACCCGCACGTGCCACCATACCGCCACCGTCACCGGTGCAAGTATGCGCAGATGTCGCGGAGAAATAAGCACGGCCATAACCACCGGTTGCCAGCACAACCATTTTCGCGGTGAAGCGATGAATGGTTCCGTCATCGAGATTCCATGCCACTACGCCGGTGCAAACACCATCGGTCATGATCAGATCGAGCGCGAAATATTCAATGAAGAACTGCGCGTTGTTTTTCAGCGACTGGCCGTAAAGCGTGTGCAAAATGGCGTGACCGGTACGGTCAGCAGCAGCACATGTGCGCTGTACTGGCGGTCCATCACCAAAATTCTGCATATGGCCACCGAAAGGGCGCTGATAAATCTTGCCTTCTTCGGTACGCGAGAATGGCACACCGTAATGTTCCAGTTCATAAACCGCGGCTGGTGCTTCACGCGCCAGATATTCCATCGCGTCCATATCGCCGAGCCAGTCCGAACCTTTGACGGTATCGTACATGTGCCACTGCCATGAATCAGGACCCATATTGCAAAGTGATGCCGCAATACCGCCTTGTGCGGCAACAGTGTGCGAACGGGTCGGGAAAACCTTGGTGATACAAGCTGTTTTAAAGCCCTGCTCAGCCATACCGAGCGTTGCGCGCAAGCCCGCACCACCGGCACCGACAACAACCACATCAAATTTATGGTCGACATAAGTATAAGTGCGACCACCAAATTTAACTTTATCAGCGCCTGCTGCGTTATTTTCTGTTTTAGCCATCGGGCTTATCAACCTCCGAAGCTCAGTTTGAGGATCGCGAATATACCGGCAAAGCCAATCACAAATGAGAAGAATGTGTTGAGCATAACCAGCAGGATCTTCAAACCTTCGCTATGTATGTAATCTTCCACAACCACCTGCATGCCAAGTCGCATGTGGTAAGCACCGGTAACAATAAACAAGGCCATCACAATAGCGATGACCGGATGTCCGAGCGCTGCTTTTACTGTTTCATAATCTGCGCCATGCAGGGATGCGACCAGACCAACAAAGAACAACACCAGCGGCACCAGTGCTACAGCACTCATGCGCTGCGCCCAGAAATGACCGGTGCCTTCTTTGGCGGAGCCAAGTCCACGAACCTTACCAAGAGGAGTACGCATATCTTTCATAGTCATATCCTTTTAGCGCATCGCATAAGCGATGACCCAAACCAGCGCGGTTGCGGCCAGAGAGAAAATCAACGATGCCCATGCGATTTTAGAAGCTGTGTGCTTGTCCATCGCCGCACCCATATCCCAAATGAAGTGACGCACGCCGCCAGCCAGATGGTGCAATAATGCCCATGTGTAGCAAAACAGAATTAAGCGGCCGATAATCGAACCATAGACGGCATTGACCAGATTGAAACAATCTTCACTGATGGCAGCAGACAACAGCCAGATTGTAAAAAGCACAGTACCGCCATAAAGCGCGATACCTGTCAGGCGGTGAATGGTCGACATGGCCATGGTGATGGTCCAGCGATACACCGACAAATGGGGCGATAAAGGGCGCTGACGCGTTGATGTGGTTTGTGTCATGGCTTTTCGTAGGCTTCCCTTGCGTAACGTCCCGATCATGGTGGTTCGTGTGGAAACGAAACTCAAACATTGGCGCGCATTCCAATCCTCATCTGCGCGCCCGATCGGGTAAAATACGTTGAGACCGCAAAATGCGATCATCTACAGGTGGTTTACTGCTCTTTTGTTACCGCGTCAAAGACGCTTTTGGCTTAGATTTAAACATTTGGTCGCAGCTTTTGTGAAAATCAGCCATTCAGAGCGCTTCAATCGGTTAAAACTGTAAGCTGACAAAAATTGATGATTTTTATCAAGTTTTTAAGGTCGATTGATAAGCGTCCAATTTCAGTTGCCAAAACGAATCACATAGCTTGACCAGTCGGCAGCCGTTGCCACTTGCTCGTAAAGTTTGCGTCCGTCTTCCGGTACACGAGGGGCATTCAGCATCAGTTTGCTCCAGCCGCGCTCTTCCGCTTTATCGGCAAGCACATCAATCAAAGCTTTGGCGATGCCTTTGCCACGATGGTCGTGATGCACATAAATGTGATCGACCTGACCAGCACGCATACCCGAAACCGGCTCTGGCAAATCATAGAAAATTGTAAAACCGACAATCTCGCCATTCAGCCGCGCACCCAAAATTTCCGCGCTTCTGTCCTGCAACAAATTTTCGGCATAATATTCATCAGGACGACGCGGCGCGCCGCGCTTCAAAGCTTGCGCATAACTTGCCAGCAAAGGTGCAAATTCATGGGCATCACGCAAATGCAATAAAGCAATATCAAAAGCATGCTCATTCGACATGATAGTCAGTCCTCCAAATCATATATGCTTAGTCAGCATAAACCAGTTTCAAGAACGATAGTCTTGTTATTATAAACTGACTTATCTTCTAGAGCATTACAGACAAAAGTGCGAAGTGCTTTTACACCACGGATAAAAGGTAGCAAATTTGTTTGTGACACCATAATAAAAAAGGGCGCAGCCTGAACTGCACCCTTTTGAAATCAAAGCACCTGTGGTGATTATTTCCAATCACGGATATCAACAAACCGTCCTGCAACTGCCGCAGCTGCTGCCATCGCAGGTGACACCAGATGGGTGCGGCCTTTAAAGCCCTGACGACCTTCAAAGTTACGGTTGGAGGTGGAAGCACAACGCTCACCCGGAGCCAAACGGTCATCATTCATCGCCAAGCACATCGAACAACCCGGTTCACGCCAGTCAAAGCCTGCCTCAATGAAAATCTTGTCCAGACCTTCAGCTTCCGCCATCTCTTTGACCAAACCAGAGCCCGGCACAATCATCGCGCTCACAGTGGAAGCCACTTTTTTGCCTTCAACCATGCGGGCTGCATCGCGCAAATCTTCAATACGGCCATTGGTGCATGAACCGATAAAGACACGGTCAATCGTTATATCGGTGATCTTGGTGCCCGGTTTCAGATCCATATATTCCAATGCGCGCCATTTGGACGAACGCTTGGTATCATCCTGAATATCATCAGGATTAGGAACCACGTCGGTTACAAAAACCACATCTTCAGGTGAAGAACCCCATGTCACGACCGGAGAAATTTCCGCCGCGTCAAGTGTTACGATTTTATCGAAATGCGCACCTTCGTCCGAATGGAGCGTTTTCCAATAATTGACGGCCTGTTCGAACTGCTCACCCTTAGGTGCACGCGGCTTGCCGTGAATATATTCAAATGTTGTCTTGTCCGGCGCAATCAGACCAGCACGTGCACCACCTTCAATCGACATGTTGCAGACGGTCATACGGCCTTCCATCGACAATGACGTGATCGCATCACCGGCATATTCAATCACATAACCGGTACCGCCGGCGGTGCCAATTTTACCGATGATTGCCAATGTAATGTCTTTAGCGGTTACACCTGCTGCCAGTTTGCCATCCACACGCACCAGCATGTTTTTGGCTTTTTTCTGGATCAGTGTTTGCGTCGCCAGTACATGTTCTACTTCTGAGGTACCGATACCATGTGCAAGTGAGCCAAAAGCACCATGGGTTGAAGTATGGCTGTCACCGCACACAATGGTCATGCCCGGCAGGGTAAAACCCTGTTCAGGGCCAACGATGTGCACAACGCCCTGACGCTTGTCGCGTTCGGAATAATATTCAACGCCGAAGTCGGCAGCGTTTTTCGCCAGCGCTTCAACCTGAATACGGCTTTCTTCGTTTTTAATGCCGTTCACACGGTCAGGCGAAGTTGGCACATTATGGTCAACCACAGCCAGTGTGCGCTCCGGATGACGAACCTTACGGCCTGTCATACGCAGGCCTTCAAAAGCCTGCGGGCTTGTCACTTCATGGACAAGGTGGCGGTCAATATAGAGGAGGCAGGTACCATCATCCTGCTGATCCACCAGGTGATCGTCCCAAATCTTGTCATAAAGTGTACGCGGCGCGCTCATTACGGAGTTTCCTTTGAACGGTTCTAGAAATAATGTCTGTCATATGCACCGACAGCACGGTTTCGTCAAGAAACAGCAAGCGCAACAGGGTGTCGCAGCAAGATTCCGAAACAAAACCAGCCGAAAACATGCAAAAAACTTCGTTTGCATCTTTATTATAGCAGAATTACGACAGTGAAGAATAGCGAAAAACGCATCAAACCCAGCAGTTTCAGGCAATCGAAGGCGGGTTAAAAGGCCGCACTTGTTATAATTTCAGCAACTCAGTCTTTCCAGACAACAAAAAAGGCGACCCTTGGGTCGCCTTTTTATGCAAATTTTTGCAGATCTTATTTAGCGGCAGCAGCTTTTGCAGCGGCTTCCTTAGCAGCAGCAAGCTTGTCAGCTTCGCGTTCTGCTTTGGTGCGGTTGTCTTTCTTCTCGGCAATACGAGCGGCTTTACCGGTCAGACCGCGCAGATAGTAGAGTTTCGCGCGACGTACTTTACCGCGACGAACAACTTCCACAGCTTCAACCAGCGGGGAATAAACTGGGAATACGCGTTCAACGCCTTCACCGTAAGAGATTTTACGAACTGTGAAGTTTTCGTTGAGGCCTGCACCAGCGCGTGCAATGCAAACGCCTTCGTAAGCCTGTACACGGGTACGTGTACCTTCAGTTACGCGAACCATAACACGTACAGTGTCACCTGGCTGAAAATCTGGCAGCTTGCGCTTTTCTTCGATTTTGGCAACCTGTTCAGCGTTGAGCTGGCTAATGATATCCATCGTTCTGATCCTTAGTAGTTCTTCTCAAACAGCCAGAGCGCCCAACGCTTCATTTACAGCAACATGGCCGCAAATTTATGCTTTTCAGCAGGGGCGGTTCACCATTTATTGATTTAGCGAACGTCCGGATTCTTCCGGAACTGGCGTCGCAATACACTATTAGCCCGGTTTAATCAACTCTGTCTGCACAAGCAGCACGTAAGTTTTCATGGCTTTATTATTTTTGTCGTCCAATGCGTCCCATATGAGTATCTTGAAAAGATGAGGCATATTTAAGCCCGTAACCCAGCATCCGGTCGAAAGCGATATGGGCAAACCAGATCAGCATATAAGGCCACAACCATTCCTGATCGAAGATATGGATGAATGTGGCCAAAGCGATCACACCCAAAAAACTATGGCCGATATTATAAATCACCGCGCCGGCGCGATTGCCGAAAACATAGCCGAGCATGGTCAAATCCGGCAGCAGAAAACAGAGGGCAAACAGCCACCAGCTTGCGCCGCTGAGCGCATAAAACCATAAAGCAATCAGTAAAACTGCCCCATATTCTACACGGCGCAAAACTTTCATTATTTCTTGATGCCTTTGAAAGCCGCCCATAAGTCAGGACGGCGTGCCTTGGTGATTTCTTCAGCCTGTGCGCGGCGCCATTTATCAATCGCTCCATGATTGCCGGAGGTTAACACCTCAGGAATGGAGCGCCCTTCCCACACTTGCGGACGGGTGTAATGCGGATGCTCCAACAACCCCGTTTCAAAGCTTTCGGTTTCGCCTGATTCCTGATTTCCCATCACACCCGGAAGTAAACGTACGATAGCATCGAGAAGCACAATCGCTGCCGTTTCACCACCCGATAAAATATAATCGCCGATAGATATTTCTTCCAGCTCGCGGCTTTCAATCACCCGCTCGTCCAAGCCTTCAAAGCGGCCACATATGATGATCGCGCCCTCACCTGCCGCCAGTTCACGCACACGTTTTTGCGTCAAAGGCTTGCCGCGCGGGCTCATCAGCAATTTCGGACGGTGATCGGCAACCGAATCGATGGCTCGCGCCACCACATCCGCTTTCATCACCATACCGGCGCCACCACCCGATGGCGTATCATCCACCATGCGATGCTTGTCTTCGGCAAAATCACGAATCTGCACCGTTTCCAACGACCATTTGGCATCATTCAAGGCTTTACCGGCCAAGGACACGCCCAAAGGGCCTGGAAACATTTCCGGATAGAGCGTCAGCACCGATGCACGAAATTTTTTAAGTGTCATATCAGCGCTCATACGTCACGATCACGTTCATCGTCATAGCCATCTTCAGGATAGTCATCATCCTGATTAGCAATGAGGCCAGCAGCATAAGGGTCAACGATGATCTTGCCATTGGTCAGATCAATCTCGGTCACCGCTGCTTCTGTAAACGGAATAAGCATTGGTTTTCGCCCTGTCAGGCGCAGTTCAATCAGATCACCACCGCCAAAATCAAACAAAGCATGGACGCGACCATGATTATTGCCTTGCCTGTCATAGGCTTGTAAGCCAATCAGATCGGCATAATAAAATTCGTCATCATCCAGATCTTCCGCCAATTGCGAACGATCAATAAACAATTCCGTGCCGTTCAGGGCTTCTGCCGCGTTACGGTCATTGATACCGCGAAAGCGAACGATGACCACATTTTTGGCATTGCGCACATCCAACACTTCATAGGATTTGCCCTGCTTGTCATACAGCAGACCATAGTCACCGATCGCCAACGGATCTTCCGTATAGGGTTTGACACGCACTTCACCACGTATGCCGTGTGCAGCACCGATAACGGCGAGTTGGACAGGATTTTCCGGACGCGACATGATGGTTCCTAACATTCATCAAAGAGTTTGCTTCCGATTAACCAATATTCAGGCAAAGTCCAAGATAATTGCAAGATAATTGATTGAGAAAAATAATATGTAAGCTCTGAGTAATAACTCAATGGCACAATAGTTGCATCGCTTAATTTATCAAACGGCGCATTTTCAAAACCATGACCACAGGTTCCAAATCACAAGAATTTCTGATCCCCGCCCGTGCGGATTTGCAAGCTGCGCGTGAGGAGTGGTTGAGAACGCTCAGCGAAACACGCCGCCTTTCCGACAATACTTTGCAAGCCTATGAGCGCGACACACGCCAGTTCCTGCAATTCTTGACCGGCCATTTGGGTGAGCCGCCAAGCCTGAAAGATGTCAGCGCATTGCGCGTTGCCGATTTGCGCTCATTTTTAGCCAATCGCCGCAATGATGGTGCGGGGGCACGTACACTTGGGCGCGGCCTTGCCGGTGTGCGTTCGCTGTTGCGCCATCTGGAGCGTCGCGGCCTTGCCAATGCGGCCGGTGCCAGCGCCATCCGTGCGCCCAAACAACCCAAATCTTTGCCGAAACCTTTGACCACCCAAGATGCGCTTAAAGTCGTCAACACGATGGAACAGCTCGCGGAAGAGCCGTGGATTGCTGCGCGCAATGCAGCAGTACTGACGCTGCTTTACGGCTGTGGTTTGCGTATTTCTGAAGCACTCAATCTTAATGGTGATGCATTACTTGACGATAAAGAGCGTTCAATCGTGCTCACCGGTAAAGGTGGCAAAAGCCGGATGGTGCCGCTATTGCCCGTTATCCACCGTGCCGTTGCCGAATACCGCAAACTTTGCCCATATGATTTAAGTGCCGATCAACCGCTTTTTCGCGGTGCCAAAGGCGGGCGTTTACAGCAAGGTATCATCCAGCGAGAAATGCAAAAAATGCGTGGTGCCTTGGGGCTTCCAGACAGCGCCACGCCGCACGCTTTGCGCCACTCTTTTGCTACCCATTTATTAGGCCGTGGCGGTGATTTGCGTACTATTCAGGAACTGCTCGGCCATGCCAGCCTTTCCACCACACAGGTCTATACCGGTGTGGACACCGACCGCTTGCTGGAAATTTACGATAAAGCGCATCCGCGTATGTAATTTTGTGAGTTTCAAGCCTATATTCGCCCCATGAAAAACATATGGCATATCTTCAAAACCTTCGCGCGTTTTTTAACGCTTAGTCTTTTATTTGCCGCCGGCACATTTGCTTTCACGCAAAAAACCTATGCACAAGAAACGCAGACCAAAAGTTGTAAGCCTACCAAAAATCTGCTGCCGGATTTTATCAAATCCCATCCCGACACCTATCAAAAGCTGGAAGCACAGGCAGCAGATACACCCAATCATTCCGGCCTGCTGTGGAAAATCACCAAGCCGAATGTCAAACCCTCTTATCTTTTCGGCACGATGCATTTAAGCGATCCTCGCATTTCCAATGCGCCTGCCCCCGTTTTGGCATTGCTGGACAAAGCCGAAACCATGATCATCGAAACAACCGATGTTATGGATCCTGCATTTCTGCTTAAAATTCTAAACACCCAGCCTGATCTCATTCAGATGCAGGGCGAAAATAGGTTGTCCAAGCTGTTTTCCGATGAGGAACAAGCAGAAATGCGAGAGCGGCTTGTTAAGCGCAATCTCAGCTTCGCCGTCTTCGACAGGCTGCAGCCGTGGATAGTCACCAATCTACTCAGCATACCGCAATGCGAAAGCGTATATCAGGCACAAGGCGAAGTGGCGCTTGATTTGAAATTAGCCAAACGCGCTCAAGATCAGGATAAATATCTGGTTGGCTTGGAAACAGCGGCAGAGCAACTGGAAGCGATGAAAGCCTTACCCATGGAGTTTCACCACAAGGGCTTGCTCGCGAGTGTTCGTGCCCTTGATGAGATTGATGACTTCATGGAAACGCTCACGCATCTTTATCTAAGCGGGCGTATCGGCCTGATGGCACCGCTGTTGCAAGCTCTCGATGAAGACGGGCTTGACGATGAAGATTATCAAAAGTTTGAAGCGATCATGGTCACCAAGCGCAACCACAATATGGTAGAACGCGGTCTCACATTTTTCAATCACGGCGATGTCTTTATGGCCGTTGGCGCGCTGCATTTACCGGGTGACGACGGCCTTGTAGAATTGTTGCGGGCACAAGGATTTACAGTCGAGAATGTGCCGCTGAACTAACACCCCCGCCACATATCAAGGCAATAAAAAAGCCCGGATGTAACATCCGGGCTTTTCTTATTTGCACGATGCAAATTACATATGGATCGGCTTGCCGAAGGTCGCCATTGCAGATTCACGCACTGCTTCCGACATGGTTGGATGTGCATGGCAGGTACGTGCGAGATCTTCCGACGAGCCGCCAAATTCCATCAACACAGCCAGTTCATGGATCATTTCACCGGCATTGTAACCAAGGATATGCGCGCCCAGAACTTTGTCAGTAGCTTTATCAGCAAGGATTTTTACAAAACCATCGGTATGCTGCATTGCACGTGCACGGCCATTAGCGGTGAACGGGAATTTGCCGACTTTATATTCGATGCCGGCAGCTTTCAATTCTTCTTCGGTTTTACCAACAGAAGCGACTTCTGGCTGGGTGTAAACAACGCCCGGAATGACGTCGTAATTAACGTGTCCAGCCTGACCGGCGATCAATTCAGCAACGGCCACACCTTCGTCTTCAGCCTTATGCGCCAGCATCGGGCCTTTCACCACGTCACCGATGGCATATATACCGGCAACATTGGTCTGCCAATGATCGTTGATCGCAACGCGGCCACGTTCATCAAGCGCCACGCCTGCCTCTTGAAGACCCAAACCATCGGTGTAAGGACGACGACCGGTTGCAACCAGCACCACATCAGCTTCGAGCACTTGCTCCTCGCCGCCTTTAACCGGCGAATAGGTCACTTTCGCGCCCTTACCGGCTTTTTCAACACCGGTTACTTTCGCACCCAGCTTGAAAACAAGACCCTGCTTTTCCATCATGCGCTGGAAATGTTTGGACACATCACCGTCCATCGCACCCAAGACCTTGTCGAGATATTCAACAACGGTGACCTTGGTGCCAAGACGTGACCAGACAGAACCCAGTTCCAGACCGATCACACCGCCGCCCACGACGATCATGCTTTCCGGTACTTTTTCGAAAGCAAGAGCACCGGTTGAGGAAACAATGATCTTTTCATCAAAAGCAACATCAACACCCGGAATACCGGCAACATCGGAGCCGGTTGCGATGATGATGTTTTTGGTGGTCAGTTCTTCAACTTTACCATCTTCGGATGTAACTGAAACTTTGCCCTGAGCAACTACTTTACCGGTACCGGTGAAGGCAGTGATTTTGTTTTTCTTAAACAGAAACTCAACGCCGGTAACGTTTGCTTTGACAGTATTGTCTTTATGCGCCAGCATTTTTTCCAAATTCAGCTTTGGCTTGCTGACTTCAACGCCGAGCGTATCAAAAGAATGACCGGCTTCTTCATAAACTTCAGAGGCATGCAGAAGTGCCTTTGAAGGAATGCAGCCAACATTGAGGCAGGTGCCGCCATATGTCTTACGCTTTTCAATAACCGCTACTTTAAGGCCTAACTGCGCGGCTTTAATAGCTGCAACATAACCGCCCGGTCCGGTTCCGATGACGACGACATCGTAAGACATTCAATAATCCTCTTTATTTTCAACGCGAGCAAAACTGCTCTTTGATTGTTGGTAACTCACGTTTTCGATAACAATGAGCTATTGCTATTCACACCTGCCTTGTCAGGCAGTTTTAAACTTATTCTTCTTCCTGTGTGCAGGTTTTGAAGCGGAACGCTTCCCATGTCAGCGGTTGCTTTGGTTTGGCCGCGCCAAAATCATAAACATCCAGTGCACCAAGCAAATCCGGAAACAGCACTGTCTGGGCAGCTGGTTCTTCAGCCTTTGGCAACGGCTCGGCTTCGGCTGTTTCTTTCAAGGCATAAACAACGCCCTGCCAAATGCTGCAATCGTCCAGATCTTCAGATGATGCACCCGCACCGCCGCAATTATACATAATCATTGCCAGCGGACGCTTGACCGTTTCTTCCGGCCAAACCACTAAACCGGTCAGTTTGAAATCCGGATTTTCATTGGAGACAATTATAAATTCATTGGTCGGAGCCGGACTAAAATTTAGATCATTCGGCTCTTCTGGACGAAAAGTCAGGGTGTAATTATCATCGCGATCTGTATAGACCGCGCGATTTTGCATACAGGCAGCAAAGGCGCTTGTAGGAGCCGCCACAATGCCTGCCAATAACATCACAGAAGCAGTTTTAAAAATCCTGCGATAACAGCTCATATGTTTTCTCCTCGGGTTACCCGTCATTCATGCAAATCCCCGCTATTCATACAAATCATCGAAAATTACATGCTTTTACATATGGGCCTTTTCTGTGGCCAGTTTCAGTCCGAGCGCGATAAAAACCACACCGCTTGCCCGATCAATCATTTTACCCATCCGCGCAAATGCAGCCTGCATATGCGGCGTTGTCATGAACAATGACACACAAACAAACCAGCTAATCAGGCAGATGGCCATCAGCACCCCATAGCCAAGCTTGATCTCTGTCGGCGTGCCAACGCTGACCACAGTTGAAAAGATCGAAAGGAAGAAAAACACAGCCTTCGGATTAAGCGCATTAGCTGCAAAACCAAGGCTGAAAGCCTTCATAAAACCCTGCTGTTTTACTGAGATTTTTGATGCATTTTGCGCATTCCCCTCAGGGCTGATTTGTACAAAACCACCTGATGAACGCAAAGCCTTGATGCCGATATAGACCAGATAAGCTACACCGCACCATTTCACCAGATTAAACAGATAGATTGATTTGGAGATAATAAGACCGAGCCCCAGCACGGTATAGCTCACATGCATCATCAACGCAGCACCAATGCCAAAACTGGTGATAATCGCTTGTTTGCGGCCATGCACCATGGCTTGTCGCATCACCATAGCCAAATCAGCGCCGGGCGAGATCACTGCAAAAGCAAAAATCGCCATCAATGATGCCAGTTCGATCAGGTATGCGTACATGGTTCTGACCCGATAAAGTGCGACGAAACAAACATTCAAGAGAATGAGCGGCGGCTATGATAGCCACCGCTCTTATAAAGATTAAAGATCGAGAACCAGACGTTCCGGATCTTCCAGGCTATCCTTGACGCGAACGAGGAAAGTCACGGCTTCCTTGCCATCAACGATACGGTGGTCATAAGACAGCGCCAGATACATCATCGGACGGATAACGATCTGACCGCCGACAACAACCGGACGTTCTTGAATCTTGTGCATGCCGAGGATACCCGACTGCGGTGCATTAAGGATCGGCGACGACATCAGCGAGCCATAAACACCACCATTGGTGATGGTGAATGTGCCGCCCTGCATGTCAGCCACAGAAAGCGAACCATCACGGGCAGATTTGGCCAAACGTCCCAGTTCTTTTTCAACGCCTGCAATCGACAGCTGGTCAGCATCGCGGATAACCGGAACGACCAGACCTTTGTCGGTACCAACAGCCATCCCCACATGAGCGAAGTTCTTGTAGATGATGTCGTTGCCGTCGATCTCAGCGTTAACAGCCGGAATTTCTTTCAAAGCATGCGTTACAGCTTTGGTGAAGAAGCCCATAAAGCCGAGCTTCACGCCGTGTTTCTTCTCAAAGATATCCTTGTAACGCTTGCGCAGATCCATAACCGCAGACATATCCACTTCGTTGTAAGTGGTGAGCATGGCGGCCGTGTTTTGCGCGTCTTTCAAACGACGTGCAATGGTCTGGCGCAGGCGGGTCATTTTCACGCGTTCTTCGCGCGCTTCATCACCGGCAGGTGAAGCTGCACGTGCAACAGCAGGCGCAGCAACAGGTGCAGCAGCAATGCCCTTGGCGACGGCATCAAGCACATCACCTTTCAGCACCTGACCACGCTTGCCGGAACCGGCAACCTGATCAGCGGCAAGGCCGCTTTCAGCCAAAAGCTTGGCAGCAGATGGTGCTGGAGCCATTGCCGGGCCAGAGGATGCAAGGCCGGTTGACGCTGCAACAGGTGCAGCGGCAGTGGCAGGTGCGCTAGCTGCTGGTTTTGGTGCGGCTGCAACAGCTGCACCATCAGTGGAAATCTGGCCGAGAAGAGCGTTTACTTCAACAGTATCGCCTTCCTGTGCGGTGATTTCTGCCAGAACGCCGGCAACAGCAGCTGGAACTTCAATCGTAACTTTATCGGTTTCCAGTTCGACAAGCGGTTCATCGAGAGCGACAGCTTCGCCGACTTTTTTGAACCATTTGCCAATGGTTGCCTCAGAGACGGATTCCCCAAGTGTAGGAACGCGGATTTCGGTGGCCATGGTTTTATCTTCCGTTGATCTCAAGTCTGAAAATTCTGATGAAAGGCGTCCGGCTCATTAAGAGCCGAGCGCATCTTCAAGGAATGCTGCAAGCTGTTCCAGATGTCTGGACATCAAGCCTGTTGCAGGTGATGCCGCAGCCGGACGGCCTGTATAACGGGCGCGCGGATATTTTGCATCAATATGCGCAAGTACCCATTCCAGATAAGGCTCGATGAACGACCAGGCGCCCATGTTCTTCGGCTCTTCCTGACACCAGACGATTTCCGCACCGCGGAAACGCGACAGTTCATTAATGAGCGCTTTTGCCGGGAACGGATAGAGCTGCTCGACGCGCAACAGATAGATGTCGTCGATACCGCGTCTTTCACGCTCTTCATAAAGATCATAATAGACCTTACCGGAGCAAAGAACCACACGACGGATTTTCGCATCTTTCTGTAGCTTGATCGGCTGGTCTTTCAGATATTGCGCATCATCCCACAACAAACGGTGGAAGGATGAATCACCTGAAAGTTCATTCAAGGTCGAAATGGCACGTTTGTGACGCAGCAATGACTTTGGTGTCATCATGATCAAAGGCTTGCGGAAATCACGCTTCATCTGACGGCGCAGAATATGGAAGTAGTTGGCCGGTGTGGTGACATTGGCCACTTGCATATTATCTTCGGCACAAAGCTGGAGATAGCGCTCAAGACGGGCGGATGAATGCTCAGGCCCCTGACCTTCATAGCCATGCGGCAGAAGGCAAACCAGACCGGACATACGCAACCACTTACGCTCACCTGACGAGATGAACTGGTCAAACACCACCTGCGCACCGTTGGCAAAGTCACCAAACTGGGCTTCCCAAAGGGTCAAAGCGCGCGGATCAGACAGCGAATAACCATATTCGTAGCCAAGAACAGCTTCTTCCGAAAGCATCGAGTTGATGGCTTCGTAGATCGCTTGCCCTTTCTGAATATTATTCAGCGGAATGTAACGGTTCTGATTTTCCTGATCATAAAGAACAGTGTGGCGCTGCGAGAAAGTGCCGCGCTCCACATCCTGACCGGAAAGACGGATCGGATTACCTTCAGTTACCAATGTAGCAAAAGCGAGCGATTCTGCGGTTGCCCAGTCAATGCCCTCACCGCTTTCAATCATCTTGGCGCGGTTGTCGAGGAAACGCTGTACTGTGCGATGCACGTTGAAATCGCTTGGAACTTCAACCAGCTTCTTACCGATTTCTTTCAAAGCTTTCAGCGGCACGCCGGTTTTACCGCGGCGTTGCTCATCGGCATTATCTGCCGTGCGCAACCCTGTCCATGCACCATCCAGCCAGTCAGCCTTGTTGGGCTTATAGCTCTGACCTGCTTCAAACTCTTTTTCCAGATTTTCGCGCCACTGCGCTTTCAACTGGTCGACTTCTTCCTGTGTCACCAGACCTTCAGCAATCAGCTTGTCGCTATAGAGCTGCAAAGTGGTCTTGTGGGCACGGATTTCCTGATACATCAAAGGCTGTGTGAACGCAGGCTCATCGCCTTCGTTGTGACCAAAGCGACGGTAGCAGAACATATCAACCACAACTGGCTTGTGGAATGTCATGCGGTATTCGATCGCAACTTTAGCTGCAAAAACAACAGCTTCCGGATCATCACCATTGACGTGGAAAATCGGCGCTTCGATCATCTTGGCCACATCGGATGGATATGGAGATGAACGGGAGAAGGCCGGATTGGTGGTGAAACCGATCTGGTTGTTGATGATGAAGTGAACAGTACCGGCAACGCGGTGACCACGCAGACCGGACAACCCCAAGCACTCGGCCACAACACCCTGACCGGCGAAAGCCGCATCACCATGAAGAAGCAATGGCAGCACTTTGGCGCGTTCTGTCAACGGCACCAGATCATCACGGGTGCGGCCAACAAGCAAATCCTGCTTGGCGCGGGCTTTACCCATCACAACCGGATTGACGATTTCAAGGTGCGACGGATTGGCGGTCAGCGACAAATGCACTTCATTACCGTCAAATTCACGGTCTGATGATGCACCCAAATGGTATTTAACGTCACCTGAACCTTCCACATCATCAGGCGCGTATGAACCGCCCTTGAATTCGTGGAAAATAGCGCGATGCGGCTTGCCCATTACCTGTGAAAGCACGTTAAGACGGCCACGGTGAGCCATACCAAACACAATTTCTTTCAAGCCCATCGAGCCGCCGCGCTTGATGATTTGCTCAAGAGCAGGGATCAGCGATTCACCGCCATCCAGACCAAAACGCTTGGTGCCTTTATATTTAACGTCGATGAACTGCTCAAAGCCTTCGGCTTCAACCAGTTTCGACAAAATTGCTTTTTTACCTTCAGGGGTAAAAGCAAAACCTTTATCCGGCCCTTCAATACGTTCCTGAATCCAGGCTTTTTCAACCGGATTGGAAATATGCATGAATTCCACACCCATAGTCGAGCAATAGGTGCGCTTCAAAATAGCCAGCATTTCCGGAATAGTGGCATATTCCAGACCGAGCATATTATCGATAAAGATTTTTCGGTTGTAATCTGCCGGAGTGAAACCATAATTTTCAGGTTCCAGCTCGTTATAAGCATCCGGCTTTTCAGCAAGCCCAAGCGGATCCAGATTGGCATGCAAATGGCCACGCATACGATAAGCGCGGATCATCATGATTGCACGAACGGAATCACGCGCTGCCTGCGTGAGCTCTTCAGCAGTCAGTACTGCTTTCTCGCCTTTGTCCGACTTCGTTTTCAGTTTGTCTGTGACGTGTTTTTCAACATCCGACCAATTGCCGTCCAGCGCTGAAACCAATTCGCCGCTCTCAGCCAAAGGCCAATTCGGCTTTGTCCATGATGCGCCTTGCGCATTCTTGCGCACATCATCAGCATCATCATTCAGTTCTGAGAAGAAATCACGCCACTGCTGATCGACAGAGTTCGGATCATCCTGAAACTTAGCGTATAGTTCCTCAATATAGTCGGCATTGCCGCCGTAAAGGAACGAAGTGAGGGCGAAAACGTCGTTAGCCTGTTCTTGCCTTGCCATAACTTATCCGGAGGCCGAGCCCCGTCTCCTCTTAGCAGTTCATCTTCGCGCGGGTTGAAATCTTCTCCCCTCACGCGGTCAGGGCGGAACTGTGCGGCACCCCTGACATCAAGACTATATAAAACTTCAAAAATCAGGCCGATTTAAGGGCAGTTTCATATAGATATTCAAATAGTTAGTCCGAAACTGAGAAATCTCGCTTTATTGCGCAAATCCCGGCACCAGCTTAAAAGCCGGAACCGGGAAATATTTAACGAGAGCCGTTCATCCTCAGCCCTTCAGCACTTCAACGAGCGTCTTGCCAAGCTGTGCCGGTGATGGTGATACCCGGATACCCGCAGCTTCCATCGCAGCAATCTTGTCTTCCGCTCCGCCTTTACCGCCGGAGATGACGGCACCGGCGTGACCCATGGTGCGGCCTGGAGGTGCGGTGCGGCCTGCAATAAAGCCAACCATTGGCTTTTTACGGCCGCGCTTGGCTTCGTCAGCGATGAACTGTGCAGCTTCTTCTTCAGCCGAACCACCGATTTCACCGATCATGACGATCGACTTGGTTTCATCATCAGCCAAGAACATTTCCAGCATGTCGATGAATTCAGTACCCTTCACAGGGTCGCCGCCAATACCAACAGCAGTTGTTTGGCCGAGGCCTTCATTGGAGGTCTGGAACACGGCTTCATAAGTCAGTGTACCCGAACGCGACACAACGCCAACCGAACCTTTTTTGAAGATATTGCCCGGCATAATGCCGATTTTGCATTCTTCAGGGGTCAGGATGCCCGGGCAGTTAGGGCCGATGAGACGTGATTTTGAACGGATCAGACGATCCTTCACACGTACCATATCCATAACCGGAATACCTTCGGTGATGCAGACGATGAGGCCGATTTCAGCTTCAATGGCTTCGATAATAGCATCAGCGGCACCTGCCGGCGGAACGTAAATCACGGAAGCATCAGCTTGTGTACGCTCTTTGCCTTCTGCAACGCTTGCAAAAATCGGCAGAGTTTCGCCACCTGCACCAGTCCAGGTTTCACCACCCTTTTTCGGGTGAATACCGCCAACCATCTGGGTGCCGTAATAAGCCAGCGCCTGTTCGGTGTGGAATGTACCGGTTTTACCGGTCAGACCCTGTACGAGAACCTTGGTGTCCTTGTTGATCAGAATGGACATGCCTCAATTTCCCTTCACTGCTGCGACGATTTTCTGCGCCGCATCGTCGAGATCGTCAGCTGAAATAACATTCAGACCGCTCTCGTTGATGATTTTCTTACCCAGTTCCACATTGGTGCCTTCAAGACGAACAACGAGAGGAACTTTCAGACCAACTTCCTTAACAGCCGCAATCACGCCTTCTGCGATGATATCGCATTTCATGATACCGCCGAAGATGTTGACCAGAATGCCTTCAACAGCCGGATCAGCTGTGATGATCTTGAAAGCTGCGGTTACTTTTTCTTTGGTAGCGCCGCCGCCAACATCGAGGAAGTTTGCAGGTTCTGCACCGTAAAGCTTAATGATATCCATGGTGGCCATTGCAAGGCCTGCACCATTGACCATGCAGCCGATGTTGCCATCAAGCGCTACATAAGCCAGATCATATTTCGATGCTTCGATTTCCTTGGCATCTTCTTCGCTTGTATCACGCAGTTCCAGAATATCTGCATGACGGAACAAAGCGTTGCCATCAAACGATACTTTGGCATCCAGCACGCGCATGCGGCCGTCTGTCATGACGATAAGCGGGTTGATTTCCAACAGGCTCATGTCTTTTTCAGTGAAGGCTTTGTAAAGAACAGGGAAGAGCTTCAGTGCATCTTCACGTGCTTCACCTTCAAGCTTCAGCGCATCAGCAAGCTTGTTTGCATCTTCTGCAGTCACACCATCTTCAGGTGCAATCGCAACATTGATGATTTTTTCAGGTGTTGCTTCTGCAACAGCTTCAATATCCATACCGCCTTCAGTGGAAACCACGAATGCAGGACGGCCAACGGTGCGGTCAATCAGGATCGAGAGATACAATTCGCGCTCAATGTCTGCACCATCTTCGATGTACAAACGATTAACCTGCTTACCGGCAGGACCGGTCTGGGCGGTTACCAGTGTATTGCCGAGCATTTCTTTGGCATTGGCAACAACTTCTTCAACCGATTTGGCAAGGCGTACACCGCCCTTTGCATCGGGCCCAAGTTCTTTGAACTTGCCCTTACCGCGACCACCTGCGTGGATCTGGCTCTTGACCACATAAAGCGGACCAGGAAGCGTTTTTGCCCATTCTTCCGCCTGTTCAACGGAATAAACAGCCACACCATTGGCGATTGGCGCGCCGAACGAGTGCAGCAGACGCTTGGCCTGATATTCATGAATATTCATCTGGATGTCCTTTGCGGATTTCCCGATCCCTTGTTTTCAAGGATCGTTTCAGAAAAAGCTTAAAAATGGCCAGCGATACCACCGGCCATTTTCAGCAAATTACTTGAGTGCTGGCGCAATACCCTTACAAGCATCGCAAAGACCGGCAACGGAAGCGACCGACTTTTCGAACTCGGCTTTTTCAGCTTCGTTCATTTCGATCTCGATAACGCGCTCAACACCGTTGGCACCAATGATGGTCGGCACACCGACATACATATCGTTGACGCCATATTGACCGGTAAGCTGTGCTGCCACAGGCAGAACGCGCTTTTTGTCCTTCAGGTAGGATTCAGCCATCTGGATGGCAGAAGAAGCAGGTGCGTAGAATGCAGAACCGGTCTTCAGCAGACCAACGATTTCCGCACCGCCGTCACGGGTACGCTGAACGATCTGGTCCAGCTTTTCCTGGCTTGTCCAGCCCATCTTCACCAGATCCGGCAAAGGAATACCGGCAACAGTGGAGTAGCGGGTCAGCGGAACCATGGTGTCGCCGTGGCCGCCCAGCACGAATGCTGTGACGTCTTCAACGGAAACTTTGAATTCTTCGGAAAGGAAGTAGCGGAAACGTGCGCTATCCAGCACACCGGCCATACCTACAACCTTGTTGGCCGGCAGACCGGAGAATTTCTGCAATGCCCAAACCATCGCATCGAGCGGGTTGGTGATGCAGATAACAAAAGCGTCGGGTGCGTACTGCTTAATGCCGGCACCAACCTGCTCCATAACCTTCAGGTTGATACCCAAAAGATCATCGCGGCTCATGCCTGGCTTACGTGGTACACCTGCGGTCACGATTACAACATCAGCGCCTGCGATGTCCTTATAATCGTTGGTACCGGAATAATTCGCATCAAAACCATCAACAGGTGACGATTCTGCAATATCAAGCCCCTTACCCTGCGGGATACCTTCAGCAATATCGAACAATACGACATCACCGAGTTCTTTCAGACCGGCCAAGTGAGCCAGCGTACCGCCGATCATACCAGAACCAATTAGGGCAATCTTGCTGCGTGCCATGTCAGTTTCTTCCTCAAGCTGTGATTCACAGAAACGCCGAAACATGCTCCGGCGACAGCCCGGAAATAGCTTTAGCGCTGATGCTCACTAAGCCCTTTCCGGGAATAACTCAACTAATAAATTTCACCTCAATGATTTCAATCGGTTAGATTTATTAGTTCTTACGTAAACGTCAAAATTTTGATTCTCCAAACAGCATTTTTCTGTGTCGGATTTCAAAATTTCCATCGAAGTAGTGCGGGAAAATTTCAGCAAAATTGTGACCTCCAGACATCTTTCCGGACGGGTTCAAAATCTGAAACAGACAGCTGTTTCATGCTGTTAGCAGATCTTCGAATTGCTCAGACCTCCCAAGTTCAAAATGGAATTTTTACGTGACATCCCACTCAAATTCCAATCAATCTGTGGCTTGCACCCTGACTGATGTTTCAACTCCCGTATAAAAACCGCAAAACTTCGATTTCCATACATCCAAACTTTAAAACGCTGCTTACAAACCTCCTGCAAGCACGCGCCCATGCCGGACAACGCTATACATCCGATAAAGCTGGAATAAATTCCAGCCCGACCAAAGCATTAAAGCAGCTTTATAAGACAAATATGAAACCGGCCTTTGTCTTTTAAAAACTACAGCACTATCAGTATAATAAAGCTGCCGCGCTCCAGCATCAGCCAAAGCGCTTAGGCTCAGTCATTCACGACATTGATAAAACATGCCAAAAAGACGGAAAAACCGGCTCTTGGGCAAATTTATTTTTCGTAGAATAGAGCAGTTAGCATAAAATCACAACCGGCGGGCACCCTGCTCCGCTCAACCTGCTTTTACAGTCATTCAGGCTGCAATTCTGGTCTATGCGAGCTCAACTGCTGCTAGATATTCCGCACTCTGCATTTCAAATAAACGTGATGCTGTCCGGTCAAATTCAAAAGCTTCCGTGCCGGAACGGGCAACATAAAGTTTCTCAGGCGCGGCATCAGCCGAGACAAACAATTTTGCGTGATGATCGTATAAAGTATCGATCAACAGAATGAAGCGCTTGGCTTCATTGCGCTTGGGCAAATCCAGCACCGGCACGTGATCGAGAAATATAGTCGGAAATTTACTGACAATGGCAATATAATCAGCAGCAGCCAATGGCTTGGCGCACAATTCATCAAAGGAAAACCGTGCAGCACCGTCAACACTGCGTGAAGCTACAATTTCACGCCCTTTGATGCGGATAATCGCCTGTTCTTCCTTTGCCCCGCCTTTTTGCGCTTCCCATGCTGCATCCATCTGCATGTCAGCATCGCTACTTAAGGGCGAAAGATAAACCGGCTGGAGATCGAGTTTTTCCAAACGATAATCGGTGCGTGAATCCAAATTGATCACCCGCACATATTGCTTCAGCAAAGAGATAAACGGCAAAAAGAGCTGCCGGTTCAAGCCATTACGATAAAGATTATCCGGTGCCACATTGGAAGTGGCGATCAGCACCACACCACGTTCGAAAAGGGCTGCAAACAAACGCGACAAAATCATCGCATCGGTAATATCGGTGACAGTAAATTCATCAAAACACAAAACCCATGCCTGCTCGATTAGCGCATCAGCCACCGGCGGGATCGGGTCTTCGATTTTGGTAGTACCGTTTTTAAATGCCTGACGATGAGCATGAATACGATCATGCACATCCGCCATAAAATCATTAAAATGCGCACGACGTTTACGCTCGACTGGCAAAAGCTGAAAGAACATATCCATCAGCATGGTTTTGCCGCGTCCGACTTCTCCATGGACATATAGCCCCTGAATAATGGCCTGCGTTTGTTTATTGCGCCCGAACAACCATCCAAGCGCACTCGATTTGCGTGATAATCGCTTATTGCAAATATTTATAATCAGCTGATCATAAAGATCGGTCAATTCAAGCTGGGCGGGATCCATATCCACATCACCGGCTTGAACCATTGCTTCATAGCGCTCGCGCACAGAAGGGAAAGCCTTCAAATTGCCATCAAAAGACATATCAAAACTAGTGCCCTATTTGTGCTATTTCAGGGAACGAATGAAAGCTCCCTGACATGACAACCTTTTGCTTTGTTTTCACACAGCCAATCGACAAGCGATATTAGCGTGAAAGGCTAAGAGGCTGACCACTGGAAGTCTGTCCATCAAAACGGCTTGAACCGCTTGAGTAAAGCGAGGCCACAGTGTCACCATTTGCATTATAAAGGTTGAGTTGCTTGCCGTTCACGGCCCATGAGGCCAGACTTGCCAGCTCACCCGGGCAACGCAGCGGACCGGCGCGATAGCCCTGCCCAAATTTGGTTTGTGGTGTCGCAATCTTACAGCTCTGACCACCGAGATTTGCATTCCATACACCGGCGACGCTGCCAGCGGTCAGTGTTGGTGCTGTCTCCGGCGGCAGGCTTGCAACCTGCTGGCCGCCTTCAGGCAGACCTGCATTCATATTGCCATCCATACCGGTGGTCGGGGCAGTCGGAAATTGATTCGGATCGGCAGGTGTCAAAGGTTGCTTTTGCACTGTTCCCGAAGGAGCAGGTCGCAATGGTGCTGCCGGATAGTTTGAATTCTGATTATCAAACCGGGAACTTTGACAACCGGCCATCAGGATGCCCGCTACTGCAACAGTGAGCAAACTAGCTTTTGAAATTCCCATACGGATCTCCATTGCGTCAGAGGAATGATATTCCACCTGCCATAATCTACAAGTTACTAATAAAATAGGCATAAGATAAAAATGCAACAGTGTTGATGGGTTTTTTAAGGCCGAAACCGGACTTAACGGTCAGATCGCTATTTTTGAAACCAACTGGGGCTTAACCGCCACAGTCCCGCAAGCTCAAAAAAGCAATTTTGTCGCCAAAAACGGTTTTTATCTCAGAATCAAGCTTGGCGATCCTGTCAAAGCCTATTCAAGACACTGGCAATTTCATGTCTTTTCCCCCATATAGAGGCCTGTTTTCATCATCAAACCGGAAATCTAAATGAACAAGATGGCGCCTTTTGCCAAAATGAATGGATTAGGCAATCAAATTATTGTTGCCGATATGCGCGGACGTGCCGATCGCATCACGCCTGCTGCTGCCGTTTATTTAGCGCAAGATCCCGTCACCCGATTTGATCAGATCATGGCGATCCATGATGCCCGCACAGCAAACACCGATCATTATATCGAGATCATCAATTGTGACGGCACCCAAGCACAGGCTTGCGGCAATGGCACACGCTGTGTGGTGCAGGCACTCCATGCGGAAAACCAACAGACAAAATTCACCTTCGAAACGCTTGCCGGTGTTTTAACCGCCCATATGCAGGACGACACTCAAATCAGTGTTGATATGGGTTGCCCGCGTTTTGGCTGGCAGGATTTGCCGTTGAGCCATGAGCTAGGCTACACAGCGCAAGCCGAAATTTTCAAAGATTTACGTGAAAAATACGGCCTGCAAATGCCCGCCCTTGCCTCAATCGGCAATCCACATATCATTTTCTGGGTGGATCATGATGTCTGGTCTTATCCGTTGGAAGAGTTTGGCACAATCATTGAAAATGACCCGTTGTTTCCGCAGCGCGTCAATGTTTCGATTGCAAAAGTCACATCAGAGCACGACATCATTTTACGCACATGGGAGCGCGGCGCCGGATTGACACGCGCTTGCGGCTCTGCGGCCTGTGCGGCGGCGGTATCTGCGGTCAGAACAAATAAAACAAAACGACATGTGACCATGCATTTGCCGGGCGGTGATTTAACCGTTGAATGGCGCGATGATAATCACATCATCATGACAGGGCCTGCTGAATGGGAATTCTCCGGCCTCTTTGATCCGCAAACCGGCCACTGGAGTAAGGATGAGCAGTCCTCTGCTGCCTCCTCACCCTCCGGCCGTTTTGGACAATTGACGAATAAAGGTACTGCGTAATGGCTGTAGAAATCGTAACTTTTGGCTGCCGTCTCAATACCTATGAATCCGAAGTGATGAAACGCGAAGCCGATGCAGCCGGTTTGGGTGAGCTGAAAGACGGCGCGATTATTTTCAACACTTGCGCGGTCACCTCCGAGGCTGTGCGCCAAGCTCGCCAGGCCATCCGCAAAGCCCGACGTGAAAATCCGGAAGCGCGTATTATCGTCACCGGTTGTGCTGCACAAACAGAAGCAGAAAACTTTGCCGCCATGGGCGAAGTGGATATGGTGCTCGGCAATGAAGAAAAGCTGAAATCCAATTCCTACCGTATGTTGCCGGATTTTGGCGTCAACCAGTTTGAAAAAGTACGTGTCAACGATATCATGGAAGTGCGCGAAACCGCTTCCCATATGGTTGATGCTATTGAAGGCCGCGCGCGTGCCTTTGTGCAGGTGCAAAATGGCTGTGACCATCGCTGCACCTTCTGCATCATTCCATATGGCCGCGGCAATTCCCGCTCGGTGCCGATGGGCGGCGTTATCGATCAGGTCAAGCGTCTCGTTGATAATGGCTATGCAGAAGTCGTGCTCACCGGCGTTGACATGACCTCCTATGGCCCTGACTTACCGGGCAATCTACGCCTTGGTAAACTGGTCAAAACCGTTCTTACTCAAGTGCCGGACTTGCAACGTCTTCGCCTGTCCTCCATTGATTCTATCGAAGCCGATGATGATCTGATGGACGCACTTGCCAATGAAAGCCGCCTGATGCCGCATCTGCATTTGTCGCTGCAATCGGGCGACGACATGATTTTAAAGCGCATGAAACGCCGCCATTTGCGTGATGATTCTATCCAGTTTTGCGAAACAGTGCGCCAAATCCGCCCTGATATTGTGTTTGGAGCTGATATTATTGCCGGTTTCCCGACCGAAACTGAAGCCATGTTCCAAAACTCGATAAAGATCGTTGAAGATTGCGGTCTAACTCATCTGCACGTGTTTCCATATAGCCCGCGTGAAGGCACACCGGCAGCAAGAATGCCGCAAGTACGACGTGATATCGTCAAAGAACGCGCTGCGCGTTTGCGTGGGCAGGCAGATCGTGCTTATGCTGCACATTTGAAGGCTTTGAACGGCAGTGTGCAGAAATTGCTGATTGAACGGGAAAGCATCAACGGACAAGCTGGTATCGGTCGCACAGAAGGCTTTACCATGGCGGCATTTATGGCAGATGATGCTGAGAATGTGCCGGGTAAAATCATCGAGCGCCGCATTATCGGACATGATAAAGATAAGCTGCTGACAAGCACCCTTTAAAGAGTGTGAAACAGCAGCTTCAAGAGAACAAGAAAAAGACAGAACATGGCAATCGGCTTTATCAAAAAAATGTTTTCCTTCGGCAAGAAGGAGGCTGAACTTGTTGAAGAACAAGTCGATGATCGTGTTGTTACAGAAAATGCGGCAGCTGTTGAAGAACAAGCCCCTGCTCCTGCACCAAGTGAGGTTGAAGAAACCGTTGCCAAAGCTCCCTCTGTCACGCACGCGCCAGAACCACAGCCAGAGAAGATTGAGCCGGAAGCTAGCACTGAGACGATTATCTCTGAGGCAGAAGAACCTGTTGAGGAGCTGGATCCACAACCCGAACCTGCGCCAGTAGCACCGACACCGGACGCTCCAAAGCCGCTAAAAGTGCAGGTCAGCAAAGCTGTTGCCGTCAAGCAAGATGAGCCGGAACCAGTCGCTGCACCTGAAAAGAAACTCTCATGGTATGAACGTTTGCGCCAAGGTCTGGCACGCTCTTCCAGCAATTTAAGCGATTCGATCGGCGGCATTTTCACCAAGCGCAAACTTGATGAAGACACCTTACAGGAGCTGGAAGATGTGTTGATCCAAGCCGATCTTGGCCTTGAAACAGCGATGCGCGTGACCGATGCCCTTTCTGCCAGCCGCTACGGCAAAGATGTCTCCACCGATGAAGTGCGCGCCATTATGAGCGCAGAAATCGAAAAAGTGCTGACACCTGTTGCCAAGCCGCTGGAACTTGATCTGTCGCACAAGCCGCATGTTATTTTGGTAGTGGGCGTCAACGGCACCGGCAAGACAACGACAATCGGCAAATTGACGGCAAAACTCACCGCTGGCGGCTTGAAAGTCATGCTTGCCGCCGGTGACACCTTCCGTGCAGCAGCGATTGAACAGCTTCATATTTGGGGTGAGCGCACCGGTTCTCCGATTGTTTCCTCCAAGCTTGGTGCCGATGCGGCAGGCCTTGCTTATGATGCATGGGAAAAAGCCAAAGAAGCCGGTAGTGACGTGTTGATTATCGACACAGCCGGCCGTTTGCAAAACAAAGCCGAGCTGATGGAAGAACTTGCCAAAGTGGTGCGTGTTCTTGGCAAGCATGACGAGCAAGCCCCGCATACCGTGTTGCAAACACTGGATGCCACCACAGGTCAAAACGCCCTTAATCAGGTAGAAATCTTCAAGAATATCGCAGGCGTTAACGGCCTTGTCATGACCAAGCTGGACGGCTCGGCGCGCGGCGGTATTCTGGTTTCAATTTCCGCCAAACATAAATTACCGGTTTATTTTATTGGGGTGGGTGAAGGTATCGATGACCTTGAACCATTTGCCGCCAAAGATTTTGCCAATGCAATTGCAGGAGTAGCGTCATGAACCAGCCTATTTTTGAGCGCGATCCTTCGCAAACAGCAGGCAAAGACAATAAAGATATCAATCCGCTGTTGAAACTCGCATTGGAAATCGGCCCGTTGCTGGTGTTTTTCTTCACCAATGCGCGTGGTGAAATGCTTCGGGAAAAATTCCCGATTTTAGCCTCCATCGGCGAACCGATTTTTATGGCAACGGCTTTGTTTATGGGCGCAACCATTATTGCTCTGGCCATTTCATGGGTGCTCACCCGCAGCCTGCCGGTGATGCCTTTGGTATCTGGTATTGTCGTGCTGGTTTTTGGCGCGCTCACACTTTACCTCCATAATGATACCTTCATCAAAATGAAGCCGACCATCGTCAATACCTTGTTTGGTGTCATTTTGCTTGGTGGTCTTGCCTTTGGAAAATCGCTGCTCGGCTATGTTTTTGCCTCCGCTTTCAAGCTGGATGCCGAAGGTTGGCGCAAACTGACGCTTCGCTGGGGTGTATTTTTCATCTTTTTAGCCGTGGTCAATGAAGTGGTGTGGCGCGGCTTTTCCACTGACACATGGGTATGGTTCAAAGTGTGGGGCATTATGCCAATCACGGTTTTATTCACCCTGTTCCAGATGCCGCTTATTCAAAAACACACAATTCTGGAAGAAGTGAAAAACTAATTTTTTCGCCACAGATTAGCCATTTCGGCTTGTCAGATTTCAGCGGTTCAGGTGAGCCGCTGAAAAACATTGAACGGAGATGGAAATGGGCGTCCTCGAAATCGAACAATTCATCTGCCGCAGCGATAATATCGGCGTGCTGATCCACGACCCGATCAATAATCTGACCGCTGCCATTGATGCGCCCGAAGAAACCCCGATACTGGCAGCGCTGCAACCTCGCGGCTGGAAGCTGGATTATATCTTCACCACCCATCACCACAATGATCACGTGGAAGCCAATTTTGCTTTAAAGCAAAAATTCGACCTGAAAATTTATGGCCCAAGCGCAGAAAGTGATAAAATCCCCGACATTGACGTGGGCTTAGATAATGGAGACCGTTTCCGCTTTGGCCAGTTTGAAGTGCAGGTGCTCAGCACCCCCGGCCACACGAGGGGCGAAATTTCTTACTATATTCCCCAAGCCAAAGTCGCCTTTACCGGCGATACACTCTTTTCGCTTGGTTGCGGCCGTTTGCTGGAAGGAACACCAGCGCAAATGTTCCAATCTTTGAAAATTTTAAGCGCGCTTCCCGCCGATACTGCCATTTATTGCGGCCATGAATATAGCGCCAGCAATGCCCGTTTTGCACTGACTATTGATCCGCACAATAAAGCCTTGCAACAGCGTGCCGCAGAAATCACGCGCCTGCGTGCGGAAGATCAACTGACATTGCCAACAAGCATGGCGCAGGAACTGGCAACCAATCCATTCTTGCGCGCATCAGACACTCAAATCCGCGCTCATCTTTCAATGATTAATGCCAGCGATGAACAAGTTTTTACCCGCATCCGTGCTTTAAAAGATCATTTTTAAGAGAAATCCCATGCTGAAAAAATCATTCTTGCTTCATGCTTTTACAGCCGTCATGCTTAGCTCTGCCAGCCTGTCATTAGTGCCTTTAACAGCACAGGCACAAAGCTTTTCCGAAGTTGCTCCGCCACCTATTCCGGCAGAGGTCAATGCGTTTAAACTGACACCGGAATTTTTAAGCAAAATGGAAGCGGTGCAGACAGCACTCAACGGGCTTGATTTATCGGCCATGCCTGAGCCGGACAGCGAAGAAGACCCAAGTATCGCCATGCTGATTAAAGGGGTTGAGGCCAAGCCGGAAATTATGGCGATCCTCAATCAAAATGAACTGTCGGCACATGATTACATTACCGGCTATTTTGCCTTGATGAGCGGTCTGGCCGGTGCCGAGGCCGAAGATGAAGAGCAAATGGTCGAT
Source organism: Paenochrobactrum pullorum (assembly GCF_041929845.1). NCBI lineage: Bacteria > Pseudomonadati > Pseudomonadota > Alphaproteobacteria > Hyphomicrobiales > Brucellaceae > Paenochrobactrum > Paenochrobactrum pullorum. The sequence continues at coordinate 121,086 of NZ_JBHEEH010000001.1, forward strand.
GAGCTGAAAGGTATCAATCCGGAACATGTGGAATTTGCCAAGCTCTATCAGGAGCGTATCCTGCAATTATTGGGCGAATAAGTTTTGCGCCATAAAAAGCCGCCCTGAACAGAAAATTCAGGGCGGCTTTTTCATGCCCGCTTTTAATGTTTAACGGGCTCGCAACAGTCGCAACGCATTCATGGTTACCAAAACGGTTGCACCGGTATCAGCCAAAATGGCAGGCCAAAGGCCGGTAATTCCCATCACGGTTGTCACCAGAAACACCGCCTTCAACCCAAGAGCAATAGTGATATTCTGGAAGATATTACGCATGGTGCGCTTCGACAGATCCACCATCTCGGCCACATCCGACACACGGCCGTGCAAGACGGCAGCGTCAGCGGTTTCCAGCGCCACATCGGTGCCGCCCCCCATAGCAATACCCACATCAGCGGTGGCAAGCGCTGGCGCGTCATTGATGCCGTCACCGACTTTCGCAATGATCAGCCCTTCTTTTTGCAAATCGGCAATGATCTTCTGCTTGTCTTCCGGCAGCAATTCTGCCCGCACTTCAATGCCGATATCGCGGCCAACCGCCTCTGCCGTGCGGCGGTTATCACCCGTCAGCATGATGGTGCGGATACCGGCAGCATTCAAGCGCTTCAGCCCCGCAAGCGCATCAGCACGCGGATCATCACGCATGGCAATCGCACCAGCAATCTTACCATCAGCCACCAACACAGAGACAGTTTTACCGTCATCGTTTAAAACTGTAAGCTGTGCTGCAAACGCATCGCTCATCGTGGCCTGAGCCCGCGCTGCCTTGGCCGAGCCCAAGAACAATTCCATGCCCTGCGCCTGACCTGCCACGCCCTTGCCGCCAATCGCCTTGCCCTCGACCACATCCGGCCATGTCAGGCTGCGGGCTTCAGCAGCGCTGACGATAGCAATCGCCAGCGGATGGCTGGAGCCTGCATCAAGGGCGGCGGCTAAGCGAAGCACATCATCTTCAGACAATTCACCGGCCACCACATCGGTCACCTTAGGTTTTCCTTCGGTGAGTGTTCCGGTCTTGTCAAAAGCGGCAGCAGTGATTTTGCCGATGGTTTCCAGCACCGAACCGCCCTTCATCAATAGCCCACGCTTGGCGCCTGATGAAAGCGAGGCTGCGATGGCAGCCGGGGTTGAAATCACCAGCGCACACGGGCAACCGATCAGCAAAATTGCCAGACCTTTATAGACCCACTCATTCCAAATCCCGCCAAAAAACAATGGCGGAATGATTGCTACCAAAGCTGCAACAACCACAACACCGGGTGTATAATAAGTAGAGAAGCGGTTGATGAAACGCTCGGTTGGTGCCTTGGCATCCTGTGCCTCTTCCACCAGCTTCACCACACGCGCAATGGTGTTGTCAGCTGCCGCAGCGGTTACGCGGACACGCAAAACGCCATCACCATTAATCGTGCCGGCAAAGATATTTTCGCCCTCGCCTTTATTCACCGGCGTACTTTCACCGGTTACAGGGGCTTCATCAATGGCGCTTTCACCAGCGACAATTTCACCATCGGCGGGAATACGATCGCCCGGACGCACGACAATCATATTGCCTGGCTGCAACTGATCGGCAGGAACTTCAACCGTAGCAGAGCCCTGCTCCAGATAAGCAATTTTAGGCACCAGATCGCTCAAAGACTGAATGCTGGCACGCGCCTTACCGGCTGCCACACCTTCCAGCAATTCACCCACCAGAAAGAGAAACACCACGGCTGCGGCTTCTTCTGCCGCACCAATAAAGATCGCGCCGACAGCGGCAATCGTCATCAGCATTTCAATGGAAAAGACAGTGCCATTTAATGCACCCATTACCGCACGACGGGCAATCGGCACCAACCCCAGCAGCATGGCAGCCAAAAACGCATAGAGTGCAACAGGCGGATAAAGAAGACCGATAATATAAGCCCCGACCAGACCACCACCACTGATAAACATCAGCTTGGCTTTGGCCGTTTGCCACCATTTTGGCGGTATTTTTTTGACCACCGCGACGACAGGTATTGTCGCGTGTAAATGGCCATGATCATGATCGTGATCGTGATCGTGATCGTGATCGTGATCGTGATCGTGATCGTGATCGTGATCGTGATCGTGATCGTGATCGTGACAATGTGGTTGTTTTTTTGTCTTGGCAAGAGACGCATCGGTCAGAGCAATTTTATAGCCCAGACTTTGCACTTTTTTCATAATCTCAGCATCCAGATTGCCGTCTGTGCTGATGGTCATCGAACCATTGGTAACCGATACCGAAACTGCCTCAACACCTTTAATGCGGCGCACGGCTGTTTCCACCTTACCGGCACAGGATCCGCAATCCATGCCCTCGATCTGAAAACGCTTTTCAGTAATGCCGCTTGTCTGTGGTGCATCGCGGCTGACCTTATAGCCAAGACTTTCCACTTTACGGATGATCTCAGCGTCACGGTCACCCTGAGTGCTAACCTTCATGGAACCACTCGTGACCGACACCGAAACATCCTCCACGCCTTCAACACGACGCACGGCTGTATCAATTTTGGTTGCGCAGGATGCACAATCCATACCTTCAATCTGATAGCGGATTTGCTGGCTGCTTCTGCTCGAATCCCCTGCCATAATGACTACTCCTTGAATCTTAATTAGAGACAGCCTACTTCCTCTAGTGACTAGAGGAGCAAGAGTAAAAATGGCAAATTTCACTATTGGAGAAGTTTCGGCTGGCAGCGGCGTCAAAGTGCCGACAATCCGTTATTATGAACAGTCCGGTCTTATGCCGGCACCGGAACGAAGTGAAGGCAACCGCCGTCTTTATGAACAGGCCGATATTCGCCGATTGATCTTTATCAGGCACGCGCGTGAGCTCGGCTTTGAAGTCGAAGCTATCCGTGCTTTGCTGCACTTGCAGGATAATCCCGGTCAGCCCTGCACCATTGCAGATCAATTGGCGCGTGAAAGGCTGATTGATGTGGAGAAGCGCATTGCTAAATTAATGGCTTTAAAAGCAGAATTGCAAAAAATGCTGGAAAGCTGTGCTCATGGCCGCGTGGATGAATGCCGTGTCATTGAAGTTTTAAGCAATCATGACGAGTGCATTCACCACCAATCCTCATGATTTACGTTTGAAAATCATGTCCTTTGCTGCCAGAACCGCACCGGCAGTAATGAGTAAACAAGCGGCCAGAATACGCCAGCTCGGTTCGGCAGCACCCGCCACAATTAACACAAGCGTGGATAATAGAGGCGCTGCATAGCTGGCTGCACCCAAGACCTGAATATTGCCGCGCTTGACACCATAATCCCATGCATAAAAGGCCGCCCCCACCGGCAAAAGCCCCAAGCCCAAAATGGCCACCCACTGGCTGGTATTTTCCGGCCAGACGGTTTGTTCCAGCATCAAATGGCAAAGCAGTGATAAAACCGCAGTTGCTGCACAAAAGCCGGTCACAGCATCGGTGGGCACTTGCTTGAAGCGGCGAGACAACAATGAATAGGTGGCCCACGTCACCGCACAAAGTGCCGCCACCAGATAACCAAAGCCATAACGGGCATCAAAGCCAATGCCGCCACCTTTGGTCACCACCAGCACCATACCGGCAAGCCCCAGCAGCGTTCCGGCAATGTGATAATATTTCAATTTCTCACCCGGCATCAAAGCAGAGCCAACAACGATCAAGAGTGGCCACAGATAAGCGATCAGACTGGCATCGACGGGCGGCGCATTGCGCAATGCGGTAAAATATAAAAAGTGGTAGCCGAACAACCCGACCACGCCCACCAGCCACACTATAGCTGGCTGGCGGAGGTTTTTGATCGCTTGCGGGCGCCAAATCCAGGAAATGATCCCTAAACAAGCCCCAATAGCAAAGCTCATGGCTGAAAGCTGAAATGGCGGCACCTGACCTGACGCAGCCGTGAATAAAGCGAGCAAAGCCCACATAAGAATGGCTGCAAAGCCAACCAGAGTTGCCACGTCCCCTCCCGTTTCAATGCCCCCTGACCACACATCCCCTCTGTTGTCAGTTCACTGACTGGAATGCGATCAGTTTACTTTTTCAAAACGCGTGGCTGAAACTTTAACCGTTCCTATTTTTGTGCCGATGCGTGCTTCTACCGGGGCATAAATGCCTGAATTTCCAAGTGTTGCAAAACTTATACTGATCTTACTCTTATTGGCCAGATAATTAATTGATTCTTTGTCCTTTTGATAACCACCCAGCGGCACAAAGCGAGCGGTACATTCCACGGTTTCACCTTTAAAACCTTTAGTGGAATATTTGCCCTTTCCCGAATAGGTCAAACGTAAATCAGCCCGCGTCTGACCATCAAAGGTTTTCAAGACTTGTGCACAAACATCCTGCGGTGATTTTGCCCTAATCATCATCGCTGAAATCGGATCGGAAATGTTTTTCAAATGTACTTCGGTCAGCGCTACCCAAGGATCGCGTTTTTTTACTGCCGGTGAATTTTTGGTATCTGTTACACGGCCATTAGCAAAACGGATCGTCGTCGATTTGGCTTTTTTCTTATGTTGATATTGCAAATGATAAGAGCTTGGCCAAAAACTGCCCTTAGCCATTTTGCCGTTGATCGACAAGGTGCCATCGGTCTGATCGAAGATACGAGCGATTCCCGAACTGGCAAAATCACCTTTCAAAATATAATCATTCTGGCCAATATGGGTCTGCGTATTGGCGCGGGCAATCGTCAAACCAATGATAGAAATCCTGTATTGGGTGGCATAAACATCATCAGCATACGCTGAAGCATTTTGCGACATTAAGCTTGCAAAACCGACAGACCCCACCAATAAAAATTTTATAATCGACATAAAGAGGCCTCCGTTCGGTGATTCAAACCATATTTGCAGCAAATTTATCCTTTAAAACTTGTATTGAAGTGTGAAACAGCTAAAATAGGCAAAGTTATGTTTCGTTAACTTATCCCGCATAAAGAGCGTCAAGCCGATCTTTTGTGGCAAGTAAGACCAAGCAAAATAGCCTTGACGTTGCAAAGCGACTTGACTGTTTGCGCTCCGGACACTATAGAAACGCAACTTTCCCTTTAGGCCGCCTGTCCGATATTGCGCGCCAGCAGCAGTTTTAGCTGTGATGTGTATTAGTTCGGGCATTCAGGTCGGGGCCTTGAGAAACAGAATTTTGAAGGTGAGACCAAAATGTCCCGCGCTTGTGAATTGACCGGTAAAGCGGTCCAATACGGCAACAATGTCAGCCACGCGAACAACAAGACGCGTCGCCGCTTTTTGCCAAACCTTTGCAACGTAACCCTGATGTCCGATGCTTTGGGCATGAGCTATCGTTTGCGTGTTTCCGCCCATGCTCTGCGTTCCGTAGAACATCGCGGTGGTTTGGATTCATTCCTTGCTAAATCAGACGACAAAGAGCTGTCACAGCGCGCACGTCTTCTGAAGCGCCAGATTGCTAAAAAGCAAGCTGAAGCTGTAAGCGCTTAATATTTAAGCCTTTTATGGCCAAATAATCGCGGGGTCGGCCTTGGTCGACCCTTTTTGCTGTCCTAAGATCCCAGATCTGCAACTGGTTCCATTACCCAGGATAAAAAAATGTTCAGTGAACGAACTTTAAATACCCGCACTTTGATTCCAGCTGTTTTGGCTCTGCTGCCGGCTATCTTGGCAATGTGCGTATCTGTTGCCGCCTCCAATATCCTTGTCCAGTATCAGTTCAACTATTTCGGACTTGGCGATATTCTCACTTGGGGTGCCTTCACCTATCCGCTGGCGTTCCTCGTCAATGACCTCACCAATCGCCGCTATGGCCCGCAGGCTGCGCGTAAAGTGGTGTTGGCAGGTTTTGTGCTTGGCGTGATTATGTCGATCTGGCTGGCAACACCGCGAATCGCTATTGCATCCGGCAGTGCATTTTTATTCGCGCAAATGCTCGATATCAGCGTCTTTGACCGTTTGCGCCGTTTATCATGGTGGAAAGCCCCCTTTGCCGCCGCTATGCTTGGCTCGGTGCTGGATACTATTTTGTTTTTCTCCATCGCTTTTGCCGCGCAATTTGCGTGGATCGACCAGATGACCGGCCACACTGATTCTTCACTCACCGAAATTGTGCCATTTCTAGGCCAGCCGGTAGCGCTGTGGATGTCGCTGGCGATTGGTGATTTCCTCATCAAAGTTATCATGGGCACGCTGATGCTGGTGCCTTATGGCGCGATTCTGGCAATCTTCATGCCAGCGGTTTATTCACCTGACAAAACCCGTTAAAGATACATTCTCAGCCGCTTGTTTCAAAATAGCGGCTCTTCCTTCTTTATCTGATGAAATTTCCAAACCGGTTTGCCGAAACGCTGATTTTACGCTTTACTAGAGCTTTCAATCAAATGTTTCTGCACCGGTTTTCTTTATTCAGATAAGGATTTTTTTAAATGTCTTTGCACAAACAAAAGCTTCCTCTCGTGATTATAACCGGTGCCAGCTCCGGCATTGGCCTTGCCACGGCGAAACTGTTTGCAAAACGCGGTCATCCGTTGCTGCTCTTGGCGCGCCGTCTTGAAATCATGGAAGCGCTGCATTTGCCGCACACCCTATGCAAGGCTGTGGATGTGACTGATCGCGCAGGCTTGATTGAGGCGGTTAAACAGGCTGAAAGCCTCTATGGTGCAGCCGATGCAATCATCAATAATGCAGGCGTCATGTTGCTGGGCGATATGACCAATCAAAACCCTGATGAATGGGATCGTATGCTGGAGGTCAATGTCAAAGGATTGCTTAATGGCATCCATGCGGTGGCAGGCTCAATGGTTAAGCGTCAGCATGGCACAATCATCAATATCAGTTCGGTCGCAGGGCGCAAAACATTCGCCAATCATGTGGCCTATACAGCCACAAAATTTGCCGTCCACGGCCTTTCAGAAAATCTGCGGGAAGAACTCTCCCCTCATAATATACGTGTTGTAACGATTGCTCCAGGTGCTGTTGAAACCGAGTTGTTAAGCCACACCAGTAATGAAAGCATCAAAGCCGGCTATGAAGACTGGAAGAAAAATATGGGCGCATCCGTGTTGAGTCCTGAAGATGTCGCGCGTGCCATTTTCTATGCTTATGAGCAACCGCAGGGTGTTTGTATCCGGGAAATTGTGCTGGCTTCAACACGCCAACAAGCGTGAATTAAAGACTGAAACATAAAAAACCTCCGGAAACGAACTGCTTCCGGAGGCTTTTTTAATAGGTCTGAGACTCAGATCAGCGTTTTGAACCGCCTTTATGTCCCTGTTCTTCAAAGAGTGAAGCAAGCTGTTCGGTCATCGCGCCCGCCAGTTCTTCGGCATCTACAATCGTCACCGCGCGCTGATAGTAACGGGTCACGTCATGGCCGATACCAATTGCAATCAGCTCGACCGGTGAGCGCGTTTCAATCTCTTCAATCACGCCACGCAAATGACGTTCCAGATAGTTGCCGGGATTAACCGAAAGCGTAGAATCGTCAACCGGCGCACCATCAGAGATTACCATCAGTATTTTACGCTGCTCAGAACGCGCCAGCAAACGCTGATGTGCCCAAATAAGCGCTTCACCGTCGATATTCTCTTTCAGCAACCCTTCCCGCATCATCAGGCCAAGATTGCGACGTGCACGTCTCCACGGGGCGTCTGCAGCCTTATAAATGATATGGCGAAGGTCATTCAGACGACCTGGTGCTGCTGGCTTGCCACGCGCAAGCCATGCTTCACGCGATTGACCGCCCTTCCATGCTTTGGTGGTAAAGCCCAAAATTTCGACTTTAACGCCGCAACGCTCCAGAGTGCGTGCCAGAATATCAGCGCAAGTTGCTGCGACAGTAATCGGACGACCACGCATTGAGCCGGAATTATCAATCACCAGTGTCACCACTGTATCGCGGAAATCCGTATCGCGTTCCCATTTATAAGAAAGCGGCTGAGTCGGGTCGATCACCACACGCATCAAACGTGCGGTATCAAGATAGCCCTCTTCCAGATCGAAATCCCATGAACGGTTTTGCTGCGCCATCAAACGACGTTGTAAACGGTTGGCAAGCCGGCCAACAACGCCTTGCAAATTGGCAAGCTGCTTGTCGAGAAAACCGCGCAAGCGCTCAAGCTCTGCCTCATCGCACAGATCGGTTGCTTCCACCGTTTCGTCAAACTCACGGGTGAAAACTTTATAATCAAGCTGCTGCGCCAGATTATCAAACGGTTGCCCCGGACGACGGGCTTCGCCCGGCGTTTCGGCATCGATTTCCTCGCCGTCATCCACATCGTCCGAATTAGCGTCAGCGGCTTCCATTTCGCCCTGTTCGCCGTCATCACTGGAATCTTCCGATTCTTCGTTTTCCGTCTGGTCAGAGCCTTCCTGCTCTTCAGCACCGCCGTCTTCGTTTTCTTCCGGGTCTGGCGTATCGTCGCTCTGTTCCTCATTATTATCGTCTTGAGGATTTTGTGATAAGTCTTCCGCCATTTCCATCGAAGCCAGCATATTGCGCACAACACGCGCAAACGCATCCTGATCTTCTAGGTTTTCGACCAAATGCTCGATATCCGCACCGGCTTTGTCTTCGATCCAGTCGCGCCACAAATCCAGCAAATTGCCGGCTTCTTTCGGCGCTTCACGACCGGTCAGCTTTTCACGGATCAGCAAAGAAACAGCCTCTTCGAGAGGAGCCTCTTCTTTTTCCATGACAGCTGTATAATTGGCGCGAGCATATTTATCGGCCAGCATAGAGCTTAAATTATCGCCGACACCAACCATGGCACGTGCGCCGATGGCTTCAACGCGCGCTTGTTCAACCGCATCAAAAATAGCGCGCGCCTGTTTGCCTTCAGGTGCCAGACCTGCATGAATGCGCGGATTATGGCGCGCTTGACGCAATGCCATCGAATCGCCCAAACCACGCGTGATAGCAATATCATTCGCGGTTGGTCGCTTCGGCAGATCCGGCAATCTGGCACGATTGCCGGTCAAAGCCGGACGATCATTACTGAAACCGACCTCGAACTCGTTGGAACCGGCAATAGCCCGCATACATGCGGTTACTGCCCGTTTGAACGGTTCCGAATCGATTGGCGTTTGCCGCCTCTGCCGCGAATTATCGCCTGCACCTGCCCCTATTCCGGCCATCACAATTCACCGCTTTCAAGCCAGAGCGACGTTAACTGCCGATTCTGGCAATTCAGCACCAAATGCACGTTGGTAGAACTCAGCCACAATCGCGCGTTCCAGCTCATCACATTTGTTAAGGAATGTTACGCGGAAAGCAAAGCCCACATCATTGAAGATTGCAGCATTTTCAGCCCAAGTAATTACTGTACGCGGGCTCATCACGGTGGACAAATCGCCATTGATGAAAGCCTGACGGGTCATATCGGCAACGCGCACCATCTTATTGACGATGTCGCGGCCTTCTTCATTCTGGTAATGTTTGGCTTTGGCCAAAATGATTGCAACTTCATTGTCATGCGGCAGATAGTTCAAGGTGGTCACGATTGACCAACGGTCCATCTGTGCCTGGTTGATCTGCTGTGTACCGTGATAAAGACCGGTCGTATCGCCCAAGCCCACAGTGTTGGCGGTCGCAAACAAACGGAAAGATGGGTGCGGATTGATGACGCGGCTCTGATCGAGCAGTGTCAAACGGCCTGAAGCTTCCAGCACGCGCTGGATCACGAACATCACATCAGGGCGACCGGCATCATATTCATCGAACACCAGCGCAACATTGCGCTGATAAGCCCAAGGCAGAATACCATCTTTAAATTCGGTAATCTGCATACCGTCTTTGACAACGATTGCATCTTTGCCGACGAGATCAATACGGCTGACATGACTGTCGAGGTTGACGCGGATACAAGGCCAGTTGAGGCGTGCTGCAACCTGTTCGATATGGGTGGATTTACCAGTACCGTGATAGCCAGACACCATAACGCGGCGGTTATAGGCAAAGCCTGCAAGGATCGCCAATGTTGTTTGTTTATCAAATAGATAATCAGGATCGATGTCCGGCACATTCGAATCAGTCATCGAAAATGCAGGAACCTGCAAATCGGAATCAATCCCGAATACTTCGCGTACCGATACTGTTGTATCCGGCAAATTGGTGATATCCCGCTCAACCTTATTCATCATGCCTCCAAAGCGGCAGGGGAGGAGAACCAGCCGCTCATTCCTTTTGCTTTCTCGCAAGCTATCCGCGTTTTTTAAACAACGGGATGCCCTGTTAAATAATGCGGGCATCTTGGCATGAGCTGTAGATAACGCTATGCGACAAAAAATGTCCGTCTGTACTTCACATTTTTTCTAACGTCTGAACTGTCACGGTTCAAGCTGAACTCGTGCCGTGATCAGATATTTATTTCACTGTTTTAACCAAAAGAGCAATAAATACTCAAATATAAAGCAGTGTTACATTCATTATTGAAGCTTTTACGAGCAAAAACCCGATGACTTCAACAATTGATAGGCTTGAATAACATCACGGAAGCGGTCTTCCGAAGCGCGATCACCGCCATTACGGTCGGGATGGTGCTGCTTCACCAATTCCTTATATTTGGTTTTGATGTCATCGCTTGAAGCGCTGGCATCCAATCCTAACGTCCCAAGCGCTTTTGCCTCCAAAGCACGTGGTTTGCGCAATTGTGCCGCTGCGCGGGCATTATCCTTCTGGTCTTTAAACAAGTTGAAAGGATCGCGTATACGGTTGTGATAAGCCGCCGACCCTGAGCGCATTCGTGCCATATCGGGCGAAGTGCGGGAAGCACCGGATGCTGAGTTAGACGAGGTTGTCCAAGTAGGCCGGTTGCCGGTCAGAGCTTCCTTTTGCAAACGTGCAATTTCACCGTCTGAAACGCCGGAGAAATAGTTAAAGCTCTTATTATATTCCCTGACATGATCGATACAAAAATGAAAATACTCACCTTCACGATCACGTCCGACCGGCGCTTTATGCGTTCCAGGTTTGAGGCATCCATCCCATCGGCAATCAGGCACCGACGACTTAGCCTCGGCCTTCTTCTTACCACCAATACGAATGCTGTCGAAATATTTTGAATTGATTGTCATGATGTCAAATTATGCGGATAAAGAGTTTTCAAACAAGAATTGACTTTTTATCATGATGCAGATTCATGATAAAGCGAGGACGAAACATCTGCTTCCTGTGCGGATTTGCCCCACATCAAGACGTAATCACGTCACTTATATGGGAGTTAGTACCTATATGGGGAGAAGTTGAGCAAATGTCCATGAATAACAGCATACAAACTACCATTGAACAGAAACTTAATCAGGCTTTCTCTCCTGAATTTCTAGAAGTACGCAATGAAAGCCACCTGCATGCTGGCCATCATCACGAAGAAAACGGCCATCATGAGACCTATGACGGCACCGGAGAGACACATTTTCGTGTCATTATCATCACTGATAAATTTATCGGTCTTTCCCGTATTGCCCGCCATCGTGCCATCAACGAGTTACTGAGCGACGAGCTCAACAATGGCGTTCATGCTTTAGCGCTTGAACCAAGCGCGCCGGGTGAAGCAACCCGCCGCTAATTTTCCAAACATTTACCTTAAGGGAGCTGATATGCAAGCTCCCTCAGATTTCATATTCAGCCGGTTGATTGGCATTGGTCGGCTTGCCTTCTGCATCCAGTGCCACGATTCGCAATCGCGCCAACCGGTTCTTTTCCCGCTTCAAAACGGTAAAACGCTTGTTGTGGAATGTGAAAGCCTGCTTCACATCCGGAATGGACTGCGTCTCATGAATGACGAGACCTGCAATGGTTGTGGCTTCTTCATCAGGCAATGACCAGTCAAGCGCTCGATTCAAGTCACGGATCGGCAATGAACCGTCAACAATATATGAGCCGTCCGGCTGCGGACGCACGCCCTGCATATCGATATCATGCTCATCGGCAATATCGCCGACAATCTCTTCCAGAATATCTTCCAATGTGACCAGACCCTGCACATCACCATATTCATCCACGACAATGGCTATATGGGCTTTGCGGCGCAAAAAGGCGTTGAGCTGATCCTGCAATGTGGTTGTATCCGGCACAAACCACGGTTTTGTAGCAACTTTCATGATGTCGATACGGGAAAAGTCATTATCGACATCATAAAGCGCACGCACCAGATCTTTGGTGTGAATGATGCCGACAATATTATCAATATCATCGCGCCATAACGGCATACGCGTATGCGAGCTGGCCAGAATTTCTTTCACCAAAACGTCAGCCGGATCATCGGCATTGATTGTACCCATAGCGGTGCGGTGTACCATCACATCGCTGACTTCCAGCTCGCGCAAATCGAGCAAACCGCCCAACTGGTCACGGTCGGATTTGATCACTGAGCCATCACGGTGCAAAACTTCCACCGCACCGCGCAGCTCTTCCTGCGCAGAAAGCATCGAGCTGCCAGTCGCCAGATTAACGCCGCAAAGTTTTAAAATCACACGGACAATCCAGTTCACCACACTGGAAAGCGGGCCAATAATGCTAACCACAACTGAGGTTGGGCGGGCTACAGCTAAAGCAAACCGATCAGGTGTGGAAATAGCCCATGATTTTGGCAACACTTCTGCAAAAATAACCAGAATGATCGTCATAGCAATCGTTGCATAAGCCACGCCTGCATCACCAAACAGGCTCATAAAAATACTGGTCGCCAAAGAAGACGCCAAGATATTAGCCAGATTATTGCCGATCAGCAATGCACCGATAAGACGGTCGCGCCGCGCAATCAAACGCTGAACGATTGTGGCGCGTTCATCACCCTGCTGCTCGAAACCCAACATCCGAGCACGTGAAGCTGCGGTGAGTGCCGTTTCAGAGCCTGAGAAAAAGCCTGAGAAAATCACACATAAAAGGATAATACCGCACATGATCCATAATGTGGCCGTCATCGGAATTCTCCGTATTCATGAGCTTTGCTGGCTCAATTGGTTTTAACGCAGCAACTGCGGCAATACAAAAACAACATTTACAAAGCAGTAAAAAAGCAGAATTTAACGGTTCAGGCTTTCTTTCAAAAACTCTAATACGGCAGAGTGTGGCACATCTTTGGCAATGAAACTCTCACCGATGCCGCGGGTCAAAATAAATGTCAGTGCACCGCGCGACACTTTTTTATCCTGCGCAATGGAAGCCATCAGGCTTGTCGCGTCCGGCAAACCACCCGGCACCTGTGAAAGCTTTGTCGGCAGACCCACAGCCTGCAAATGAGCTTCCACACGTTCGGCTGCTTCCACCGAAGATAGGTTCATACGGGCAGAAAAACGATAGGCCAGCGCCATACCAATTGCCACACCTTCTCCATGAACCAGACGGGATGAGTCGTAATTGGTTGCTGTTTCCAGCGCATGGCCGAATGTATGGCCAAGATTCAGCAAAGCCCGGTCACCATGTTCACGCTCGTCACGCGCCACAACGGCAGCCTTGGAGCGGCAGGATTCCGCAATGGCATGGGTACGCGCTGTACCACCGGCAAACACATCGTTCCAATTCTGCTCTAGCCATGCAAAGAAATCTGGGCGGTCGATCAGACCATATTTGGCCACTTCCGCATAACCGGCACGAAATTCGCGCGGGGATAAAGTGTTCAAAACACCGGTATCGGCCAGCACCAATTGAGGCTGATAGAAAACACCGACCAGATTTTTACCATGCGCCGTATTGATGCCGGTTTTTCCGCCAACGGAAGAATCGACCTGCGCCAATAAAGATGTCGGGATTTGAATGAACTTCATGCCGCGACGCACAATGCCCGCAACAAAGCCGCTCAAATCACCAATCACGCCGCCGCCAAGGGCGACTACGGCATCACCGCGCTCCAGACGTGCCGCCAGAACAGCATTGGTAACAGTTTCCAGCGTGGCAAAAGCTTTGGATTTTTCACCCGCAGATACAATAATCGGCGTTGCCTCAATACCTTTATGCGCAAGACTTGCAGTCAACCGCTCCAGATGATGTTTGGCGACATTTTCATCTGTCACCACGGCAACACGGATTTTACCAAGACGTGCCGCGATTTCCGCGCCCGCGCGCTCAATCAGCTTGTCACCGATGATAATGTCATAAGAACGATCTCCCAGCACAACCGGAACTGTCACGGTATCAACATTGTTATTTGTTGCGTCTGTATGCGGGGCATTCATTCTTGTGTCTCCTCTGGGGCAGTTAGCTGTCTTATTCAGTTCTTTTCAGCTTCAAGATGTTCGAGCAACAGATCGATTACTTCGCTGGCAATCACGTCTTTGCGGTCTTCTCGCGACATGAAACGCAAATTTGCCTGTGCATAAACCGGATAGCGTTCATCAATCAGGCGGCTCATCACACCACGCGGGTCGGCATTTTTCAAAAGCGGCCGGTTCTGGCGTCTTGAAACACGCTCCATCAACACATCAAGCTCGGCATCAAGCCATAAAGAAATGCCGTGATCTGCAATGCTTTGACGGGTTTCAGCATTCATATAAGCGCCACCACCGGTGGCCAGCACCATCGGGCCTGCCTCCAGCAAACGCAGGATCACGCGACGTTCCAGATCACGAAACTCCACCTCACCGTAACTTTCAAAAAGTTCGGTCACGCTCATACGTGAAGCGCCTTCAATTTCATTGTCGCCGTCTTTAAAAGCCAAACCCAACATCGTCGCTATCTTTTTGCCGATAGTGGACTTGCCCGCTCCCATAAGCCCCACGAGAACCAGAACGCGAGAACCGAGCAATTCTTTTACCCGTTCAGCATTCTCATGGAGATGTGTATTTTTATTACTGCTTGTCATTGCCCTCATCCGGTCTGCTGATTTGGTTCCACATGAAAACACAGCCTACGTCAATTGCTTTATCGGGCTTTCGCCGCAAAAACGCATTATAATACGGTTCAATAATAGAGAGCCTTGCTTTCCGAAGAGCTTGCGAGCATAAAAACCTTATGCCCACACTGACACGTCTGGTTCTGGTTCTCGCTCTGATCGCCGCTGCCGTTTATGGTATCATGTTGGCGTTGGTTACCTATGTGAAACCGGTACAAACTGATATCACCATTAAAATTCCGGCTAAAGACCTTAATCCTGTGCCACTTTCTCCCCCTGTTGCACCAGTTTCAAGTAATGATGAAGATGATACTTTATCTGAGGAAAAAGATTGAACATGCGTGCAGCTGTTGCGATTGAAAGCTTTCTGGAAATGATGAGTGCCGAGCGAGGTGCTGCACAAAACACGCTTGAATCCTATCGGCGCGATCTGGAGGCTTGTGCAGACTTTTTGAAGGAAAAGTCCGTCAATCTGGTAGAAGCACAGCCGCAGGATTTGCGCGATTGCCTCAATCAAATGGCAGTTTTGGGTTTTGCAGCCAGTTCGCAGGCGCGCCGTCTTTCGTCTCTCAAACAGTTCTTCCGCTTTCTTTATACAGAAAACCTGCGTGGCGATGACCCGACCGGCACGCTCGATGCGCCGAAAAAACAAATGTCTTTGCCTAAAATCATGAGCGAAGATACGGTTTCCAAACTGCTGGATCGCGCGCAAGCAGAGGCTGAAACACCACCGCCACCGCTGACAAAGTTTCAATGCGTGCGCCTTTATGCGTTGCTTGAAACACTATACGCGACAGGTTTGCGCGTTTCCGAACTTGTTAGTCTGCCGGTGAGTGTGGCGCGTTCCGACCAGCGTTTTTTGCTGGTACGCGGTAAAGGTTCCAAAGAACGGATCGTCCCATTATCATCAAAAGCGCGTGATGCTTTACAGTTTTATCTGGATTTGCGCGATGCACGTGCTGATTATGAAGATAATCCCTGGCTTTTTCCGGCACCATCCGAAAGCGGCCATTTGGCGCGTCAGGTCTTTGCCCGTGATTTAAAAGCCTTGGCCGCACGCACCGGTATTTCTGCAAATAGTGTATCGCCTCACGTTCTTCGCCATGCTTTTGCCAGTCATTTATTGCAAAATGGCGCTGATTTACGCGCGGTTCAGCAATTATTAGGACATTCGGACATCTCTACGACACAAATTTACACCCATGTTCTCGAAGAAAGACTGCACAAACTTGTAAATGATCACCACCCGCTTGCCGATTGAGCTCGCGGAAGGTATGAGAAGAAAAAACTTTTGCCTCGGATTTGCACTTTGGGGTAAGAATGAATATCTATAACTTGTCGAGGCTCAGTCCTCATGAGACCCAACACGTTTGCTTTGAAAAACGCATACACAGTCAGGCCATATGTACAATTACCTCGATTTTGAAAAACCAGTCGCCGATCTTGAAGGTCAAATTCTCCAGCTGAAAAAGCTCAGTGAAGAAGATGGCAGCGTCGATATGAGCGACGAAATCAAACGCCTTGAAAAGCGTTCTTCAGATGCTTTGCGCGATCTTTATCGCAAGCTGACACCATGGCAGAAAACACAAGTTGCCCGCCATCCAGATCGTCCGCATTGCCTGGATTACATCAATCATCTGTTCACCGAATTCACGCCGCTGGCCGGTGACCGTAAATTTGCCAATGACGACGCATTGCAAGCTGGTTTTGCCCGTTTCAACGGTGAAGCTGTTGCGGTGCTTGGTCAGGAAAAAGGCCATGACACCAAAACCCGCTTGAAGCACAATTTTGGTTCGGCTCGTCCTGAAGGCTATCGCAAAGCTGTGCGCGTGATGGAAATGGCTGACCGTTTTGGTCTGCCGGTTATTTCCCTTGTTGATACGGCAGGTGCTTATCCGGGCATCAGCGCGGAAGAACGCGGTCAGGCAGAAGCCATTGCGCGTTCAACAGCTGCCAGCCTCAATCTGAAAGTGCCGATGATTTCCATCATCCTTGGTGAAGGTGGTTCGGGTGGCGCGATTGCAATCGCTGTTGCCAACCGCGTTTACATGCTGGAAAACTCCATCTACTCGGTTATTTCACCGGAAGGTGCAGCTTCCATTCTGTGGCATGATTCGACGCGTGCTAAAGATGCAGCAGCCAATATGCGTATCACCGCGCAGGATCTGTTCGAGCTGAAAGTTATTGACGGCATTATCCCTGAAGCTATGGGCGGTGCGCATCGTGACCGTGTTGCAGCAATGGATGCCACCGGCGAAATCATTGCCGCATCTTTGCGCTCGATGAAGGGTGTTGATGGTGAAACATTGAAGCAGGAACGCCGCAAGAAGTTCCTCGAAATAGGCAGAAACATCTAATCTCTGCCTATCCATTTAAAATTTAAAAAAGCCCGGTATTGTGACAATACCGGGCTTTTTTATGCGATTATATCATCCTGTTACAAACTGTTACCTCGCTTATTATCGCTCATAGATTTGTCTAATTTGCGTAATATTCAATTATTACTTAGACTTAAACTATGGATGAGAAACTACGCCGGAATAACCCAAAATAGCGGGAATTGCTAAAAAAGCTTTCTTTGGCTAACCAATTCAGCGGTTTGTCAACCTAACTGAAAGGTTTTCAGGCTAGACTTTTCTTTCCAAAGGCCGATCAATCGGTCATATTGATGATGTGTCGCACGAGTTAAGTAGGCATGACGGGTATGAAAATCAGAACCGCAATTTTTGCAAGCTTGATGGCTTCCGTGCTTTTAGCCGGTTGTCAGGGCTCTGTATTTGACGATGTCGCACGTAAAGCTGAAAAGCCGCTGCCGCAGAAAATCGTCAATCAAATGAAGGCAAAGGGCATGACCCGCACTTCGCCTGTCATGGTTCGTATTTTCAAAGAAGAAGGTGTTTTAGAGGTCTGGAAACAGAAAAATAATGGCCGCTACGACATGATTTCTTCCTATGAAATCTGTAAATGGTCGGGCAAACTCGGCCCTAAATTTGTGGAAGGTGACCGTCAGGCGCCGGAAGGTTTCTACACCGTTTATCCAGGCCAGATGAATCCGAACTCACAATATTATCTGGCCTTTAATATGGGCTTCCCTAATGCTTATGATCGTGCCCATGGCCGCACCGGTCAGCATTTGATGGTACATGGCGCCTGCTCGTCAGCCGGTTGCTATTCAATGACCGATGAGCAAGTTTCAGAAATTTACGCCTTTGGCCGCGATGCCTTTGTCGGTGGTCAGCGTGCATTCCAAATTCAGGCATTTCCTTTCCGGATGACTGCCGCCAATATGGCGCGCTATCGCAACGATCCTAATTATGAATTCTGGAAAATGCTCAAGCAAGGCTATGATGCTTTTGAAGTGACCAAAGTGCCGCCAAAAGTGGATGTGTGCGAAAAGCGCTATGTCTTCAATAATAATGCTATTCCTAGCGGTAGTCCGGCAACGGCTGCCTGCCCGCCGACCATGCAATCGGAAACAATCAGCACAGCCTTCACCAGCTATCACAAAACTTACGAAGCCGCATTTAGTGCAGCAACCACCAAAAGCGGCAAACCTCTGTCACCTTCCATTGCAGGACTGGCTGAGGCTAAACTGGTTTCTACCTGGAGTGCAGCGCGCGCCCGCGGTGAAAAAGTTTCACGTGAACCACCATCCCTGAACTATTCAGTTCCAGCGGCTACACCAGCCGCAACGCCTTCCGCCACAACGCCCGCAAGTGTTCCGGCGCCACTGCCGGCCAGTATTCAAAACGAAACTCCGGCGAGCGTCCCTGTCCCTTCTGGCAATCCGGCAGTTACACCGGCAGCTGCTGAAGGCAGTATTATGGTGCAAGAAGCAAACCAGCCGGCAGATACAACTGTCACCGGTGCCGTACCTGAGAAAAAAAGCCTCTGGGGCATATTCAAAAAATAATGGATATGTCTGAGAAGAAGCAGGTCGTCATTTACGATTTACGCGGGCTTAACTGCCCGCTTCCAGTGTTGAAAACACGGCGTAAATTGCAAGATCTGGCAAGCAAAGATGTACTGGAAGTGCACACCACTGATCCAATGTCACGCCTCGACATTCCGCATTTTTGCATAAATGAAGGCCACACCATCATTCATCAAGAAAATGATGGTGTTGTCTTTATCTTCCGCATTGAAAAAGCCTGAACTTACTTCAGTCTAAAGCCGGGAATAGCCAACGGATTATCCGTCATTGCAGCCCCATCTGCCTGGTCAATGCCAGGCCGGCCTAAGAATGCATTGAACAAATCGCGGATATAGTTTTCATCCAGATCTTTGACGATCATCACCAGCACAGTCTGCGGCTTGCCTTCCGGCCATTGCGGCAGACGTGCAGGCGGATGGAAAATCTTTTGCACGCCGTGGATCACCAGCGGGCGATCCGGATCTTCTGCAATCTGCACAATACCCTTGACCCGCAAGAGTTTGTCACCATGGCTTGAGCGCAATAGATCAACAAACATCTCGAAAGCAGAAAACGGCACCGGCAGATCATGCTTTAATGCAAAAGTGCGAATAGCCGTATCATGATGATGGTGGTGATGCTCATGGCTGCAATCTTCGCCACAAACATGATCATGCGCATGATCGTGATCATGTTTGTGATGATCCTCATCATCAAAAACATCTGCATTCAGCCAGCGCTGCACGTCGGCTGTTTTCTTTTCCGGATTATAAAGACCGCATTCAAACAGGTTTGCATAATCGGTTCGTTGATCTGAAACATTCAACAATTCGGCTGATGGATTAAGCAGGCGAATACGCTGCAACAAATGCTCATAAGCGACCTTATCATCAACCAGATCGGTTTTGGTGATAATAATACGGTCAGCCATCGCAATCTGCTTCACCGCTTCTTCATGCGCATCCATGGTAGCCATCGCATTGACAGCATCAACCGTTGTTAGCACACCATCCAAGCGGAAAGCCTGCAACAAAACCGGATGCCCCATAATGGCATTCAGAACCGGCCCCGGATCAGCCAAGCCTGTGGTTTCAATCACCACACGTTTTAAAGCTTTCAGCTGACCGGTTTGCAAGCGGTCAATCAGATCGGCCAGTGTGTCGACCAGCTCACCACGCACAGTGCAACAAATACAACCGTCAGCAAGCTCGATCACGCCATCGCTGGATTGTTCGACCAGCAAATGATCAATGCTGATTTCGCCAAATTCATTGATGATCACAGCCGTATCGGTGAGTGCAGGATCTTTCAGCAATCGGTTTAACAGGGTGGTTTTTCCCGAACCGAGAAATCCTGTCAGAACGGAAACGGGAATAGGATGGCTGAACGCACTCATGACTTGATCTTACTTCCTGACGGACATTAAAATTTAAACTTCAGTTTCAAGAACCGCGCTTTGCCGGACGCTGAAGCGGGATCGGCACTTGTGAAATATGCAACTGGCCCGGTTTGGTTTCCGGTGCCTTTTGCGTCAAGCCCACTGTAATTGCGCGTGGCTCATGCTTGATATCGTGAATATAGGGGGAGTTTATTTGCATATACCCTTCCACCTCACGACCATCCCAGCGCGCTGCAATCGCTTCCTGATTACAAATCTGCGCCCGCAAATCCGCTGCAACATTAATGTTTTGACCATAAGGTGCCAGACTTCGCAAATCCGGTGCATTGGCTGCATTACCGCGGAAAGCTGTTTCCATCAGTTCGGCAGATTTAGCAGCACGGGTTTCCTGACGTTCCGCACCCAGCACCACCGACATCACTGTTCTGCCCTGACGCGTTGCCGAAGCCACCAGATTAAAGCCGGAAGCGCAAATAAAGCCGGTTTTCATACCGTCTGCACCATTATAACGGCCAAGCAGAATATTACCGTTGAGCTCCTGACGGTGACCATCAGTGAAATCGAGCGCCTCAACGTTAAAATAATGCGCATATTGCGGAAACTGCTGACGCAGTGCCATACCCAATATCGCCAGATCACGTGCAGTCGTGTAATTTTGCGGATCAGGAAGACCGTGCGGATTAACAAAATGAGAGCTGCTCATTCCTAAACGTGCAGCCTCGGCATTCATCATTTTGGCAAAACCATTGACGCTGCCGCCCAAGGTTTCAGCAACCGCCACTGATACGTCATTGGCCGATTTGACCATCATGATTTTCAGTGCTGTATCAAGCGTCATCACTGAGCCGGGTTTATAGCCCATTTTGCTTGGCGGTTCCTTGGCAGCGGTTACACTGATACGCACCGGCGTATCTGGTGTGACCTGCCCTGCTTCCAGCATACGGAACGCAACATAAGCGCTCATCATCTTGGTGAGCGAAGCCGGATACCAGCGCTGGAAAGCATCTTCATGGTCATAAACTTTGCCCGTTGCCACATCCACCACAATATATGGCGCTGCCACCGCGCCATTTAAGGCCGCACAACTTAATACAGTTGTGGTTAAGGCCGTTATGGAGAGGCAACATTTGATCAGTTTCAATAACATTAATTTAATTCCGTTCTGGTGCCGCTTAAAATATTCAGCATGACGTATCTAAGGCATGTGGCATAGAAAAGGCAAACAGGCATTGCTCTCATTGATGCAAAAGTAATAGTCTGTGGCAGGGAAACCACCCAAGAGTCACCGGCGACCACGCCGGTTTACTGATCAATTTCGGAGCTCATCTATGCCAGTGCTAAATCGTGCCGTTGAAATGCAATCGGAAGTCTCTGAATGGCGCCGTTATCTGCACCAAAATCCTGAATTGCTCTATGATGTTTTCAACACCGCGAAATTCGTCGAAGAAAAGCTAAAAAGCTTTGGCTGCGATGAAGTAGTAACAGGCATCGGACGCACCGGTGTTGTGGCCATCATCAAAGGCCGCCACGGTGACGGCCCTGTTATTGGTCTGCGTGCCGATATGGATGCACTTCCTATTCAGGAAACCAGCGGTGTGGAATGGGCTTCCCAAACAGACGGCAAAGCGCATTCTTGCGGCCATGACGGCCACACAGCCATGCTGCTCGGCACTGCACAATATTTAAGCGAAACACGCAATTTCCGTGGCTCTGTCGCATTAATTTTCCAGCCAGCTGAAGAAGGTGGCGCGGGCGGTCTTGCCATGATTGAAGACGGTTTACTGGAAAAATTCCAGATCCGCGAAGTCTATGGCTTGCATAACCGGCCTGGCATTCCATTGGGTGAATTTGCCATCTGTAAAGGCCCTATCATGGCAGCAACCGATGAGTTCGACATCATCATCTCCGGTAAAGGCGGTCATGCGGCCATGCCGCACATCACCATTGATCCGGTTGTAGCGGGCGCACAATTAATCACCACTTTGCAAGCCATTGTTTCACGCCGCACCAACCCGTTGGACTCGCTCGTTGTGTCGGTGACAAAGTTCCACGCCGGTGACGCCCATAATGTCATCCCGCAGCAAGCACGCCTTGCCGGAACAGTGCGTAGTTTAAGCAAAACCACCCGTATAGAAGCTGAAAAGGCGATCCGCGCAGCCGCTGCCGGTATCGCCACCCTCACCGGCTCTTCGATTGAAGTCAAATACCAGAAAAATTATCCGGTTACTTTCAATCATGATGCTGAAACCGATTTTTCTGCCCGCATTGCCAAACAGATTGTTGGTGAAGCCAATGTGGATACCCAAACCCCGCCAATGATGGCAGGTGAAGATTTCTCCTATATGCTGGAAAAATGTCCGGGCAGTTATATTTTCCTTGGCAATGGCGATAGCGCCGGACTGCATCATCCGGCCTATGATTTTAATGATGATGCCATTCCTTATGGCATCAGCTATTTCGTGCAAGTTGTTGAAACCGCATTGGCTGCTTGATAATTTACGCTTTCCCAAGGCCTGTGCTGCCAATTTCTCATTGATGGCACAGGTTTTCGGGTTGGCGAAATTGACAAAACACAGTATGTGTTGCCTCGATGGTCCCGTAGCTCAGTAGGATAGAGCGACAGATTCCTAATCTGTA
The DNA here is from genome assembly GCF_041929845.1 of Paenochrobactrum pullorum. NCBI lineage: Bacteria > Pseudomonadati > Pseudomonadota > Alphaproteobacteria > Hyphomicrobiales > Brucellaceae > Paenochrobactrum > Paenochrobactrum pullorum. The sequence goes on from NZ_JBHEEH010000001.1 coordinate 143,864, forward strand.
GGCCACTGGTTCGAATCCAGTCGGGATCACCACCTCTTTAGGCTTGATTATCAGCTGCTTTCGTTAATCTATCCAGCAGCGTTTTGATCCGGCTGGCTTTTGGCGCAGCTTCTTCAAGCCTCTTAATCGCCCATCCAAATTAAAAATTTTCCCCAACCGGATACCGGTGAAACCCGCCATTCACGCCTTCGCAAATTATTGCACGCCACATTTATATCGAGTTTCACCTTAGCACTTTGGCTGCGTTGCTTTCGATTGAAAACTGCATTAATTCTCTTTACAAAACATGAAAAGATTAAGAGGGAGATCTTTATGCGTTCAATGTTTCTGGCACTGTTGGCTGCCACTGCTATCGCCACCACTCCATCCATGGCTAAAGATGTTTTGGTAGCGGTTACCGCTATTGTTGAACATCCAGCGCTTGATGCCGTTCGTGACGGCGTTAAAGATGCACTGGCAGAAGCCGGTTATAAAGACGGTGAAAATTACAAATTTACCTATCAGTCAGCTCAGGGCAATCCTGCAACCGCGGCACAGATTGCACGTCAATTTGTCGGCGATGCGCCAGATGTGATCGTTCCAATTTCAACACCTTCCGCACAGGCTGTTGTTGCTGCCACCCGTGATATTCCAGTGGTCTTTACCGCAGCTTCCGACCCGATCGGCGCACAGCTCGTCAAAACCATGGAAAAGCCGGGCGGCAATGTCACCGGCCTTTCCGATCTTTCGCCGGTTGCCGAACATGTGGCTTTGATTAAAGAAATCATGCCGGATATTAAAAAGCTCGGCTATCTCTACAATTCCGGTGAAACAAATTCCGTGTCCCTGCTGGCTGTTTTGAAAGAAGCAGCAGCGAGTGAAGGCATCGAGATTGTTGAATCGGCTGCCACCAAATCATCTGAAGTAAAAGGCGCTGCACAAGCTCTCATCGGTCGTGCCGATGCCATGTATGTGCCAACCGACAACACTATCGTTTCAGCTCTTGAAAGCGCTGTAACTGTTGCCGAAGAAGGCAAGCTGCCGCTTTTCACTGCTGATACAGATTCCGTCACCCGTGGTGCAGTTGCGGCCCTCGGCTTCAACTATTATGATGTCGGCAAACAGACCGGTGTGGTTGTAGCCCGCATTCTGAAAGGTGAAAAACCTGGCGACATCGATGTCGAAGTTGCTAAAGGCACCGATCTCGTTGTTAATTTGGGTGCTGCCAAGAAAATGGGCATCGAACTGCCGCAGGCAGTAATTGACCGCGCAACCAAAAAGATCGACTAATATAGAACGGCTGCATGATAAAAAATTGTGCAGCCGTTTTCTTCGTTTTCCGTTGTTGTGGTCCGCCTGATCAACAACTGAAAATTTAATCATAAAAGCAAAGTTACTGTTTCACAGAACCAGTAACTTTGCTGGACAAATGAACGGCCAACTCGCAAGCAATTAGGCATGTGTGTACGCCAGATTTAAAGGAATGGCATTGTGAGTCAGATCGCCTTTTGGGGTGCGGTCGAATTAGGCCTGATATTTTCATTTGTTGCGCTGGGTGTATATCTGGCGTTCCGGGTTCTCGATTTCCCCGACCTTACCGTTGACGGTTCTTTTCCATTAGGCGCTGCCGTCACAGCCGTGCTGATTTTAGCCGGATTTAATCCTTGGCTTGCTGCTGCCATTTCAATGGTTGCAGGTTCACTTGCCGGACTTGTCACCGCCACATTGAATGTCCGCTTTAAAATTCTCAACCTGCTCGCTTCCATTCTCACCATGATCGCGCTCTTCTCGGTCAATTTGCGTGTGATGGGACGTCCGAATATTGCACTGATCAATCAAGACACCATGCTTTCGCCGTTCTTCGGTCACGGAGTGCCTGAATATTATGTGCGACCGTTATTCATTTTTGTGCTTGTCGTTATTGCAGTGATCCTGGTTTGGCGCTTTTTGGAAAGTGACACCGGTCTTGCTATGCGTGCAACGGGTGCAAATCCACGTATGGCACGCGCACAGGGCGTCCGCCCTGAAAGACAAATCTACCTCGGTATGGCGCTTTCAAACGCTCTGGTGGCGCTTGGTGGCTCTCTATTTGCCCAGACAAACGGCTTTGCTGACGTGACCTCCGGTGTCGGTACCATCGTTGTTGGTCTTGCTGCCGTTATTATCGGTGAAACAGTGCTGCGCTCACGCCTTATCCTTGTTACACTCATTGGCTGTGTCGTCGGTTCGATTATCTACCGTATTGCGATCCAGCTGGCACTCACCAGTGATTTCTTAGGCCTCAAAGCTTCCGATCTTAATCTGGTCACTGCTGTGCTTGTAACCTTGGCGCTGATCTTGCCGCGTCTTCGCCGCGGAGGTGCATGAAAATGATTGAAGTTTCTAATCTGAATGTGGTTTTTGGCCGTGGAACACCGCTTGAAAAACAAGCACTCAACGGCATTAATCTCACCATGCAGCAAGGCTCGTTTGTAACTGTTATCGGTTCCAATGGAGCGGGTAAATCCACTTTCCTGGGCACCCTCGCCGGTGATGTTATCCCGACGAGCGGTAAGGTTGTCATCAACAACAAAGATGTCACCAAGCAAGCAACAGCAGAACGGGCAAAATTGGTAGCGCGCGTGTTTCAGGACCCGCTGGCTGGTAGCTGTGGAACACTCACCATTGAAGAAAACCTTGCACTTGCTGCTGCACGTGGCAAAAAGCGTGGTCTTTCACCTGCCCTTTCCTCAAATCGTCGCGCAGAATTTCGTGAGCGTGTGTCCGGCTTAAAGCTTGGCTTGGAAAACCGTATGCAGGATCGCATGGAGCTTCTCTCCGGTGGTCAGCGTCAGGCTTTATCCCTTGTGATGGCAACATTGGCAGAATCAGAAGTCTTGCTTCTTGATGAGCACACAGCCGCGCTTGATCCGGGCATGGCTGAGTTTATCATGGAACTCACTCGCAAGTTGGTCAGCGAAAACAAGCTTACTACTTTGATGGTCACCCACTCAATGCGTCAGGCGCTTGATTATGGCGACCGCACCATCATGCTGCATGCCGGTGACGTACTGCTTGATGTGGAAGGTGATCAGCGCAAGAATTTAGGCGTAGAAGATCTCATCAAAATGTTCCGCGATGTGCGCGGGCAAAACATTGATGATGATGCCCTGCTCATCGGCTAAACCGCTCTTAAAGGCCTGATTAGAAATCAGGCCTTTTTTATGAATATGATCTATTCGTGAAACTTGTCTGAGCTTGCCGCAAATTGCCGTTTAAGTTTAAACCCGAATGGGTTAAACAAGCTTTATGGCTCAGAAAAAATCACATGAGGTTGATGCTTTTATCAACCGATCAAGCAGCAGCTTTCCAATCATCCTGCTCTATGGCCCCGATAAGGGCTTGGTGAGCGAGCGTGCAAAGATTTTTGCCAAAGCCACCGGACTGCCTTTAGATGATCCTTTTACCGTCATCCGTATGGAAGGCGACGAGGTCGATCAAAACCCGGGTAAGCTTTATGATGAAGCCATGACCATTTCTATGTTTGGTGGCAAAAGACTAATCTGGGTTCGTAATGTTTCCAGCCAGAAAAGCATGGCTGATACTATCAAACATTTGGCCACTGAGCCGCCGCAAGATGCCATTATCCTGATTGAAGCTGGTGATTTAAAAAAAGGAGCGGCCTTACGCACAGCCGCTGAAAACGGCTCAGCAGCTATGGCTCTGCCCTGCTATAGCGATGATGCACGTGGCATTGAAGGCGTGATTGATGATGTTCTGTCTGCCGCCAATTTGCAAATCAGCGGCGAGGCACGCCAACTGCTGCGAATGAGCCTTGGCGGTGACCGCTTAGCCACCCGTGGCGAGCTGGAAAAGATCTGCCTTTATGCCAAAGATAAACCCCGTATTGAACTGGAAGACGTTCGCGCATCCGTTGGCGATGTCAGTGTCGCTTCAACCGATGAAGTCATCGATGCGCTTTTGATCGGTGACATGAAGAACTTCAACAGTGCTTTCGATCGACTTGTCACCTCAGGCACCGCACCTTTTCTCATTCTCAATGCGGCCATACGCCAGTTTCAGCAATTGCAAATCATGCGCCATAGCGTTGACGTAGAACGTAAAGCACCAGCAACGATCATTGCAGCTGCCCGTCCGCCAATCTTTTTCACCAGACGTAAACTGATGGAAACAGCTTTGTCGCGCTGGCAGGCACCATCCATTTCACGCGCAGGTGAACGCTTGCAAAAAGCGGTGCTTGAAAGTCGTCAGAACAGTGATCTTTCTGTTCCCATCATACGTCAATGTCTGATGGCGCTTGTTGTGGAAGGCGTACGCAACAGTCGGGCACGATAATCGTTTAACACCTTGAAATATAAATATTATTTTAAATAAAAACGGCCTCTGCTTGATCATAAGTCAGCGGCCGTTTTTAAATAATAGTTTTAAGCTGCATCAACTTTGCAGGCGACGACAGATTTCGTCCAATTGCTCCAGCGACCTATAGCGAATACGCACTTCACCGCCCCGTTCACGGTGATTGATTTCCACCTTCATACCGGTGACATCTGAAAGCAGTTTTTCCAATGCTTTTGTATCAGCATCTTTTTCCACAGGTGCCGCTTTTTCAGCTTTGCGTGGATTTTCACCCTGCGCTTCGGCCTGCGCCAGCGCTTCCACCTGACGGACTGACAAACCATCCTTAACGATTTTCTCAGCCATCGCCACAGGGTTTTCCATCGTAATCAGACTGCGTGCATGACCGGCCGACAAAGCACCATCAGTAATGAATGATTGCACTTGTGAAGGCAGTTTCAGCAGGCGCAATGTATTAGCCACATGGCTTCGGCTTTTACCAATCACCTGAGCCAGATCAGCCTGTGTATATTCATGATTATCGATCAGCTGTTGATAACCAAGCGCCTCTTCAATCGAGTTTAAATCTGCGCGCTGAACGTTTTCAATGATCGCAATTTCCAATGCGATACGATCATCCACATCACGCAAGATAACAGGGATGGATGTAAGGCCTGCACGCTGCGAAGCGCGCCAGCGACGCTCACCGGCAATCAGTTCGTAATGCTCAGGATTACCCGGCGCCGGACGCACCACAATCGGCTGCACAACGCCATGCTCACGAATAGACTGTGCCAGATCCGCAAGATCTTGTTCGGCAAACATACGTCTCGGGTTACGCGGATTGCGTGTAATAAATTCAATAGGAACATTGTGTTCTGCTGAGATTGGCGTTTTGCGCTCTTCAACAGGACGATCAATATCCCCGATCAAAGCGGCTAAACCACGACCAAGGCGTTTTTTGGAAGGATCGTCGTTCATAGTCACGGCTACTTTCTAAAAATTGTTACGTAGTCGAATCGATAATTCAAGCGGCTTGTAAATGCCGCTCGCGTTGAATTACTTCTGATGCAAGCTGTAAATAAGCCTGACTACCTGCACATTTCAGGTCATAAAGAAGCGCCGGCTTACCATGCGATGGCGCTTCTGAAACCCGTACATTGCGTGGAATAACAGTGCGATAGACCTTTTCACCCATAAAGCTACGCACATCATCCACAACCTGAGAAGCAAGATTGTTACGGCTGTCAAACATAGTCAGCACGATGCCCTGAATCGACAGATCAGGGTTCAGTGATGAACGTACTTGCTCAACTGTCTGTAACAACTGGCTGAGACCTTCCAGTGCAAAAAACTCACATTGCAATGGTACAAGTACAGAGTCTGCTGCAGCCATTGCGTTCAAAGTCAGCAAATTAAGCGATGGCGGACAATCCACCAAAATGTAGCTATAAGCCTCAGCAACGCTGGAATCGAATTTCAGCGCATCTCGTAATCGCCGTGTACGGTCTGCAGCTTGCGAAATTTCCATTTCAATGCCGAGCAAATCAAGAGTAGATGGCACAATATGAAGATTAGGGACATCAGTTGCAACAGCAGCCTCAGGCACGGACGCAGCCTGAGTCAGCACATCATAAGATGATAGCGGGCGGTTTAAACGGTCAATACCTAAACCAGTACTGGCATTACCCTGTGGATCAAGATCGACGATCAAAACAGTTTCACCAATTGCGGCAAGAGCTGTCGCCAGATTAATGGCAGTTGTTGTTTTACCAACGCCACCCTTCTGATTTGCAATAGTTATGATTCGAGAACGTTTCATCATCCCTGTCGCCCTGCTGCTTTCTGTTCACTATCCGTAGATAGATCCGGATTATTTATTTTTTTACGCAGATTACTAATCTCGAGAATAACTGAATTATCATCGACAGCACTGTTATGCTTCACCAGATCATAATCCCATTCATCCAAAGTTTCATCAATTTCTCTCTGGTAATCTCGGCCCTTTTGGAAAAAAGCCACAGCTCCATTCTTTATCCACGGCTCTGTCAATGAAAAAAGTTTTTTCAACGAGGCCAGCGCCCGTGCAGTAATAATATCCGGTGTTGAAATTCGATCCCAAAGAGATTCAATCCGTTCTGCATATACTTCAACAGGAATATCCAGATTACCAGTGGCAGTGGTCAAGAAAGCGGCCTTCTTCACAACACTTTCCACCAAAATTATCCGGCTTTCAGTATTTTCCTTCATCATGCAACCAAGCACGATTCCTGGAAATCCACCACCAGAGCCCAAATCAAGCCAGTTTTTAGCATCAGCTTTACGGCTCAAAACCAGTTCATAGAGCTGTGCGCTATCCATAATATGGCGCTGCCATAACTCGGCAATCGTCGATGGTGATGCAAGATTGATACTTGCATTCCACTTAATAAACAACTGTTCGAAGGCAATCAGGCGCTCTACTGTTTCACGTGAAACAGTCGGATTAACAGTTTTCAACTGCGAATAGTGACCCATTTTACCCCTGCTCATTCAAATAAAATCAATTAACAATAACACTTACACTGCCTGATCAAGTGCTTCTGTACGACGCAAGTGCTTGCGTATTTGCGCAATTAACAGTGCGACAGCTGCTGGTGTCATGCCTTCAACACGCTGTGCTTCAGCAATTGTTGCCGGTCTGCGGGTTTCAAGCTTTTGTTTCAATTCATTTGAAAGACCAGAAATACCAGCATAATTAAGGCTTTCCGGAATAAATAGTTTTTCGTCCCGCTCCATCGCAACAATATCATTTTTCTGACGATCCAGATAAACGGCATATTGAGCTTCCGTTTGCAAAGCTTCGCGCGTCACTTCAGGGAAGTTTGCAAATTCAGGCCAAATTGAAATGATACGATCCATATCAATATTCGGGTAAGAAAGCAGATCATAAACACTACGGCGCACACCATCATGATTTAAATGCAAACCATGGCTTGCAGCCAAGTTGGGGCTAATATTGATTGTTTGAGCTAAATCACGGGCGAAGGTCAACGCTTGCTGTCTTGCAGCAAATTTCACACGACGAACCGTTGATAAAATGCCTAATTTTTCAGCCAGTGGTGTCAAGCGTTCATCAGCATTATCGGCACGTAGTGACAATCTGAATTCCGCTCGAGACGTAAACATACGATATGGTTCACTCACACCGCGTGATGTTAAATCATCAATCATCACACCAATATAGGCTTCGGTACGCTGAATGATAACAAGCTCATCACCTGAGGCACGTCTAGCCGCATTCACACCTGCCAACAACCCTTGCGCTGCAGCTTCTTCATAACCAGTCGTACCATTAATTTGACCAGCAAAGAACAGTCCTTCAACCTTACGGGTTTCAAGAGTTCGGCTGAGTTCGCGCGGATCAATATAGTCATATTCAATGGCATAACCAGGTTGAAGCATGCGTGCATTTTCAAGGCCTGGAATAGTCTTCAAAAGCGCAAGTTGTGCCTCTTCCGGTAATGATGATGAAATACCATTTGGATAAACAGTATCATCATCTAAACCTTCAGGTTCCAGGAAAACCTGGTGGCCATCCCTATCGCCGAATTTGACAATTTTATCTTCGATCGACGGACAATAGCGCGGACCAATTCCTTCGATATTGCCGGAATACATAGCAGAGCGATGAAGATTGGCACGAATAATTTTGTGCGTTTCTGCAGTTGTTCTGGTAATACCACAATCAATTTGTGGTACTGTAATGCGGTCAGTCAACATAGAAAATGGCAGTGGGTGTTCATCCGCCGATTGTTTTTCTAAACTATCCCAATCAATAGTTTTACTCGATAATCTCGGCGGTGTCCCAGTCTTCAAACGTCCTAGTGCAAAGCCTAACTGCTTTAATCTATCGCTTAAGCCAAGCGCCGGCTTCTCACCCATGCGGCCAGCAGGAAAATTTCTTTCGCCGATATGAATCAAACCATTAAGGAATGTACCTGATGTTAAAACAACAGATCGACATAAAATCTCACGGCCGTCCATTAACTTGACGCCGGTAATTTTTCCATCCTTCGTGATGATATCGTCTGCACCACCTTCGATAACCACCAGATTATCTTGCTCAGCAATTGCTTGCTGCATGGCCTGGCGATAAAGTTTTCTGTCGGCCTGTGTTCTTGGACCCCGGACGGCAGGGCCTTTCTTGCGATTAAGCAAACGGAACTGAATGCCTGATTGATCGGTAACTCGCCCCATCAATCCATCAAGTGCATCAATTTCGCGAACAAGTTGCCCCTTCCCTAAACCGCCAATGGCAGGATTACAAGACATAACTCCAATCGTATCCGCTTTATGCGTGACCAAGGCAGTGCGTGCGCCAGCTCGCGCAGAAGCAGCGGCAGCTTCACAGCCAGCATGTCCGCCACCAATAATAATGACGTCGTAAGATACAGTCATGGTAAAAATTCCTGACTAGAAGAGTTGATTAATGACTCTTTGCCATGTTTGTTTAAAAAAAGATAGAGCATTTCATTGCACAGCTCTCCTGCTTATTAATCAAAATTTTGAAATATTTCATACTGCGCTAGCCAAAATAATGGCTTAATAATGGAGAATGGAGAATGGAGAATGGAGAATGGAGAATGCTGACTCATAAGCTCTATAATGAGTCAAGCGCCATTTATGGATTCCACTGAAATGTTTCACGTGAAACACTTTTATCCCAAGATAGATTTTAGAGTTTTAATTCACGCATATGTTTCACGTGAATCATTTTCCAATGCAGAATTCCGAAAAGATAACATCCAAGATATCCTCAACGTCGACGTCACCAGTAATACGTCCCAATGATTGAGAAGCTAAGCGAAGATTTTCTGCGCGCAACTCCAATGGATGATGAATGCTGCGAATTGCATTTTCGAGTTCGAGTGCTGTCCGTTTCAATAAGTTAATGTGGCGAAGGCGTGTTGGAACTACCTCAGATAAATTACCGGCTTGAGATGATACAACTACAGTTAAATCAACAATAAGCTGCTCAATATTCTCTCCGCTTGTCACAGAAATGCAGGTCTTAAAATCCTCGCTTTTATAATCATGTGTTAAATCAATTTTTGTTCCGATACGCCAAGTTTCAACATCAGCAAAATCATCAGATAAATCTGTGCGCTGATGTGTAGTCAGATCTTCCAATAGTAAAACTAAATCAGCCTTGCGTGCTTTTTCTAAAGCACGCTCGATGCCAATTTTCTCAACCTTATTTTTTGTTTCTCTGATACCTGCAGTATCAGTTACGTAAACAGGTATGCCTGCAAGATCGAGTTTAACTTCTAAGAGATCACGTGTCGTGCCAGCTTCATCGGAAATAATTGCGACATCGCGGCCTGCCAAAAGATTCAATAAGCTGGATTTTCCCGCGTTAGGCTCGCCAGCAATAACAATTTGAAAACCATCGCGAAGTATATCAGCGCGTTTTCCACCAGCAATATGATCCTGAATGGAGCGATTTAATAATGCCATAGCGTCCCAAACCTGATCTGAAACAGAACCAGGCACATCACTTTCATCAGCGAAATCGAGTTCTGCTTCAATCAATGCGCGTGCTTGAATGAGTTTAGTGCGCCAATCATTATAAAGATCACGCTGCGCACCAGAAGCAACATTTTGTGCTAAGCGTCTCTGGCCTTCAGTCTCGGCGCTGATCAAGTCAGCTAACCCCTCAGCAATCGTCAGATCCATTTTACCGTGGGTAAAAGCGCGACGGGTGAACTCCCCTGCTTCAGCAAACCGCAATCCTTGCATATGCGATAGTTCATTTAAAAAACGTTCAACAACAGCAACACCACCATGAAGATGAAACTCAGCACAATCTTCACCAGTAAAACTGGCTGGACCTTTGAAATAAATTAAAAGTCCCTGATCTAATAATTCTCCAGCCACGCTATGAAATTTGCCAAATACTGCACGACGGATTTCGGGTAGTTTTCCGAAAATCGTTTCGATAGTGAATCGAGTTTGGGGGCCAGATACGCGAATAACTGCCACACCAGCAGGAAGACGCCCGCTGGATAAAGCGAAAATCGTATCGTGGAAACTACTCTCATTCATAGCATTTTACCGTATTTAAAAAGATCAGTGTTCTGTATGATAATTCATAACAGGATTTATCTAGCGTATTTGGTTGATGGTCGCAGCATAAATGTGACGGTCTTCAATCAGATGCATCCTGCCTTATCAATTTCAAGGATGAAGTCATGACAGTTCAGCTTTCCAATCAGTTAAAACTGTCTTCCAGTGCTTATTTACGCCAGCATGCAGACCAACCGGTTCATTGGCAAATCTGGTCTAAAGAAACATTAGAACTGGCAAAACAATTAAACCGACCAATTTTATTGTCAATCGGCTATGCGGCCTGCCATTGGTGTCATGTCATGGCGCATGAAAGCTTTGATGATGAAATGATTGCTCACTATATGAATGAGCATTTTATCAATATTAAAATTGATCGCGAAGAGCGTCCCGATCTTGATCAGATTTATATGGCAGCTTTAACAGCGATGGGTGAACAAGGCGGCTGGCCGCTCACTATGTTTTTAACACCCGATGCTGAACCATTTTGGGGTGGCACATATTTTCCACCGCACTCACGTTATAATCGCCCTGGTTTTGACGATGTGCTGCGCGGGATCAATCAACTTTATCATCAGGATAAAGAAAAGGTTAACCATAATTCCCGTGTCATTACTGAGCATATTCGACAGCGCTTGGCTCAGAATATCAATATTCAATCTCATGAGCATAATGCGCTCGAATTGCATCAAACGTATACGCAGCGTCTGAGCAGCATGCTTGATCTACATTATGGTGGGATCAAAGGTGCTCCAAAATTTCCAAGTGCACCATTGATGGAAATCCTTTGGCTGCAACATTTAAATCATAAAGATCAATCAGCCTATGACGCTTTTCACTTAAGCCTTCGGAATATGTTGCAAGGCGGTATTTATGATCATCTTGGCGGCGGGCTTTGTCGCTATAGTGTTGATGATCATTGGTTGGTACCGCATTTTGAAAAAATGCTTTATGACAATAGCCAGCTGATCAAACATAGCAGCTTTGCCTATGCTTATAGCCAAAAGAAATTGTTACGTATACGAATCGAAGAAACAATTGAATGGCTGCAAAGAGAATTGGAATTACCACAAGGTGGTTTTGCTTCCAGTCTTGATGCTGACAGCGAAGGTGTAGAAGGCAAATATTACGTCTGGCAAAATGAAGAGATCGACGAACTCCTAGGTTACGATAGTACTGCTTTTTGTGCCGCCTATAATGTGACATCACATGGTAATTGGGAAGGCTGCAATATTCTCAACCGTCTGCATTCATCCGTTGAAACGCCAGATGAAGAATTTTTGCTGCGGTGCAAAGAACGATTGTTCGAAGCCCGCCAGCAACGCATCCCGCCTGCCCGCGATGATAAGTTGCTGGTTGATTGGAACGGTCAGTTGATTGTAGCACTTGTCAATGCAGGACGTGTTTTTGATCGGCCCGATTGGATCGAGCTAGGCAGGAATACATATGCAGCAATTATGGGCAGTTTAAACAATCAACCGCTGGCGCATAGCCTTGCTGATTACGTTGCCACTGTGCCTGCTTTGTCATCGGATTATGCAGCTATGATCAATGCTGCTGTGGCGCTTTATGGCTATTATGGTGACGAACATTATATGTTAGATGCGCGGCGCTTAATCGTTGAATTAAATGATAACCATTGTGATGAAAATGGTGATTATCGTCTCACAGCGCTGACACAAGATGATGTGATCATTCATATCCATGCTGATCAGGATGATGCCACACCAAGCGCTACAGCGCAGCTGATCGAAGCCTTGGCACGATTGGCATTAGTGGATCAGGATTATGAGTTACAGCAACACGTAGAAGCACTCTCTCAGCGCGCCCTCACCCGTATTCAATCCCTTACCTATGGTCAGGCCGGCATTTTAAATGCAGCACTCATTTCTCAATCAGCGATGATCTTACATATCTTTACAGATAGTGTGGATCACCCGATGATTAAAATCACCAATCAGATGATTGATATGAGACGCACAGACATTATTAAGATTATTGATAATGATGAAATGCGTGAAACAAATATACCACATATCGGGTTGCAAAATATCAATCACCCATCGGCATATCTATGCATCGGTAACCAGTGTCTGCTGCCGGTTTATTCAAATGATGATCTTGAAAAGCTTCTAAAAGAAAATGCCCCGCTTCAGATTTGAAGCGAGGCATTTTTAAATTGCAGGCTAGTTCTTAGATGTTTCCAAATTATGTATTCATGGAATCGAAGAATTCACCATTGCTCTTTGTCTGCTTGAGCTTGTCATTGAGGAACTCAATCGCATCAGTGGTGCCCATTGGTGCCAAGATACGACGCAGAACGAAGATTTTCTGAAGATCCTGACGCGGAACCAGCAAATCTTCCTTACGGGTACCGGATTTCAGAATATCCATTGCCGGGAAGATACGCTTATCAGCAACCTTACGATCCAGAACAATTTCAGAGTTACCAGTACCCTTGAATTCTTCAAAGATCACTTCATCCATACGGCTGCCCGTATCGATCAGAGCGGTTGCAATAATGGTGAGCGAACCGCCCTCTTCAATGTTACGTGCTGCACCAAAGAAGCGCTTAGGACGCTGCAGAGCATTGGCATCCACACCACCGGTCAAAACCTTACCTGATGAGGGCACAACAGTGTTGTAAGCGCGTCCAAGACGGGTGATGGAATCGAGCAGGATGACAACGTCACGTCCATGCTCAACCAAACGCTTGGCTTTTTCGATCACCATTTCTGCGACCTGAACGTGACGCGCTGCCGGTTCATCAAAGGTCGAAGAAATCACTTCACCTTTAACAGAGCGCTGCATGTCGGTCACTTCTTCCGGACGTTCATCAATGAGAAGAACAATCAGGTAGCATTCAGGATGATTGGCCGTAATCGAATGCGCAATATTTTGCAACAGCACCGTTTTACCGGTACGTGGTGGCGCCACGATCAAAGCACGCTGACCTTTACCCAATGGCGCTACCAGATCAATCACACGGGCTGAAAGATCTTTATTGGTCGGAACTTCAAGTTCCATTTTAAAGCGCTCATTCGGATAAAGCGGTGTCAGATTGTCAAAGTGAACTTTGTGCCGGATTTTTTCCGGATCTTCAAAGTTGATAGTGTTGACCTTCAACAATGCGAAATAACGTTCGCCTTCTTTAGGGCCACGAATCGGCCCTTCAACCGTATCCCCGGTTTTCAAAGAGAAGCGACGCAGCTGCGACGGTGAAATATAAATATCATCAGGACCTGGCAGATAGTTTGCGTTTGCTGAGCGCAAGAAACCAAAACCATCCTGCAAAACTTCCACTACGCCTTCGCCGATAATTTCGACTTCCTGAGCGGCCAGTTTTTTCAAAATAGCAAACATCAGTTCCTGCTTACGCATGGCACTGGCGTTTTCGACTTCGAGTGTTTCAGCAAAAGCCAGCAGATCAACCGGCGTTTTATTTTTTAGTTCTTGTAGTTTCATTTCCTGCATGGGTGAGGAACTCATTAAAATGTAAGGGAAAAAATGCAATTTTCGGAAAAGTGATCATTAAACCATGATCGACATCGAAAGTCTGCTTATCAGGTGGGAAGTGCTCCATACATAATGATTTTTGCCATCAAGAGCAAGTGGCAAATGAATAGCACTGATTATTTTCTCTCAAAGCTTGTTTCCGTTAGATAATAAAAAAGCGTCGTTTTTACAAACGACGCTTTCTAAATCGGTTTATAAAACCATCATCAGAATGGTTTCACAATCACCATAATAACAATTAAAATCATCAAAACTGTCGGTATTTCATTGAAAATCCGCCAATATTTCGCTGACTTGGTATTTTCATCTGCAGCAAAGCGGCGCATGGATTTTGACAAAACACCATGTGCAGCCGACATCAAAACAACCAAAAGTAGTTTTGTATGCAACCAACCACCTTTAAAGGCAAACATGTCCCAAGCCATCCAGAGACCTGTGATCCATGCAATGATCATGGCCGGATTCATGATAACACGCAGCAGTCTGCGTTCCATCACTTTAAAAAGCTCAGATGTTTCGGAACCCACCGCGATTGTTGAATGATAAACAAACAAACGCGGCAGATAAAGCATGGCTGCCATCCAGGAAATCACCGCAATCACATGAAGGGCTTTAATCCAATTATAAGCCCCTTCAGGATTCACGTGAAACAATATACCAAAACCGATCAGGACAATGGCAAGCGAACTCATTGCCCGAATGACAACTTTGGAACCGGAACTTTTAGTCTCAGCAGTCATAAGTATCTCCTTATGACTGATTTCTTATCCGATCCAACATTTGCTGTACATGTTCAATCGGTGCCTGTGGTGTTATGCCATGCCCCAGGTTGAAGACAAGCGGACCCTGCCCTAAATGCCTCAAAATGGCGTCTACGCCTTCATCAAGCGCTTTTCCGCCGGCAACCACCCGCAATGGATCGAGATTGCCCTGTACGGCGCCCTGTGCCTGTAATTGCTTGGCAAAAGAAAATGGAACTGTCCAATCCAGCCCCAAGATGTTCACACCGGTTTTTTCACGGTAATCTTTATAAAGCAGACCTGCACCTTTCGGAAAACCGATAATGCGGGCATCGGGATAAATCGCTCTGACTTTCGCAACAATACGCGCAACCGGCTTGACGCAGAAACGATCAAAGCAATCTTCATCCAGAACACCCGACCATGAATCGAATATCTGCAAAGCATCAGCACCTGAATCAAGTTGTTTGATCAGATAAGCGGCCGAAATATCCGCCAGATCATTCAAAAGCTTTTCAAACAGTTCTGGATGCTGATAGGCAAAAAGACGAGCTGGTGCTTGATCCGGTGTGCCGTGACCGGCAATCATATAAGTCGCGACAGTCCAGGGCGCACCACAAAATCCGAGCAAAGTGGTTTCATCCGGCAATTCATGACGTAGACGATTGACCGTCTCATAAACAGGTGCGAGCTTTTCTTCAGCTCCTTCAATATTTAAAGCAGCAATTTCATCTGGTGTGATCGGGGTCATTAAAGGACCACGTCCTTCTTCAAAGCGAAGGTCACGTCCAAGAACGTGAGGGACAACCAGAATGTCAGAAAAGAGAATGGCTGCGTCAAAGCCAAAACGGCGAATTGGTTGAAGTGTTACCTCAACAGCAAAATCAGGTGAGTAGCACAGGTCAAGAAAGCTTCCTGCTTCTTTTCTGCTTGCTTTGTATTCAGGCAGATAACGACCAGCTTGACGCATCATCCAAACTGGTGGTGGAAACACTGTTTCACCGTCAATAACTCTTAAAACTTTCCGTTTCATCGTTTTTCCTTCTGCGTTCCAGCGGAGTTATCCTCAGGCGCTATTAGTAAAGAAAGGAAGGATTTTGGAATCTTATGATTCTTAGAGTCTGTTAGTATTGGGGATTAATGTTTGCCTTTAATTTACCCACAGCACACTCACTCTGATCCTTTGATGTGTGCATAAATCACCGATCATTCGGGAAAAAGCAATGGGTGGCTAAATTTACTTTGAATCCTAAGGACTTGCGTAAAATAACTATCCACTGCAAATTGTGGAAAACTATTGGATAAGTATGATAGAACTTCATCAATCAAAATTTATGCACATCCCTGTCAAAAGTTTTTATACAGGCATGCGAATTGTGGATGACTTGGCAAGTTTCCACCAGCCTGTCGGGGATAGTCATAAGGCACTGAAACTTACGCACAACCGTCAACAGGGTGATCAGAAAACTGTGACAAAATCGCTTTCTTACTTTCATTTGCATTTGATCTCTGATGCGACCGGAGAGACTCTCATTGCCGCAGGGCGTGCAGCAGCCGCGCAATACACCAATGCGCGTGCCATTGAGCACATGTATCCGCTGATCAGAACCGAGAAACAATTGAGCAAAGTTCTGGAAGGAATTGATGCTGAACCGGGTATTGTTCTCTATACAGTTGTTGATCAAAAACTGGCTGCGATGATTGATCAATCATGCGCGTCCATGGGGGTTCCCTGTGTTTCTGTTTTGGAGCCGGTGCTGGCAACATTTCAGTCTTACTTAGGGCTGGCTGCACACAGACGCGCCAGTGCGCAACATGTTCTGAATACGGATTATTTCCGCCGTATCGATGCGCTCAATTTTACCATGGAGCATGATGACGGTTTGTTGCCACCTGATATTGAAGAAGCAGATGTTGTTTTAGTCGGCATTTCGCGCACATCCAAAACACCAACCAGCATTTATCTGGCTAATCGCGGCATCAAAACCGCCAATGTGCCGATAGTAAACGGTGTGCCCATTCCAGATGAAGTGATCAATGCAAAGAAACCGCTGATTGTCGGTTTGATTGCCACGGCTGAACGTATTTCACAGGTGCGCCAGCATCGTTTGCTCGGCACGGTTGCTGATTTTCATAATGAATTTTATACCGACAGAGCAGCAATTGCAGAAGAGCTGACCTATGCGCGCAATTTGTGTGCCCGTCATGGTTGGCCGGTGATTGATGTATCACGCCGTTCGATCGAAGAAACCGCAGCTGCTATTATGGCACTGCGGCCACGCAATCGCTGATAAAGACTGTTCAAGAAATGAGATCAACAGTGACCACTTCCCTTATCTTAGCGTCTAAAAGTCCGTTCAGGGCGCAGCTTCTCAATAATTCCGGTCTGATATTTGGTACGGAAAATGCCGATATTGACGAGCGCGCAGTCGAAGCGCCGCTTTATCGTTCGGGTGCGACCCCTGAAGATGTGGCTGTCGTGCTGGCAGAAGCAAAAGCTTTAGCTGTAAGTGCAAAATATCCCGATGCGATCATTATCGGTTGTGACCAGACCTTATCTCTGAGCGACGAAATTTTTCATAAATCCACTAATCTGGAAGAAGCAGGTAATAACCTTTTAAAACTTTCCGGCAAAACCCATCAGTTGAACAGCGGTATCGTGCTGGTCAAAAATGGCGAAACAATTTGGCGCCATGTTTCAATTGCTTATATGACCATGCGTCATTTGAAACCTGAATTCATCGGGCGCTATCTGGGGCGTGTAGGTGATATCGCATTATCAAGTGTCGGCGCTTATCAGGTGGAAGGCGAAGGCATTCAATTGTTTGAAAAAATTGAAGGCGATTATTTCACCATCATTGGCCTGCCTTTGTTGCCGCTGTTGCAAAAATTACGCGAAGAAAGTTTGATTGATGGTTGAAAAAAAACAAGCCTTTGTAACCGGCTATCCGATTAAACATTCACGCTCGCCGCTCATTCATGGATTTTGGCTGCGGGAATATGATTTGCAAGGCTCGTATCAGGCCAGGGAAGTGGCACCCGAAGACTTTGCTGCTTTTGCAACAACACTGAATGCACAAGGTCTGGTTGGCGGCAATGTCACCCTGCCTCATAAGGAAGAGGCTTTTAAGCTGTGTGCCAAACTGGATGATGCAGCCAAAGCCATTGGTGCGGTCAATACGCTTTGGCTGGAAGATGGTGTGCTTTGCGGCAGCAATACCGATGCTTATGGTTTTGCTGCCAATCTGGATGCACAGGCGCCTGATTGGGACAAAGCAGACATAGCTCTTATTTTAGGCGCAGGCGGTGCTTCACGTGCCATTATCCATGCATTGAAAGAGCGTGGTTTCAAAACCATTTATATTGTAAACAGAACTTTGGCGCGTGCGGAAGAATTGGCCAGACATTTCAAAAGCGATGATGTTGCAATTTCTGCTCATGAATGGGCAGATGCAGACACCCTCGTGCAATCGGCTGGTCTGATCGTTAATACAACGTCGCTTGGTATGAGCGGACATGGCCACGAAGATGACTTTCCGCTTGATCTGACACAAGCCAAGCCACATGCCTTGGCAACGGATATTGTTTATGTTCCACTGGAAACAGGGTTTTTGAAAAAGGCAGAGGCAGCCGGATTAAAAACTGCGGATGGATTGGGTATGCTGCTGCATCAGGCAGTGCCGGGTTTTGAGCGTTGGTTTGGTGTGCGCCCACGGGTAACAGAGGCTTTGCGTGCACATATTTTAGAGGATATGGCAAAATAAAATGATCATTGTCGGTCTGACCGGTTCTATCGGAATGGGTAAATCCACCGCTGCCAAAATGTTTGAGAAGGCTGGTGTGCCGGTTTATGATGCTGATGAAACGGTGCACCGGCTCTATGCCGGTCGAGCCAGCCCGCTGATTGAGCAGGCTTTTCCGGGCACAGTGATTGACGGTATGGTTGACCGTAAAAAACTGTCGCAGGCAGTGCTCAATGATAGCCAGGCTATGAAAAAGCTTGAATCAATTGTGCATCCATTGGTGCATGAAGAAGAAAGCATGTTTCTGGAACAGGCAAAATTTGATCGCGAGCCGATGGTGGTGCTTGATATTCCGCTACTTTTCGAGGCGGGAGGTAAAGATCGGGTGGATTGCATTGTGGTCGTGAGTGCTCCGGCCGATGTTCAGCTTAAACGTGTGCTGGCCAGAGAAGGTATGACGGTTGAAAAATTTGAATCTATTTTGAGCCGGCAGCTGAGTGATGACGAAAAGCGTGCAAAAGCTGATTTTATCATTGATAGCAATGTTAGTTTTGAGGCTATGCAGCAGCAGATTAATGCAATCATCGCACAATTGAGCAATGGTTGAGGCACAAATAAAGTTTGGCAAAAAGGCATAAATGAAAATGCGTGAAATCGTTTTCGATACTGAAACCACGGGTCTTTCCCGTGTGGACGATCGGGTTATTGAAATCGGCGGCGTGGAAATGGTCAATCGTTTCCTCACCGGTCGCACATTTCATGTCTATATTAACCCGCAAGGCAAAGAAGTGCATCCGGATGCATTGGCTGTGCATGGTATCAGCAATGAACAGCTTTTAGATAAGCCGGTTTTTGCCGATATAGCGGATGATTTTCTTGCATTTTTTGAGGGTGCCAAACTGGTCGCGCATAATGCGATGTTTGACCTTGGTTTTATTAATGCGGAATTGGATCGTTTGGGGCGCGAGCCGATCGGTACCGACCGGATAGTAGATACATTAGCACTGGCCCGCCGGCGTAATCCGATGGGGCCCAATACGCTTGATGCGCTTTGCCGTCGTTATGGCATTGATAACAGCCACCGCACATTGCACGGCGCCTTGCTTGACTCTGAAATTTTGGCCGAAGTTTATATCGAGTTGATCGGCGGTAAACAGACGGCGCTTGGTTTAAACAGTGACAGAGGTCAGGAAAATAGCAACCAATCGGGTTCTGGCCAAAAAGTTCAATTGGTTAAACGCCCCTCACCTTTGGCTCCAAGGATAAGCGAGACTGAAAAATCAGCCCATGATGCTTTGGTGGCCAAAATGGGTGATAAAGCGATCTGGAAAAAATATATGTCCGGTTAAAACCGGATAAAGTTCAATAAAAAGCCCGGATGTTTATCCGGGCCTTTTTATGTTTGAGTTTTAAAACTGATTAGCTTTTAACGGCGTTTTTAGCCTGTTCTTCAGCCATGCGCTGCTGGAACATCTGAGCAAAATCGATAGGGTCGATCATCAGTGGCGGGAAGCCGCCATTACGGGTTGCATCAGCAATGATCTGACGGGCAAACGGGAACAGCAGGCGCGGGCATTCAATGAACAACAGCGGCAGAACATGTTCCTGCGGGATGCCCTGAATACGGAATACACCACCATAAACCAGTTCTGCATTGAACAGAACGTCTTTATCGTCGGTTGCTTTGGCGGTCAGGGTCAGCACAACATCAAAATCGTCCTGCGCAATCGGGTTGGCATTGACGTTGACATTGATGCTGATTGCAGGGGCTTTTTCACGCGGACGCAGTGACATCGGCGCGCCCGGGCTTTCGAATGAAAGATCCTTGATATATTGAGCCAGAATATTCAGTGATGGCTCAACAGCTGGATTAGCCGAACCGTTTCCATTCGTCGCTTCATTTGCCATTTTCAAAAAAACCTTTTTTTGTTTGAGCGGGATCCTGAATGTCCCGAATTCAGTTCAGTTGGCTAGCATGTGTTTCTCTATGAGGCAAGAAACTGCTTTAAATCTTGAAGCTTCAAGCTTCATTTATCCTGATTATTTGGTCGCCATGGTGAATTCGGATCAGGTTTACTGGAAAAATCTTCAGGATCGAGATCAATGATATTGTCATCATTAGATCTGTCGCTGTAATTTGTATGATTGGTGTAACTGCCGGCATTTGTATAAGTTCCGGCAACAACCATTTTACCGCGTAAAAAACGGTTCCAGACAAAATCGCGCACAGGCGGCATGAAAAGCAGCAAGCCAAAAGCACTGGTGACAAATCCCGGTACGATCAAAAGAATGGCCGCCATTACCAGCATGGCGCCATGCACAACTTCACGATCAGGAACACGACCGGCAGCTGTTTCTGAGCGGATGCGCTGTAACAGACTGAAACCTTGGATACGCAGCAGAAAAAAGCCCAGTATAGCGCTCAAAATCAGCAGGCCGATGGTTGCCAATACACCCACATGGCTTCCGACAATGATAAAACCTGCAATCTCGACAAAAGGTAACGCCAGTAAGAGAAGCGGTGCATAGGAAGATGGCATTGAGAAAAGGCCTTTCACTTGCCTGAGGTTTTTGCGTTGTTTGCGCTTACATGAATTTTATTATCCACATTGATGCGGCAGTATTGCGGTTAAAATGCTATATTTGCAGCTTTTGCGCTTGAAATATATGCATTTGCAACGAAATACATATAAGATACATGGCATAAATGAGCTTCATGCGGTTACAGATAGGTATGCGGGGTCTGAATTTGAATGTTTAGCTTGCGCAATCTATATGTTTTTTGAATACAAGCGCATCCCAAAAAGTGCGTAGCGGTTTTTGGAATAAGATGCGCGGTGAGAATGAGCCGCATCCCAAAAAGTGCGTAGCGGTTTTTGGATCAGATGCATCAAATGAACTGAACAGAGCATTTTATTAATTATGAATGCTTCAGGTGAAATTCAGATCCGGTTATGCTAGAGTGAAGCACGGATCCTAACATGGCGCAGGGTATGGAATTTTTTGATTTTGGCACAATTTTCTTCTTGATCGCAGCTGTTGTGATTTTCTTCCAGCTGAGAAATGTTCTTGGCACCCGCACAGGCAATGAAAAACCGCCCCTTGATCCTTATACAACGCAAAAACCGGCAGATGCAGCACAGCCGCAAAATGGCGATGATGCAGATAATGTGATTTCATTGCCGCGCAAAGCCGGTGCTGAACAGCCGGTTAAAGATTTTCGTTCCATTGATGCTGTGGCGCCGGTTGGTTCACCTATCAATGATAAGTTGCGTGCCATCCGCGCCATGGATGTTTCATTTGATCCAAAAACTTTCATTAAAGGCTTAAAGCTTGCGCATGAAATGATTGTGATGGGATATGCTGACGGCGATCGTAAATTGCTGAAAAACCTTCTTTCCAAAGAAGTGTATGACGGCTTTGTTTCAGCGATTGATGAGCGTGAAAAGCGCGGTGAAAAACAGCGCTCCACTTATATCGGTGTGGAAAAAGCTGACATCACAGCAGTGGAAATCAAAGGTTCGGAAGCCCATATTACAGTTTCGCTGTTAAGTCAGATGATTACTTCCACTTTGGATAAACAAGATAATGTTATCGATGGTGATCCGGAAGCTGTTATTGAAGTGAAGGATCTTTGGACATTTGCGCGTGATTTGAAATCGCGCGATCCAAACTGGCGTTTGGTGGCAACCGAGGCAGAGGACTAAGGGTCTTTCTGCTTTTAGCAACCTTAATCTTTTGTGATCCGGATTCGGACAAGTGTTGTATAAAATAAAATTTGGATTTTCCGGGCAGTCAGTGCTGCCCGGGTGTTTATTTCTCAAAGAATTTATAACGGCTTTCGCCGTTTTTTTGCGTTGTAAGGAGCATTGAAGATGGCTCCTAAAAATTATTTACGCGCAGAAGACCGGATTTTATGGGAAACGGTTGCCAAAACCGCTTTGCCTATTTCCGGCAAACATCACCTGAAATCGGCAATGGATGATTTTGACTTGTGGGAACAGGAAGTGGCCCCCAAATCAAAGCCATCGGCTGCACCTCAGTTTAAAAAGCTTGCTGTATTTAAGGAAGATGCAAAGCCTGTTGTCGTAAAACCAAAACAGCAAGAGATTTATCCGCTCGATAAACCAACGCATCGCAAGATTGCAAAAGGACGGCTTAATATTGATGCAAGGATAGACCTGCACGGGCTAACGCAGCGCGAGGCGTATAATTTATTATACGGTTTTTTGGCGGATGCTCATGCCAGAGGTTTGCGTCATGTGTTGATTATCACCGGCAAGGGGCGATCTTACGGCAGTGAAGGCGTGCTGAAACAAGTGGTACCGCATTGGTTTTCGACGCCGATTTTTCGGTTGCTGGTCAGTGCTTATGAAGATGCGGCACATCATCATGGCGGGCATGGTGCGCTTTATGTGCGATTGCGTCGCGCCGTTTCAACGGGGTTATCCCTATGACCCCTTTTGGCCAACGGTTGAGGGAGTTGCGCGAAAAGCGTGGCGTAAGCCAAAAGGAAATGGCGGAAGCTTTGCGCGTTTCTGCGGCCTATTTGTCGGCACTTGAGCATGGGCGGCGCGGTGCGCCCACATGGGACATGTTGCAACGTATCATCACCTATTTCAATATCATTTGGGATGAAGCGGAAGAACTGCAGCAATTAGCGAAAATTTCGCATCCGCGTGTGGTGATTGATACGGCTGGTTTGAGCCCGCAAGCCACCGAACTTGCCAATTTATTATCTAAAAATATTCGTATTCTGGATCGTGAGACGATCAAAATTATGACTGAACAGATTGATGCGGCGCGCAAGCGCCGCCGCAATAAATCAATCCGTCACGGTTTGACTGTCATTTAAAGTTTGACTGTTATTTAAAAAAAGCTTTCAGCTCATCCAGTTTGGTATTAACGAGCCAGCCATAATAATTTTCCTGTGGCATCAAAGCTGGTTGTCCTGCTGCTTTGCGATTTTTATTGGTTTGTGCCAAGGCGCGTGCGCGGTCATCAGCGCCACCGGTATTATATAAGGTAGCAGTCAGACCCGGATTTTTTGAAATATCAAAACCGGCAATTTGACGATAAGAGGTGATCGATTGTTTAATGGTCGCTGCAATATATGGCAGGGTCAAATCCGGATCCATAATAGTTTTATAGATGGTGGTGCCATCTTCGGCGCGCAGTTTCGGCAAGCCTGATACACGGTTGACCATGTCGGACATTTGCAGCGCGGTCAGCGGGTTGATCTGTCCAAGGCCAAAGGTTTGGCCTGCATAAAATGGCTGGAAGAAGACAGCGCTGAAACGATTGTTCGGGTAAGATTTACCATCAAGTTTTTTGCCGCGGAATTTTGCATTCCAAACATCTTCGCGGCACCCCCAAAGTGTGTAGCTGTCTTTAAAGCGCTCACAGCCGGCAAATTCGGGGCGTTTGATAAAATTGGCAATGCTTTCGCCATTATAGGCGAAATCCACACCCTGATTTACATAGGACATTGCCTTCACATAATAGGTCTGTAAACGGTCATAAACATCCACATTATAGGTATGTTCGCCGACAATCGCGCCAACAATATGGATCGGATCAATGCCGTATGCTGATGCGTTAGCGCGGATTTTTGAGCGCAACGATGCATCATTTTTGAGCAATGTATAGATTTTCTGGTATTTCTTTTCGTAAGTGGTGCTCAGTTCTTTGGTGCGTTTAGCAGAAGCACCCGGAATGGCCGGCTGCTGCGCATTGCGGTTGCCGGTTGGCACAACGGTGGCGCTATAAGCTGGTTGGCTGAGAACTGGGCTTGCAAGCACTACGGACAGGCAAATGCCGGCGATGAGGTTCAGTCGGCTAATCATATTGCTGTAACGTGCCTCGGTAAGTGAAAGAATACGAATATAAGTTGTGCGGAAAATAAAAAATCCCCCCGCACAAGTCGAGGGGATTTTTCAAATTCTTAATTAACTATTGCGAACGTGTCTTTCCGGTCACTTATATTCACATTAATCATAGGATAAAGCGTGAAAGATCGGTGTTCTTGGCCAGATCGCCAACCATTTTACGCACATAATCAGCATCCACCGTGAAAGATGATCCGGATTTATCCGGTGCGGCAAACGAAATTTCATCCAGCACACGTTCCATCACTGTCTGCAAACGCCGCGCACCGATATTTTCAACTGTTGCATTAAGATCAACGGCAATATCAGCTAAAGCATCAATTGCATCATCGGTGATGTCGAGTTTGACTTCTTCAGTTGCCATCAAAGCAATATATTGTTTGATGAGGCTCACTTCGGTTTCGGTCAAAATGCGACGCAGATCCTCACGGGTCAGTGCGCTGAGTTCAACGCGGATCGGCAGACGACCCTGCAATTCAGGCAACAGGTCGGATGGCTTGGAAACGTGGAAAGCACCCGATGCGATGAAAAGAATATGATCGGTTTTCACCGGCCCATATTTGGTTGAAACGGTTGTTCCTTCCACCAGTGGCAACAGATCCCGCTGCACACCTTCACGCGAAACACCGGCACCCGAGCCGCCTTCGCGGGCGATCTTGTCGATCTCGTCGAGGAAGACAATACCGTCATTTTCGGTTGCTTTGAGTGCCTCCTGAATAACCTGATCCTGATCCAGCAGCTTGTCGGATTCATCGGTTATCAACAATGCATAAGAGTTTTTAACACTGGTTTTGCGTTGTTTGGTACGGCCGCCCATGGCTTTGCCAAGCATGTCGCTCAAATTCAGCACGCCGATATTGGCGCCCGGCATGCCCGGAATTTCAAAATTGTTGGATGAGCCGTTGTCGGCCACCTCAATTTCGATTTCTTTGTCGTCCAATTCGCCATCACGCAATTTCTTGCGGAAGCTGTCACGGGTGGCAGGGCTTGCAGTTTTACCAACCAATGCATCGAGTACGCGTTCTTCGGCATTGATGTGGGCTTTGGCTTTGACCTCTTCGCGCTTTTTCTCGCGCACAAGACCGATAGCGGCTTCAACCAGATCACGAATGATCTGTTCGACGTCACGCCCGACATAGCCGACTTCGGTAAATTTGGTGGCTTCGACCTTGATGAAAGGCGCACCGGCCAATTTGGCAAGACGACGGGAGATTTCGGTTTTACCAACGCCGGTTGGTCCGATCATCAGGATGTTTTTTGGCATCACTTCTTCGCGCATCTGGCCGTCAAGCTGCTGACGTCTCCAGCGATTGCGTAAAGCAATGGCGACGGCGCGCTTGGCGTCGTTCTGGCCAATAATGTAGCGATCAAGTTCAGAAACAATTTCACGCGGTGAAAAATTTGACATTATTTTTATAATCCATCGGCCGTTACCTGAATAAATTGAAAGGGCAAAAACGGCTTTCCTGTGAGCTGATTGGATGATGAGAGGCGATCTTCGCCTCTCGGTTGCTCTTAAAATGTGAGCGCTTATTTCGCGTCGAGCGATTCCACCAGAATGCTATGATTGGTATAGATGCAGATATCTGCAGCAATATTCATAGCTTTGAGGGCAATTTCTTCTGCGTCAAGATCGGTATCAATAAGTGCTCTGGCAGCAGCCAGCGCATAATTGCCACCCGAGCCAATGGCCATTACGCCATGTTCCGGCTCCAGCACGTCACCGGTGCCGGTGAGTGCCAAAGTCACATTGGCATCGGCCACCAGCATCATGGCTTCTAATTTCCGCAAATAGCGGTCGGTACGCCAGTCCTTTGCAAGTTCCACACATGCACGCATCAATTGGTCAGGATATTGCTCAAGCTTGGCTTCCAGTCGCTCCAGCAGGGTAAAAGCATCAGCCGTTGCACCGGCAAAACCGGCAATCACATTGCCTTTGCTCAAGCGGCGCACTTTACGCGCATTGCCTTTCATAACGGTATTGCCAAGCGAGACCTGCCCGTCACCGGCGATGACGACTTTGTCGCCTTTGCGCACGGTTACGATTGTGGTGCCATAAATGGTTGTGGGATTATGATTGATCATGGATACTCCTTAGGCGACCGCTCAGATTCCTGTTTACTCAGGCAATCATGGCGACCCCGACCGATCTTAGCTGATCCTGAATATGTGACGCGGTGATACGATTTACAAGAAATCACCCGCACTTCATTTTGGTTTTATGTATGAAATTGACAAAGAAATGCAAATAATAAGGCGGTGTGGCGCAATAAATTAAGCCAATTGATGGCCGCACCCCATCAAAGCATTTGGAAAAAGGCGCAACCTGTTCTAGAACGCTGGCAATAAATGCCTATGGGGCCAATATATACATATGGGAAAAGATATGGTTTCTGACAGCGCACGCAAAACAAGTATTGAACGTTCCACCAACGAAACCGGAATTGCTGTTTCGGTGAATTTGGACGGAACCGGCCAATTTGATATTCAAACCGGCGTTGGTTTCTTCGACCACATGCTTGATCAGCTGTCACGACATTCCCTGATTGATATGCATATCCGCACCAAAGGCGATACGCATATTGATGACCACCATACAGTTGAAGATACCGGCATTGCATTGGGCAAAGCCGTGGCTGAAGCTTTGGGCGAGCGCCGCGGTATTGTGCGATATGCCTCGCTTGATCTGGCAATGGATGAAACTTTGACCCGCGCCGCTTTGGATGTGTCGGGACGCCCTTTCCTCGTTTGGGATGTGCCGTTCAATGCGCCGAAGATCGGCACTTTCGACACCGAGCTGGTGCAGGAGTTTTTTCAGGCTTTCGCTATGAATGCAGGCATCACGCTGCATGTTAAAAACCATTACGGCAGCAATAACCATCATATTGCCGAAACTGTTTTTAAAGCAGTGGCGCGCGCTTTACGGGTTGCTATTGAAACTGATCCGCGCCAAAAAAATGCGATACCTTCAACCAAGGGCACTTTAAAAGGTTAGTCATGGCAAGCTTTGTCGTTCTGGAACCAGAAGGCTTAAACGAAAAGGTACAGGTGGACGCTACTGTCATAGTACGTGACGGCTTTGCGCTCTTCGCGCTGATTGTGCCTTTTTTCTGGCTCTTGTCCAAACGGCTTTGGCTGGAAGCATTTGTCGTGTTGGCGGCAACACTTGCCATTGGCAGTGCGGCGACAACACAATTTGCGCCCGCTGTTCCATTTCTGATTTTTCTTGTTTCTGTGCTGGTGGCACTCGAAGGCAATAATTGGCGGATCGCCAAATTGCGCCGTCGCGGCTTTGTTGAAAAGGCTGTGATTGATGCCAATGATTTAGGCGAAGCGGAAATCCGCTATTTCGTCGATCATGCAAATTTGTGTCAACAGCCGCAGAGTGGCGGTTCAGTGACAGAAACAACCAATCAGCAAAGACAGTTGAAGTCCCCTCCCCAATTCCCTCATATCGGTTCACAGATTGGTCTTGTGAGTCACCGCGGAGATAATTCTTAATGCGTGTTGCCATTATTGATTACGGATCAGGCAATCTGCGCTCCGTTGCCAAAGCATTTGAACGTGCCGGCAATGATGTGCATCCTTCTATTGAAATTGACGTGACATCAGACGCGCATCGTGTGGCGCATGCCGATTATATTGTGTTGCCGGGTGTTGGCGCTTATGCCGATTGTAAACATGGGCTTTCACTCGTGCCGGATATGATCGAAACATTGCAGAAAACGGTAGTTGAGCAGGCACGCCCCTTCCTCGGCATTTGTGTCGGCATGCAATTGATGGCAGAGCGTGGCCTTGAAAAGCAAGTGACTGAAGGCCTTGGCTGGATTGCCGGTGATGTGCGTGAAATCAAAGTTTCAGACCCGAGTTTAAAAATTCCCCAGATCGGCTGGAATAAGATTCACGTGAAACATTCCCATCCCCTCTTTGCGAATATCGCAACCGGCGATGATGGATTGCACGCCTATTACGTCCATTCTTACATGCTGGATGCTAAAAATCCTGAGGATGTTTTGGCCACAAGTGAGTATGGCGAAACAATCACCGCTGCGGTAGCGCGCGATAATATGGCTGGAACGCAGTTCCATCCGGAAAAAAGTCAGGCACTCGGACTGGCTTTGATTGCTAATTTCTTGAAGTGGAAGCCATGATTTTATTTCCTGCGATTGATCTTAAAGAAGGCGAATGCGTCCGTTTGAAACTGGGCGATATGGATCAGGCGACGGTCTATAATCAGGACCCTGCCGCACAGGCCAAAGCATTTGAAGATCAGGGTTTTGAATGGCTGCATGTGGTTGATCTCAACGGCGCCTTCGCCGGTGAAAGTGTTAATGGTGCGGCGGTTGATGCGATTTTGAAAGCCACCAAAAATCCGGTGCAGCTCGGTGGTGGTATCCGCTCATTGCAGCATATCGAAAACTGGCTTTTGCGCGGGCTATCACGCGTCATTTTAGGCACGGTTGCGGTGCGTGATCCGGCTCTTGTCATCGAAGCCTGTAAAGAGTTTCCGGGCAAAGTGGCTGTCGGCATTGACGCCAAAGGCGGCAAAGTCGCGGTTGAAGGTTGGGCGGAAGCCTCCGAACTTGGCGTGATTGAACTGGCGCAGAAGTTTGAAGGCGCCGGTGTGGCGGCAATCATTTACACTGATATTGACCGTGACGGTATTCTGGCTGGTATTAATTGGGAGTCAACTCTCAGCCTTGCAGATGAGGTTTCCATTCCGGTAATTGCATCCGGAGGCTTGGCTTCGATGCAGGATATTGAACGCATGACTATGCCCGATGCGCGCAAGCTTGAAGGTGCCATTTCAGGACGTGCGCTTTATGATGGCCGCATTGATCCGGCACAGGCACTTGCTTTGTTGAAAGCAGCCCGCCTTGAAGTGGCAAGTCGTGGCTAAAAATAAAATAATCTCGCCGAATGGGGGCTTAGAATGCTGAAAGCACGTGTTATTCCTTGTCTGGACGTGAAAGACGGACGCGTTGTCAAAGGCGTCAATTTTGTTGATCTGATTGATGCCGGTGATCCGGTGGAAGCGGCTAAAGCTTATGATGCGGCCGGAGCCGACGAATTGTGCTTTCTCGATATTACGGCAACCTCCGACAATCGTGATACGATTTTTGATGTGGTTTCGCGCACCGCTGAACAATGCTTCATGCCGCTCACTGTTGGTGGTGGCGTGCGGGCTGTTGGCGATATTCGCAAATTATTGCTGGCGGGTGCCGACAAAGTTTCCATCAATACAGCGGCGGTAAAAAATCCGGACTTTGTCGCAGAAGCTGCCGACAAATTCGGCAACCAATGTATTGTCGTGGCGATTGATGCGAAAAAAGTGTCGAGCGCCAATGAAACAGATCGATGGGAAATTTTCACGCATGGCGGGCGTGAACGTACCGGCATTGATGCGATCGAATTTGCGCAGAAAATGGCTGATTTGGGTGCAGGTGAAATTCTTCTCACCTCGATGGATCGTGACGGTACCAAAGCTGGTTATGACATTGCGCTGACCCGTGCGGTGGCTGACAGCGTAAGGGTGCCGGTGATTGCATCGGGTGGCGTTGGTACGCTTGATCATATGGTGGAAGGTATTCGTGACGGTCATGCTGCGGCGGTGCTGGCGGCCTCCATTTTCCATTTTGGCACTTATACGATTGAAGAAGCAAAACGCACCCTGGCAGATGCCGGAATTCCTGTGCGCCTTGATCCTTTGCAATAATAAAAAACTGATGAGCGGGAACAGCTCCGGAGAAAAACGATGAGCAGATTTACCCTTGAAGCGCTGGAAACCATTATTGCCGAGCGCGCCGCCAGCACGGATGGTTCGTCCTATACAGCTTCTTTAATGCGTAAAGGCCAACCGAAAGCCAGCCAAAAGCTTGGCGAAGAAGCGGTGGAAACGATCATTGCAGCGCTTGCTGGTGATAAGTCGGAAGTCGTGTCTGAAAGTGCGGATCTTCTCTATCACCTTTTGGTGGTGTGGAAAATTGCCGGTGTTTCTTTGGATGATGTTTTGGCCGAGCTTCAGCGCCGCACATCGCAAACGGGTCTTGAGGAAAAAGCTGCACGCGGCAACGCATAAGGACGCGCTCTCATGTGGGAAAAAGTGGATCAGCTTGCACCCGGACAATATTCGCCTTATCGCCTGTTTTCCGCCAATGAGTGGTCGGAATTTCGTGCGGATACGCCCCTCACCCTGACGGCTGATGAGGTTAAACGGCTGCGCTCTTTAGGTGATCCGATTGATCTGGATGAAGTGCGCCATATTTATCTGTCGCTGTCGCGTTTGTTGTCGGCGCATGTGGAAGCAAGCCAGCTGCTGTTTCAACAGCGCAAGCAATTCCTCAATATGGATGATACGTTTAAAACACCGTTCATCATCGGTATTGCCGGTTCTGTGGCGGTGGGTAAATCGACCACAGCGCGTATCCTGAAGGAATTGTTGGCACGCTGGCCTTCGAGTCCGAAAGTTGATCTCGTCACCACTGACGGCTTTCTATATCCCAATGAAGTGCTGCGTGAGCATAATATGATGGATCGCAAAGGCTTTCCGGAAAGTTATGATGTGGGCGCAGTTTTACGCTTTTTGTCGGCTATCAAAGCAGGCATCGGGCAGGTACGCGCACCACTTTATTCGCACCTGACTTATGATGTATTGGCGGATGAATATATCACCATTGATAAACCGGA
This sequence comes from Paenochrobactrum pullorum, assembly GCF_041929845.1. Classification (NCBI taxonomy): domain Bacteria; kingdom Pseudomonadati; phylum Pseudomonadota; class Alphaproteobacteria; order Hyphomicrobiales; family Brucellaceae; genus Paenochrobactrum; species Paenochrobactrum pullorum. The sequence goes on from NZ_JBHEEH010000001.1 coordinate 174,860, forward strand.
TATTCTGATTTTCGAAGGCATCAATGTGTTGCAGGTTCGTGACCTGCCGGAAGACGGCAAGATGGTGCCGTTCGTATCCGACTTCTTTGATTTTTCCATTTATATTGATGCGGAAACCGACCAGATTCATAAATGGTATATTGATCGGTTTATGAGCTTGCGTGAGACAGCTTTCCAAAATCCGAAGTCTTTCTTTCACCGTTATTCACAGCTGTCGGAAACCACAGCGCGTTCTATCGGTGAAGGGCTGTGGGAAAATATCAACCTGATCAATTTGCGGGAAAATATTCTGCCGACACGGCCTCGTGCAGATCTGATCTTGCGTAAAGGCAATGATCACCTGATTGAAGAAGTCGCTTTAAGAAAGATTTGAAAATAAAAAAGTCCGGCCTGTTGAGCCGGACTTTTTAGTTTTAAGCCATGTGATTGGCGATAAACTGGTCTGTCTCTTGGGCGCGCGGGATCGTTTGCTGGCTGCCTCTGCGCGTACAGGCAATGGCCGCAGCAACAGATGCACGTTCCATGGCTGCGCCAAGTTTCAAACCTTTGTCGAGGGCTGAGGCCAGCACACCAACAAAACAATCACCAGCTCCGGTGGTGTCTTTGACATCCACGGCCACGGTTTTCATTTGAATGAGTTGACCGTCCATAAACGCTTCGGCTCCCTCGCCGCCCAGTGTGCGTAAAATGCCGGTGTTGAGATGGGTTGAAAGGCTTTTAGCGTCAGGCGGACAATCAAGCCATTGGCCAAGTGCTTCCGCTTCATCTTCATTGACGACAATTAGACCGCATAGCGACAACACATCTTCTGGCAAGCGATAGGCTGGTGCCAGATTGAGTATCGCCAGCGCTTTAGTTGCATTGGTGCGACGGATGAGCTTCTCGACCTCTTCCGGTTTGTTTTCCATCTGCATCAAAACGATATTGGCGTTTTTCAGATATGCGTCTTCAATCACAGCCGAGGAAGCGTGTAAATTTGCACCTGATGCCACCGCAATCATATTATTGCCGTGGCTGTCGGTATAAACGGAAGCACAACCGGTTGGCGCTGCAAGACGCTCAACACGGCTGATATTGGCGAATTTTTCCAGATTACTGAGGCCTATCTGCGCGAGCGCATCTGTGCCCACTGCCCCATACATTAAAACCTCAGCGCCATCACGCGCCGCAGCCAAAGCTTGGTTGCCGCCCTTGCCACCTGCCTCTGTGTGGAAATCATTGGCCAGTAATGTTTGGCCCGCACGCGGCATTTCGGTTAGCTGAAACATGAAGTCCACATTGATCGAACCAAAGGTAATGATCATAATATGTCTCCGGTTTTATATTCTTAACCTAAGGTGGCATAAAAAAGCCCCACCGAAATTTCAGACTATAAGTCTTTCGGTGGAGCCTTTCATTTAAAATATATAATAAATTCTAGTCGAGCTCAGGAATACGAAGCACCTGACCCGGATAGATTTTGTCGGGCGAGGTCAGCATCGGTTTGTTAGCTTCAAAGATAATATTGTTTTTAGCGCCTTTGCCTTTACCATATTGTGCTTCGGCGATTTTCCAAAGATTGTCTCCTTTTTTCACGGTATAGAAAACAGGCTCTTTATCGCCGGCTGCACCATCGACGGTGAGCTCCGAGGCTTCCACTTTCGAAACACCGAGCGAGTTACCCACAGCGATAATAGCTTTTTCAAAAGCGGATTGGTCTTTGACAGTACCCTTCAGCACGGCTTTATCACCATCAACCACAACCTGCACATCTTCGGTGCCGAGCTTGTGAGAGTCCAATTCCTTTTTCAGATCATCTGCTTTTGGCTCATCTTCGCCAAAGCCAAGCTTGGTGCCCACAGACTTAACAAAATCGAAAATACCCATCAAAGTAGCTCCTCGTTACAGTTGTGCCGGAAGTGTAGTGCGGAAATTGCAGCTGTCCAAGAAAATAAGTCAAATTGGCAGGAAACTTATTCTAAAAGACGATGATGGCGAATTGTGACACAGGTTTTTGTCAGAAATATTCGATTAGTCAAAATTAACTTTGCCGCGCATTTTCTTGACATCAGAACGCCCCGCTTTTTGTTTCAGGCGGCGCTCAACCGAGCCTTTGGTGGGCTTGGTTTTTCGCCTTGGCGGTGGCGGTGGTACGGCGGCCTCGGCAATCAGCGCGATCATTTTTTCACGCGCATCAAGACGGTTGCGTTCCTGTAAACGAAAGCGGCTTGCTTCAATCAGAATATCCCCGTCTTTGGTGGCGCGCTGTCCGGCAAGCTTGATGAGGCGCTCCAGCACATCTTGCTCCAGTCCCGCTTGTGCGGCCAAAAACCGCAACTGCACAGCGGTGGAAACTTTATTGACGTTCTGTCCGCCCGGTCCTGACGACCGGATAAAGCTTTCTTCCAGATCATTTTCATGAATATGGATGCGGTGATTGATGCGGATGCGGTTTTTATTCTCTTCCATGGGCACGATATTACACGAAAAACAGGTTAAAATCAGCATGAAAAAACCCGACTTTTTCAAGCCGGGTTTTTCAAATTCAGATATTTAAAGCGCTTATTCAGCGGCCGTCCGGGTTGCAGGTGCAGCAGAGCGCACATCGCTGTCCACATGGGCTTCAAACTTTTCAAAAGCCTTGATGAACATATCAACGAGTTTGGCTGCCTGTTTGTCATAGGAGGCTTTATCTGCCCATGTGGAACGCGGGTTGAGAATTGCACTATCCACACCTGGCACAGCAACAGGAACTTCAAAGCCGAAGTTTTCGTCGGTGCGGAATTCAACCGAGTTTAGCGAACCATCAAGTGCCGAGCTCAGCAATGCACGGGTAGCTTTAATCGGCATACGGTTTCCGGTGCCGTAAGCACCGCCTGTCCAACCGGTATTAACCAGCCAGCAATCCACATTGTGTTCAGCAATCAATGCGCGCAGCAGATTGCCGTATTCCGATGGATGGCGCGGCATGAAAGGCGCACCAAAGCAGGTTGAAAACGTTGCTTCCGGTTCGGTCACGCCTTTTTCGGTGCCTGCAACTTTAGCGGTGTAGCCGGACAGGAAGTGATACATCGCCTGTGCCGGTGTCAGCTTGGCAATTGGAGGCATAACACCAAAAGCATCAGCAGTAAGCATGATGATGTTCTTAGGCTGACCGCCCTTGCCTGTCTTGCTTGCATTTGGGATGAAGTTCAGCGGATAGGCGCAACGGGTGTTTTCGGTCAGTGTTCCATCGTCGAAATCAGGCTGACGGTTATCATCCAGCACAACATTTTCAAGCACTGTGCCGAAACGCTGGGTGGTCGCGTAAATTTCCGGTTCTGCTTCTGCCGACAGACGGATGGTTTTGGCATAGCAGCCGCCTTCAAAGTTGAAGATGCCGTCTTTGCCCCAGCCATGTTCGTCATCACCAATCAATGTGCGGCTATGATCAGCCGACAAAGTCGTTTTACCGGTGCCGGAAAGACCAAAGAAAATGGCAGTGTCGCCGTCTTTGCCTTCATTGGCCGAGCAATGCATTGGCATAACGCCCTTGGCAGGCAAAAGATAGTTAAGAGCGGTGAAAACAGATTTCTTCATTTCGCCGGCATAAGATGTGCCGCCGATGAGAACGATTTTGCGGGTCAGATCCACTGCAATCACGGTTTCCGTGCGGCAGCCATAGCGCGCAGGGTCAGCCTTGAAGGACGGCAGATCAATGATGGTCATCTGCGGAACGTAAGTGCTAAGATCACTTTCCTCAGGACGGATGAGCAGATTGCGGATGAACAAAGAATGCCATGCAAATTCTGTAATCACACGTGCATTGATGGAATTGTCTTTGTCTGCGCCGCCGATCAGATCCTGTACAAACAGTTCTTTGCCTTTGGCGTGTTCGATGAAATCGGCATGAAGCAGGTCAAAGGCTTCCGGTGTCATCGGCTTGTTGTTGTCCCACCAAACCTGATCTTCGGTATTGGCATCACGGACAACAAATTTGTCTTTAGGTGAGCGGCCGGTGTGCTGGCCGGTGCGGGCAACGATTGCGCCCTGCGCAGTCAATTCTGCTTCACCACGACGGATTGATTCTTCATAAAGCTTCGCCGGTCCAAAATTATAATAGACTGCAGAGAGCTCCTTCAGTCCTGAAGTGGCAATGGAAGCGGCGGTATTGTGGATGCCGATCTCGCTCATAGTATCTCCGCGATCTGTTTAAAAATTATTGAACACTGCCGGTGTTTGTCATCTTGCTTTCACCGGCGCGATGCGAGTCCAAAACATTTTAAATAAAATAATTCAAATGTTTAATCGATTTAAAAAAATTTAAAAATTTTTAAATCGGTTAGAACGGACTATCAGGGTTGTTTTTTGGAAAAAATCACAACCAAAGATTGTTTTCAGCTGTGGAAGACTTATTTACGGACAGAAAATGCCTTTGCCACATTTTGTACCTAATTTGTACTGCACAAGCGCAAAGAATTATAGTAGTTTTGACATCTGCTGATTTGCTTAAATCAAGGAAAGGCGACCGTATGAAGGAAGTATCCGCAACACAAACGATTGCTCTGGTCGATGATGATCGTAATATTCTGACCTCCGTTTCAATTGCTTTGGAGTCAGAGGGCTATCGTGTTGAGACTTATACGGATGGTGCCTCGGCACTTGATGGTCTGACGGCGCGGCCGCCAAATCTTGCTATCTTCGATATTAAAATGCCGCGTATGGATGGAATGGAATTACTGCGCCGTTTGCGTCAGAAATCCGATCTGCCGGTTATCTTTCTCACTTCCAAAGATGATGAGATTGATGAGCTGTTCGGCCTTAAAATGGGTGCGGATGATTTTATTACCAAGCCGTTTTCGCAACGTTTGCTGGTGGAACGCGTAAAAGCGGTGCTGCGCCGTGTGGCAGCGCGTGACGGTACGGCCAAGTCAAGCGGCCAGCAGGCTCGTTCCCTTGAGCGCGGCCAGTTGGTGATGGATCAGGAGCGCCATACATGCACATGGAAAGGGGAACCGGTTATATTGACTGTGACCGAATTCCTCATTCTGCATTCTTTGGCGCAGCGTCCGGGCGTGGTTAAAAGCCGTGATGCCTTGATGGATGCCGCTTATGACGAACAGGTCTATGTGGATGATCGTACCATCGACAGCCATATCAAGCGTCTGCGTAAGAAATTTAAGCAGGTTGACGACAGTTTCGAGATGATTGAAACGCTTTATGGGGTTGGCTATCGCTTCCGCGAAGCTTAAATTATCGCAGAATTTTCATTTGTGAGCCAAAATCCGAAAGGCGATAAAGCAGCTTATGGTCGTTCAGGCGCCAAACGCGTCCCCAGATGCGTCTAATGAAGTGGACAAAAAACCAGACACGCGCAGAGAGCGTATGGCACGGCGCCAACGCTCGTTGTTTCTGCGTCGTCTGCTTGCGCCTGTGCGTAAATTGCTTGGCAATTATCTCTTTTCCAGTTTGACACGTCGTATCCTGTTCCTCAATCTGGCTGCCTTGGCCGTACTGGTTTCAGGGATTCTTTATATGAACCAGTTTCGTGACGGTTTGGTTGATGCCAAAGTGGAAAGTTTGAAAACGCAGGGCGAGATTATCGCCGGTGCGATTGCAGCTTCCGCTACGGTTGAAACCAATTCCATCATGATTGATCCGGAAGTGCTGCTGGAATTGCAGGCCGGACAAAGTACCAATCCGGCGTCTGATTCCATTGAAAACTGGGAATTTCCGATCAATCCGGAGCGTGTGGCACCTTTGCTGCGCCGTCTGATCTCACCGGTTAATACGCGTGCGCGTATTTATGATCGCGGTTCGAACCTATTGCTTGATTCACGCCATCTTTATTTCCGTGGTCAGGTTTTCCGTTATGATCTGCCCCCGCTTGATGAAGAAGAAAAAACATGGACTGAGCGTGCACGCGGCTGGATTTGGCGTTTGTTTTATGGTGGTGGTTTACCGTTGGATCATGAGCAACCCGGTGGTAATGGCTCGATCTATCCTGAAATTAAAGCCGCCATGGAAGGGGTTCCGCAATCCGCACAGCGCCGTAATGAGAAAGGCGAACTGGTGGTGTCGGTAGCAATTCCGATCCAGCGTTTCCGCGCGGTGTTGGGCGTTTTGTTATTATCCACAGAGGGTGGGGATATCGACAAGATCGTGCAAGGCGAGCGTAACGCGATTTTTCGCGTTTTCGGTGTCGTTTCTGCGGTGATGGTTATCTTGTCGCTGTTTCTGGCATATGCGATTGCCAATCCTTTGCGTAAACTTGCGGCGGCCGCCGACCGTGTACGTCATGGGGTGAAAACCCGTGTGGAAATTCCCGATTATTCCGAACGTCAGGATGAGATCGGCCACTTGTCCACATCCATCCGCGATATGATGGATGCGCTTTATACCCGTATTGAAGCGATCGAAAGTTTTGCAGCTGATGTCAGTCACGAGTTGAAAAACCCGCTGACCTCTCTGCGTAGTGCTGTGGAAACACTGCCGCTCGCCAAAACAGATGAATCGCGCAAACGTCTGCTGGATGTGATCGAGCATGATGTGCGCCGTCTTGACCGTCTGATTACCGATATTTCCGATGCATCGCGTCTGGATGCAGAACTGGCGCGTGAACATACCGATATTGTCGATGTGAAAGTGCTGCTGGAGAATATTGTGCAGGCCGCGCAAGGCGTGCGCCGTAATAAACGTGGCACGGCAATTGAATTTCATGTCGGCAAGAAACCAGCCGGTAAAAAAGGCTTTGGCGTTGCCGGCCATGATCTGCGACTTGGGCAGGTGATTTCCAACCTGATTGAAAATGCGCGTTCTTTTGTGCCGGAAGAGACCGGTAAAATCATCGTGCATCTGACAAGCCTTGGTCAGCGAGTACAGATAATCGTTGAGGATAACGGGCCAGGTATCCCGATTGAAAATATCGAACGTATTTTCGAGCGTTTCTATACGGACCGCCCATCCAATGAAGCCTTTGGCCAAAATTCCGGTTTGGGTCTTTCGATCAGCCGTCAGATCATTGAAGCACATGGCGGTACTTTGATTGCTGAAAATATCTATAGCGATGAAAAAGAACCGAAGAAAAGCGGTAAAGCAGCCAAAGCGACAATGCAGGCTGAGCCGGAAATCATTGGTGCCCGTTTTATCGTTGATCTACCCTTGGCAAGCTGATGGATAAAAGTGGTATCCACGCCTCAACAGTTGAAGTGAATGGCCGCGGCGTCATGTTTTTAGGCGCTTCGGGTGCCGGTAAAACTGAGCTGGTGCTGACATTGATAGAGCGTGCTGCTGCACGTGGTGAGAACGCCTTGCTGGTGGCTGATGACCGAACGCTAATCAGACGTGAAGGTGACGCCATCATCGCTGGTGTTCCCGAGCAATTGGCCGGCGGCATTGAGATCCGTGGTGCGGGTCTATTTAGGCACCCCTTTAAAAATGATACGAAACTTGCACTGGTTGTCAGACTTGTTCAAGCTGAAATGGCGGATCGTTTTCCTGAAGGGCATCAATGGCATTTCGAAGGAGTGGACATTCCTTGTTTGCACTTGCGTGCACTGAGTACAGGCGCTGATTCGCTGACGATTGCCCGTGCAGTTGAAGCAACTTTGTTTTACGAGCCATGGCCGTAAAACGCTTGGCTTGAATATATCGTGCATAAGTCTATATTATATATGCGTGATGTGGAAAATATTGACTATAAAAGTATAGTTTATAAAATTATTTAAAAACAACAGTTTAAAAAGATATTTTGTAATTTTCGTTATTTTTATAAATGGTTTTCAAGCTGAAGACTGCGGCATTTTGTTTTTATTGGCTTTTTGCGAATAATTTTCACTTGATATCAATAATTGCCCTGCCAAGATATGTGTCCTATTTGCTAAACGATGTGCATCAGGATTGCTAAAGCCTTATTAGCGGGCAATTTTACTGTTTAGGCAGTAAATGGCAGGCCAGAACGGGAGCAGTTAAACAATGATCGGACTCGTGCTTGTTACGCACGGCAGATTGGCCGAAGAGTTTTTATATGCCGTTGTGCATGTTGTCGGCCAGCAGGATAATTTTGAAACTGTTTGCATCGGCCCTGATGATGATATGGAACAGCGTCGGCAGGATATTGTTGATGCGGTAAAACGCGCTGATACAGGTCATGGTGTTATTATCTTGACTGATATGTTCGGCGGTACCCCTTCCAATCTGGCAATTTCTGTGATGGAAGCTGGCAAGGTGGAAGTGATAGCCGGTGTGAATTTACCTATGTTGATCAAATTGAGCAGCATGCGTATATCAGGTGATATGAAACTGGCATTGAACGAGGCACAGGATGCCGGACGTAAATATATCAATGTAGCCAGTCAGGTTCTGACAGGAAAATAACTTTATGCATGTGAGCGTGCCGGTAACTGGCGACTATAATCCCGATGAGGCTCTGACGCGCTCTCTTGAGATTATCAATATGCGCGGGCTTCATGCGCGCGCCTCTGCCAAATTCGTCCAGACTGTGGATAGTTTCAATGCTCATGTGCGTGTTGAAAAAGACGGCATGTCGGTGGGCGGTACATCAATCATGGGCTTGATGATGTTGGCAGCCTCACCAGGTTGTTCTATTCAGGTCAGCGCTTGCGGCGAAGAAGCACAACAAGTACTGGATGCATTGACTGCGCTAATAGGTAATAAATTCGGCGAAGACGCCTGATTTCACGCCCATTATATATAGCCTGATTTTTGTCCAGTTATTACAGGCTGTCTGGATAAACCCTGACCGGACGATTATCCTTGACTGATTCCATCACCACAAAAGTGGATGTGCTGGCGACATTGGGCAGGCTGGAGATTTTTTCACCCAGCACAATGCGATAACGGCGGATATCCGGTGTTCGAATTTTCAAAAGATAATCAAATGAACTGGCGATCATGTGGCATTCTTCCACTTCGCGGATTTTGCGCACGGCTATGTTAAATTCCTGCAATGCTTTTTCGCGGGTATCGGATAATTTCACGGTCGTAAAGGCAATATGGTCAAGGCCGAGCTTTTCCGGATCAATGGCGGCGCGGAAGCCTTGAATATAGCCCTCATCCACCAAGCGTTTCAATCGTGTCTGGCACGGTGTTTTGGAAAGGCCGATTTGTTTGGCAAGTTCGGTGACGGCAATGCGTCCATCTTGGCTTAAAATTTCCAAAATCCGCATATCGAACAAATCCAAATTGCCTGTTTTAGCGATTTTTTCAGTCATTCTGGCTCGGATTCCGTTCGATAATAAGTTCAATTTGCCTAATTATAGCTGATAATAGGTGAGAAAGGAACTTATGGGAATGATATTCTTAAGACAAACAGACAAGCGGGTTCACGTTTTAAAAACGGACAGCGTCTGATATCATAACAGTCTCAAGGGTTCTTCTCTTATGTCTAACGATATTTTCTTTCGCTTTGATCCGGCGCTGAAAACGCAATCACCGCTGCGCCAAGCTATTACTGATGCAACGCGACGTCCTGAGGCTGAATGCGTGAGCATTTTGCTTGAAAAAGCCACTTTGCCGGAAGCTGAGCGCACAGCCATCCGCGAGACCGCCACCAAGCTTATCACCGCTTTGCGTGCCAAGCATAAAGGCACTGGTGTTGAAGGTCTGGTTCATGAATATTCGCTTTCCAGTCAGGAAGGTGTGGCGCTGATGTGTCTGGCAGAAGCATTGCTGCGTATTCCCGATACGGCAACGCGCGATGCGCTTATTCGTGACAAGATCGCCACCGGTGATTGGAAATCCCATATCGGTGGCGGACGTTCTTTGTTTGTGAATGCTGCGACTTGGGGTTTGGTGGTCACCGGTAAACTCACGGGCACCGTCAATGACCGTGGTTTGTCGGCCGCACTCACCCGTGTGATTGCGCGTTGCGGCGAACCTGTCGTGCGCCGCGGCGTTGATATGGCCATGCGGATGATGGGCGAACAATTCGTCACCGGTCAAACCATTGATGAAGCGGTCAAACGCGCCCGCGTGCTGGAGCAAAAAGGCTTTGGCTATTCTTATGATATGCTGGGCGAGGCTGCGACCACCGCCCAAGATGCCGAGCGCTATTATAAAGACTATGAAAATGCCATTCATGCGATTGGTAAAGCCTCTGCCGGACGCGGCATTTATGCAGGCCCCGGCATTTCCATCAAGCTGTCGGCTTTGCATCCGCGCTATTCGCGCGCGCAAACAACACGCGTGATGGACGAATTGCTGCCGAAGGTGAAAGCGCTGGCGGCAATTGCAAAATCCTACAATATCGGCCTCAATATTGATGCCGAAGAAGCAGATCGTTTGGAAATCTCGCTTGATTTGCTCGAAAGCCTTTGCCTTGATGAAGAGCTGAAAGGCTGGGAAGGGATCGGCTTTGTCGTGCAGGCCTATGGCAAGCGCTGCCCTTATGTGTTGGATTTCATCATTGATCTGGCTCGCCGCTCCAATCACCGTATCATGGTGCGTCTGGTTAAGGGTGCTTATTGGGATGCCGAAATCAAACGTGCACAAGTGGACGGCTTGGAAGATTTTCCAGTCTTCACCCGTAAAATCCACACCGACGTCTCTTATATTGCCTGTGCACAAAAACTGCTCAATGCACGCGATGTGATCTTCCCGCAATTTGCCACTCATAATGCGCAGACTTTGGCCACTATCTATCATTTAGCGGGGCAGGATTTTAAAATCGGCGATTATGAGTTCCAATGCCTGCATGGCATGGGCGAGCCGCTTTATGATGAAGTGGTTGGCGCACAGAATTTGAACCGCCCTGCCCGCATTTATGCGCCTGTCGGTACGCATGAAACATTGCTTGCCTACTTGGTGCGTCGTTTGCTGGAAAATGGCGCCAACTCCTCATTCGTCAACCGCATTGCCGATAAAGCTGTTTCGATTGATGAACTGACCGAAGATCCGGCAACGATTGTGCGCTCGATGCGCGAAATTGGTGCTCTGCACGATCAGATTGCATTGCCGAAAGATATTTTGGCGCCACGTAAAAACTCTGCCGGTCTTGATCTTTCCAATGAGAACACACTTGTTGCACTGCATGCAGACCTGTTGAAGTCGGCAGCCAAAGATTGGCAGGCCAAGCCGGTCTTAGGCTCATTGAGCGTTCAGGGCACACCGCGTGATGTACTTAATCCGGGCGATCACAGCGACAAAATCGGTACTGTTTTTGAAGTCAGTGAAAAAGATGCAGCCAAAGCTGTGCAATTGGCGGCAAAATCTGTAAAAGACTGGTCTGCAACACCTGCCGCGGAACGTGCTGCTTGTCTGGAGCGTGCAGCCGATAAAATGCAGGAAGAAATGCCGATACTTCTTGGCCTGATTGTGCGTGAAGCTGGTAAATCATTGCCGAATGCGATTGCGGAAGTGCGCGAAGCAATTGATTTCTTGCGTTACTATGCCGATCAGGCACGCCGCACCATTGGTGCAGCGCATCAATCTTTGGGTGCCGTTGTTTGCATCAGCCCGTGGAACTTCCCGCTGGCGATTTTCACCGGACAGGTTGTTGCAGCCCTTGTTGCAGGTAATGCCGTACTGGCAAAGCCTGCCGAAGAAACGCCACTGATCGCAGCCGAAGCTATTCGCCTGCTGCATGAGGCAGGTGTACCGGCGGATGTCTTGCACTTTGTGCCGGGTGATGGCCGCATTGGTGCAAGCCTTGTGGGGGCTGAAGATGTGTCTGGCGTGATGTTTACCGGTTCAACGGAAGTTGCCCGCCTCATTCAGGCGCAACTGGCAACACGCTTGCTGCCAAACGGCCGCCCTATTCCGCTGATTGCAGAAACCGGCGGCCAGAACGCGATGATCGTGGATTCTTCTGCACTCGCTGAACAGGTGGTGGCCGATGTGATTGCTTCGGCTTTTGATAGCGCCGGTCAGCGTTGTTCGGCTTTGCGCGTTCTTTGCTTGCAGGAAGATGTGGCAGATCGCATCCTCATTATGCTGAAAGGCGCATTGCAGGAATTGCAGATCGGTCGCACAGATCGTCTTGCAACTGACATCGGCCCCGTTATTACCGATGAGGCCAAGACGATCATCAACGCCCATATTGAAGCGATGCGCGGCCAAGGTCGTTTTGTCGAACAACTGCCGCTGCCGGAAGAAACTGCCAAAGGCACATATGTTGCACCAACCATAATTGAATTGCGTGAGTTGAGTGAGCTGAAGCGCGAAGTCTTCGGGCCTGTGCTGCATGTCATCCGCTATAAGCGCGATGATCTCGACCGGTTGATCGATGATATAAATGCCACCGGTTATGGGCTGACATTTGGTTTGCATACGCGTCTGGATGAAACCATCGCACATGTGACTGAGCGTATTCGGGTCGGCAATATCTATATCAACCGCAACGTGATTGGTGCGGTTGTGGGCGTGCAGCCTTTTGGCGGGCGCGGATTGTCCGGCACAGGGCCAAAAGCAGGCGGGCCACTTTATCTCGGTCGTTTGCTGCAAAAAGCACCGGTTCCGCCGCAATATGCGTCAGTTTATCGTGATGCAGGTGCAACCGAGTTCGCGCGTTGGCTTGGCTCCAAGGGTATGAACAGCCTTGCGGTTGCTGCCCGCGAAACCGTAGGTGCCGCAGCATTGGGGCTTCAAATTGAATTGCCGGGCCCCGTGGGTGAGCGCAATCTTTATGCACTTCATCCGCGTGGCACTATTTTATTGTTGCCGCAAACAGAAACTGGTCTTTATCGTCAGCTGACGGCAGTGCTTGCAACAGGCAATGATGCGGTGTTTGATGGTGCTTCACCATTGCGTGGCACTTTAAAAGATCTGCCAGCCTCATTGAATGCACGCATTCGCTGGGTGTCCGACTGGAAACAAAGCGGGTCTTATGCAGGTGCGCTGGTGGAAGGTGATGCTGAACAAGTAAGAGCCGCCAATCAGGCTATTGCCACCCTCTGCGGCCCGCTGGTGTTGACACAAGCTGCAAGCAGTGAAGAACTGGCCGTGCATGCCGATAGCTATTGCCTCAATTGGCTGATGGAGGAAGTATCCACATCCATCAACACCACTGCGGCAGGCGGGAATGCGAGCTTAATGGCGATCGGCTAATGAGATTTTAACCGTTTATCCCTGCAAGGCATGATTTGGTGTTTTGCGGGGATAAAGCCTGAAACCTCTGAGGAGATCGGTGTTGATGGCTCGGTTGTGAAAAACGTTCTTACACAACTTATCGCTCCCCCTCGAACATCTGTTTTAAGTATCGTTTAAAAACCGTTCAAAGGCTTTTAAAGTTTTCTCGCTGACGTGATGTTCCATTCCCTCGGCATCGCAACGCGCCGTGACGGGATCAACGCCAAGACGACACAGGAAGGCTTCGACGACTTCATGGCGGTGTTTACTTGCAACAGCCAGGCGATGACCTTCTTCCGTAAGAAAAATGCCGCGGTAAGGTCGCTGGATAATCAGGCCATCTTCCGCAAGACGTTTCAGCATTTTGGCAACGGTAGGTTGTTTGACTCCAAGACGTTTTGCAATATTGGTTTGACGCACCTCACCCGATTGTTCGCTCAGGTCGGCAATAAGCTCCACATAATCTTCCATCAATTCCGTACGTCGCGCATCACGGCTTTTTTGAAACGCCTCAGCATGCGTTTTGGCCTCCGTTGCGGATAGTCGGGTTTCATCCGAGGCAAGTTTTTTGGTCAACGCAATCACCTTCGCTGATGTCTGTCTCAGATTGGTTATCGCTATAATTGGTTCACTCCATTCATAACATATATCGCATTTATAAAAACCGCTTTATCCAAGTCCCGGTACTTTTAGGCCGAAGGTTTGCATAAGCAGAACGATATTGAGAAAAAGGATGATAATTGTTCCGGCAATTGCGGCAAAATCCGTAAGACGGCTATTGACAAAACGACCCATAATCACAGGGTTACGTGTAAACATGACGAGCGCGATCATCGGTATAGGCAGCGCAAAAGACAAAACGATCTGGCTATAAACCAGTGCATCGGTGGTATTTGCTCCCATAAGCACAACCACAAAGGCTGGAAGCATTGTAACCAGACGGCGTATCCAGATCGGAATATGAAAGCCGACAAAGCCTTGCATGATCATTTGACCAGCCATTGTGCCGACAACCGAAGAAGAAATGCCGGACGCCATCAAGGATATAAGAAAGACAGCAGCTGCGGCACCACCCAGTAAAGGCGTCAAAGTATGATAGGCAGTTTCGATTTCTGCAACTTCCGGATTACCTACGTGAAAAGCGGCCGAGGCCATAATGACCATTGCCATATTAACCGCCCCGGCAATGGACAGTGCTATCACACATTCCCAGTTGGAAAACCGCAAAATCTTCCGTCTGTCGGCATCGCTGCGTCGCTGTGCACGATGTTGGGTCAGACCTGAATGAAGATAGATCGCGTGCGGCATCACGGTTGCACCAATAATGCCGACGGAGATTGTTAATGCTGTTGTGTCGGGCATCGTCGGATTGATCATGCCCATGCCCGCCTGTGCCCAATTAACGGGCGCAATGAACATCTCGATGATGTAGCAAAGGCCGATGATAATTACGAGAGCACCTATGATCAGCTCCATCGGGCGAAATCCACGTCCATCGAAGAGGAGCAAGCCGTAAGTTACGACCGCCGTTACGGCCATGCCGCCCAGCAGCGGCATATGAAAAAGTAAGGACAGGCCGATAGCACCACCCAAAAACTCGGCCAGATCTGTCGCCATTGCTGCGATTTCACTGATGATCCACATTATGATGCGCACGGGTGACGAGAATTCAGCCTGACATAGTTCGGCAAGATTGCGGTTTGTTACGATACCGAGTTTGGCCGAGAGTGCTTGGAACAGCATCGCAATCAGATTGGCCATGAACACGACCCAAAGCAGAGAATAACCGTAGCCTGCCCCTGCTTGAATGTTTGTGGCGAAGTTGCCGGGATCCATATAAGCAATTGAAGCAATGATAGCAGGACCGGCAAACAGCAACATAGAGCGTAAGCTGGATCGTTGTCCGGCAAGCACTTCGCTGATTTGTACATTTGTTCTTTCTGAAAGCTTTGTCATTCGCACAGTGTCGGACATCAAGTTTCTCCAACTTAATGCCATTAATATAGCAAAGGCTATATTACCTACAATATGCAATAAATTGCAGGCTATGCATTGAATTTGGAATCTATGGAAAACTGTGGCGGAGCATTTCAGCGAATGAAGCCATGACGTCTAGGGTGAAGCTTGGCTCGGCAACAGGCAAAACTTATCTAGAGCGTGTCGCACTTAATCGTATCAACTGTGCTCGCTCTAGCGTTTTGTTTTTACGCATGTCTCCCAAAACCGGTGCCCACTTTTGGGAGACATGCTCTAGCGGTGCGGCCACGCTGAAAATACATCGATTTATTGTTTGGGTAAATGTGGCTTCGTTGATACGAAGATGCTGTTTGGCCTATGAAAGCCTGTTAGAATCCAGAAAATAGCGATTCAATAACTTTTATAAATAAAAATCTTTTTTTGGATGATTTTGTTGCGCGATTTATAAGTATAATTCACTTTTATTACTTTTAGATGATCCGGAAGATTAAGCTCTCGTTAATCTTTGAAAATCTCTCGCGAACATCTGATCCATTCTACATATGATTGTGAACTTATGAAGGCAGAACTGCGCCTTTGTGATGCTTTTCATGCTCTTTGGCGCAGGGTAGCTATGCAAATTTGTCTCTGCACATCTAAGACGCTTTCGCCTATATGTAGAGGGCAAGAGAGAACAACAACTTATTACTTAGGTGAAAAGAAATGAACCTTATCCGCTCATACAACAACTGGCGCCGTTACCGTAACACTGTAAACGAACTGAGCCGCCTTTCATCCCGCGAATTGAATGATCTTGGCATCCTGCCTTCAGACATTCCTTATGTAGCACGTAAGGCTGCAACCCGCTAACAACAGAATTACTGCTGAAGATCACAAGTATCTTCATGTTGTTCTGTTCATGTGGACTAAAATTCGGGCAGTGAAGTAGTATAGTAAAGCAATACGGCGTAATATACGAACCAGCTCAAACTCATATCACAGAAGACCCCTCCTCCTCCCCTTAAAGTCTTCTGTGGTTTAAGACCGGTCTCCCTCCTCCCAATTAGCCGGTCTTTCTATCAGACACCCGTTGCAGTCCTCCCCTGCGACGGGTGTTATTTTTTGCGCATTTTTACCCGATATAGTGTTGCTGTCTTAAAGGCACAAAAAAGCCTCGCATGAAAAGCACATACGGGGCATTGCAGCTGTCTGGACTTAGCCCCATTTTTCAATGGTGAGCTTGCTGCCGTCGGTAAATCTGGAAAAGCGGAATGGCGTCGGATCAACAATCGGTGTTGCGCCCGTCACCATATCGGCAATCAGATGCCCTGCTCCTGGCCCGATGCCGAAACCATGACCGGAAAAACCGGTTGCAATCGTCACGCCTTCCACATTTGCCGCTTCCGAGATCACTGGAATAACATCCGGCATGGTGTCGATGAGCCCTGCCCATTCCTGTTCAATGCGTGCAACTTTGAACTGTGGGAAAGCTTGTTTGACTTTCTCAAGTGCTTGAAGATTGGCTCGGCGGTGAGGGCTGGGATCAAGAGTGCGGATTTTCTCAAACACAGAAACCTGATCAAAGGGTTTGTTGCGCCACTGGATGAGCTCTTCAAAAAAGCGCTCGCCAAAACGCAAGTGCAATGTGCGCCATTCCATCAACAGGGTTGGCAGATATTCACGGAAAAACGCAAAACTATCGGGAATAATATCGGCAACCCCACCGCCCTCGGCTGCAATTGTGTAGCCACCATCAAGTCGTTTACGAATGCCGAAATCATTGTAATAAATGGCATGATCAATGCCCGCATCAAGTGGTTGGGTGCGAAAGACCGAGCCGCGCAATTTGAGCTGCGGCAGGCGCAGACCTAAACCTTTACAAATCAACCGTGACCATGCACCACCGGCAATCACCACTGCCTGACAGGCGACGACCCCGCGCTCTGTCACCACAGCACTGACTTTGCCATTAGTGGTTTCAATCCCTCTGACCGCGCAATTTTCCAATATGGTTGCACCATCTTGCATGGCCTTGACGGCCATGGCGGGCACAGCCTTTTGCGGCTCGGCACGGCCATCTCCTATGGTTTTCATGCCACCAACAAGGTTTTGTGTCAGGCCGGGTGCTGCATCCATTGCTTCACGCGCCGACAGGATTTTTGAATCAAGCCCATGCTCACGGGCAATTTCGACCCATTTTTCATAGGTTTCAATCTGCGCTTGGCTTTGTGTTGTATAAACAATTCCGGATGCGCGGAAGCCGGTTTCGTGTCCGGTTTTTTCATTCAGGTCGTTCCAGATTTTCATGCTTTCACGAATGAGCGGTATCTCGCGGCTGTCGCGTCCGTTTTGCCGGCACCAGCCCCAGTTACGGCTTGATTGCTCACATGCGAGCGTACCTTTTTCGAAAAGTGTGACATGAATACCGCGTTCTGCCAGAAAAAGTGCCGTACTGACCCCGATAATACCGCCGCCGATAATGGCTACATCGGTTTTTTGTGGTAAAGTCTGTGAGGTGACGATTTTATCAATAACGGGGCCCATAATTATTCCTTGACCGAGCTGGGATTAAGCGCAGTGCTTTGATGTTATTATAACAATTGCTGCCAAGCGTGGCTGAAATTTTAATCTCATGCAATCGCCATGCATACCAAAATCAAAATTTTTAGGCCAATATTGATCCCGCTATATGCATTTCGGATAAAGAATTTTCGTTAAACTATTGAAAGCGCTTGCCATAAAGCACTTACGCACTTCATAATATACACACCGGTTTTTTTGATTCCCCCCGATTTTGCCTAACGCATAAACTGATCGGATAATATGGAGGCGTAGAGCGCATGATGATGGACGGCAGCCTGTTATTCCTGCTTGTCCTGCTTCCATTTACCGGCAGTTTAATCATTGGACTTTTCCGCTCGGTTGATCGCACGTCGGCAACATGGATTACGGGTGGCGTTGCGCTTGGCGCATTTTTATTAACGCTGGCTCTTTATCCTTTTGTATTTAATGGACAAGTTTTACGTGCCAGCGTTGAATGGTTGCCTGATTACGGGCTGAACCTTTCTTTTCGCATGGATGGTTTTGCTTGGCTCTTTGCGGTTCTCATCACCGGAATCGGCTTCCTTGTCGTGGTTTATGCGCGCTATTATATGGCGCAAGAAGACCCGGTTCCGCGTTTTTTCTCGTTCTTTTTGGCCTTCATGGGCGCGATGCTGGGCGTGGTTCTATCCGGAAACCTCATTTTGCTTGCTGTGTTCTGGGAACTCACCAGTATCTTCTCGTTCCTGCTGATCGGCTATTGGTACCATAATGTCAGCGCCCGTGATGGCGCGCGTATGGCTTTGACGGTGACCGGTATTGGCGGATTTGCGCTGCTTGTTGGTGTGCTGCTGCTTGGTCATATGGTTGGCAGTTATGATCTGGATGTTGTGCTGGCGGCCGGCAATGTGGTGCGCACCCATCCGCTTTATGTGCCGGCTCTGGTGTTGATCCTGCTCGGCGCTTTCACCAAAAGCGCGCAATTTCCGTTTCACTTCTGGCTTCCGAATGCAATGGCTGCGCCAACGCCGGTTTCCGCATATCTGCATTCGGCCACCATGGTAAAGGCGGGCGTATTCTTACTTGCACGTTTTTGGCCGGTGCTGGCAGGCACTGAAGAATGGTTCTGGATTGTCGGCCTTGCCGGTATGACGACTTTGGTGATCGGCAGTTTCTTTGCGATGTTTCAGCAGGATCTCAAAGGTTTGCTGGCTTATTCGACCATCAGCAATCTCGGACTTATCACGGCACTTTTAAGTCTTGGCAGTCCGCTTGCAGCAGTGGCTGCGATTTTCCACATGGTCAATCATGCGATTTTCAAAGCGTCGCTGTTTATGGCGGCGGGTATTATCGACCATGAAACCGGTACGCGCGATATGCGTAAGCTCAGCGGTTTGTTCAGAGCAATGCCTTATACGGCGACACTTGCTATGGTGGCGAGTGCCGCGATGGCAGGTGTGCCGTTGCTCAATGGTTTCATCTCCAAGGAGATGTTCTTTGCCGAAGCGGTTGAAACCCATATGGACTCATGGTTTGACCGTTCAACGCCATATCTGGCGACCCTTGCCGGTATCTTCACGGTAGCCTATTCGGTGCGTTTTATCCATTCTGTCTTCTTTGGCCCTTCGCCGCACGATTTGCCGCACGAACCACATGAGCCGCCACATTGGATGCGTTTCCCGATCGAATTTTTGGTGGTGCTCTGCCTGTTAATCGGCATTATTCCAAGTCTTTCTATCGGCCCGTTCCTGCATTCGGCTGTGCTGTCGGTGCTCGGCAGTGATACACCTTATTATAGCCTCTCGGTATGGCATGGTTTCAACGTGCCGCTCTTGATGAGCTTCATCGCTATGATTGGTGGCTTCCTGCTTTATGCATTGTTGAAAAACTATTTCGAGACCAGTGAAGGCGGGCCGCCATTGCTGCGCAATGTCAAAGCGCAACGTATTTTCGAGCGGGTGCTGGTCACTGTTTCATGGAAATGGGCGCGTAGCATTGAAAGTCGTTTCATCTCGCGTCACTTGCAAACACAATTGCGCATTGTGGTGCTGATTGCCATGCTGGCGGCAGCGTGGCCGATTTACAAGGTCGGCATTGGTGTTGGCCAAATGGGCACGCAGCCGGTTGATTTGATCTTTGCGCTTTTATGGGTCATTGGCGGCATTTGTGCCATCGGTTCGGCTTATCTGGCAAAATTCCATCGCTTAGCCGCGCTTATTTTGCTCGGCGGGGCAGGGCTTGTCACCTGTATCACTTTTGTGTGGTTCTCGGCGCCTGATCTGGCGGTGACGCAGCTGGTGGTGGAAATTGTCACCACAGTGCTTATTCTGTTGGGGCTGCGTTGGCTGCCGAAACGCTGGGAAGATCCGGATCCGTTTCCCGTGCCGTTCGGTGCACGTATGCGCCGCTATCGTGACGTGATTATTGCTGCCATCGGTGGTGTTGGCATGACCATCATCGCTTATGCAGTAATGACACGTCCGGCACAAAGAGGCATCGGCGATTATTTCTTGGAAAACGCCTATACAGGTGGCGGCGGTAAAAACGTCGTCAACGTTATTTTGGTTGATTTCCGCGGCTTTGATACGCTGGGTGAGATTGCGGTGCTGGGCATTGTCGGTTTGACGGTCTTTGCGCTGTTGCGCCGTTTCCGTCCGGCAGCTGACAGTGCAGGTTCCACGCCACAGCAGAAAATTCAGGATGCTTATGACGAGGCGGCACCGGATCGTAACAGCGGTGATACTTTGCAGGATTATCTGGCGGTGCCGTCGGTTATCATGCAGTGGTTATTTCCGGTCATTATCGTTTTTGCGGTTCATTTGTTCATGCGCGGACATGATGCACCGGGCGGTGGATTTGCGGCCGGTATTGCACTGGCGATTGCGTTTATCTTGCAATATCTGGCAGCTGGCACGCGCTGGGTGGAAGACCACTTACGTATTCTGCCGCTTAAATGGATCGGTCTTGGTTTGTTGATAGCGGTTGCGACAGGGGCAGGGGCCTGGGTTTTCGGTTATCCGTTCCTCACCTCTTATTTCCAATATGTGGATCTGCCATATATCGGCAAAATGCCGCTTGCCAGTGCGCTTGGCTTTGACCTTGGGGTGTTCTCATTGGTTGTTGGTGCAACGGTATTGGTGCTGATTGCATTGGCGCACCAATCGATCCGTCGTCATCGCGTTGAAAAAAATACGGGTGCGAACCCGGCGGCTAAGGAGGCAAACTGATGGAGATTGTACTCTCGTTAGCCATTGGCATTCTGACAGCATCCGGTATCTGGCTGATTTTACGTCCGCGTACATTTCAGGTGATTATCGGGCTGTCGCTGATTTCTTATGCGGTTAATTTGTTTATCTTCAGTATGGGGCGGTTGCGCAGCAATGCAGCACCGGTGTTGGAGGATGGTCATAATGTTGTCTCCGGTCTTTACGCCGATCCGGTACCGCAAGCATTGGTTCTGACCGCTATTGTGATCGGCTTTGCGATGACGGCGCTCTTTCTTGTCGTTCTTCTGGCCTCACGTGGTCTGACCGGCACTGACCATGTAGACGGACGGGAGAATTGATGATGGATTGGACCCATCACCTGATCATTCTTCCTATTTTGCTGCCTTTGACGACAGCGGCCTTGTTGCTGATGTTTGATGAGCGTCGCCGGAAGTTGAAATCTGCTATCAGTCTGGCTGCAACGGTCTTATTATTAGTGCTGACAATCACTTTGATGGTCAGGGCTGAAAATATCGCACCTGTGGCTGAAGTTTATTTACTTGGCAACTGGGCTGCACCCTTTGGCATTGTGCTGGTACTGGATAGGCTATCAGCACTGATGATGGTGCTTGGAGCAGTACTTGGTATTGCAGCACTTATTTATTCAGTGGCGCGCTGGCATAAAGCGGGCCCGCATTTCCACACTTTGTTCCAGCTGTTATTGATGGGTATCAATGGCGCATTTCTGACCGGTGACCTCTTTAATCTCTTTGTTTTTTTTGAGGTGATGCTGGCAGCTTCCTATGGTTTGGTGCTGCATGGTACCGGCGTTATGCGCGTTAAGGCCGGTCTTCATTATATTGCAGTCAATCTGGTGGCATCATCCCTGTTTTTGATTGGTGTCAGTCTGATTTATAGTGTGACCGGATCGCTTAATATGGCTGATCTGGCGGTGCTGATTCCCGATGTTCCGGCAGAAGATCGCATGCTTTTAGAGGCAGGTGGCGCGGTGCTCGGCATTGCTTTCCTGATCAAAGCCGGTATGTGGCCGCTCAATTTCTGGCTGCCTGCCACATATACTGCCGCTGCGGCGCCTGTCGGGGCGATCTTTGCGATTTTAAGTAAGGTCGGCATTTATGTGTTGTTGCGTCTGTCACCATTGTTCTTTGGAGTGAGTGCCGGCATGTCGTCGGGCTTTGGAGATGACGGCATTTATTATGGCGGTATGCTGACTATTGCTTTCGGGCTTATCGGTGTGGTTGCCTCGCAGGCTTTTGGACGCTTGGCTGGTTATAGTATTCTGGTGTCCTCTGGCACGCTTTTGGCGGCAATCGGCAGCGGCAATACTGCCATGACCGGCGGCGCACTGTTTTATATGGTTTCTTCCACTTTAACGATTGCGGCTTTCTTCCTGCTGATTGAACTGATCGAGCGCGGACAGGATGCGGCGGCCAATGTGTTGGCGGTCACTATTGAAGCCTATGGTGACGAAGAGGAAGAAGAAGAGGAAGATGAGGTTGGCATCGTTCTGCCGGGCACTTTGGCGATTTTAGGCGGCTGTTTTGCTGTGATCGCTATTTTGCTGATCGGCTTACCGCCATTTTCAGGCTTTATCGCCAAATTTGTGTTGCTGACTGCTGTACTTAACCCTGAAACCTCCGATCCGGCGATTACGGATGGTTTGCCATGGCATAGCTGGGTGTTGATGGCGCTGATTGTATTATCGGGTCTTTCTGCACTTATTGCCATGACCCGTAGTGGTATCCGTACCTTCTGGGCATCAATGGAGGGACGTGTACCGCGGGTGCTTGTGATTGAAGTTGTGCCGATTGCCGGTCTGTTGTTTATTTGTCTGGCGCTGACGATTCTGGCAGGTCCTGCCATGAATTACATGAATAAAACGGCTGCCGGATTGCATGACCCTTCGCAATATATCAACAGCGTTTTACAGACACCGCGGGTGGTTAAAGAGGGAGCATTATCAGTTCTGCCCCTGAAACAAGAGGGTGGTGCACAATGAGGTGGATTTTCCCTTATCCGATTTTGTTTGCAGCGCTTTTGCTCTTTTGGTTGTTGTTGAATGACTTCACACTTGGCGCACTGATCTTTGGCTCAATCGTTGCATTTGTTGCGTGTCATGCCATGACGGCGCTGGTACCGCAAAAGCCTAAAATTCGTTCATACCGGCTCATTCTGGTGCTTGTCTGGCGTGTGTCGCTGGATATTTTGCAATCCAATATTGCTGTGACAAAAATTATCCTGTCGCGCCATGATCGTGGTCGTCGTGCGGGGTTTGTGGCAATTCCCTTGCAATTAACCGACCGGATGGGCTTAGCTATTCTGGCTTGTATCATTACCGCGACACCGGGAACTGCATGGGTGGATTATCACGCAGCCAACGGCGAATTACTGATCCATGTGCTGGATCTTAAAGATGCGCAGGAATGGAGAGATTCCATCAAGCAGCGCTATGAAGAACTGTTACTGGAGATTTTTGCATGAGTGCAGCCCTCTTGTTCTGGTCATTGATGGCCTCGCAGTTCATGCTGGTGGCAGCAATGCTTTGCGCGCTTTATCGCTTGGTGACAGGCCCCAGAGCGCAAGACCGTGTATTGGCGATGGATGCGCTTTATGTCTGTGCCATGCTCCTCCTTGTGACCTTCGGTATTCGTACCGGCACCAATATTTATTTTGAAGCCGCCTTGACCATTGCCTTACTCGGATTTGTTTCCACAGTGGCTATGGCGAAGTTCCTGATGCGCGGTGAGGTCATCGAATGACAAACGCAGCCGATCTGCCGCTATGGGCAGCCATTTTAGTTTCATTGCTTTTATTGCTTGGTTCCGCTCTGACACTGATCGGTACTATAGGCATGGTGCGTTTTAAGAGTTTTTATGAGCGCATTCATGCGCCTACATTGGGCACAACCTGTGGAGCAGGGGGGATTTTAATCGCTTCTGTGCTCTTTTTTTCCATTCTGGAAAGCCGGCTGATCATTCATGAAATTTTGATAACAGCATTTGTAATTGTGACCACACCTGTGACATTGTTATTATTATCGCGGGCGGTCATTCATCGTGACAGAACCGACGATAGCCGGCAATTACCTGATCCTTCCGATAAAGAATAAGCCACTTGAAATAGAATAATCGGAAGAAAAGGGGGGAAACTGACGCCTGAGGGGGCCGAAGTTGCTGCGACCTATTGTCCGGTTGTTCAATGTTGTTGTCTGTAACGGTTGTTGAACCGTTCAGATTGCGTTATCTGAATTTCAGTAATTTCTGAAAATTCAGAATTTACGGGAGAAATATTTTGGAATTAACGCCTATTATACAATCCTTCGTGCTGCATTTTGGCGAGATGGGTAGCCGGTGGGGTATCAACCGCACCGTCGGGCAGATTTATGCATTGCTCTATGTATCTGCCAAGCCTTTGTGTGCAGATGAAATTGTGGAAGCATTGGGTGTTTCACGCTCGAATGTTTCTATGGGAATTCGCGAATTGCAGGGCTGGAATTTGGTGCTCTTGCGCCATATCCCGGGTGACAGAAGAGACTTTTTCACCACCCCTGATGATGTTTGGCAAATTTTACGCACCCTCGCCGAGGAGCGTAAGAAACGTGAAATTGATCCGACACTGAGCGTGTTGCGTGAAATTTTGATGGAGCAGCCGTCTGAAGAAAACGACCGTTTTGCCCAAAGCCGTATGCAAGATATGTACGGTCTGATCGAGCAACTGACCAATTGGTATGATGATGTCAAAAAGCTCGAAACAGAGCGTTTGATGACCCTGTTGGCTCTTGGTGCAAAAGTGACCCGTTTCCTGGAAACAAAAGACAAAATTGTTTCGCTTGGACGCGGCCGCTCGGCAGCAAAGAAAGATGTTAATAAGAGTGATCCATAAGGACAAAGACAACAGGCCTGACAGTGAGGCGGATTTAGTCGTGTTGGAAGCGGCAAAAAAACCGCGCAAAGCGCGCCGTCCGCGTCGCGCCCAGCCACCTTTGCTCAAAAAGGGTGGTTGGCTTCAGGTTTTCGCATCTTTGTTCTGGATACCTCAGGCTGCACTGCTGGCCTATGCGGTGGGGCTGATTGCCAATAACCAGTTTGACAACCGCATTTATTGGCTGGCAGCTGGTATTTTACTGCTTGGTACATTGCGCGCTTTACTGGATGCTGCGGGTGGACGCATGGCGTATCGGGCGGCTCGTGAAGCTTTAACGCAAATGCGTGGTCACGCCTTGCAGTCTTTAAGCGCCCGTTCTCCGCTTGATGCCAGTCGTCCTGCTTCGGGTGAGTCTGCAAGCATTTTGGCAGAACAGGCCGAAATGATGGTACCATATCTCTCGCGCTTTGTGCCGATCCGTCAAAAAGTGATGATTGTGCCTTTTGTGATCCTTGGCGTTGTGCTGTGGTATTCATGGACATCGGCATTGATCTTGTTGATTGCCGCACCGCTTATCCCGCTTTTTATGGCCTTGATTGGTATGCGTGCACAAAAAGCCAGTGAAGAACAGCTGGTGGAAATGGGCAGCATGAACGGTTTTCTGCTGGATCGTTTGCGCGGTCTGGCAACAATCCGCAGTTTTGGTGCGGTCGATCAAACGGCTTTGCGTTTGCGTGACAATGCCGAAACACTGCGTAAAAAAACCATGGTGGTTTTGCGCATCGCTTTTTTATCCTCAGCTGTTTTGGAACTATTTTCTGCGCTTGGCGTAGCAATGGTCGCAGTTTATATCGGCTTTCACCTGCTGGGGCCGCTTAATTTCGGCGCATGGGGTGGTAAGCTTGTTTTAAGCGAAGCTTTGTTTGTGCTGCTGCTGGCGCCAGCTTTTTTTGAGCCGCTGCGTGAATTATCAAATGCGTGGCATGATCGGGCCAGTGGTGAAGCTGCCATTGACGCATTGGAAAATTTAAGTGTTCATCAGGCTCCCATCGTCGGGGCAGGGCAGAAGTGTAACCATCAATTCAAACCGCAAGGCACATCCATTACGCTCAATGCCATTACCTATAGCTATCAGGCAGAGCGCAAAGTTCTGGAAGATTTTAATCTTGCCGTACAGGCTGGTGAAAAAGTGGCTATTCTTGCACCAAGCGGAATGGGGAAATCCACGATCCTGGCACTGATTGCCGGTTTAATTCGCCCGCAAGCAGGCTGTGTAGAAATCGGCGGGCAGGTTTTAACTGATGAAAATGCTGCCGCACTACGTCGGCAAATGGTATGGGTCGGGCAAAAGCCACATATTTTTGCAGGTTCTGTCCGTTCTAATATCAGTCTGCATCGCGATCATATTGATCAAACCCATATGGATGGTGCCTTGCAAACAATGGCTTTGTCGGACGTTGCCAATGTGATGAACAATCACATGCTTGGTGAAGGCGGCATCGGTTTGTCGGGTGGTGAGGCTTTGCGTCTGGCTTTGGCGCGTGCTGCAGTTGATCCGGATGCGGCGATCATTCTGGCCGATGAGCCGACGGCGCATCTCGACCGTGAAACGGCAATACAGATCACTCAAAGCTTGCTTGCCTTAGCCAAGGGTAAAACGCTCTTGGTGGCTACCCATGATGAAGCTTTGGCTTGTCATATGGATTACGTTATCCGGCTTGATGATGATCAATCACTATATACAGAAGTCAGGAGGGCGGCAGAATGAACGGCCTTCGCGCGTTGCGTCCGGTTTTGACGCTTTATTTCCGTGAGAAAAAATGGCTGCTCTTTGCTGGTATGGTTCTGGCCGGCGTTACAGTGCTGGCAGGTATTTTACTGCTGGGGCTTTCCGGCTGGTTTATTACGGCGACGGCCATCGCCGGTTTATCAGTTGCCACTGCTGTTGTGTTTGATGTTTTTGCGCCAGCCGCCGGTATTCGTTTTTTAGCGATTTTGCGCACCGGCTCGCGTTATCTTGAACGGTTGGTGACGCATGATGCAATGCTGGCCGTGCTGGCATCTTTGCGCGAAAAACTATTTCGTTCATGGGCAAAGCCGCAGGCCGCGCATGATTTATTGCGCCGTCCCGCCAAGCTTTTGTTTCGGTTGACGGCCGATATTGATGCGCTGGATTCACTATACCTGCG
Organism: Paenochrobactrum pullorum; assembly: GCF_041929845.1. NCBI lineage: Bacteria > Pseudomonadati > Pseudomonadota > Alphaproteobacteria > Hyphomicrobiales > Brucellaceae > Paenochrobactrum > Paenochrobactrum pullorum. The sequence continues at coordinate 201,681 of NZ_JBHEEH010000001.1, forward strand.
TGTGCTGGTGCCCGCCGGTGCCGCCATTGCCACGGCTCTTGTGTGCATTGTCGCTCTCGGGCTTGTCAATCTTTGGCTCGGTTTGGTGGTTGGCAGTGCATTGCTCATCATCGGGCTTGGTTTACCGCTGATCATTGCTTTGCAGGCACGCAAGTCAATGCGTAAACGTGCCAAAGCCACGGAGGCTTTGCGGGCGCGCACCATTGATATGGTGGCAGGTCAAGTGGAATTGATCATGGCAGGCCGCATGGAGGCGCAAGCCAAAGCTGTGCAATATGCCGATGAGCATCTGGCCAAAGCGGATGACAAGATCAACCGTCTTGATGTGATGGCGGGTGCAGGTTTTGGCATTGCTTCGGCTGCGATGCTGGCAGGGTCTTTGGTGGCTGTTTCCGCGATTGCGCAAAACGGAAATATCAGTGCGCCCTTGGCTGTTTTTGTGCTGTTGGTGGTATTGTCTGCTTTTGAACCTTTTGCCGCATTGCGCCGTGGCGCGATGGAATTGACACGTACGATTTTGGCCGCACAGCGGGTAAATCCTAATCTGGTCAATAATATGCCGGATTTTCAAAAGCCGCAGCCGCCTCAACATGGTCAGGCAGTTATTTTTGAGCATGTGTGCGCGCGTTATGACGGCGCAACAACAGATGCGCTGTATGATGTGAATTTTTCATTGGCTCGACAAGAAAAAGTGGCCGTTATTGGTGCAAGTGGTGCGGGTAAATCTAGTTTGCTCGCCTTGATTGCGGGCGAATTGCAGCCGCGAAGCGGGCAGGTTTCAGCGCTGCCTGCAACATTGCTTACACAGAAAACAGAGCTTTTTCAGGATAGCTTGCGCGATAATCTGCTTTTGGCAAACCGCGAAGCCAGTGATGAAACCTTAATCAAAGCTTTGCAAGATGCAGGTTTGGGCGAAGTTTTGGCAGAAATGGAAGAGGGGCTTTCCTCACCTTTAGGCGAGGGGGGCATGGGGCTTTCAGGTGGGCAGCAGAGACGGCTGGCTTTGGCACGTCTTTTCCTGCATGATACACCTGTTTGGTTGTTGGATGAGCCGAGAGAAGGGCTGGATGAACAAACCGGTCAGGATGTTCTGCAAAGTCTGGCAGCCATGGGGGCAGCACGTAGTTTTATTATTGTGACACATGTGAAGCGGGAGGCCATGCTCGCTGACAGACTGCTTGTTATGAAGCATGGGCGCATCGTTGAAAATGTGACACGTCAGGATCAGCGTTTTGAAACGCTGATGGATGGACTTCGTGCGTAAAAATATTGGGTTCTAAAAGGGTAAAAACTGTTCCAGGGGGTGTGTTTCACCCCGCTTTAAAGAGGGCCGGTTTTCCGGTGTAAATAGATGGAATTTGATATCGTCTCCCTGTCAAGATTGCAGTTTGCAATCACGGCTTTATATCATTTCTTATTTGTACCCCTCACTTTGGGGCTTTCTGTCATTCTGGCAATTATGGAGACCGTTTATGTGATGACCGGTCGCCTTGTCTGGCGTCAGATGACAAAGTTCTGGGGTACATTATTCGGCATCAACTTTGTCATGGGTGTGGCAACAGGGATTGTGATGGAGTTTCAGTTCGGGATGAACTGGAGCTATTACAGTCATTATGTCGGCGATATTTTTGGGGCACCGCTCGCCATTGAAGGTCTGATGGCTTTCTTTCTGGAAGCGACATTTGTCGGCCTGTTCTTTTTTGGTTGGGACAAGCTTTCCAAAGTCGGCCATTTGATGGTCACTTATTTGGTGGCCGCCGGTTCCAACATGTCGGCATTGTGGATATTGATCGCCAACGGCTGGATGCAAAATCCGGTTGGTTCTGCCTTCAATCCTCAGACCATGCGTATGGAGGTTACCGACTTCTTCGCAGTGCTGTTTAATCCGGTGGCGCAGGCGAAATTTGTCCACACTGTTTCGGCAGGCTATGTGACGGCTTCCATCTTCGTGCTGGGTGTTTCGGCGTGGTATCTCTTAAAAGGCCGCTCCACCGAGCTTGCCAAGCGTTCTATGACCATTGCTGCCTCTTTTGGTTTGGCAGCTTCGCTTTCGGTTGTGGTATTGGGTGACGAGAGTGGTTATCTTTCTTCCGAACATCAAAAAATGAAGCTTGCAGCGATTGAAGCTGCATGGGACACAGAACCGCCTCCGGCATCCTTTACCGCTTTTGGTTTTCCCGATCAGGAAGCCCGTGAAACCCATTATGCCGTGCATATTCCATGGGTGATGGGGCTGATTGGTACCCGTTCGCTGGATACGCCAATTCCGGGTATCAGTGAGCTTGTGGAAAACAATGCCACTTATATCCGCAATGGCATTAAAGCCTATGATGCGCTCGAGCAAATACGAGAAGCCGGCCCAAAGGGGCAGGTGTCGGAAGAAATGCAGGCGCAGTTTGAAGATAACGGCCAATGGCTTGGTTATGCATTGCTTTTGAAGCGGTATCTGGATGATCCGCGTCAGGCAACCGATGAGCAGATCCTCAAAGCCGCTAATGATACTGTGCCGCGCGTATTGCCACTGTTCTGGTCATTCCGCATCATGGTTGGCTTGGGCTTCTTCTTTATTCTGCTGACCGGTACATTCTTCTATCTTTCCAGCAGACGTGCACTTGATCAACATCGCTGGTTGTTGAAAGTGGCAGTTTTCTCCATTCCATTACCGTGGATTGCTGCGGAAATGGGCTGGATTGTTGCAGAATTCGGTCGCCAGCCATGGATCATTGAAGGTGTATTGCCGACAGCGCTGGCAGTTTCGCATCTGGGCGCTGCCAGTCTGTTGATTACAATCGCAGGCTTTGTGGCGATCTATACAGTTCTGTTCATTATCGAAATGGGTCTGATGCTGCGTGCGATCAAAGATGGCCCTGCTCCCGACAGTAATCCTGAAGCCTTGCTGGCGCCCGCCAGTATTGTGCCAGCCGAATAAGGAGGCTGTGTATCGATATGATCTTAAGTCAAATGATTGATTATGAAACCTTACGGCTGATCTGGTGGGTTCTGCTGGGTGTCTTGCTGATCGGCTTTGCCGCTATGGACGGCTTTGATCTCGGCGTTGGCACTTTGCTGCCGTTTGTCGCCAAAAGCGATGTTGAACGCCGCGTTGTTATCAACACGATAGGCCCTGTTTGGGAAGGCAACCAGGTTTGGCTCATCCTTGGTGGTGGTGCTATTTTTGCTGCCTGGCCGCCGCTTTATGCTGTGTCCTTCTCCGGCTTTTATCTGGCGATGTTCATCATCTTGTTTGCGCTTATTTTACGTCCTGTCGGTTTTAAATTTCGCAGCAAAAAACAAAGCCCGCAATGGCGCAATGGCTGGGACTGGGCATTGTTCATTGGTGGTTTTGTACCGGCACTGATTTTCGGTGTGGCGGTTGGCAATGTGCTTCAGGGCGTGCCGTTCCGCTTTAGCGATCATTTGCAGATTTTCTACGAAGGTAATCTGTTTGGTCTGCTCAATCCGTTTGCACTTCTGTGCGGATTATTGTCGGTTGCGATGCTCACCATGCATGGTGCTGCATGGCTGGTGCTGAAAACCACCGGTGATATTGCAAAACGCGCCAAAAGCTTTGGCAGTATTGCAGCCTTGTTGACAATTGTCTTCTATGTGCTGGCCGGTATCTGGATGTGGTACGGCATTGCCGGTTATCGCATCACCAGTGATATTGTCACAGATGGCCCGTCCAATCCGCTGTTTAAAACGGCAGTGGTGGAACATGGTGCATGGTTTACCAATTTCAGCAATTATCCGATTTTGCTGATTGCACCGGCTTTGGGTATTTTGGGTGCGTTGTCTGTACTGGTAGCTTTGCGTGCTGGTCGTGAACTGATGCCGCTTTTGATGGGTAAATTGTCGATCTTCGGCATTATCTCATCCGTGGGTGTGGCGATGTTCCCGTTCATTCTGCCGTCTTCTCTTGATCCGAATGCCAGCCTTACGGTTTGGGATTCATCTTCCAGCCAGATGACCTTGTTTAACATGCTGGTTGTGACGGCAATTTTCTTACCTTTGATCCTTTTCTACACATCTTGGGTTTACAAGGTGCTGTGGGGCAAGGTCGACAAGAAGATGATCGAAGACGATAACAGCCACGCATATTAAGATTGCAGGCAGAACGGCATGGCTGTTCTGCCGATCAGGAGAAATGAAAATGTGGTATTTTTCATGGTTTTTAGGATTACCTCTTGCCGCAGCTTTCGCTGTGCTCAATGCAATGTGGTATGAATTGATGGATGATAAAGAGCGCAAACGCATCAAGGAAGATCCGACCCTTGAGCTGGCGCGCCAAGGCAACAAGCCGCAGCATTAAACTGGAATGAGGTGGCAGATTGTTCTGCTACCTTTTTTCTTTAAAGGGATTTTTTAAGCGCTAATTGCAAGGCACCATCAAGAGCTTCGGCTTGAGGTGTTACAATCAAAGCCTGCTGTTCGACAGGCAGATATTTTTTATAAAGGGGTGCAAGTCCACCCAGCATGCTGATTTGAGTGGTGCCTTCCGCGATCAACACCCGCAAAGTTTGTGCAATATCAGCGGCTGCTTGTTCAATCACTTTCAGCGCTACCTGATCGCCCTGATCGGCATGGATAAAAATATCCGGTGCAAAAGCGGCATAGGCGCTTGGTCGTGCAGTTTTAGCAAACTCCACCAATTGTGCCGGTTCATGGCCAAATTGCGCCATAACATGCTCTGTCAGCGGGCTGGCAGGAATAATGCAGTCATAGCTGAGGAGAACCTCTTGCAACAGGCTGCGGCCTAGTCTTGCGCCACTGCCCAGATCAGAAAGCTGAAAGCCCCAGCCACCGCGCCAGCTGATATTCTCACCTATGCGCGTGACATAGGCGCTTCCTGTTCCAAGGATGATCACAGTGCCGTCTTCGTCACCAAGCGCGCCCTGAAGCGCAATCAGACCGTCTGAAACGATCTCTGAATGGGCAAAAGGCATTTGGCTGAGAATAGCATCACGCGCATTGGCAATATTGGCGCCTGCAAGGCCAAGAATGGCCGCGCTTTGTGCATAGAGGCTGGTGTCGAGTGCAGCCATATCAAACGCTTTGTGGACGGCTTCCAGAATATGTTTTGTGGATTGTTCAGGGTCGGTAACAATATTGGCCGCACCGCTGGTACCGCGGCCTAAAATTGTACCGCTTTTATCTGCGACCACGGCTCGTGATCCGGTACCGCCGCCGTCAATGCCGATGAAAAATTGTGACATGGCGCCAAAACCCTTTGAGTAACGGTTTGATTATCTTGAATTAAAGATAATAGACGCCAATCCGCTTGCCGCCAATCATCGCTACATCAATATCCATATCATAAATGTCGCGTAAAACATCGGATTGGATCAGGTCGTCAGGTGTCCCTTGATGCACAACTTTGCCGTCGCGCATAGCTACGATATGATCGGAATACCAAGAAGCAAAATTGATATCATGCAGAACAAGCACGATGGTTTTGCCAAGCTCGTCAGCAGCTTTTCGCAGCAATTTCATCATTGCAGCTGAATGTTTCATATCGAGATTGTTCAATGGTTCATCAAGCAGCACATAATCAGTATCCTGACACAGCACCATTGCTACGAAGGCGCGTTGACGCTGGCCGCCTGAGAGTTCATCGAGAAAACGCTCGCTTAATTTTTCCAACCCCAAATATTCAATCGATTGCTCGACATGGCGGCGGTCGTCACTATTGGGGCGGCCTTTGGTGTGCGGATAACGGCCAAAGGTAACCAGATCACGCACTGTCAGACGCGATGAAAGACTGTTGTCCTGGCGCAAAATGGACAAGCGTTTTGCCAGCACATCACCAGCAGTTTTATTCACATCCAGACTATCAATCGTCACTTTGCCTTTATCCATCGGCAGCAAACGGCTGACCATGGAAAGCAGGGTGGATTTACCGGCACCATTAGGCCCGATGATGGAGGTGATACCGCAAGAGGGCAATTTGAGTGTCACATCGTCAACAACAATGGCATCATTGTATTTTTTGCTGACATTACTGATTTCGATCATCGTTTATTTCCTCTGATCAAAAGGACGATGAACACGAGACCGCCCAGAAACTCGATGATGACACTCAAAGCTGTATTAAACGCAAATACGCGCTCAAGTATCACCTGTCCACCGACAAGACATAAGATTGCGATCAAAATTGCGACCGGCAAGACAATGATATGACGTGCAGAGCCGGCAATCTGATAGGCCAGATTGGCAACCAGTAGGCCGAAAAATGTCACCGGCCCCACCAGTGCGGTGGAAACGGAGACGAGAATGGTGATCATTAACAAGATTTTATTGACCACCTTACGATAATCCACGCCCAGATTGATGGCAGGATCACGCCCCAGTGAAAGCACATCAAAAACATGCAGCATCCGCAAACCGTAAAGTGACACAAGTGCTACGGCGATAGCTGAGATCGCCAGAACGTCACTATTGATAGTGTTGAAGCTGGCAAAGAAACGATCTTGCAGAACGGCAAATTCGTTCGGGTCGATCATGCGCTGCATCAAATTGGAAAAACTGCGGAATAAAACACCGAAAACGATACCGACCAGCATTACCAGATGCAGACTGCGCATGCCGCCGGAAAAAAGCCAGTGATAAAGCACACCGGCAAAAATCACCATCACCAAAACTTCAACGCCAAACATCACGTTTGGTCCAAGCCAGCTTAGATGCGTGGTGCCGAAGAAAAAAACAACGAAGGTCTGGATCAGAATATAAAGCGCATCAAAACCCATAATCGAAGGGGTGAGGATACGGTTATTGGTAACTGTTTGAAACAATACGGTGGAAACAGCAATCGCATAGCCGACCAGCACGATGGCTGCGAGTTTGACCCCGCGAAACGGCAGCGCAAAAGACCAACTGCCTTTGATGCCGAGCGTCATGAAGGCAATCATCGCCACAAGTGCGAGCATGCTTAAGCTGATAAGAACGAATTTCGGGTTTTTCTTAAGCAAAGCGGGATCCTCTGCGCAACAGAAGATAGAGGAAGGCGACACTTCCCACCACGCCCATCATGGTGCCGATCGGAATTTCATAAGGATAACGGATCAGGCGACCGACGATATCGCAAGCCAAGACCAGTCCGGCACCAAGCACTGCCACCCAAGGCACGGAGCGGCGCATATTATCGCCGATTGTCATGCTGACCACATTAGGTACGATCAGACCTAAGAAAGGGATCATACCGACGGTTACTACAACAACGGCGGAAATCATCGACACAATCGAAAGACCAAGGGTCATGACGCGGCGGTATTTAAGGCCAAGATTGGTGGTAAAATCTTCACCCATACCGGCAACAGTAAACCGGTCAGCGGCAATAAAGGCAATTACTGTCAGGAAAAATGAAATCCATAAAAGCTCATAACGGCCACGCAGAACGCTGGAGAAATCACCGGTTGTCCAGGCAGAAAGCGATTGTAAAAGCTCGAAGCGATAGGCAATGAAGGTGGTGACCGCACTGATCACACCGCCGAGCATAATGCCGACAAGAGGCACCACCAGCACAGAGCGCAGCGGAATGGCGCGCAGGATCCGTAGAAACAGCGTTGTTCCGGCCATGGCAAAAACAGCGGCCACCATCATTTTACCGAAAACAGGCGTATCAGGTGCTAAAAGCGTAACCATCAAAATGCCGAGACTGGCAGATTCGACCGTTCCCGCGGTGGAAGGTTCAACAAAACGGTTGCGCGCCATCATTTGCATGATGAGACCCGCAACCGCCATTGACATACCCGAAAGAATGATGGCGATCGTGCGGGGAATGCGGCTGACCAGCAAGACTTGTGTGGCACGATCAGTCTGGCTGTCGCCGAACAAGGTTTGCAACGAAACATCGCTCACGCCAATAAACAGGCTGATGACAGCCAGAATAAAGACGACGAAAACTGCTGCAAAAAGACCTTTCACGCGGCAACCTTTGTGTTTTAAAAGTGAGGGCCTGCCGTGATGAACGGAAGGCCCGACTTGTTGGGTTTTATCGATTGCTGACGCTTACTTTGCTTTGTCAAAAGCTGCTGAAAGCTGGTCGATGGTTTCATGCAGGCCGGAAAGACCGCCACCGACCAGATACCAGTTCATCGGATCAAGATAGATCACCTGATCGTTTTTCCAAGCGGTGGTCTGGTTGACAAGATCATTGTCCAGAACTTTGCTGGCGGCATTGCCTTCTTTGGCGCCAACAGCCGCATCACGGTCGATGACGAGCAGCCAGTCAGGGTTTTTTTCCAGAATATATTCTGCGGAAATCGGCTGGCCGTGGCTGCCGACACTCAATTCAGGATCTGCCGGTTCTACACCAAATTCGCTATGCAGCATGCCGAAGCGTGAACCTGGGCCATAAGCGCTCATCTTACCGCCGGAGGTCATAACCAGCAGGCCTTTACCTTTACCGGCAACTTTTTCTTTTAAAACTGCGATAGAAGCATCAAGCTTGGCGATTTCGTCTTTTGCTGCATCTTCTTTGCCGTAGATGCGACCCAATGTTTCAACATTGTTTTTGACGTCGGCAATGAAATTGGTCGCATTAACGGTAAGATCAATGGTCGGTGCGATTTTTGCCAGTTCCGGCTGTTTCGGTGCAGAGCGACCAGAAACAATGATCAAATCTGGTGCAGCGGCATTGACCGCCTCATAATCCGGCTCAAACAAAGTTCCGACTTTTGCGTAACTATCAGCGGAATATTTGGAGAGATATTTTGGCAGATTGGCGGTCGGCAGACCGACAATGTCAACGCCCAAACGATCAAGATTGTCCAGAGTGGCAAGATCAAAAGTGATGGTCTTGGCAGGCTTTACCGGAACTGAGGTTTCACCTTGCACATGCTTGATGGTGATCTCTTCAGCCTGAGCTGCTGCACCAAGCGACATGGCAACAATTGCTGCACCAAAGAGGGTGGAGAGGCGGGTACCGATGGTCATATGCTTTCTCACTGTCAATCAGGGTCAATCTTCAAATTCAGGAATGTTGTATTGTATAGTCATGTTTGGCAGATGAGCAAAGCTAAAAAGTCATGTTTTGGGTTTATCTTTGTACAACCATGTAAATAGTGTGCCTCCTAACACCATTAATGCGAGTGCAAACCAAGTGACTGCATAGGATAAATGGTTGTTGGGAAAATTCACCACCGTCAGACCGCCAATGGGTTGTTTGCTGGATAATGCAGCAGAATTATCGCTTTTATCAGCGTCGATAAAATAAGGTGCGACCTGGTTGAGGCTTTGTTTTCGTGCGAAAGCTTCAACATCACGTGAGTTCCAGAGGTTTTTTTCCGGCTCATTCGGGCGCAGGAAAAAGCCGTTCGGCTCACTCATTCGCAATAACCCTGAAACAGTGATATCACCGGCAGGAATATTTTTGTTCAACATGCCCGCTTTATAATCCTCATCGCTGACAAAGCCGCGATTGATATAAATCACTTCTCCGTCTTTTGTGTTGAGTGGTACCATTTGCCAATAGCCGGAGCCTAAAACGGTAAGTGCTTTGACCGCTATTTCTTTGCCTTGTAAAAAGCTACCCTCAACCGAAACATGGCGGTATTCGTCTTTTTCAGCGGTGATTATCGGCCATTCCTGTGGGGCAGGTACCGGCACAGCTTCTGCACTAATGCGTGCGTCCACCCGGGCAATAAGGTCATTTTTCCAGCTTAGACGTTCCACCTGCCAAATGCCGAGGCTCAAAAACAACAAGAACAGACAACATCCAATGAGGCTGATGAAAACCAGCGCAAGCTTACGTTTCTTAATGGGTGCTTGTGGTGTTGTGGGCATATGTGCGGGCATCGCAATATCCTTTGTCTATAAATCAGACATTGATCGATGAAATGAACAATCAAGCTGGAGTGATAGAGTATTTTAGGTGGGTTTAAAATGCAAAAAGCGGCTCTGATGATCAGAGCCGCTTGATGTCGTTTATAAATATAGCTGTTTTCAGCTTCGGTTTTAAACGTTGTCGCGATTGCCGACAAGGATTTCGCGTTTGCCGACATGATTGGCAGCACCCACGAGCCCTTCTTTTTCCATACGCTCCACAAGGGAGGCCGCACGGTTATAGCCGATGCCGAGACGACGCTGGATGTAAGAGGTGGAGCATTTTTTATCACGCATCACAACTTTGACTGCCTGCTGGTAGTATTCGTCGCCATCTTCTGCGCCAGCATTTGACTGGTCAAAAACTGCGCTGTCTTCTTCTACCGTTTCTTCATCATCATCTTCTGCGGTGACGGTCGCCAGATAATCCGGACGGCCCTGTTCTTTCAGATGGGTGACGACTTTTTCGACTTCTTCATCGGAGACAAATGGGCCATGAACACGCACGATGCGTCCGCCACCGGCCATATGCAGCATATCGCCCTGACCAAGCAGTTGTTCTGCGCCCATTTCACCCAAAATCGTACGGCTGTCGATTTTTGAAGTGACCTGGAACGAAATACGGGTCGGGAAGTTGGCCTTGATTGTACCTGTGATCACATCAACGCTCGGGCGCTGGGTGGCCATGATCAGATGGATACCGGCCGCACGCGCCATTTGTGCCAGACGCTGCACCGCACCTTCAATTTCCTTACCCGCTACCATCATCAGGTCGGCCATTTCGTCGATGATAACGACGATATAAGGCATCGGGGTCAGATCCAGCTCTTCCTGTACATAAACAGGTTCACCGGTTTCTTTGTCAAAGCCGGACTGAACTGTGCACATGACGGTCTCACCCTTGCCTTTGGCACTTGCTGCACGGGCATTGAAGCCTTCAATGTTGCGCACACCCAGACGTGCCATCTTGCGATAGCGCTCTTCCATTTCGCGCACAGCCCATTTCAGCGCCACAACAGCCTTTTTAGGGTCGGTCACTACAGGGGTGAGCAGATGCGGAATGCCGTCATAGATCGACAGTTCCAGCATTTTCGGATCCACCATGATCAGGCGGCATTCTTCCGGTTTGAAGCGGTAGAGCAGCGACAGGATCATTGTGTTGATGGCAACCGATTTACCCGAACCGGTGGTACCGGCAACGAGAAGGTGAGGCATTTTTGCCAGTTCAGCGATGATCGGCTCGCCGCCTATTGCTTTGCCCAAGCCCAATGGCAGGTGATATTCGGAATCCTGAAATGCCTTGGATTCAATCATTTCACGGAAATAAACCGTTTCACGATTGGTATTCGGCAATTCAATGCCGATGACATTGCGGCCTGGTACCACGGCAACGCGGGCAGAAAGCGCAGACATTGAACGGGCAATATCATCCGCCAGACCGATCACGCGGGAGGACTTAACACCCGGTGCCGGTTCAAATTCATAAAGTGTAACCACAGGGCCTGGACGAACATGGATGATTTCACCGCGTACACCGAAATCTTCCAGCACGCTTTCAAGCAAACCGGCGCTGCGTTCCAGCATTTCCTGCGTAATGACCGTGCCGTCCATTGCAGGTGGTTCCTGCAAGAGCGAGCGCGGCGGGAATTCATATTCACCAGCGACATATTCAACCGCAGTTTGCGGCAGCGGAGCTGGCTGATAAGGAGCGGCTGGTGTTGCAATCCGTGCGAATGCCGGTGCGGTTTGAGAATGCGCTGCAGGGGAGGGGGCATCAACCTCTTCCATCTCTGCATCTTCAACCATTTCCAGATCGTCAATGGCGTCAACTGCTTCACTGTCAGCAATTGCTTCGACCGCAGCCATCTGCGGCTGTTCGGTTTCTTTCGCTTCTTCAATCGCAGGGGCAACTTCGTCAATAACCGGTACTGCTTCCATCACAGGCGCTTCTGCAACCGATGCTTCTGCGACTGCCTCGGCAACAGTTTCCGCGGCAGTTTCTTCTGCTGCCGGTGTGGATGTCACTTCTGCCTGTGTGTTACGTGGCTTGTTCCATTCAACCACACGGAACTGTGCCAGAATATCAACAACTGGTTCTTCTGCAACTTCTTCAGTTTTCACCTCTGCAATTGGCTCGGCAACAATTGCAACCGGTGCAGCTTCGACCGCAGCAGGTGCTGATGGCGCATCAATGAGGCTTGAGAAGTCGAAACCTTCAAAAAAAGCAAAATCGGATAGAAGCTGCGTTACATCTTTGCGAACCGGTGCTTCTTCAGGCTCACTGGTGATAGCGGCCGGAGCCGCAATCACAGTGGCGGTGACAGGCGCAATGACAGGCTCTTCTGCAACAGGTGCCGTTACCTGCACCGGCTCGGCAGCCATAATCTGTTCATCATGAGCAGTTTCGTGGCTTTTTACAGCGGCATCCAGATGTGGTGTCTGCACATGGGTGGATGGTGCTGGCTGGGTCGTTGCAATGGTTGGTGTTGTTACAGGTGCAGCCGGTGTCGCGGCCAATCCTTGTGAAACACTTTCCTGCAAGCTTGCGACAACCATCGGCTGGTCGACCGTTTTTTCAGAGCTGACACTGGTGTCAACAGCCTGTACAGCCGATGTTGAATAACGGGAATTGATATCCGGCAATGTTTCGCCACGGCGGCGCGCAAGTTCTGCTTCGGGTGTGCGGGTAAAGCGCACATTCTGGCCGAGTGAAAAATGAGCTTTCCACGCCGGATCAATATGGGCATTTGCCGTTGCCGGACCGCTGGTGCCGCGGATATCCTGCTGCGTGTTATCGCGCGACTGATGTGACGCAGATGCGCTGTCCGCGCTGTCTGTGGTCATTGGGGAAAAATTACTTCTGAGATTACGCATGACACCTGAACCAACTCGTACTTAAGCCTTAGAACGTGGCTTAGTAATAGAAAATGAAGGTTAACAACCTCCTTCCAAGCTGATAAGTATTTAACCCTCAATCAAGCATAAAGCCCGCAAATGCGGGCTTTGACGTGGTAAAAAATTATTTTAACGGCGCATCTCTCTCATATAAGACGAAAAATAAATGCAGCCTTTACGATTCTGCTGAGCGCCGAAGATAAATGAAGTGTTAAGCTTCCAGCCAGTTGCGCAAAGAAAGACGGCTGTTTCCGGCGCGCCCAACCATTGCATTGGCGGCGCACATCGAATTTAACACTGATTCTTGAGTCGCTTCGGTGGCGGCGCGGAAAAGCTGATCGATGCGATTCTCGTTCAAAGTCTGAATGGAAATCAGGTCGTTTTTTTCATCATGATCAAAGGTCACGGCTGTGCTGAAGCCAACGGCAATGTCGCCGCTGCCATGCCCCCAGAAAGCACCAAGACGGGCAAGACCGGCTCCGCATCGCTTGGTGACACGCTTTAGCTGGCGATGTTCAAGCGGAATGTCGGTGGCCAGAACAAGAATGACCGAGCCTTTTTCAGCTTCGGCTTTAACGCGCGAATCAGGACGACGGCCATCTGGCAGGGTCAGATCACCGGCGCGTCCAAAATTGGTCAATGCCAGTACGCCAAGATGATAGGTTTTGCCATCCAGTTTAATCTGGCGTGAAGCGGTGCCAATACCGCCTTTAAAGCCAAAACAGCTCATGCCGGTGCCAGCGCCCACATTGCCCTCTGCAACATGAGTGCCTGCATTATCGAGTGCAAGGCGCGCATGGTTTTCAGTCACAGCAAGGGCTTGAATATCATTGAGCGGGCCGTCATTGCATTCACAGACAACCGGATTAACCGTCGCCGTGGTGCGGCCGATATCAGGGTTTTTGGCAATGGCATCGCGGATCAGCGCATTGGCGCAGGTGCCAACCCCGAATGTATTGGTGAGCAGAATGGGGGTTTCCAACGATCCCAGTTCATTGATCTGAACAAGGCCGGTGCTTTTGCCAAAGCCATTGATGACTTCGCTGGCAGCCAACACCTTGCGGCGATAAAGATTGCCGCTATGGGGCAAAATGGCGGTGACACCGGTATTGATGTCACCGTCTTGTATCGTGTGATGTCCAACGAGAACGCCCGGCACATCCGTGATTGCATTTATTGTCCCTGTCGGCATGGCGCCACAGTGAATATTAAAATCACGGATGCGTGCATTCATCGTCTTTAATCCTTTTATCAGATGATCGGTTCTGAACCGGTGCGGGCCAGTTCCATGTAGATTTCCTGTAAGCGCAGGGTCAAAGGCCCCGGCTTGCCGTCAGCAATCACATGTTCCTGAATACGGATGACAGGTGTAACAAAGCTTGATGCGCTGGTGAGGAAAGCTTCCTTGGCATTGAAGGCTTCTTCAGTGCTGAAAAGACGCTCTTCAACAGTCAGGTTTTGCTCTTCCGCAATCTTCAACACAGCCTTGCGGGTGCAGCCCGGCAGGATCTTGTTGGAGTTTGGACGGGTGATCAGCACATTATCTTTGGTGATGATGAACGCGCTGGAGGAGCCACCTTCGGTGATGTAGTTGTCTTCAACCAGCCAGACATCCTGATAACCGGCATCATGCGCTGCCTTTTTGGCCAAAACCTGTGCCAACAGCATGGTTGTTTTGATATCGCGGCGTGTCCAGCGGTTGTCCGGTGCCAAATCAATAGCGACACCGTTTTTTGCACCAGCGCTATTGGTGATGTTTTTCACCTGTGTCAGCATGATGAAGTTAGGCTTCAAATCGGCGGCATAACCAAAATCGCGTTCGGCGGTACCGCGGGTGATTTGAATATAAACGACACCTTCATGCAGGTTATTGCGGCGGATCAATTCAGCCTGTAAATTGATGATGTCTTCTTTAGGCATCGGCATCGGAATACCGATTTCGCCAAGAGAGCGTTCCAGACGGGTCAAATGCAGATCATTATCAACCAAGCGGCCTTCTACAACGGCGCTGACTTCATAAATCGCATCGGCAAAAAGAAAGCCGCGGTCAAAGATAGAAATTTTGGCGTCCTGTTCGCTCACGAACTGGTCGTTGATATAAATAGTTCTTGTCACAAGGAACACTCCGGTGGGGTATAAAATAGCAATGAGGCAACTTAAGCAATTATTGCAGTGGCGGCTATTGCTTTGTTTTGCAATTCTTATGCAAGAAATGCATAAGAATATCGGGATCAAATTTTATAAATTGAGGGGCGGGCTTTTAATATGGAATTGAAATGGCTGGAGGACTTCACCGTTCTTGCTTCGACTTCCAGTTTTACGCGCGCTTCAGAGTTGCGCCATGTAACGCAATCGGCATTTAGCCGGCGCATTAAACAATTGGAAATCTGGCTTGGTGTGACATTGGTCAACCGTGCAACCTTTCCGGCCGAGCTGACAAAAGAGGGCAAAGCCTTTTTGCCGGTGGCGCAGGAAACATTGCGCAATTTTTATCGCACCCGTGCTGCTTTGCAACCCAATGGTGATGAGCTGAAAATTGTCAGCTTTTCCGGTCTGCAAACCTTAACCGTTACTTTTTTTCCGCTATGGCTGAAAAAGCTGCAAGAGCAGATGGGGCCGATCCAGTCGCGTCTTTGTCCTGATCGCGGCGGTATTGAAGAAAATGTCGAAACACTATCCGATGGTGAAGCCGATTTTCTTCTTACCTACGCGCATGAAAATGTACCGTTTCATCTCGATACTAATCATTATGCTTATCATGTTCTGGGTGAGGAACGTTTGCTGCCGGTTTCGGCACCCCATCCGGATGGATGTTTGCTTGATAAAGCTTTGGCAGAAGGTACGGAACTGCCGTTTTTAAGTTATGGCGACACATCGTTTTTTGGCACAGCTTTGGAAAAGCAGTTTACGCAAGTGCCGGATTTCAAGCGCCGCGTTGTGCATGAAAATACGATTTCGGTCGGTTTGAAAGCAATGGCATTGGCTGGCTGGGGGGTGGCATGGCTGCCGGAAAGCCTGATCACAGCGGAACAGGCGAGTGGGCAACTGGTGCTGGCAAGCAATGATGAACAATGGCAGATCATTTCGGAAATCCGCATCTATCGCCATTTGAAAACATTGTCGGCACGGGCAGAAACCCTCTGGCAAAATCTTATCAAGTGAATTATCGAAAATGATTATCGGTGCACAAGGCAGGCGAGGAGCCATCAATCGTGACCCAAGTTAAACAAACAATCGAACAAACATTGGATCAGGCGGGCACGGGGCGTTTTCAGCGCCATTTGCTCGGCGTATTCGGCCTAGTCTGGGCGGCAGATGCTATGCAGGTGCTGGCGGTTGGTTTTACCAGCGCTTCCATCGCACTGACCTTCGGTCTAACATTGCCGCAGGCATTACAAACAGGCACTTTGTTCTTCTTGGGTATGCTGATTGGTGCGGCCGTCTTTGGCCGTCTGGCGGATAAATATGGCCGCCGCCGTGTGCTGCTCATCACGGTTGCTTGTGATGCGGTGTTTGGTTTGTTGTCGGCCTTTTCGCCAAGTTTCGGCATTCTTTTAGGGCTTCGTTTTCTCACGGGTATGGCGGTTGGCGGCACATTGCCGGTTGATTATGCGATGATGGCCGAGTTTCTGCCAAGCAAAACCCGTGGTCGCTGGCTGGTGATGCTGGAAGGTTTTTGGGCTGTTGGTACGGTGGTAATTGCACTGGCTGCATGGGGCGCAAGTCTTGCCGGTGTTGAAGACGCATGGCGTTATATTTTCATCGTGACTGCCGCACCTGCCGTTATTGGCATCTGGCTGCGCATCTGGGTGCCGGAATCACCAATGCACCTGATGAAAAATGGCGAACATGAACAAGCCAAGAGCGTGATGAATCGCGTTCTGCGCACCAATGGCAAGCCGGAGCTTGATGCAAACACCCAGCTGATTGCACCGCAATTGGTGAGCAATGAGAGCCTGTTTTCACCGGCTTTACGTCAACGTACGCTTACCACTCTGGCAATCTGGTTTTTGGTGTCGGTTTCTTATTATGGCATTTTCACATGGATACCGGCCAAGCTTGCCAGTGATGGTTTCGGTTTCGTGCGCGGTTATGGTTTCTTGGTTATTGTAGCATTGGCACAATTACCGGGTTATGCTTTAGCCGCATACGGCGTTGAAACATGGGGGCGCCGCAATACGCTGATTACTTTCTTGTTTATCAGTGCGGCAGCTTGTTTCCTCTTCACTATTGCCGGCAGTTCGTTCCTTGTAGGCATGTCCATTCTGGTGATGAGCTTTGCGCTTCTTGGCACATGGGGCGCGCTTTATGCCTTCACGCCGGAACTATATCCGACTGCATTGCGTGGAAGTGGTATGGGAGCAGCAGGTGCGATGGCGCGTCTTGGCGGTTTGCTGGCGCCCTCGGTGCTGGCATGGGTGATCAGCCAGAGTTTCATCATGGCGGTTGGGATGTTTGCAGCGCTTTTGTTGCTGGCAGCCATTATAGCCTTCTTCATTGATGTGGAAACAAAGCAGCAAGCGCTGACTTAGAACATGTCTCCCCAAAGTGGTCACCGGTTTGGGGAGACATGTGTAAAAAAACATTAGAGCGAGCGCAGTGGATATGATTAAGTGTGACACGCTCTAAAGTCAGAGCGCTTTACGAAATGTCAAATTGATGCGCGAGCGCCTGAAAATCGGGTGCTCACCTTCTTTAAGCGGTAAAATACCGTGATAATAAAGCCGTGATGCGCCACCCCATACCACCACATCGCCGTGGTGAAGCGGATATTTGGTAATTTTATCCTGACGGCTTAATCCACCAAACTGAAAAATAGCAGGCAGTCCCAGCGAGACCGACACAATCGGGTGATGCAAATCTTTTTCGTCTTTATCCTGATGCAGTGATAGTTTGGTGGTGGGCAGATAACGGTTCATCAGGCAGACATCGGGCGTAAAATCAGCGTAACCAGCTTGTGCTGCTGCTTGTTGTGCCAGCGCTAAAAAGGCTTGTGGCATGGCAGGCCATGGTTTTTGCGTCATCGGATCAATCGCATCATAACGATAGCCCTGTTTATCCGATACCCAGCCTGCTTTGCCGCAATTGGTCATCGCAACTGACATTTGATAGCCGCCCGGTGTCACCAAATGGCGAAAAGGCGATATATCCACCACTTGCCGCAAAGCAAGTAGCAGTGCCTCTTGATGAGGGTTTGCAAATTGGCGCAACAAAACGGCTCCTTCCGCCATGTGTTCCACAGGCGGAAGGGGTGGTGTCTGATCTGCAAATAAATCAAATGTCATGAGCGCTGGTTGTTATTCAAGCTTCCTCGTAGCCGAGAATGCCTTTGATTTCCAAAAACTCCATCAGGCCGAACAAGCCATATTCGCGGCCATTGCCGGATTGCTTATAGCCACCAAATGGTGCCGCACTATCCCAATCCGGGCGGTTGATGCGCACGGTGCCGGTGCGAAGCTTTGGTGCAATAGCACGGGCTTCTTCCAGATCACCCTGAATATAAGACGCAAGGCCATAATCGGTGTCATTGGCCAGTTCGATGGCATTTTCAACCGTGTCATATTCGAGAATAGAAAGTACAGGGCCGAAGATTTCTTCACGTGCAATGCGCATGTCTTGTTGCACGCGGGCAAAGACGGTCGGGCGCACATAATAGCCGCTGTTTAGCTCTGCCGGTCTGCCGGTGCCGCCTGTTACCAGTTCCGCACCTTCATCAATGCCGGATTGGATCAGCTCTTGAATTTTGTTGTACTGAACTTCGCTGACCACAGGTCCCATGGTGGTGTTTGCATCGGAAGGTGCACCAACGCGCACTTTTTCCGCTGCCACTTTGGCAAGTGCGATCACTTCATCCATTTTCTCGGCAGGCACATACATGCGGGTCGGTGCATTGCAGGACTGGCCGCTATTGTTGAAGCAATGGAAAACACCCGCCGGAATAGCAGCCTTAAGATCAGCACTGCGCAGCACGATATTTGGCGATTTTCCGCCCAGTTCCTGATGTACGCGCTTGACGGTTGGTGCCGCACTTTGCGCCACAATTACACCAGCACGGGTAGAACCGGTGAAAGAAACCATATCGACATCTTTGTGCTCTGCCAGCACCTGACCAACGCTTGGGCCATCACCATTGACGAGATTAAATACGCCTTTCGGCACGCCTGCTTCATGCATGATTTCGGCAAACAGAATGGCGTTAAGCGGTGCAATTTCAGACGGTTTCAGCACCATGGTGCAACCGGCTGCAATGGCAGGTGCCACTTTAGAAGCGATCTGGTTGATCGGCCAGTTCCAAGGGGTAATCATCGCCACAACGCCAACCGGCTCATGGGTGATCTTGGTTTGCCCTTGCATATAATCGAAATCAAACTCTTCGAGTGTTTTGATCATTTGTGCCAAATGGCCGGTACCGGTGCCTGCTTGATCGCTGATTGACATATCCAGCGGTGCACCCATTTCTTTTGAGATGATTTTGCCAAATTCTTCAATGAGGGCATTATAGGCGGTGAGGATGCGCTTCAGGATATCAAGCCGTTCTTGTTTGGTCGTCTGGGAAAAGCTTTTAAAAGCAGCTTTTGCGGCTGCAACAGCTTTGTCTGCATCAGCTTTGGTACCGGCAGAAATAGTTGCAAAAACCTGCTCTGTTGAAGGATCAACCACATCAATCGTGGCAGGGACGACCGGATCAACCCATGCACCATCAATGTAGAATTTCTTGGAATTTTGCATGGATTTTGGCTCCTGTACCGTTCTGGATTTGTTTGTGATAATCAAAGGTCAAATATAGTCTTTACAGACATGGGGACTATCGCGGTTCACGTCAACCGCAATCATAAAGCGCCTTTGTGAAACGGAGAATAAAATGTCTGTTACCATTTATCATAATCCGGCTTGCAGTACATCACGTAATGCCTTGGCTGCTATCCGCGAAAAAGGCATTGAGCCACAGATTATTGAATATTTGAAAATACCGCCAAGCCGCGATGAATTGAAAGCCGTGATTGCCAAATCGGGCGAGCCTGTGCGCCATTTTCTGCGTGAGCGCGGCACACCCTATGAGGCACTTGGCCTTGGTGATGCAAGCCTTTCCGATGATGCATTGCTGGATGCGATGATGGCGCATCCGCTGTTGATTAATCGCCCCATAGTGGTCAGTGATAAAGGCGCGGTGCTCTGTCGTCCGCTGGAAAAAGTCTTTGACATTCTGCCATAATCAAAAAGGGCAGTTTCAGGTGAAACCGCCCTTTTTGATGGTAATAGTGTCGTAAATTTTAAGTGCCGAAGCGCTTTTCACTCAGTGCTGCCTGCATCAGTGTTTTGGTATATGCCTCACGCGGATGGTCAAACACTTGCACTGTGTCGCCCTGTTCGACGATTTTGCCGTTCTGCATCACGATCACGTAATCAGAAACAGCTCGTACCACAGCCATATCATGACTGATGAACAGATAAGACAAGCCATGTTGTGCCTGCAAATCGCGCAGCAATGTTACCACTTGTTTTTGCACCGAACGGTCAAGCGCACTGGTTGGCTCGTCCAGCACAATAACACGTGGTTTCAAGATCATCGTACGGGCAATCGCAATACGCTGACGCTGACCGCCGGAAAATTCATGCGGGTAACGGTTGCGCATCGACGGGTCGAGCCCCACTTCCAGCAGTGCCTCACTGGCGCGCTGGTCGCGTTGTTTGGCACTCAGTGTTGGTTCATGGATCAGCAACCCTTCAGTGATGATGCGCCCGATGGTCATGCGTGGTGAAAGCGAGCCGAACGGATCTTGGAACACCAATTGCAATTCGCGGCGATAGGCACGCATCTCTTGCGGATCAAGCGGCAGTTCTTTGCCCAAATATGCAATTTTACCGTCCGCTTTGAGAAGACGTAAAACGGCACGGCCAAGGGTGGATTTACCGGAACCTGATTCACCAACAATACCAATCGTCTGACCTTCTCTCAAAGTCAGCGAAATATCATTGACGGCTTTCAGGACGGTGTTTTCCGAGAACCAGCCTTTTTTGAGGTCAAAGCTCACCGTGACATTATCGGCTTGCATCAAAACCGGTGCATCTGCCGGTGGCGGGTTTTTGGTGCCTTCCGGTTCAGCATTGAGCAGCATTTTGGTATAGTCGTGCTCAGGATGGTGGAAGATTTTCTGCGTTTCGGCAGCTTCAACCACTTCGCCGTAGCGCATCACATAGACCTTGTCGGCAAAGCGTTTGACGATGCCTAAATCATGGGTGATGAACACAATCGCCATACCGAGGCGTTTTTGTAAATCTGCCAGCAGTTCCATGATCTGCGCCTGAATGGTCACATCCAGCGCCGTTGTTGGTTCATCGGCAATGAGGATATCCGGATTATTGGCAAGTGCCATTGCGATCATGACGCGCTGGCGCTGTCCGCCGGAAAGCTCATAAGGGTAACTGTCGATGCGGCGTTCGGGTTCGGGAATGCCGACCAGTTTCAACAATTCGATAATGCGCGGGCGGGCGGTTCTTTTGGTGTAACCGCCATGGAAACGCAAAGGCTCGGCCAACTGTTCGCCAATGCGGTAGAGCGGATCAAGCGAGGTCATTGGTTCTTGAAAAATCATGGTGATTTTCGCACCACGGATTTTGTTTAATTCCTGATCGCTCATACCGATCATATCTTTGCCACGATAAAGGGCTTGGCCGCTGGCTTCGCCATTTTGGGAGAGCAGTCCCATGATGGCCATGGTGGTTTGGCTTTTACCGGAGCCGGACTCACCGACAATGGCAATAGTTTCTCCGGCCTTCACATCCAGATCAATGCCGCGCACCGCTTGCACCGGCCCGTCATTGGTGGAAAATGTAACGCGAAGGTCGCGGACAGTCAGAATGCTTTCTTGTGTCATATCAACGATCCTTCGGGTCCAGGCTGTCGCGCAATCCGTCGCCAAGGAAGTTCAGGGCGAAGAGAATGGTTGTGAGTGTCAATGCTGGCCAGATCAGCTGCCATGAAGCACCGCGCATGTTTTGCGCGCCTTCTGAAATTAGTAGCCCAAGCGAGGTCATCGGGTCTTGAACACCAAGCCCGAGGAAGGAAAGCAGGCTTTCAAGCAAAATGGCTTTTGGTACCAAGAGGGTCACAAACACAATCACCGGCCCCAAAGCATTAGGAATGATATGACGGGTGATGATACCGCGACGTGTAGCACCAAGCGCTTCTGCGGCTTGCACAAATTCCTGTCGTTTGAGGCTCAAGGTCTGGCCGCGTACAATACGTGCCATATCAAGCCATTCGGTGGCACCAATGGCAATGAAGATGATGAAAATCGACCTTCCGAAAAACACCAGCATCAAAATGACGAAGAAGATGAAGGGAAGCGAATAAAGAATATCGACAACACGCATCATCACATTGTCGATGCGCCCGCCTAAATATCCGGAAATCGCACCGTAGCCAACGCCCAGCACCAAAGACATGATGGAGGCAAGAAGGCCGATTGCCAGCGAAATACGCACACCGATCATCGTGCGTGATAGCATGTCACGTCCCAGATTGTCGGTGCCGAGCAGAAAGTAATTACGCGCTACATTGAGAGTGAGCGTCCCGCTTAAACCATCAGGCGCCAGTTCGATCTTCGGCTTGCTGAAGAGATCGGAGCGCTCAAAATAACGAAGTACACGTTCATCAGTTTCACGCTGTGCTGTGAAAGGCACGGTAATATTGCTGCCGGATAATTCCGGTTCAGAGGATGCTTTCAGACGTGCACGCGCCAGTTCTTTTTCAAGACCGGGCAAAACGGTGTCGGCACGCGGATAGGCTTCAAGGCTTGGTGCCACCCTCACGAATTGAGGATAGATTTTATCATAAGGGTGCGGGCTCAGCATGGGCCCGAAGATGCTCGCCAAAGTAAGTACGGCGAGCACAATCGCACTGGTGACAGCTGCTTTGTTTTTACGCAGGCGAATCCAGGCATCCTGCCAGAGGGAGCGTCCGGCAATTACTGGTGCTTGAGCGGAGTTTACAGATAAATCAGTCATAACGCACCCGTGGGTCAAGCCATGCATAAATGAGGTCGACAATGAGGTTGAAAAGCACCACGAAAACCGCAATCACCACAACGGTACCCATCACCAATGTGTAATCGCGTCCCAATGCACCTTGCACGAAATAGCGGCCGATGCCTGGAATACCGTAGATGGTTTCAATCACTACAGAGCCGGTGAGGAGCGAAGCAGCGGTTGGCCCCAGATAGGAGACCGCCGGCAGCATGGCGGCACGCAAGGCATGCACACCCACCACAATGCGGGTTGGCAGGCCATAGGCTCGGGCTGTGCGCACATGGTTGGCGCGCAGTGCTTCAATGGTTGCACCGCGCACCAGACGCGCAATGACACCGATTTGCGGCAGAGCGAGGGTCAGAACCGGCAAGATCCAATAGGAAACATCTGCCGATGACCAACCACCTGCCGGAACCCAGCCTAAAATCACACCGAAAAACAAACTGAGAATAGGGGCGACAACAAAGTTTGGCGTGGTGATGCCAAAGGTTGCGATTGCAACTATGGCATAATCGAATTTTGAATTTTGTTTCAACGCTGCAATACAGCCGAGAATGGTGCCGAGAACGGCGGCCAATGACAGGCCGAGCGCACCAAGCATGATAGAAACAGGCAGGCCGGCCGCAAACAAGTCGTTGACGCTAAAGTCACGACGGGCGAAGCTTGGCCCCAGATCGCCTTGCAAGAGATTGCCGAGATAAATCAGATATTGCTGCCATAAAGGCGCATCCATATTATAGGCTTTGCGCAAATTGGCCATGATCAGCGGATCAATTGGCCGCTCAAGATCAAATGGCCCGCCCGGCGCCAGCCGGATCATGAAAAATGTGATGGTGACAATAATTAAGACGGTGGGTATTGCGCCAGCAAGTCGTCGGAGTGTGTAGCTTAACATCGATTTATTCCTTGCATGAACGCACCCTTCATTTTTTGTTCGTCACCGAACGGCAACGATTATTCGTCTTGTGCTCGTTGAAATTATCATGCCAGCCATCAACGCCTCTTTTATCAGCATTACAAACACCGGAGATGGGATGCGTAGAGCTGGTCAGGCGATGATAATAAAGGCGGTTATTGCCTTGAAGCCTGTGATCAACGGCCATTATGCTGCGCTTGTTTTAAAATATTCAGGCGCTGGCTAATAATTTCTGTTTGAAAATAAGAACTCACGGCTGCGAAGATGGTCTCTTCGCAGCCGTGAAGCGTGATTAATTCTTCAGGGACAGCCAACGTGAGTTGTGCGCATCCATCAGATTATCCTCATAGCCTTCAACGCGGTCTGCAACGAGCGCGCGGGATGAGTAATAAAGGATCGGAATAACCGCGGTTTCTTTGAGCATCAGACGCTCGGCATCTGCCAGCACTTCTGCACGTGCTTTCATATCCGTGGTGGCTGCTGCCTTGGCAATCAGCGCATCATAGTCTTTGTTCGACCATTTCGAATAGTTGAAGCTGATGCCGGTACCGGACAGGAACAGGAAGTTCTGCGGGTCGTTATAGTCACCAATCCAGCCTGCACGGGCGATGTCAAATGGACCATCTTCACGCAGGAAGTTAAAATAGGTAGCACCTTCAGTTTCGTTGAGCGAAGCTTTGATGCCGATATTGCTGAGCATGTCGGCAATGGCAGCCATGGTGTTTTTGTTATTTTCTGAGGTGTTGTAGAGAAGCTCGATGGAAAGTGAGCCCGGCTCAATGCCTGCTTCTTTCAGCAGTTCTTTTGCCTTGTCTTCTCGCTCAAGCATGTCTTCCTTGGCAAATTCAAGCTGCACACCGCCTTCAACATAGTTGTTGATGCCAGGAGGTACGACCGAGTAACCCGGCAGCATGGTGTTTTGCCAGACTTGTTCAGACAAGAACTCACGGTCGATTGCCATGGAAATGGCCTCACGCACACGCGGATCTTTCAGCTTGCTATCAGCGGTTTTGCCCTTGATCGGCAGGTAATAGGAGCCGAGATAAGGTGCGATACGGAATTCGTTAGCCAGATTTTTCTTTACATAGTCAATCTGTTCTGCCGGAACGTCCGAGCAGATCTGCACTTCTTTGGCCTCGAAACGACGCATGCAAGATGCGCGGTCTTCAAAAGGAATCCAGTTAACGACATCAATCTTCACCTCATCCGCACCATAATAATTCGGATTCTTTTTCATGACGATTTTGTCGTTCGGCTGGAAGCTTTCCAGCATAAAGGCACCATTGGTGACCATTTTGCCGGCGGTGGTGAATTTATCGCCGTTTGCTTCAACACTCTTCTGGTGCATCGGCAGACCGGTTTGGTGAGTCAGCAGTTCCAAAAAATAAGGGGTTGGTGCATTGAGTGTAATTTTCAGCGTGAGATCATCAACAGCTTCAACGCCTAAGTCTTCGAGAGGCTTCTTGCCGCCTGCGACATCTTCAGCATTTTTGATCGGGAACAGCATGCTGGCATAGCCCGCAGCGGTAGCTGGATTCATAATACGACGATAGGTGAATAGGAAATCACCGGCAGTGACCGGATCGCCATTTGACCATTTGGCATCATCACGCAGATGGAATGTGTAAACGAGACCATCTTCGGAAATGTCCCAGGACTTTGCAGTGCCCGCAACCGGAATGCCTTTTGCATCTTGAATGACAAGACCGTCATAGAGGTCTTTCATGATGCGACCTTCAGAGACAGTAGATGTACGATGATGATCAAGCGTTGCCGGGTCAGTATCGTTACCGCGGTTGAGAACCACTTCGGCATTGGCAATGCCGGTAAACGCAAAAGCGCAAACGCTCGCCAGTAAAATTTTCTTAAACATTAAACCTCCCCTCGGAAAAAATCTTTAGGCGCTTATGATATTATGTTCTCGGGCGCTGACAAGAGGGGGGATTTTGACAGCTTGTCTTATAATTTA
Organism: Paenochrobactrum pullorum; assembly: GCF_041929845.1. Classification (NCBI taxonomy): domain Bacteria; kingdom Pseudomonadati; phylum Pseudomonadota; class Alphaproteobacteria; order Hyphomicrobiales; family Brucellaceae; genus Paenochrobactrum; species Paenochrobactrum pullorum. Next base: position 227,309 of record NZ_JBHEEH010000001.1, read on the forward strand.
ATTACAACCATCGGTTGCTTTACGGAAGGGGAAAAATAATAGTGCCGAAAAAATATTGAAAAATATTGAATTGAGAAGGAGTTCTGGGAAATATGGATGAATTTAAAATTATTTAAAAATTCAAAATAACACTTTGGTTTTTAAAGCCAATTCATATTCAACTGAGAACGCAAATTTTGTAAGCAATGAAATGATGAATTTCTGCTTTAAAACTTTAGTTGTATATCTGATTGCGAGAGTTAAACTTTTGAAAAAGCCACATTTTCAGTTGGTTTTAACCGGAAAGATACCTTTACGGCTGATGAAACCAAAAAAATATTTTTCACTTTAACTGATTATTATGAAGAATGCGGCGTTTTTAAAATTATATTAGTGCAAGCTGTGGATTTTTTTGGATTAAAAACCTTAGCTATTTTGCAAGATTTTATCTTGGCACAATTGCACCTGTTTTTGGGTCGATACGGACTTCGACTTTAGCACCGGTTTTGAGATAATACTCGATTTCATAATAACCTTTTCGATCCCAATCGATCTCGTCGATATATGAAAAATCGCTATTTTGTTCGATCTCGGCGATGATTTCCGATAATTTTTTTCCATCCGGTTCCGCGGCTGACAAAGTGCTAACCGGCATCAGTAAAAACAATGAAATCAAAAGAGTGCGCATCATTATCTCCATCATTGATTTGAACTGTACCATTGCAGCACTATAAATTGGCATCAAAATATATTTCATCCACTAACAAGCGTTAGCGGATAGGGTAATCAAACACACAAAAATAAGCGTACGCTGATTTTAGATTTTAACGATCAATTTCAGGGAAGTAAAAAATGGTGCCCGGAGACGGACTTGAACCGCCGACACACGGATTTTCAATCCGTTGCTCTACCAACTGAGCTATCCGGGCATCCCGTACCTGCAAGCTTATCTTGCCGGAGAAGCGAATGATTTATTCGCTGGAATGGGGTGGTTTATAGCAGCAAATTTTCGTCTGTCCAGTGCGGACTTTATAATTTTTCGGCTTTTCTGCTGTCGATTTCACGAATTAACAGCTTAAGCGTTGAAAATCGCATGAAAAACAAGATGTTCAATGTGTATTTGATTGTTTTTACGGTCAAAAATGCTGTTTGAAACTTTATTCTTTGCAAAATATTTCACGTGAATCATTGAAACGCATGACTGATTCACGGCTAAAAGCGTTTGAAAAAGAAAAAGGCGGATTATTCCGCCTCTTCGTCATCTTCTTCCAAGCGTGGCCCGGGAATCACATAGGTGCCCGAAAGCCAGCGATTGAGATCTACATCGCGGCAACGGGGAGAACAAAACGGATAATGTTCGCGCGAGGACGGTTTTTTACATTCAGGGCAGGGACGTGTCGGGCGCAAAGGCGTGACATTCGATTCGCTGCCGTTTTTGCTTTTTTCACTCATATCGGCTGTTAAACCTTGCCTGTCTTCCAATGGGCATAGACCGGATAATCGCCACTTGCCAGCAGACTGACAGTTTCGTGCAACGGCAGGCCCACCACATTGCTATAAGAGCCCACCAATTTCACTATAAAACTACCGGCAAGCCCCTGAATGGCGTAGCCGCCAGCCTTGCCGCGCCATTCTCCGGATGCGAGATAGGCATCCAGATGCGTGCGGGTGAGTCGCTCAAGGCGGACACGGCTTTCAACGATCGTCTGACGCAATTTGCCGTTTGGCTGGATCAGGCAGACGCCGGTGAAAACCTTGTGCGAACGGCCGGAGAGAAGCCGCAGGCATTCGCGCGCCTCATCTTCCAGCTCGGCTTTAGGCAGAATACGCCGACCAACGGCTACTACTGTATCCGCAGCCAGAATAAAGCTTGCACTATAGCTCTCGTCACCGCGCAATTGTTCGGCTGCTTTTTCAGCCTTTTGGCGCGACAAACGCCGTGCGAGCGAGCGCGGATGCTCTGCACGCAAAGGTGCTTCATCAATATCGGCCGGATGGATATGATCCGGCGTAATGCCAGCCTGCGCCAAAAGCTCAATCCGGCGCGGGGAACCTGATGCGAGTATCAACTTGTGCTGAGCGCTCATAAGGAGAAACTTTCTTGTGAGGATCGGCTTGTGAGATAATGGCCAGACATATAGCTGTCAGCCTCATACCGGTTAAACTGATACCAGCTTTTAAGCTTTGTAAGTTGGCTTACTTAAAGCGGTAGGTAATACGACCCTTGGTCAGGTCATAAGGGGTCATTTCAACCAGCACTTTATCACCTGCCAGAACGCGGATGCGGTTTTTGCGCATACGGCCAGCGGTGTGAGCGATGATTTCGTGATCGTTTTCGAGTTTAACGCGGAACATTGCGTTTGGCAGCAGTTCAGTAACTACGCCCGGAAACTCGAGGACTTCTTCTTTCGCCATGCGATACCTGTTTCTTTTCTTAAAAATTATGTTTTATAGTCGTTAAAATGAGCCGTCAAAGGCGGTTCATCGGGATTTGCGCGGAACCTATATGATTAGGACGCATTTGTGAACAACTGAAATGAGCTTACTTTTTAATTGAACCGTTGTTCGATTTGTTTCTTTAAACGATCACGGACATCACGATAAGCGACCAGTATTTGCTCTCTGGAGCCGGTCAGCAATGTCGGATCAGGCGTTGGCCAATATTCAACATCAACTGAAAATCCGCGCATTTTTTCCAAAACGGTGTGATGCGCCAGAGGTGTCAGTGTTATGATCAGATCAAAATAGCCGTCTTCCAGTTCATCCAAGTCGCGGGGCTGGCGGTTGTCGAGCGAAATGCTGATCTCTGCCAGAACCGCATCCACAAACGGATCGCGCTCTCCTTTTTTCACGCCGGCAGAAGCAATATAGGTGCTTTTGCTCAACATACGGCGTGTTAAAAGCTCGGCCATTGGCGAACGGATAGAGTTTTTGCCGCAAACGAAAAGAATGGAAGAGGGCAGACCCGGTTTAAGGGGTTTTTCTACATCTTCTGCGGGGCTTGATACAACTTCACTGGCGATCATGCAAGTTTA
>NZ_JBHEEH010000001.1:230421-291439 GCF_041929845.1 Paenochrobactrum pullorum
GGGCAGACCCGGTTTAAGGGGTTTTTCTACATCTTCTGCGGGGCTTGATACAACTTCACTGGCGATCATGCAAGTTTACCCCCGCCAATGCAGCACGCAAACCAGCGTGAACAGCCGGCGCGCTGTGATAAAATCAACTTCAATCTTGCCTTCAAGGCGGGATTGTAATGTTTGCGAACCTTCATTGTGCAAACCTCTGCGTCCCATATCAATGGCTTCAATTTTGCTGGGAGTGGCAGAGCGGATGGCTTCATAATAGCTTTCGCAGATCATAAAATAATCACGCACAACGCGCCGCAAAGGGGTGAGCGACAAAATATGCGTGGCAACAAGTTCGCCGCATTCCCGCGAGATGGTAAAAATGAGCCGTTTTTCAAGCAATGAGAGCCGCAATTTGTAAGGACCGCCAATATCATCACCCACCGGTCTGAAGTTGTTTTCTTCAATCAGATCAAAAATAGCGACGGCGCGCTCATGCTCGATGTCAGGCGTGGAGCGTCCAATGGACTCATCCAGCTCAACATCAATCAATCGGGCTTCACCGCCGCTGGTCATGTGTCCTCAAAGATTCAATCTGATTGCAACCGATTGTGCGTGGGCATCAAGGCCTTCAGCACGGGCGATATCAATAGCTGCAGGGCCTAAAGCGCGCAGCTGTTCAGGTCCAAGCTTTAGAATAGAACTGCGTTTGACATAATCAAGCACGGAAAGACCGGATGAAAAACGTGCGGAACGCGCTGTCGGCAAGACGTGGTTACAGCCGCCAACATAGTCACCGATCACTTCCGGCGTATATTTACCGATGAAGATCGAACCGGCATTATGGATTTTATCTACCAGTTCTTCAGCATTTGCAGTGGCAATTTCCAGATGTTCGGCGGCGATACGGTTAGCGAGCGGTATCGCTTTGTCAAAATCCTCAACCAGAATGACGGCGCCATAATCGCGCCAGCTTGCTGCCGCCGTTTCGCTGCGTGACAGGGTTTTTAACTGGTGCTCGACGGCGTCTTCAACTGCTTTGGCCAAAGCTTCGTCATTGGTCATTAGAATCGATTGCGCGGCCGTATCATGCTCGGCTTGCGCCAAAAGATCAGCTGCAATCCAGTCAGGATTATTGTCGCTGTCGGCAATGACCAGCACTTCGGAGGGGCCTGCAATCATATCAATGCCGACTGTGCCGAAAACAATGCGCTTGGCGGCTGCCACATAGGCATTGCCGGGGCCGACAATCTTGGCAACCGGTTTGATGGTTTCTGTGCCATAGGCAAGAGCGGCAATGGCCTGCGCTCCGCCGACACGGTAAATTTCAGATACACCGGCAAGGCGTGCAGCCACCAGCACCAACGGGTTTAAAATACCATCCGGTGAAGGCACAACCATGACGATACGCTCGACACCGGCAACGCGTGCAGGCAAAGCATTCATCAAAACGGAGCTTGGATAGCTGGCAGTACCGCCCGGCACATAAAGGCCGACAGCTTCAATTGCTGTCCAGCGCGAGCCGAGTTCCACGCCCAAAGCGTCGGTGTAGCGGTCATCTTTCGGCATTTGACGTGCGTGATGCGCTTCGATGCGGTCGCGTGCCAGTTTCAATGCTTCAACGGTTGAGGCCGGAGCCAGTTTGAAAGCTTCGTCGATTTCTTCGCTGGTGACGGCAATGCCGGTTTTTTCCAGATCAATACGGTCGAAGGTCTTTGAATAGGAAATCAGCGCTTTATCGCCGTCACGACGCACATGATCCACGATTTCGCGTACCACCCGATCCACATCGGCGGAAACTTCACGCTTGCTGTTGAGAAACTGAGCAAACTTTTCTTCGAAATCAGGACTGCTTTGACGAAGCGTTTGAACCACGCTGGTATTCCTTCTTAAAATCTTATTGGCGACTATACTTAAGCCTTTTTAGTTCAAGCATAGCAGTATCAGCAACAGGTCTTAAACACCATGTTTTGGCTTGGCATTTGTTTCCCATGCAGGACCCAGATCAGTGATTTGCGCCTCAATACATTCCACGTCAAGACGAATGGCTGGTTTAACACCATTGCCGCCAGCGAAAATCAGCTCCACCACGCCATGGGGTGCTTCTGTTTCGATAAAATTGACCGAGAGCAGTGAGAGGACGCTTTGCTCATTGTCGCGATTTATGCCGTTGGTTTTAACGCTCAAAACACGGTTGAAATGCAGACTTGTGCGGCGGCGCTCAAAGCTGCGCTTGCCGAAAAGCTTCAGTTTGAAGCCGGACTGTGCGCCTTCCCAAACGAAACGGTTTACGGTGAGAATAAACCGCTTTTCTTGGTGGAGATATTGAATATCGGCAGTTTTAAGCACGGCATCTTGCAGATGCGCGGAAATGATTTGCAGATCTTCTTGATCGAGTGCCATCAATTTCAGCATGATTTTCTACCCTTGAGCTTGATGCTTTATGTCCTGCTTGTTTCTGTCATGCCACATAACTCTTTGGTTCTGCAATCATCCTTATAGCGCGAAAGTAGTGTGAGCACTTAAAAAGCCAAAAAGAAGGGCGGTCTGAGGTGTAATCTGCCTCAAAACCGCCCGTTCTTGTAGAACCTAATGCTTAAAAAGCTTGATTAACCGCTGATGCGTTCAATCTGCGCGCCGCAACGGGAGAGCTTTTCTTCCAGATGTTCAAAGCCGCGATCAAGATGATAAACGCGGTTGATGATGGTTTCGCCTTCCGCTGCAAGGCCGGCAATAACCAGCGAGGCGGATGCGCGTAGATCGGTTGCCATCACGGGCGCACCTTTTAAGCGTTCAACACCTTCAACCGTTGCGGTCTGGCCGGAAAGCGAAATTTTCGCGCCCAGACGCGCCAGTTCTTGCACATGCATGAAGCGGTTTTCAAAAATCGTTTCAGTGATTTTTGATGTGCCTTGCGCTTTGGTCATCAGCCCCATGAATTGCGCCTGCAAATCGGTTGGAAAGCCCGGGAAAGGTTCGGTAGTAATATCAACCGGCTTGATGCCGTTGCCATTACGCACCACGCGGATACCTTCCGGCGTGGAGGTAATTTCTGCACCTGTTTGGCGCAATGTATCTAGTGCTTCGCTCAACAGCTCTTCTTGTGCGCCTTTTAACAAAACATCGCCGCCGGTCATGGCAACAGCCATAGCGTAAGTGCCGGTTTCAATACGGTCAGGAATGACACGTACGCGGGCACCGGTCAGGTTGGTGACACCTTGAATTGTAATCGTGCTGTTGCCGGCACCGGAAATTTTTGCGCCCATGGCATTGAGGCAGTCGGCCAGATTGACCACCTCCGGCTCGCGCGCCGCATTGTGGATAATGGTCTCGCCTTTTGCCAAAGCTGCCGCCATCAGCATCACATGGGTGGCACCGACTGACACTTTCGGAAAGGTATATTCGGTGCCGATCAGACCCTTTGGTGCGCGTGCCTTTGCATAGCCATTGTCGATGTCGATTTCGGCACCCAGCGCAATCAGGCACTCGAGCAGCAAGTCAACCGGACGTGTACCAATGGCGCAACCGCCAGGCAGCGACACATTGGCTTCCCCCATACGTGCCAGCAACGGGCCAATAACCCAGAAGCTTGCGCGCATTTTCGATACCAGCTCATAAGGAGCGGTGGTGTCGACAATGTTGCGTGCGGTGAAATGGATGGTGCGGGAATAGCCGTTATCCTGATGCTCACGGCGACCATTGACAGAATAATCAACGCCATGATTGCCAAGAATGCGGATCAGCTGCTCCACGTCTGCCAGATGCGGCACATTTTCCAGTGTCAGCGTATCGTCGGTCATGAGTGACGCAATCATCAACGGAAGCGCTGCGTTTTTGGCGCCGGAAATAGGAATGACCCCATTAAGCTGATTGCCGCCGATAATTTTAATACGATCCATGCTGTTAAACCTTATGAGCCGCTGAAGGGTAATTACCTATTCTACACCAAACCGGTAACGCGCCGGTTAATGAAAAACATTCATCTTGTGGCTAAGATAATTATTCTGAAACGGATGAATTTGAATGTGCTGGGTACAGAAACGCAACGCCGATGCCAAGTAGACTTATCGCTTAGATGTGATTCTTAAGCGGGCTTTTTGTCCGCATCAAGGAAGAGGTTATTTTTTCGCATTCCACATGACGGAAAACGGCATATGATTCGCGAAGCAACTGATTATCTTCAAGCTTTTTCATCTTTTTCCGGAATTTGCGGTGTGGATGCGGCTTTGATTCCCTCTTGGCGACTGTCTTCTGCGCCTGCTCTGCGGGCACGAACCTGCGCTTTGCGGCGCTGGAGGTTAGCCCGTAATTGTTCGGAACGGCGTTTTTCCTGTGCCAAACGCTGTTTTTCCTGTTCTGTTAATGGTTTATCTTCACTCATGTTCATTTTTGCTCTGGACTGATCAGTGGGAAAAGGCTATTTGCCGTGCCAGCAAATGCGGATTTCCACAATCTGAAAAAGAATTACAATTGCTATCTTGCGGTTTTGGTTCTTATGTGGCAGAAGTCCGCCGCAATCAAGTGTTTGCTGCGGTAGCTCAGTGGTAGAGCACTCCATTGGTAATGGAGAGGTCGGGAGTTCGAACCTCCCTCGCAGCACCAGTTTTCCCTCTTTTTACAATTTGAACTAACTGGTGCATCGCACACGCTCATCCTTTTGAGCATTTTCGCGGGTAAAGTTGTGATTTTCATATTCTTTCAGCAATTATGAGCTGGCGAAAGCTGTGCTGTTGACGCGGTATTTTTAGATTCTAACAACAAAAAACTCCGGTTCGGCTGAACCGGAGCTTCTTTATACTCATTTCAAAAAGAATCAGAGCAGTTCGGCACGTAATTCCGCGGCTGATTTGACCGAGAGCAAACCAGGGGCAACATCAAACACGGTTTTGGCACCATGCTGGCCGGATTGTGCCATACGATATACCGCACGCGCATAAGTCACGAGAACGCTGGCGGTAAATTCCGGATTGCTGTCGAGCTTGAGGCTATATTCCACCACTTGTGCATTCTGGTCGGAGGTGTTGCCGCTGCGAATGACGAAGCCGCCATGCACCATCGCCTGATGGTCGTGTGCCAGTTCTTCAGCTGAGATGAAGTTGACGGTTGTGTCATAATCGGCAAAATAATCCGGCATGGTGACGATTTTTTCCCGAACAGCGTCGGCATCCGAACCCTCTTTCAGCACAACAAAACATTCACGCTTGTGCTTTTCGCGGGTGGTGAGCACAGGGCGCGAGGCGCTGCGTACTTTTTCGATGGCTTCCGGCACAGGGCGGGTATATTGTACGCCGCCTGCAACGCCTTCCACGCGACGGATAGCGTCTGAGTGCCCTTGGCTAAGACCGTCACCCCAGAAGGTGTAGGTTTCGCCGTCCGGCAGCAGGGCTTCGCTCATCACGCGATTGATCGAGAACATGCCAGGATCCCAGCCGGCCGAAATCAGCGCGGTTCTTTTGTTGGGCAGGGCAGCAGCGTCAACAGCTGCAAAATATTCCGGAATACGTGCATGCGTGTCGAAACTGTCAACGGTGTTGAAGAGCGCTGCCAGTTCCGGCCCCTGTTCCGGTAGGTCCTGCTTGGAGCCGCCACATAAAATCAAAACGTCAATTTTGTCCTGATGGGTTTTCAGGTCATCCATGCTGAAAACCTGCACATTTTCGCTCAACGGCGACACCTGTGCCAGCGGGCGGCGGGTGTAGATACCCGTCAATTGCATGTCAGGGTTTTTCTTGATGGCTGCTTCAACGCCGCGTCCTAGATTTCCGTGGCCGGCAATGGCGATCCGGATGAGTTCAGCCATAATGATATATCCTTTTGAGTTAAGCTTTTGGTGGCTTTTTATCAGTCAAAAAACCGATAGCACATCACGCCTTCAGATCAAGAATTTCCGTTCCTGATCTGAAGGCGGAGCCGTGTTTTTAAAATGGCAAGAGAGGATTAAAAGCCAGAATGGGTTTTGAGAAACTCGGTTTCTTCTGGTGTGTTTTCACGTTTCAACGCCACGTTGCGATGCGGGAAACGGCCAAATTGAGCGATAATATCAAGATGTTGATGGGCATAATCCAGTGAATTGGCATTGCCCAGCGCTTCATAAAGTTCGACGCTCTTTTTCTGGTCATTCAAGTCTTCGCTATGCATCAAAGGCAGATAGAAAAACGCCCGTTGTTTTTCACTGACTTGTTGGTCAAAGCCCTTTTCTATGGCAGCTTTGGCAATCTGGCGGGCTTTGGCGTCGCTTTCAAACGCGCGTCCGGAACCGCGGAACATATTGCGCGGGAACTGATCCAGAATAATGGTAAGAGCAAGGGCAGAGTGTAATTCATCGCCCCATACATCCAGCGTGCCACTATGGGCTTGCTCGTAAAGAGCTGAAAAATGTTGTTTGATTTCTTCATCGAGATCATCGCTGCGGACAAACCAATGTTTCTCGACATTTTCCGAGAACCAGAAATCCAGCACGTCTTGTGCCGCATTGTTTTGTGCCGAGGAGGTTAGTGAAGGCATGGTCATCTCCGTCGCTCTTTGATGTCTATGCCTTCACTTTGCATGTTTACTTCAGTGCTTTCAAGATGAGCTGTGTTGCGCCTCAATGCGCGCAGCTCTGCGGGTGGCGGTGGTAAAGGCTGCAATAAAGCAGATTGCCATCAGCAGAACGATTGTTGGTGCCGGAGCACTGTCGATGAAAAACGACAGGTAAACACCAAGAAACGAGGTGCTTAAACCAACCGCAATAGCAGTGATCAGCATGGAGCTGAATTTACGGGTAATCAGGAACGCAATCGCACCCGGCGCAATCAGCAAGGCAATTGACAGAATGATCCCCACCGCCGTCAAAGCACCGACAATAGTAAGTGAGATCATGCACAACAAACCGTAATGCAGCAGACGCACCGGCAGGCCAACAGCACGGGCATGGGCTGCATCGAAAGCATGCAGCAAGAAATCACGCCATTTCACGGCCATGATAGCCGTTATACCCAATGCAATCAGACCAGTTTCGATGATGTCTTGAACATTTACGCCCAACATGTCGCCAAAGAGGATATGATTAAGATGAACTGTGCTTTCAATTTTGACATAAAGCACGAGCCCTAAGCCAAACATTCCGGAAAAGACGACACCCATCACGGTATCTTGTTTGATACGGCTGTTTTCTTTGAGGAAACCAGTTGAAATCGCACAGAACATGCCTGCTATAAAGGCTCCGATGGCGTAAGGAATGCCGATTATATAGGCAATCACTACGCCCGGAAAAATGGCATGACTGATGGCATCGCCCATCAACGACCAGCCTTTCAGCACCATGAAACAGGACAAAATACTGGCAGGAATCGCAATCAGCAGCGTTATGATAAATGCATAGCGCATGAATTCGAACTGAAATGGCATCAAGAGAGTGTCAATCATTGGTCGATCTCTCCTGACAAGAGCAGGGCTTGAGACGCGCGTCTGCGGGCGGCCAGCATGCCGTGCTTTGGTGCAAAGAAAAATGCGATCAGGAAGATTGCCGTCTGCATGACAACGATAATACCACCGGTTGCGCCGTCCAAAAAATAGCTGACATAGGCACCAGCAAAACTGGTAATGGAACCAATCAGTACGGCAATGGTCAGCAAACGTGGAAAACGGTCAGTAAGAAGATAGGCTGTTGCGCCCGGTGTCACCACAAGGCAGATTACCAGAAACGCGCCAACTGTCTGCATTGCAGCCACAGTACAAGCGGCCAGCAATGTGAAGAAGACAATCTTCAACAGTGACGGATTGAGGCCGATGGAACGGGCATGGCTTTCATCGAAGAAAACCACCATCAGGTCTTTCCATTTCACCAGCAGGACAGCCAGTGAGATGAAACCGATAATGGCAAGCTGCAATGTATCTTCCGGCGTTATGGCCAGAATATTCCCCAAAACAATCGTGTTGATGCTCACAGCAGTTGGTTTGAGTGAAACCATAAACAGGCCAAGCCCGAAGAAGGATGAGAAAATCAGACCGATAATCGCATCTTCTTTCAGCTTGGTGCGCTGGTTCAAAAACAACATGGCTGCTGCTGCCAAGCCACCGGAGAAAAACGCACCGATGGAAAAAGGCAGACCCAGCATATAAGCACCGGCAACGCCCGGCACGATGGAATGCGAAAGCGCGTCACCGATCAGCGACCAGCCTTTCAGCATCAGATAGGCAGAGAGAAAAGCACAAACACCACCAACCAAGGCCGACACCCACATGGCATTGACCATATATTGGTAGCTGAATGGCTCAAGCAGCACACTCATTACGCTTTTCCTTTTACCGGCTGTTGCACGGGTCTGTCATCATGCAGGACCAGCGGTCTTTCATCATCGGTGATAATGCCGAGTGATTTTTCGCCGCCATGATCTGCCTCATTGAGAACCAGATGGCGCAAGACGCCGCCAAAGGTCTTTTCCAGATTTTTCTGCGTGAAGGTATCTTCGGTGAAACCATAGGCCAGTACAGTGCGTTTCAGCAGCACGGTACGGTCACAGAACTCCGGCACACTGCCCAAATTATGCGTTGAAACCAGCATGATGCGGCCTTCTTCACGAAGAGAGCGCAGCAATTCGATGATCTGATCTTCGGTTTTGATATCAACACCGGTGAAGGGTTCATCGAGCAGAATGAGCTTGCTGTCTTGCGCTAGGGCACGCGCCAAGAAGACACGTTTTTTCTGGCCGCCCGACAATTCGCCTATCTGGCGTTTGCGGAATTCGGTCATGTTGACGCGTGCAAGGGCTGCACTGACAGCCTCATGGTCGACGCGTTTTGGAATGCGCATCATGCCCATATGGCCATAGCGTCCCATCATCACGACATCCTCAACCAGAACAGGGAAGTTCCAGTCTACATCTTCGCTCTGTGGCACATAAGCGACCATGTTTTTGCGCAAAGCCTTGGCGACAGGTTCGCCAAAGACAGAGATCTCGCCGCGCGCCAGATTAACAAAGCCCATAATGGCTTTGAACAATGTGGACTTGCCGGAACCATTGACACCGACAAGGGCGGTAATGGTGCCGGAAGGCAGGCTGAATGTTGCATCTTTAAGTGCGGTGTGACCGTTACGATAGGTAACGGTGGCATTATCGACTGAAAGTGCCGCCACCGGATTTAATAATCCGGCGGCGGTGTTCAGGCTTGCAGTTGGGAGAGTTTGCGGCTTCATTCTGCAAGCCCTTTGGCGACTGTACCTGAGGTCACTTTCAGGAGGTCAATATAGGTGGGAACCGGACCTGACGGATCGCTGAGTGAATCTACGTACAGTACGCCGCCATATTTGGCACCGGTTTCACGCGCGACCTGCTTGGCAGGCTTGTCGGAAATGGTGCTTTCGGAGAATACGACGGTAATGTTGTTTTTCTTGACCTCGTCGATCACTTTGCGCACCTGCTGTGGTGTGCCCTGCTGATCGGCGTTGATTGGCCAGAGGTAGAGTTCTTTCAAGTCAAAGTCGCGTGCCAGATAAGAGAAGGCACCTTCACTGGAAACCAGCCAGCGCTTGTCGGCCGGAATGGCAGCAAGTTCTGCTCTGATCGGATCAATGGTCGCTTTGATCTGATCTTTATAGGTTTCAGCGTTTTTCGCATAAATGTCTTTGTTTTCCGGATCATGCTCGATGAAAGCATCGCGGATATTGTCGACATAAATCAGCGCTGCGTTTGGCGACATCCACGCATGCGGGTTTGGCTTGCCGTTATAAGGACCTTCAGTAATACCCATTGGCTCAACGCCTTCGGAAACCACAACGCTTGGAACATTTTTCAAGTTCTGGAAGAATTTCTCGAACCACAATTCCAGTCCAAGACCGTTCCAGAAAATCAGATCGGCATCCTGTGCTTTGATAATATCGCCAGGGGTTGGCTGATAATCATGAATTTCGGCATTTGGCTTGGTGATGGATTCAACAATCGCAGCGTCACCGGCTACGTTTTTGGCAATATCGGCAATCACAGTAAATGTTGTGACAGCTTTAAACTTTTCTTGCGCCCATGCGGAGCCACTGACGAGTGTGGATACCATAAGAGCAGAAAGCGCAGAGATGATCTTGGTTTTCACTGAAACAGTCATGTGGCTGGCATTCTTTCTTGCTATTGATTTGCAACTGCGATTACATTTAAGGCAAATGCAAATCAATAGCAAGTAGAGTCTTGATGAATTTGTCGCCTTTTTATTTTTTTAAGATATAGGTGGTGCAAGAGGATGCCTTGCAGGATAAGGGATAAAAATAAATTGCATCGCTTGGTCTTTAAAAAGATGACATGCATGTATTCTTCAAGACAAAAAACACCAAACTCAACCTTATTGAAAATGATGAATTGTTTTTGTTCTTTGGCTGATGATTTTATACATTAGTCAGTTTGAATAAATTCAATCAAGGGTTGATTCTATCAGGTGGTATTTTTTTCAAGTAAGGAATGAAAAGATTATAGTATTGTTTTTATTTAATTTTTTGATTTTACATAGGATTTCGTTAACTTAAATAGAGTGAATTTCTATAGAAATATATACGATTATTACACGCATAAATTGCATTTGAGTGAATAATCATGCTAGCGTGTAAGTGGAATCGTTTTATGGAGAGCAAGTTTTAACAAGCTTGAGCCGCATAAAATGATCTCACAATAAAGCGAAGTTCATTTTAACTTCTTAGCCAAGAAGCTGCGAATATATTTTTGATATTTATTAAAGTTAATAATCATTGGGGATTTTAATGAGTATATATACTATTCATCAAGCTCATAGTGCGGGTTCTCTTGATAAGCGGTTTAGCCAGGAGCGCAATTTTTTGCGCGCTGCCGGTGAGCGCTGTTTGACGACAACCAATGGTAAATTAACCTATGCTGTAACACCTGCCGGATCAGGATCTGCCAGTTTTGAAGATCTGACTGCAATTATTATTATGTCGGCAACCCGTGATCTGCATTGGAAAACGGCGACAGGCCGTAATGAAACGTTCAATGCTCCGGCGGGCACGATTCTGGTCGTGCCGGCAGACACAATGCTGGAAATGTCATGGTCAGTGCAGAAAGAGCATCTGGTGGTTAAACTTGATGCCGAGGCATTACAGGCCGCATGCGAGGGCGACAAAGCACTTTCCGCTGAAGAATATTTTCCGGCACCTGCCCGTTTTGTTGATGCTAAATGTTTGCAAGTTGCCCATTTATTGCGGGCGGAAATGCAGAAAAACGGACCGGTCATTGAGCATTATCTGGAGGCGCTGAAAACAGTATTTGTAACATTGCTGTTGCAAAATCATTCGGTATTGCGTCGCAATTATGAACGGCAGGAAATGGGTGGTTTGAGCTACCATTCCATGCGCCAGATCGAAAATTACTTACGCGATAATTTTTGTAAGAAAATTTCTGTCACATCGATGGCTAATTTCTTAGGTGTTTCACCTGGTCACTTTTTGACCTCTTTCAGAGAAAGTTTTGGCCAAACACCACATCAATATTTGTTGATGTTGCGTTTGAACGAGGCGGAGCGGCGCTTGCAGGAGACAGATGAAAGTCTGGCTGATATTGCCGACAAAATTGGTTTTTCATCACAAAGTCATATGACAACAGCTTTGAAGAAAAACCGTAGCACTACGCCGGGCGAATTGCGCCGTATGCGGTTTCGTAACCGTACAACGACAGTGTAATATTCAATTATATTAGTGCCTTATGAAATAATGCGGGCCGGTTCTTGAATTGCCATATTTCATTTCCCATTTTCGAAATGAAACGGCCATTCATGGATCGGCTTTTTTCTTTGCGATCATATTCATCAGAGCTGCTGCGATAGATCAAACTTAGCATGTAAAAAGCGGAAAATCAGGCTGTCAATTTTAAGAGGTATGTCATGAAGAATGCTGCATTAATTCGCCCGGCATGGACACCTGCCACAATTGCTTTGATGGTTATTGGTTTTATTGTCTATTGGCCGTTGGGTTTAGCTATGTTGGCTTATATCATTTGGGGCGATCGTCTTGATGGCTTCAAAAAAGATGTCAACGAGACCACTGATAATGTGATGAATGCTGCCCGCAGAGGTTTTAAGAATTTTGATAGTGGCTCTGCTTGCCGTTCAAGTGGCAATGCCGCTTTTGATGAATGGCGTGATCAGGAGCTTACACGTTTGGAACAGGAGCGTCGCAAACTTGATGAAGCCAAAGCTGAGTTCGAACTGCACATGAAGGAACTGCGACGTGCTCGCGATCGTCAGGAATTTGAGCGCTTTATGGAAGGTCGTTCACATAAGGGTGATCTGCCTGTCGATCAGGCATGATAATGGCTTGTAGAGTTCATCTAATATATTGAATTTTTGTCAAAATAGAAAGGCGGCATATCAGTTGATGTGCCGCTCTTTTTATTATTTATCAAGCATTTGTGAGTGAGAAATTTAAAAACAGCTTTAGCTGCTGAAGTTTTGCCGCGAATCATTTATGGTTATTTTATGGCTTTCTCTTTTTTTCGCGCGGCATCTGCGAAACATTCCGTTGATACAAGCCCTCGCACTCATGAAGTTGCGGGACGGGTTTTGCCATTGAAAATTGTTGAAAATCCGCGTGCCCGCAGGTTTACGCTTCGCATTGATGCCGGTGGAAAAGGGCTTCGGGTGACGGTGCCGCCCAAGGTGCCAAACAGCGAGATTGACCGTTTTATTTCACGCCATCAGGGCTGGCTGGAAAGCAGGATTACTCAAATTCCGGCTGTGGAAACGGTTCAGGCCGGAGGTCTGTTGCCCTTTCGAGGCGTGGATCATCTGATTGTGCATACCCCTGACAAGCGCGGGATTACTCATGTTCATCAGTCAGAAGACGGTCAGCCGCAATTAATCGTTTTTGGAAGTGCCGAGCATTTATCGCGCCGCATTGCGGATTTCCTGAAAAAGGAAGTCAAATGCGAGATTGAAATGCTCGTTGCAAAACATACAGCTGCTGTGGGGCGTAAAGCCACAGCTGTTCGTTTTAAAGATACGAAAAGCCGTTGGGGATCTTGCACCTCCAAGGGGGTTTTGTCTTTTTCGTGGCGGATCGGCATGGCGCCGCCGTCGGTGATTAATTATCTCGTCGCACATGAAGTGGCGCATCTCATCGAGATGAACCATGGTCCGGCTTTCTGGAAATTGTGTCACGAACTATGCCCCGATACCGTGAATTGCCGCAACTGGCTCACCCGTAACGGCGCAACATTGCAAGCCATCGAGTTTTCATGAACGACCAAATTCTCGCTTCTGCAAAAATGCTTTGGGATTTCCATAGTATTTACGACCCGCTTAAAACTGCCGATGTGATCGTCGGTTTTGGTAGCTATGATTTGCGCGTGGCGGAAAGGGTGGCGGAGCTTTATAATCAAGGTTTAGCACCACTGATCGTTTTAACCGGCCATTCCGGCAATTGGACGCAAGGGCTTTATCCAGCGAGCGAAGCGGAGGCTTTTGCCGACGTTCTGACGGCAGCAGGTGTGCCGGACGAGGCAATTATTCTTGAAAAAGCAGCCACCAATATTGGCGAGAATATTTTATTCACCAAGGAACTGATGGCACCCGGTGCTTTAAGTGCTATTATGGTCACAAAGCCGCAAACGCAGCGTCGCGTACGTGCAACGGCCGCACGCCGTTGGCCGGAAGCCTCTGTCATGGTGACAGCACCGTTGATCTCTTTTGAAGAACAGCCAACCGATCAGGTTCCGATGGAATTGTTGATTAATGAACTGACCGGCGATTTGGCACGTATTCTTGAGTATCCGGCCAAAGGTTTTCAGGTGGCACAGGCTGTGCCGCTGGATGTGCTGGAGGCCTATGAGTTTTTGATCGCGCAGGGTTATGACAAGCATTGAAACATCGTTGCAAGCTGCTGTTTGCTGAGGGACAATTCACGAAATGCTCGACAGTTGAGTGAATTTATGCAACGTGACGTGCATGAATTTTGATCTTAAAATCTGCGGGCTCAAGACCCCTGAAGCGGTAGCGGCTGTGCTCAATGGTGGCGCAACACATATCGGCTTTATCTTTTTTGCCAAAAGCCCGCGTCATATCAGCGTGCAAGAGGCTGGCCGCTTGCGTGTAGCAGCACAAGGGCGGGCACAAGTGGTGGCTGTTACTGTTGATGCCGATGATGATTATCTGGCTGAAATCATCAATTATGTGCGCCCTGACATTTTGCAATTGCACGGACAGGAAACACCTGATCGGGTAAAAGCTCTCAAAGCGCGCTTTGGCCTGCCTGTGATTAAAGCTTTTGCCATTCGTAATTTAGATGATCTTGAGGCAATTACCCCTTATAAGGGGATCGCAGATCGTTTTCTGTTTGATGCCAAGCCACCAAAGGGGTCTGAATTACCCGGTGGTAATGGTGTCTCTTTTGACTGGGAATTGCTGACAAAGCTTGACGGCGATGTGGATTACATGCTTTCGGGTGGACTAAATGCAGACAATATCGCGCAGGCGCTGGTACAAACAGGTGCGCAGGCGGTAGATGTCTCATCCGGCGTTGAGCGACGCGCCGGTGAAAAAGACGTGCGGCTGATTGAAGAATTTTTAAAGGCGGTGCGTGAGGCTGAAATAATGGTTGCCTCACAATCAAAAGCCTGAAGACAAGTGGAGCGGATGCGTTGAGCAAGGCAATGGAACCTAATTCTTATAAGACCGGTCCTGATGAAGAGGGCATGTTTGGCATTTTCGGTGGCCGTTTTGTTGCCGAAACATTGATGCCGCTCATTCTCGAATTGCAGGACGCTTACACCGCTGCCAAGGATGATCCTGAATTTCAGGCCGAGTTGAAAAACCTGTCGGAAAATTATGCCGGTCGCCCGTCCAAGCTTTATTATGCTGAAGGTCTGACCAAACATTTGGGCGGCGCTAAAATTTACTTCAAGCGCGAAGATCTCAACCATACTGGCAGCCATAAGATCAACAATTGCTTGGGGCAGATTTTGCTTGCCAAACGTATGGGCAAAACCCGCATCATCGCCGAAACCGGCGCTGGTCAGCACGGTGTGGCTTCCGCCACATTGGCTGCGCGTTTTGGTTTTCCTTGCACGGTTTATATGGGCGCTACCGACGTTGAACGTCAAAAGCCGAATGTGTTCCGCATGCATTTGCTGGGTGCAGAAGTGAAACCGGTTTCGGCTGGCAACGGCACTTTGAAAGACGCAATGAATGAAGCCTTGCGTGACTGGGTCACCAATGTGGAAGATACTTATTATCTGATCGGCACCGCTGCCGGCCCGCATCCTTATCCGGAATTGGTGCGCGATTTCCAATCGGTGATCGGTATTGAAGCGCGCGAACAGATTTTGGAAAAAGAAGGCCGTTTGCCGGATTTGATTATTGCAGCCGTTGGCGGTGGTTCGAATGCGATTGGTCTGTTCCACTCCTTCCTTGATGATGCCAGTGTTAAAATCGTTGGCGTTGAAGCTGGTGGCCGTGGTGTGGATGGCGATGAACATTGCGCCTCCATGAACAAAGGTCGTCCGGGTGTTTTGCACGGAAACCGCACCTATTTGTTGCAGAATGAAGATGGCCAGATTTTGGAAGGCCATTCGGTTTCGGCCGGTCTTGATTATCCAGGTGTTGGCCCGGAACACGCATGGCTTCGTGATACAGGCCGTGTGGATTATGTGCCGATTTTGGATGATGAAGCGCTTGATGCATTTCAGGTGACCACCCGTACGGAAGGCATCATTCCGGCGCTTGAATCGGCTCATGCTCTGGCACAAGCCATTAAAATGGCACCAACAATGGGCAAGGATGAAATTATCATCGTTAATATTTCCGGACGTGGCGATAAAGACGTTCACACTGTTGGCGCTCTTCTGGGCATGGAGATCTGATCATGACCGCACGTATGGATAATAAATTTGCGGCTTTGAAAGCGGAAGGGCGTCCGGCTCTCATCACTTATTTTATGGGTGGTGACCCGGATTTTGAAACCTCGCTTAGCGTGATGAAGGCGCTGCCGAAAGCCGGTGCCGATGTGGTTGAACTCGGCATGCCGTTTTCTGATCCGATGGCTGACGGCCCTGCCATTCAGGCCGCTGGTCTTCGTTCGCTTGCAGCTGGTCAGACCCTGAAAAAAACATTGAAAATGGCGGAAGAGTTCCGCAAAAGTGACGACACCACCCCGATTGTGCTGATGGGTTATTATAATCCGATCTATATTTATGGTGTCGATGCGTTTGTACGGGATGCAAAGGCGGCCGGTATTGATGGTTTGATTATTGTTGATCTGCCGTCTGAAATGGATGCGGAATTATGCATTCCGGCGCTGGAAGCAGGTTTGAATTTCATTCGCCTTGCCACTCCAACCACGGATGAAAAACGTCTGCCGGCTGTTTTGAAGAACTCTTCCGGCTTCGTTTATTATGTCTCGATGAACGGTATTACCGGTTCGGCTGTGCCAGATACAGAAAAAGTTGCGGCTTCGGTTAAACACATCAAAGCGCATACAGATTTGCCTGTTTGCGTCGGTTTTGGCGTCAAAACACCTGAACAGGCCCGCGCGATCAGCGCCACTGCTGACGGCGTTGTCGTCGGCTCGGCGATTGTCAATGCGGTTGCCGCAAATCTTGATGAAAACGGCAAAGTGACAGGTGATCCTGTTGCTGATGTTTCAAAACTGGTCGGCGAACTTTCTGCAAGTGTTCGCTCTGTCCGCCTTGAAGCTGCCCAATAAGTTACCCATAATAAGAACAAGAAAAATTACGGAAAAGTCACCATGAACTGGATTACAAATTACGTTCGTCCAAAAATCAACTCGATGCTTGGCCGTCGTGAAATGCCGGAAAACCTCTGGATCAAGGATCCGTCAACCGGTGAAATGGTGTTCCATAAGGATTTGGAAAGCAACCAGTGGGTTATCCCTGCTTCCGGCCATCATATGCGTATTCCGGGCAAAGATCGCCTGCGTTTCTTCTTTGATAATGGCGAATACACTACGCTGGAAACACCGAAAGTACCGGTTGATCCGCTGAAATTCCGCGATGAAAAGCGTTATACAGATCGTCTGAAAGACTATCGCAACCGCACCGGTCTTGAAGATGCGATTATCAATGCGGTTGGTACCATTGAAGGTTTGCCGATTGTCGCAACTGTTCAGGAGTTTTCCTTTATGGGCGGCTCGCTTGGTATGGCAGCGGGTGAATCCATCATCAAAGGCTTTGAAAAAGCCATTGAATTGAAACGCCCGTTGGTGCTCTTTGCCTCTTCCGGTGGCGCACGTATGCAGGAAGGTATCCTGTCTTTGATGCAGTTGCCACGCACCACTGTGCTGGTTGAAATGCTCAAAGAAGCAGGCCTTCCGTATATTGTTGTTCTCACCAATCCGACCACTGGTGGTGTGACCGCTTCTTATGCGATGTTGGGCGATATCCATATCGCAGAACCGGGTGCATTGATCGGCTTTGCAGGCCCGCGCGTGATCGAGCAGACCATCCGCGAAAAACTGCCTGAAGGTTTCCAGAGCGCAGAATATCTGATGGAGCACGGTATGGTGGACATGGTTGTGCCACGCACCGAGCTGAAAGAAACCATTGCCCGTCTTTTGAAAATGCTGATGAAGCAGCCAGCGACACAATCAACAGAGACAAAAGAAGTGGCAACCAAAACCGATCCTGCCGTTTAAGAAGTCATCATCATGAGCAAAGCTTCCGCTGCCATTGAGCGGTTGATGGAATTGCACCCAAAGGGATTCGATCTTTCACTGGATCGGATCCTCAAGCTTTTAGAGCGGCTGGGTAATCCTCACCTCAACTTACCGCCTGTTATTCACATTGCCGGCACGAATGGTAAGGGCTCCACGTCAGCTTTTGCACGTGCATTGCTGGAAGCATCGGGCTTAAGCGTGCATGTTCACACCTCGCCGCATCTGGTCAACTGGCACGAGCGTTATCGCTTGGGCGCACCAAATGGCGGCCAGTATGTTTCGGATGATGTATTGGCTGAGGCGATTGAACGTGTAGCTGTGGCCAATAATGGTGAATATATCACCGTTTTTGAGATTATGGCCGCTGTTGCTTTTGTGCTTTTCTCCGAACATCCGGCCGATGCCGTGGTGCTGGAAGTTGGCCTTGGCGGGCGCTTTGATGCCACCAATGTGGTGGTTGATCCGGCTGTTTCCGTCATCATGCCGATAGGCATTGATCACACCGCTTTCTTGGGCGATACAATTGAAGCGATTGCCGTTGAAAAAGCTGGTATCATGAAGCGTGGCTGTCCGGTGGTTATCGGTTTCCAGCCAAGTGTGGCAGCGCTTGATGTGCTGGTAGATAAGGCTGAACGCTTAAGATGTCCGGTGACGATTTACGGGCAGGATTTCATCGCATTTGAAGAACATGGCCGCATGGTCTTTCAGGATGAAGAAGGGCTCGTTGATCTGCCTTTGCCACGTTTGCCGGGGCGCCATCAGCTTTCCAATGCGGCAGCAGCCATTGAAGCTGTGCGTATGGCCGGTTTTGATTTGACCGATAAAGCGATTGAAAAAGCTATGCTGGTGGTGGAGTGGCCTGCACGTATGCAGCGCCTGACCCATGGCGCATTGGTTGATCTTGCGCCCAATGGTTCCGAGATCTGGTTGGATGGCGGCCATAATCCGGCGGCTGGTCTTGTTATTGCCGAAGCTTTTGCTGAGCTTGAAGACCGCGTCCCGCGTCCGCTTTATTTGATTACAGGCATGATCAATACCAAAGATCCGAAAGGCTTTTTTGAAGCCTTTGCAGGCATGGCACGACGCGTTTTCACTGTGCCGATTGCTTCCAGTGACGCCAGTATCAACAATGCCGATCTGGCACTGGCGGCGGAAGCCGCAGGCATTCCGGCAGAGCCTGTTCACTCCGTTGCCAATGCTTTGAAGCTGCTGCGTGATGCGAGCACCAATGATGAAGTGCCACCGCGTATTTTGATCGGAGGCTCGCTTTATCTGGCAGGAGATGTGCTGCATGAAAACGGCACCCCGCCAGTTTGATCTGTGCTTGTTTAAGATGATTGCATAAAAAAAGCGGCCTCGTGAGAAGCCGCTTTTTTAATCTTAAACATCAGCCGATTAAGCAGCTGAGTTTTTAATCCAGTCAGCCAGACGGCTTTTAGGTGCTGCACCAACCATATTGGCGGCAACTTCACCGTTTTTGAACATCAACAGTGTTGGGATTGAACGCACACCGAACTGCGCTGCGAGTTCCGGATTTTCGTCAATGTTGAGCTTGGCGATTTTAACCTGACCGGCCATTTCAGCAGCAATTTCGTCAAGTGCAGGTGCAATCATTTTGCAAGGGCCGCACCATTCAGCCCAGAAATCCACGACAACAGGGACATCTGCCTGCAAAACGTCGGACTGGAAGTTGCTGTTGTCAATTTTTACGGTTGCCATGGGGCGTTCCTTTTCGATTCTGTGTGGCACATTATGTGGTGTTTGATGCGTCTTGCGTCAAGCAGATATAGATTAATTCTCACATGTGTGAATGAATGTTACAGGTTAATTTCATTCATCTGCAATTTTCTCGGACTTGTGTTTTCCGAGTTTTTTGATGGCATTTTCCATCACCTCAACCGGCAGTTCAATCAAGATCGGTGCTTCGGTGAAAAGCACTGCGGCTTCAATTTTATGCTGCGGATAAAGCGGCTTCATCAACTCGCGGTAAAGCGCTAGCTGGGTGATATAGGCAGGTGGCACTTCTTCAAGCGTTAAAGCAGGTGGGCGGTTGGTTTTATAGTCAATGATGCGCACGGTCGTATCAGTAACGCTCAACCGGTCGATAATGCCCGAAACAGCCTGTTCTTTGCCGTTTAAATCAAGCATGCCCATCACGGAAACTTCCGTTTTGGAATTGATGTCAAAAACATCAGCAAAGGCCGGATCATTGAGGATTGTCTCAATCGACTCCCAAGCCTTTTGACGGTTTTCCTCGCTCCAGTCTTTGCCTGCATGTTGTAAATATTGCTGCGCCACAGCGCCGCGTTCATCAACCGGCACATTGGGCAAATGCTGCAATAAAGCATGCATGATGGTGCCGCGTTGAAGCGCAAAAGCGGGGCTGGTGTTTATCGCTTCAAGAACGGGCGAATGATTGCCGAGTGGCGGCGCATCTTCCAATTCAATGAGTGCTGAGGCACCCGATGGTGTGAGCGGTCGCGGCATGCCCTTTTCAGGTGCCATACGGCTACGGAAAAGCTCCGGCAATGGCGGATAGTTATGCGGCTTGCTTTCTTCGGTCTCTTGAATGGTGATATTGCCAAGGGGTGTTTTTTGATAACGGCGCGCTGTGACACCTGCAACAGGATGCCCGAATGGCTCTGACAACGGGCTTAAAGCATCATCAACAAGCTTGTGCCATGTCTCATCAACTTCGCGCACACCACGATAGCCGCAGACGATCAAACGGTCTTCTGCGCGGGTCATACCGACATAGAGCAGGCGGCGATATTCTTCCTCAGAGCGGGTTTTAAGTTCTTCGCGCCGCTCAATCGTGGCAGCGGTTTCAAGCGATTGATTGGGTTGCCATAAATAGCCTTTGCCCTGAAACCCGTCCGGCTCATGCATGGGAATGGCCATCAGTTTGGGTGCCTGACTGCTCGTCCATGCGCTGTTGCCCGGATCGACCAAGAAAACAATGGCTGCTTCCAGCCCCTTGGAGGCATGCACAGTCATGATGCGCACTTCATCGCGACGTTGATCAAGTTCACGCTTGATCTCCGGCGTGGCGGCTTCCAGCGTCTCCAGAAAGGATTGTAAGCCCGGTAGTCCGGCACGCTCCGTTGCCAGCGCGTAATTTTGAAACTCGTCGATAATATCACCCGCTTCCGGCCCAAGACGTGCCAGCAGCAAACGGCGCGCACCGTCAGCACTTAAAATATGGGTGTAAAATTCATAGACCGGCATCGTGTCAGCCATGGAGCGCCAATGGCTGAGCTTTTTGTGAACTGCTGCCAGTTCTGCATCTTCGCGCGAGGCTTGATAGAGCTTTTCAAACAGGATTTGCCCTTTGGCGCGCCCATAGGCAAGCGTGAATAACTTATCATCATCCCAGCCGAAAAGCGGACTTTTCAACAAAGCTGCCAGCGACAGATTATCAGCTGGTTGCAGCACAAAACGCCCGATGGCCATCAAATCCTGAATGGCGATATGCGAGGTCAGGCGCAAACGGTCGGCACCGGCCACCGGCACCAGATTGTTTTTCAGTGCACGGGAAAGGGCCGGCATAAACTGGTCACGTTTACGCACCAGCACCATAATATCACGTGGTGCGATTTTTCGCCCCTTACCGGCAATAATCGCACCGCTATCAAGCCAGTGGCGGATGGTTAGAGCAATCTGGTCGGCAAGCCGGATGGCAGGCGCTGCCAGATGGTCGACAGGTGTGCGCCAATCATCGGGTTCTTCCACGACTTGAGGGCTGAGCATATCCCAGATTTCCACGTCCCCCGGCGCATCACTGCGGATAGCGGCGTGCAAAGTAGGGCCGGGCACCAGCCCAAGCCCGCGGAAAGCTTCAGGGCGGGAGAACACTTCATCAACAGCGCTCAACACATCTGGCGTCGAGCGGAAAGAGAAATTGAGGCTGACTTTTTCAAAAGTAAGCTCGGCACGTTCGGCTTGTTTTTTAACATCATTGCCCGAGGCTGCAAAATCCTCCGGCACTGCCCCTTGGAAAGAGTAGATCGACTGTTTTTCATCGCCCACCGCAAAAAGGGTACGCCGGACATCACGTTGGCCAAGCCCTGAGAAAAACTCGTCAGACAGCATACGGATTACGCGCCATTGGTCAGGGCTGGTATCTTGCGCTTCATCGACAAGCACATGGTCTATGCCGCGATCAAGCTTATATTGCACCCATTGCCCCGCGCCATCACGGGCGAGAAGCGCCACGGTGCGGGTGATGAGATCATCAAAATCCAGTAAACCGCGACGGCGTTTTAATAATTGGTAGCGCGACAAAAGCTCGTCGATAATCTGATAGGCGGCAAGATTGATCCGCACCAGACGCAATAGCTTGATCCGCTCCACCGCTTCATAAATGCGGGTTGAGGCATCGATGAAAAGATCATCAAAATTCGGCAGCAGTTTACGAACCGCGGCTGAGCCGACATAAGACGCAGCTTTCGGCATACCGTCGGTTTTTTTCAAAAAGGCTTCGGTGAGTACGGCTTGTTTGTCACGTAATGATTCTACTTTGCCAAGCTGCTTCAATTGCAGGGCAAAATCCTGTGCGCGTGCCGCCCCTTTCGGAATGGAAAGAATGAGATCAAGAACATCTGTCTCAAACTCAATAACCGGCAACTGGTCGTTTAAAATGGTCGCTTCGGTCTCATGCGGCTCAAAGCGGAAAATACTGCGTAAAGCGCTTTCACGTTCTGATGCTACGCCAAGTTGGCGCAAAAATTCGTGTAATCCGTGGCGCTGGCGAATGGCTTCATCCAACAGGTTTTGCAGGCCAAACTCACCGGCTGTATCCAGCACTGTGGTGAAGGCTTCGGCCAAAGCTTCATTGCCGCCATTATGGGCCGTTTCCAGCAATTGGCGGCGCGCTTCGCCAACAAGTGCTGCTTGCATCAAATCGTCCAGCATTTCAAAATGGCCGGCAATATTGGCTTCCAGTGGAAACTGATGCAGAATAGCTTCACAAAAAGCGTGAATGGTCTGAATTTTCAAACCGCCCGGTGTTTCCAATGCCCGTGCAAACAGGCGGCGGGCGATATTCAAACGCATTTCAGAAGGAACTTGTCCTTCAAGCTTTTCCAGCACTTTTGCCAGTTGTGCATCATCCAGCATCGCCCAATCGGAAAGCCGCGAGAAGACGCGGTTTTGCATAACCGCCGCTGCCGCTTTGGTGTAGGTAAGGCAGAGAATTTTTGAAGGGTCGGTGCCCTCCAGCAACAAGCGAATAACGCGCTCGGTCAAAACATGGGTTTTGCCTGAACCGGCATTTGCCGAAACCCAGACACTGTCAAACGGATTGGCGGCCTTGCTTTGCGCCTGAATTGTTTCGGGTGGAATGTTCAATGGTGTTTTCATTCGCTTGCCCCTTCTCCACCATCTGCGCCACCGGCAGACCATTCCAACACGCGGGCGAGATGGTCATAATCACCAGTCAAATCCGTTTCACGGAACGGCAGAGCACGTGACAGATAGCCTTTATTTTCAGTTTTATAGTCGCTCAGCAATTCTTCGAGCCTGCGCCATGCTTCTTCGCCGATTTCCGGTGCGGATTTCTGACTTGGTTCCGGTCGGCTGATCTTCAAAATAGATTCCGGCACCACAGCACCGCTGGCTTTCAGGCGCACATAAAGCAGATCAGAAGCTGGAATCGCGCCCACTTCCTCAAAGGCACCGCGCGCCTGAAGGGCAGCTTCGAGTGCCAGCTGTGGCGACAAGAGAATGTGGGCTTGCTTTAATGAAGGGGTTGAACCGGTTTTAAAATCGATGATCTCGGTAGTGCCGTCCTGCATCACATCCACACGGTCGGCGCGGCCTGAAAGCGTGATGCCGAGCGAGCCGATTTCACGTTTTTTCGAAGCGATTTCGGCGTGACG
The DNA here is from genome assembly GCF_041929845.1 of Paenochrobactrum pullorum. Taxonomy (NCBI): domain Bacteria; kingdom Pseudomonadati; phylum Pseudomonadota; class Alphaproteobacteria; order Hyphomicrobiales; family Brucellaceae; genus Paenochrobactrum; species Paenochrobactrum pullorum. The sequence continues at coordinate 253,921 of NZ_JBHEEH010000001.1, forward strand.
GATTTTCAAATTATAGTTGCGCTCGCGCTCCCAGTTTAAAAATTCTGGCACCAAAGCTTCAAAACGCGGCCACCAAACGGCTTCAATCTCGATCGGCAGATCGGCCTCGGCAAAAAACTGACGGCCAATTTCAATCAGGTTTTGATGCGAGTCTTCAGCCATCACATCGAAGCCGGATTGCGTGAAATGCCCGATAATATCATGAAATAGCGTGCCGCGCTCGGCAGGACCCGGATCACGGATGAGGGGATCAAGCGGGTTCAGTTTCAAGATTTTACGCGCATAAATCGCATATGGGTCGCGCCGCAATGTTTCGATATCGGTGACCGAAAAATGCGTCGGGCGGGCAGAAACCGGTGGTTTCGGCTCCGGTCGTTTGACGAAGGGAATATCGGCAGAGCGATCAATCTCGCGCGCCCAGTGCAGAAAACGCCCACCGCGCTGACGCATGGTGTCAGTCACTTCATTGCCAAGCACAGTTTGCAGGCGTTGCAACCAGCGAGACGGCACTGTCGGGGCATTGTCGGTGCGGTCAGCGCGCGACAACACCACATGATCCATGCCTAAAGCCATCTGGAAATCATGAGCGGCAAGGCCGGTGCGCCGCTCTGGCGGTTCCAGTGCGATGGCCGCTTTCATCGGGCGCGACATGAACGGGTCATTGCGGGTTTTGGAAGGCCAGCTGCCTTCGTTCAAGCCGCCGATAATCACCGTATCAATGGTTTGCAGACGGGCTTCCAAGGCACCCCAAATAAACAGGCGTGGATTGCCGCCCGGTCGTGGCTTGACGGTTTCACCGGAAATTAAAGCTTCAAAAACCGCAGGCCATTCAATGGTTTCAAACTCCAGATCGGCTTCTGTGGCAATCAGATTACGCAACAGGGACGCAAATTGTTCGCCTGCCTCGCCGGAATAAAGCGCCCCGACATTTCCCTGCTCATCACGAGCGAGTGTTTCCAGTACCTCCACGCTTGCGCGCACAATGGCTGCCATATCAGTGTGCTGACCGGCACTTTTGGTGAAGTCTGCCAGTGGTTTAACCGCTTCTGACAGTTCTTCACATAAAACTCGCGCATTGGTGATCTGTTCTTCAACAGTCAGATCAATCCACAAAGGTTTGCGGTTAGCATTCAGCCCTTCGGTGAGTTTACCCTCGAAAAACTCCGGCAATTCAGCAATAGACGCGCGGCCCGTGCCGCCACGAAAGGCGATCAGTTCCAGTGCTTCTGCCGCTAAGCGGCGCTCGATGCGTGGTTTGCCAAGCTTTGTCAGCGGGTGTTTCAGCAATGCCAGCAATGCCACCGGATCGCCGGGATTAAAGATGGTTTCAATCACCAGTCGCATGAGGGTGACAGGTTCGGCATCGCGCAAAAAACGCCCGCCTGAATCATCGGCCTCAATGCCAAAGCGTGCCAGTTCTGCGGCCACACGGCGCGCCAGATTACGGTCGGCGGTGACAAGGGCTGCGGTTTTGTTTGGATCGCTGATGGCTTCACGTAAAGCACAGGCAACGCTCAAAGCTTCCTCGCGCTCATTGGCGGCTTCAATCATATCGATTTGTTTTGTGGCGGCCAAGCGATGCTCAAGCGTCATATCCGGTTGGCTTAAAAGATCACGCCAATGTTCGGTGCTTTCTGCCGGACGCAGTGCTTCGGCGGCAATGCGCTCTAAGGTTCTTTTTTCAGGCGAATGATCAGGCAAATATTCAACCGCATCGCGGTTGGTGCTCATGCGGGTGAGCAATTGATAAAAACCATATTGCGGATGGCCGAATATAGACGGGTTTTGCTCAGGCCGACCTAAAATGTGCCAAGCCGCATCATCAAGGTCGCGGTCAAGGCCGGGCAGCACTAATGCGCCTTGTGGCAGCTTGGCGATTGTGGCGATCAGTTCGGCGGTGGCAGGAATGGAACCGGTGGTACCGGCAGCAATCACAGGGCCTTCCGGTGGAAAACGCGTTAAACGATCTGTTTCGATTTCAATCAGGCGATTGCGATAAGCAGCCGGATTGGAAAGTCCGCGCTCTTTCAACACTTCCGGCCAAATCGTGGTGACGATTTCCAGAAAACTCAATGTCACCCGCCACCAGTCAGCAAGTTCGTCAGGGGCGATGAGTTTCAGCTCTGCCCAATCGGCACTTTCGGTTTCCACCTGGTCCATCAGATTGGCCAGATCACGCGCCAGCCAGATGGCGTCGGCGGTGGTGGTCGGTACTGAAACATCTTCAACGCCAAAAAGCGCGCGTACATGTTCAGGCAGGCTCTCGCGCCAAGGTTTGATCAGGCGGGTGAGCAGAAGCAAGCGCTCGGCTTTGTTGATAGGCGGATTGAGTTGCAGAAATTCACGCGCATCCGCATCGAAAAACACCGCTTCTTCATCCACATCACCAAGGGCGCGGATGGTGGGCAGAATAGCCGAACGGGCATGGCTCTTTTCCACCAAAAGCGAGCGCAGACTGCGTGCGGCACGGCGTGTCGGCACATAGATGGTGGCTTTGGCCAATGCCAGCGGATCGCTTCGATCAGCCGGAAAACCTTTGATGATTTTACCTTGCAATAGGGCATCGACAAAGCTTGGCAGAAAGGGTGTGCCAGGAGGAGTAGAAAATATGTGCGGGTCTCTGTTGCTCATAATTTTCTTCCTTCTTTTTTATTTGAGGGCTTCGAGCGCCTTTTCTGCGTCTTCGATAGCATCTGGCGTTCCGACGGTCAGCCAATGGCCATGCATGGGCATAGCATATAAACGCTTAGTCGCAATGGCATGGTCAAAATAGCGGTTGAGTGAGGAGATACCAGTCTCTGCATCTTTAAAGATGCGTGGATGAATGATTGCTGCCCCTGCATAAATAACCGACTGCGGATCATCATGCTGACGGCGCAAAAGTTGGTTGTCGGGCGTCAGGGTAAAGTCGCCCTTGCCGTCATATCCGGTTGCCTGATCAAGACGTGCAACCATCAGCAAAATATCCATGCGGGTTTCATCAAAAGCTTCTGCCATTTGGTAAAGATTGGCAGGTTCGCCTTGTTGATCAACCCAGAATGTATCGGCATTGAGGATGTAAAAAGGCGCATCACCTAACATCGGCAAAGCATTGATAATGCCGCCTGCGGAATCAAGCAGTTCTGCGCGCTCATTCGAAATGCTGATCGCTAAATCATGGCGGTTTTGCAAATGCGCTTCCAAGATGTCGGCCAGATAATGCACATTGATCACTGCTTGCTCGACACCTGCTTGTGCTAGTGAATCCAAACCGTAATCAATCAATGTTTTACCGGCAACTCTGACCATTGGCTTCGGGATGGTGTCGGTGATCGGGCGCATTCTTTTACCCAAACCTGCCGCCAGAACCATCGCTTTTTTTGGATGGATCATGGTTTTTTCTCCGCTAACAGACCGTATTTTTCATACCATTCCGCCACTGGATTTAAAGATGGGTGGGTGAGGACGCGACGCAAATAATCCTGAATGCGGGGCAGATGCGCCAAATAATGTGGCTTGCCGTCACGTTCATCAAGACGCACAAAAATGCCAAGGATTTTGGAATTGCGCTGCGCACCCATAATTGCATAGGCGCTCAGAAAAGCAGTTTCATCAAAAGCTTTGGTTAAACCCTTACGGGTTTCGCAATAGGCGGCAATGATTTGCTGTTCAAGCTCTGCGGAAATTGTCACGCGAGCATCCAATGCAAGTGACGCCAGATCATAAGCGGCAGGGCCGTTCATGGCATCTTGGAAGTCGATCATGCCGATGCGGTCAATGCCGGTTTTATCTTCAAACCAGAACAGATTGGGCGAATGATAATCGCGTAAAAGCAGGCTTTTTTCTGTTGTGGCAAGATGCTCAAAAACTGCATCCCATGCATCATGATAGGATTGTTTTTGTGCTTCATCCGGTTGTTTGCCGGTGATGCGCGGCAGATACCAATTGCATAATAAATCCACCTCGATCATCATTGCATCACGATCAAATGGTGCGAATTGATAGTCGTCGCAACCCGTGACCGCAACGCTCAATGGCCAGTCAACTTGGTGAAAATGCGCCAAGAAGTGCGCAGCCTCCAAGTAACGCTCGGAAATGGGGTGACGGTCTGCATCAAGCACACCCTCAGTGCCTAAATGCTCCATCAGAATAAAGCCATTAGCCAAATCTTCGGCATAGATTTCCGGTACACAAAAACCTTGCGGCTTGATTAGCTTGGCAATAGCGGAAAACGGAACGCAGTTTTCAGCAATATGCGCGGTTTTGCGGTAAGTTTTGCCATTGGGCAATAAAGGTTCGCCGGTAATCTTGGGCGCATTCATCAGGATTTCGGTACCGAAATCTGAAAACACTGTTTCATAAGCGCGGGGAGATGCATCGCCCAGCAAATAGCGGCGCTTGGCTGGCTGCTTGTTTAACAGGCGCTTATGCTCTTCTAAAAATGCGCGGATATCACGGGAGCGGGTCAGGCGTTTGGCAGCATTTAGTTGTGCGGTAATGGTAACAAGGCGGCCTGATTCTCCATTATCAGGATGGCGCAATTCAATGGCAAAGGCAGGCGTGCCCAACATGCCTTCGGCTTGTTCCGGCCATTCGACCAGCACAGCACCATCTTGCAAAAACTCGTCAAAACCCAGTTCATCCAGTTCATCACCACCAGACAAGCGGTAAAGATCGGCATGGGCGATAGGCAAGCGCAACTCATCATAGGCCTGCACGAGGGTGAAGGTCGGGCTTGGCACTTCGTAAGATTCATCATTGGCAATCGTGCGGATGAGCGCACGCGCCAGCGATGATTTTCCGGCACCCAAATCGCCGGATAATGTAACCAAGTCGCCGCGATTAAGCGCCAGTGCCAGATCTTCGCCCAGAGCAATGGTAGCCGCTTCATCGGCAAGGCTGATTTCAAAGATTTCTGATGCGGACATGATTTATTCGGCTGCGGCGCGGAAACTGCGCGCCTCAATCGGAAAACGACAGGTGACAGTGGTGCCGCTATTGCTGGCGGTTTGAATGTGAACGGCACCGCCATGAAGTTCAACAAAGCTTTTGACAATGGACAGGCCGAGACCAGCACCACGCTTGCGGCCACCATTATTGTGCGATTGGAAGCGCTGGAAAACACTGTCGAGCACTTCGCGCGGCATGCCCGGACCTTCATCCTGTACGCTGAAGATAATCTCGTCTTCTTCGCGCTCAACCATCAGGCGGATATCGCTGTCTTCCGGTGCATAATTGGCGGCATTGCTGAGCAGGTTGAAGAGAACCTGACGCAAACGATTGGCGTCGGCCCGGAAACGTTCCGCATCTTCGCCAATATGCACGGCAAGGCCGATATTATGTTCGCGCAGACGCTCGGCTACTCGCTCGGCGGCTTCATTGATAGCGCTACTTACATCTACATCGTCGATTTCCAGCTCCATGATACCGGCATCAACCGTTGCCAGATCGAGAATGTCGTTCACAATGGTGAGAAGCACCGAGGAAGACGAGCTGATATGGTCGAGATATTCATGCTGGCGCTCGTTGAGCGAGCCGAATGACGGGGTCTGCAACAGTTCGGTAAAACCGATAATATTGGTAAGCGGTGAACGCAGCTCATAAGAAACATGCTGCACGAAATCGTTCTTGATCTGGTCGGCAAATTCCAGCGCTTCGTTTTTGTCTTTCAACGCGCGCTCGACATGAACCGTATCGGTCACATCGATGAAGGTCAGCATAGTCTGGCCTTTTGGCAGCGGCACCAATGCATAAGACAAAACATTGCCGTCTGATAATTCGATCTGTCCGGCCTGACCATCGCGTACATCGGTAAAACCGGTGACAGCGGAAATGAAATCCTGCCAGATTGGGCTGCCGGCACGCTTTTCGGTCATGCGGGTGATGTCGGTGATATGCACCCCTTCCACCACCATGCCGGACGGCAATGACCACAAATTGGCAAAAGCCGGATTGGAAAGGCGGATGCGGCCATCGGCACCAAACACGGCAACGCCTTCAGCCAGATGGTCGAGCGTTTCACCCTGAACACGGATCAGCGTATTATAACGGCCTTCCAGTTCGAATTTCTCGGTCATATTTTCAAAGAACCAAGTCACGCCGCCTTTGGGATGCGGATTGGCAACAACGCGCATGATGCGGGTGTCGGGCAGATGCCACATATGTTCTTGCGGCTCGACCGATCGATAGGCGGAGAGCATGGAATCTTTCCAGCGTCGCCATTCCGGCTGTTCCGGCAATTTGCCGTCACTGCGCAAACGGTCAAACAGCAATGCATTGCTCGGGCGCGATTCCAAAAAGGCGGTATCAAGCGACCACAGGCTGCTGAATGCTTGATTGAAAAATTGCAGCTTCATTTCCGGATCGAAGATCGCTACAGCCGTGGAAAGCTGATCAAGCGTTTCGGCATGACTGCGTAATGTGCGCTGCAGCTCTTCGCGCACTTGTTCGATTTCGCTGATATTGGCGGCAAAACCGGCAGAACCTGCTTCGCCCGGTACTTCTATCACATCAAAAATATGGCGGTCACCGGCAATGACGGTCGGCAATTGATTGCGGAAACCGGATGGCCCCATCCGTTCGCGTTCCATCCGTTCGCGCGCTTGGGTGCCGAAAAGTTCGCGGCCTTCTTGTATAGCCTGAATACCGTCTGCCGCTTCAACTGCCTTGACATAGGCATCATTGACCCATTCAAGCCGGCCTTGATCATCTCTGATCCATACTGCCTGATCGAGCCGGTTCATCAGGCTGCGCAACAGATTGAGCGTCTCAAAAAGATGGTGGTTCTCGGTTTTCAAAACCGCACATTCTGCCTGCACCCCCTGCAAGTGGATGAAGCGGGCAATGGCCAAGCCACCGGAGGTGCGGCCATTGACATCAAGCAATGTGCCGTTGACAGTTTCCACCACCATATCAAAGGTAATGGCCTTTTCGCGTAAATCACGAATGGCATGCTCAAGCGCCATCACGGAATCTGCACGCAGCCAGCGGCCAAAGGCTAAAAACTGCGAACGATCAAGCGGTGCGCCGGTATCGTCCGGCAACAGACCGACAACTTCGGAATTGGCATTATAGCCATCCCAGATAATGATGCGCTGGTCTTTGAGATTGAGAAGCGCTTCATTGCGCTGGGCAATCATGCCAAGCTCGGCGCATTTGGTGCGCAGTGCTGCCGTTTCATTGACCATTTTGCTGCGGTCGCGGATCAGCCAGCCAGCGGTCAGAAGAGCAGCGCCCATTGCACCGGCAAAGGTGGCAAATTGCACCACATCCAAGGCGCTGACAGTGCCGAAAGGCAGTTCGATATGACCGGAAAACTGGCCGCTTTGGGCGTGACCAAGTGAGGTGAAAGAGAAAAGCGCGGTGGTGGAGAGTGCCAGTGAAAATGTTTTGTTTTTTAAAGTGCGCAACCATTGATATGCGTGTGCGCCGATACCTTTAACGCTTATAGCTGTAGGGCCTGTGCCGATGCAGGTTTTGGCCGGTAATGAACCGGAATCGCTTCGTAAGCTCTCAAATGAGCCAAGGCCTTGCATAGTTTCTGTTCTCCGCCGCGAGAAAACAACAAAACTCGGTGTGAGAAGCCGGATTTCATTGTCTGGAATTACATCAGAGCGCCGTGCGTCCTTTTGGGAAAAGCACGATGCCTAGTCTAACATTCAACATACAGCTTAGAAACCGGTACAAAAGGTTAAATTCAAAAGGCTCGGTATTCCTGACGGAATCCGGCGGCATTTGAAAATAAAGCTACAGTCGAATCAGTCCACAATACCCTTATGTGGAATCCCCGTGAAGCGTCTCAATGATAAAAAGAAAGGTCGGGCAAAAGATAAATTGCCCGACCTCAACATGTAGTATTATAGTTAATGAATTATTAATATCTGTAGTGTTCTGACTTGTACGGGCCTTGTGGAGTGACACCGATATATTCGGCCTGCTCATCAGAAAGCACAGTCAGTTTCGCGCCCAGCTTGTCGAGGTGCAAACGTGCAACCTTTTCATCAAGGTGTTTCGGCAGCACATAGACCTGATTTTGGTAAGCCTCAGGACGTGTGTAAAGTTCGATCTGACCCAGCACCTGATTGGTGAAAGAAGCAGACATCACAAAACTTGGGTGACCGGTGGCATTACCGAGATTGAGCAGGCGGCCTTCCGAGAGAAGGATGATGCGCTTGCCATCGGGAAACTCAACCAGATCAACCTGTGGCTTCACATTGGTCCATTTCAGGTTCTTCAATGCAGCAACCTGAATTTCATTGTCGAAGTGGCCGATATTGCCGACAATGCACATGTCTTTCATCTGGCGCATGTGATCGAGCGTGATCACATCTTTGTTGCCGGTGGTGGTGATGACGATATCAGCGGTGGACGCTGCATCATCAAGGGTCACCACTTCAAAGCCGTCCATTGCAGCCTGCAATGCGCAGATCGGATCAACTTCGGTGACTTTAACGCGGGCGCCAGCACCCAGCAGCGACTGTGCGGAGCCTTTGCCCACATCACCATAACCGCAAACAACAGCCACTTTACCGGCCATCATCACGTCGGTGCCGCGACGGATACCGTCGACGAGCGATTCTTTACAGCCATATTTATTGTCGAATTTCGACTTGGTGACACTGTCATTGACGTTGATCGCAGGGAAAGGCAGCAGACCTTTTTTATGCAACTGATAAAGACGGTTCACACCGGTGGTGGTTTCTTCCGTCACGCCCTTGATGGCTGCGCGCTGCTTGGTGAAGAAGCCAGGGGTTGCTGCCATACGCTTTTTGATCTGGGCAAAGAAGTAGATTTCTTCTTCGCTTGATGGGTTGCTCAGCACATCTTCACCAGCTTCAGCACGGGCGCCAAGCAGGATATACATGGTGGCGTCACCGCCATCATCCAAAATCATGTTGGATGGTTCGCCATCAGTCCATTGGAAAATCTGATCGGTATAAGACCAGTATTCCTCCAAGGTTTCGCCTTTGATGGCGAAGACCGGAACACCGCTTGCAGCAATGGCAGCCGCTGCATGATCCTGTGTCGAGAAAATATTGCACGATGCCCAGCGCACTTCAGCGCCAAGGGCTGTCAGTGTTTCAATCAGCACGGCTGTCTGAATGGTCATGTGCAAAGAGCCGGAGATGCGCGCGCCTTTAAGTGGTTGTGACGGGCCGAATTCTTCACGTGCGGCCATCAGGCCCGGCATTTCGGTTTCCGCAATATCCATTTCCTTGCGGCCCCAATCGGCAAGGCCGAGATCCTTGACGACGTAATCTTGTTTGGCGGTCATCCTAAAGCTCCGATAGCTGTTGATGGGTAATAGATGTTGTCTGCTGCCATTGGAGTTTCCGATAAGATTTCATCGAAACGCGGCCATGGCAAAATGCTTTTCATATTCTTCAACTAACAGATCATGACCAAATTAACAATGGGATATAAAGAAATCTTTATGCGTATATGTTGGTGTTTTTATCTCTTTATGTTAACCGCGCACAAAAAATAATGGTTCTTTTTTCTTACGCATCTGATTGATCATTTTCATTGCTCTTAAACTTGGCTAATTATCGCTCTATCCATGTTGCAAATTATTGCTGGTCATCTGGCTGGTAATATATGCAGGTCATTGAAAAGGAATATGATGATGTCGGCTACACGCCTCGAACTTCTGGCTAAAAAATCAGATACCAGCCTGCCGGTCTGGTTTGTTTCAAAAAACAAAGTGGAAGAGGCGGGATTGAGCGCGAGTGCTGCGGCTTGGGCAGAGCGCCATGATTTTGATGGTTCGGCTGGCGCATTTCTGGTGGTTCCGAACGAAAAAGGTGCCATTGCCGGTGCTTTGTTTGGTGTTGGAGAGCCTGATCGTGAAGGCCAGTCCCGTATGCTGGCGGGTAAATTGTCGGCGCTTTTACCGGCAGGTGACTGGCATATCGAAAATTTACAAAGTGATGCGAAACTTGCAGCACTTTCTTTCTTGATGGGCGGCTATCAGTTCAATCACTATCGCAAGGGTTCATCCAAAGGTGCCGTGCGCTTGGCATTGCCGGGAGGTGCCGATCTGGCCGAGATCAACCGCATTGCATCAGCGGTCACTTTGACCCGTGATCTTATCAATATACCGACCAATGATATGGGGCCGGAAGCGCTGGAACAGGCTTTGCGCAATTTAGGCGCAACACACGGCGCCAAGGTCAATGCGATTGTCGGCGATGCGTTGCTGGAGCATAATTTCCCGATGATCCATGCGGTCGGTCGTGCCGGTGCGCAGGCACCGCGTCTTCTTGATCTGACATGGGGCAATGAAACCGACCCGAAAGTGACCTTGGTTGGTAAGGGCGTTTGCTTTGATACTGGTGGTCTCGATATCAAAAGCCCTGCCGGTATGCTGTTGATGAAAAAAGACATGGGTGGTGCCGCCAATGTGATCGGTCTGGCCGCAATGATTATGGCTGCCAAATTACCGGTTCGTTTGCGTGTGCTTATTCCGGCGGTTGAAAATGCCATTGCCGGCAATGCTTTCCGTCCGGGTGATGTGCTCACCAGCCGTAAAGGTTTGACTGTTGAAATCGGCAATACCGATGCCGAAGGTCGTCTGGTTCTGGCTGATGCCTTGGCGCTGGCGGATGAAGAAAAGCCGGAATTGCTGATTGATATGGCAACTTTGACCGGTGCTGCCCGTGTGGCGCTTGGGCCTGATCTTCCGCCATTCTACACGCATGATGAAGAGCTTGCTGCTTCGGTTGCAAAATCTGCTTATCAGGTGGCGGATCCTGTCTGGCGCATGCCGCTTTGGGAGCCATATGAGAAGAAGCTTTCATCACGCATTGCCGACATGAACAATGTCACCACTGATGGTTTTGCCGGTTCCGTGACGGCGGCTTTGTTCTTGTCGCGCTTTGTTGAAAACAGCGCACAATGGGCGCATTTCGACATTTACGGCTGGACACCGGTTGAAAAGCCGGAAGCACCATTTGGTGGTGCTGCACAAGCTATCCGCACTATCTATCAGGTGCTGTTGGATCGTTTCGGCAAAGCTTGATTTGAAACTATCTTGGCGGGCTAATTAACTTTAGCCCGCTGATCTGCTTGCACAACCGGCAAAGACGCGCTTTTATGGGAACTATCCGTAACAAGAGCTATCTTAATGCCGGTTGAGCTGAAACCACTGCAATCGCTGACCTTGCTGAAAAACCTGGCACTGACGCAGGTTCGTGATGACATGCATGATCTGACGACAAGACAGCTGACGATTTTACTGACAATTTATCTCGATCCGCCGCCCCATACGGTGCGCGCACTTGCGCAGCATTTGGGTGTCAGCAAGCCGGTGATTACGCGGGCGCTGGATACAATGGGGGCTTTAGAACTGGTATCGCGTCATCGCGATGAAAAAGACCGTCGCAATGTGCTGATCAAGCGGACAGTGACAGGTGCATTATATGTTGAAAGCCTTGGTGATCTGGTGATTAGAACCGCCAAAGAGCTGCCTTTATAAGTTTAAACTTTAAAAATTAAACAAGGTGGCCATAGCCTGAGGAATGAAGGCAAAAGATTCACTGCTGGCAGACACCACCAAAACAGCACTGATAATAGCAACAAATGTGAGTACGCCGATCAAGCAGAACTCCAGAACCGAAGCGCTTGAGCGGTTTTTTGCAAATCTGTTTAATAATCCAGGCATTATTGTAAATCCCGCCTTTATGCGAACCTGGTGACCAATCTATCGCTCCAAGATTTTAATGGTCTTAAAAAACAAGGTTAACAAATTCACTCATGCGTTTTTTGTTGAGCTTCAAGTCTTGAGATAGAGGGTGACCATAAGCATCTTCTGCGTTATGGCTTAAAATAAAGCTTTTTAATGATGAAGGTGATAAATGCCTGAATTGCCTGAGGTAGAGACGGTTCGCCGTGGTTTGCAACCCTTTATGGAAGGGGCAAAAATTGAAAAAGTGCAACAGAACCGGGCTGATTTACGTTTTCCTTTTCCTGAAAAACTGTCTGAAAAAATCACCGGAAAGCGTATTGAGGCACTGGGACGAAGGGCGAAATATCTGACCATTCATTTGGAGGATGATCAGACACTGATTTCGCATCTGGGCATGTCCGGTTCCTATCGTATTGAAAGTGATGCGGCTGAAACAGTGCCGGGGCAGTTCACCCATGAGCGCTCCAAGAAAAGCGTGCATGACCATCTGATATTCTCTTTATCGAATGATCAGGGGCGCAAAACCAATATTATTTATAATGATCCGCGCCGTTTCGGTTTCTTGGTGCTGGCACAAACCAGTCGTCTCGATCAGCATCCTTTTTTGGAAAAACTCGGACTTGAGCCGACAGGCAATTATCTGTCCGGTGAATGGCTGGATAAAGCCTTTGCAGGTAAAAAAGCACCTTTAAAGGCTGCATTATTGGATCAAAGCCTGATTGCAGGGCTTGGCAATATTTATGTTTGTGAAGCGATGTGGCGCACAGGGCTTTCGCCATTGCGCAGTGCCGGTTCTGTTACCACGCAAGGCGGCGCGGATATTGCTGTGGCGGACAGGCTTGCCACCAATATTCGAGAAGTGATTGCCGATGCGATTGCTGCTGGCGGTTCAAGCCTGCGCGATTACAGGCAAGCGGATGGCGAGCTTGGCTATTTCCAGCATTCCTTCTCGGTCTATGGTCGTGAAGGTGAGCCATGCCGCCGTGAAGGCTGTAAGGGTACGATTTCGCGCATCACACAAAGCGGACGCTCCACCTTTTGGTGCGAGAGTTGCCAGCATTGATGAGAGAAGATCAAGGTTAAAGAGGAGGAGATTGACCCGATGACATATCAGACCATCATCATCGAGACGCATGACAAGGTCGGGCTGGTGAAGCTGAACCGTCCCGAAGCGCTCAATGCTTTAAACAAGCAATTGCTGGAAGAGTTGCGCGATGCGCTGACAGCTTTTGAGGCTGACGATGCAATCGGTGTCATTGTGCTGACAGGCTCCGACAAAGCCTTTGCCGCTGGCGCTGATATTAAAGAAATGCAGCCGGTCAGTTTTGTCGATGCCTATATGAGCGATATGTTCGCCGGGAATCAGCATATGGATTATGTGCGCAAACCAGTGATTGCGGCAGTTGCAGGCTATGCGCTGGGTGGTGGCTGTGAACTGGCAATGATGTGCGATTTCATTATTGCCGCCGATAACGCCAAATTCGGTCAGCCGGAAATTACCCTTGGTATTATGCCGGGCATGGGCGGGTCGCAGCGTTTGACCCATTATGTCGGGAAGTCCAAGGCAATGGAAATGTGCCTGACCGGCCGTTTGATGGGTGCCGAGGAGGCAGAGCGCTGCGGCTTGGTTTCGCGTATTGTGCCTGTTGCCACTCTTCTTGAAGATGCCATGAAGACAGCGCACAAGATTGCAGGCTTTTCGCGCCTTTCCGTTTTGATGAACAAGGAGGCGGTCAACCGGGCTTATGAGGTCTCTCTCAATGAGGGCTTACGCTTTGAGCGGCGCCTTTTCCATTCGCTCTTTGCGCTGGAAGATCAGAAGGAAGGCATGGCGGCTTTCATTGATAAGCGCAAACCGGATTTCAAGAATCGCTAAATATAGCGGAATCAGACGGGCAGAGCTTGATGTGACACATGTTTTGCTTCTTTTATCAGATGCCGAAATTGAAATATTTTGAATGAAAACAAGAGTCTCAAGGGCTTTAAAGGCTATAAAACGGGTGTTTCCATGCGCTTATGGTCAGAATCTGCGTTGACGTTGATGGAAAGCTGATCTATAAGCGCCCCACGGTTCGGTGGCATATATGCCGCCCTTATAGTTTTGTGCACGGCGGTTATATTATACACCCGCTGGATAGCTGACAGTAAAAAGAGAGGCATTTATGGCCAACACTCCTTCGGCCAAGAAAGCGGTGCGCAAGATTGCTGCCCGCACTGAAGTCAACAAGTCACGTCGTTCACGCGTGCGTACTTTCATCCGTAAGGTTGAAGATGCGATCATCGCTGGTGACCAGACAGCAGCTCAGGCTGCTTTGCAGGCTGCTCAGCCAGAGCTGATGCGCGCTGCAACCAAAGGCGTTCTGCATAAGAACACCGCATCGCGTAAAGTGTCACGTTTGACCAAGCGCGTTCAGGGTCTTTCAGCTTAATCGTTGTCAGGTTTTGATATCAGTTTAAAAAAACCCGGCTGTTTCAGCCGGGTTTTTTGTTATCTGCCAATGGAATATGTTCAAGTTTTTCGCATGCGTAAATATGACTGGCCACATCTCGGACAATGAGAGTTAAAAGGACAGATGGTTAGCTTGCTATCAGTTCAAAGCGCACATCATTTGAGATGGCTTTGGCGCAGCTAAGATTAAGCTTACGCTCCCCTTGAGTACTCGCTCTTGAAAACTCGCTTCAGTGTAGCTGCATGAGGCTTCCAAACGATTCTTCATAAAACAAGAATTGGTTGAAACCACGCATCCTATCCTGCTGATATAGCTTAAATTTCCATTGGAATCGGTCTCGGCGCTTAAAAAATGAGCGTACGATTATTGCGTTAAAGGCACAAATATTCGTCAATAGTATCATATAGTTACAAGTTTAATCCACGCTTGTCCACAGGCTCCGGAGGGACTCGGAAGGGCTTGAGAGTCAAGCGAATAATTAATATTTTTTTTGCTGCAATTTTGGAGGTCAGAGTCGTGAATTTCAAAAAAATAAAACGCTTTGAATCCAATGGTCTTACGCGGTTTTTATCCGATTCTCCCTGTCAAGATGCTCTTTTGGGGCATCTTCAGCTCTCTCGAAAATGCAAATTCTGGGCTTGCTCTTTTGGCAAAATCTTCGCTAATGTTTAGGCATCAACGGGGCGGGCTTCTGACCCAGGTTTAAGCAAATAAATATGAAATGAATGCTTCAGGTTCACAATCTGTCGGTGGCTTTTTGTGACCTTCATTTGAGTTGGGATTATACGGTTTACCGTTCATTAACCGTGAACACTCTTCGCCGGTCTCCACCGGCAAAGAGCGGTTGTTGAAAATCTTAATTCGGGCAATCAGCATGGTTGAAGAAGGAAATGTGAGTCGGTGATGTAACAATTGCGGATTTCTAACCAGACCTGACAACAGGCTGTTTCTTTTAAAAAATAATGACAAGCGCCGGAAACGGCGCGCCGTAATGTGAAGGTAGATGAAGCGATGATAGTGACGGGCGACAAAGTGACGGCAGCGAAGAATAATAATACGCATGCGGATTGTGGCACTCAAACATCGACTTCTCAGAATAATAATCAACAGATGATTGCAACAATTAATGATAGCGAAGCCGCGTTTGAGCGTCTGACCTCCAAGCTTAAAGCCCGCGTCGGCAGCGAAATTTATTCCAGCTGGTTTGGCCGCCTGCAACTGGACGATTTATCCAAGAGCATTGTGCGTTTATCGGTACCGACCGCTTTTTTGCGTTCCTGGATCAATAACCATTACACCGAGCTTCTGACGCAGTTGTGGCAGGAAGAAAACCCGCAGATCCTCAAGGTTGAGATCGTGGTACGTGGCATGAGCCGTGTCGTCCGTCCGGCACCGGTCGCTGAAGTGGCTGTTGAGCCGCAACCGGTGGAAACCCGATCCCCAATGCGTGAAAAAATTGCTTTTCCTGTTGGCCAGCCAAGTAATGAAAAACGTGGTGCCGCTCTTGCGATGGAAACCCATTCGAGCGGCTCACAGGGCGCGGTTCTCGGTTCTCCGCTTGATCCACGTTACACATTCGACAGCTTTGTCGATGGCGCTTCCAACCGTGTGGCTTTGGCAGCCGCCCGCACTATCGCGGAGGCCGGCTCCAGTGCTGTTCGTTTCAATCCTTTGTTTATCCATGCGTCTGTAGGTCTTGGTAAAACACACCTTTTGCAGGCAATTGCTGCGGCGGCTTTTCAGCGCCCTGAAAAGCCGCGCGTGGTTTACCTGACCGCAGAATATTTCATGTGGCGTTTTGCAACCGCAATCCGTGACAATAACGCGCTTTCCTTCAAAGAACAGTTGCGCGATATCGATCTGCTCGTCATCGACGATATGCAGTTCCTGCAAGGTAAGTCGATCCAGCACGAGTTCTGCCATCTGCTCAACACTTTGCTTGATAGCGCCAAACAGGTTGTGGTTGCCGCTGACCGCCCGCCGTCAGAACTGGAATCGCTTGATGTGCGCGTTCGCTCCCGTTTGCAGGGCGGTGTGGCATTGGAAGTGGCAGCACCGGATTATGAAATGCGCTTTGAGATGCTCAAGCGCCGTCTGGTTGCCGCACAGGTTGAAGATTACACACTCAATATTTCGGAAGAAATTTTGAGCCATGTGGCCCGCACTGTGACCGGTTCAGGCCGTGAGCTTGAAGGCGCGTTCAACCAGCTGTTGTTCCGTCAGTCTTTCGAGCCAGATTTGTCCATCGACCGGGTTGACGAGCTTCTCGGCCATCTGACACGCGCCGGTGAGCCAAAGCGTATCCGTATTGAAGAAATTCAGCGCATCGTCGCGCGTCACTATAATGTCTCGAAGCAGGATTTGCTTTCCAGCCGTCGTACCCGCATCATCGTCAAGCCACGTCAGGTTGCGATGTATCTGGCGAAAATGCTCACCCCGCGTTCCCTACCGGAAATAGGCCGTCGATTTGGCGGACGTGACCACACAACCGTTTTGCATGCGGTGCGCAAGATCGAAGATCTGGCCGGTGCCGATACCAAATTGGCGCAGGAACTGGAGCTGTTGAAGCGCCTGATCAACGATCAGGCTGCATAACGCAGCTTAAAAAGCACAAGTTATCAACATAAAGCCCGCATATCCACGGTTGATGTGGTTGTGTGGGCTTGCTTTTTTGGTTAGTTTTCTGCCACTTTACTATCCCTTGGGGCGGTCATTCGCCCAGCCAGTCGCGCAAGGCTTGCGCTTCGTATCAAACGATGGGCGGCGTCTTGTGTGACCAGAAGTCAGCGAGTTCGTTTATCATGCGTGTTACTCTGGAACGTTCCAATCTTCTGAAATCTCTCAACCATGTTCATCGTGTTGTGGAGCGCCGTAACACGATTCCTATTTTGTCCAACGTGTTGCTACAGGCCGAAGGCGGAAGCCTGGCGATGAAAGCAACTGATCTGGATCTTGAGATTAATGAAGCAACCGCAGCAATGGCTGAAGAAGCCGGTGCTACGACTGTCCCTGCCCATCTGCTTTACGACATTGTGCGTAAATTGCCTGATGGTGCCGAGGTTCAGCTTGCAACCAATCCTGACGGTAATTCCGTTTCGGTTATTTCAGGCCGATCGTCTTTCCGTTTGCAATGCCTGCCGCAGTCCGATTTTCCGGAACTGACAGCGGGAAGCTTTACCCATAGCTTTGTCATGAAGGCTTTGGATTTCAAACGCTTGATTGATCGCACCCAGTTTGCGATTTCGACGGAAGAAACCCGTTATTACCTCAATGGTATTTACCTGCATGCGATTGAAAGCGAAGGTCAGCTGAAATTGCGTGCGGTTGCCACCGACGGTCACCGTCTGGCACGGGCTGAACTGGAAGCACCAAGCGGTGCAGAAGGTATGCCCGGCATAATTATCCCGCGCAAAACCGTTGCTGAATTGCAGAAACTGGTGGATGTGCCTGATGCGGATGTCACCATTGAATTGTCGGATGCAAAAATCCGCTTTACCATTGGGTCGATCGTCCTCACCTCCAAGCTCATTGACGGTACTTTCCCTGATTATCAGCGTGTGATTCCATCTGGCAACGACAAGAAACTGGTGATCGACCGTCAGAATTTCGCGTCATCAGTTGATCGTGTTTCGACGATTTCGAGTGAACGCGGTCGTGCCGTTAAACTGTCGATCAGTGATGGTCAGCTGACACTGACAGTCAATAATCCTGATTCCGGCAGCGCAACAGACGAATTGGCCGCCGATTATGATGCGGATCCGATTGATATCGGTTTCAACTCGAAGTATCTGCTCGACATTACCAGCCAGCTTTCCGGCTCTGAAGCCGTCTTCATGCTCGCCGATGCAGGCTCTCCGACAGTGGTACTTGATACCGGTGACGAAGATGTCTTGTATGTGCTGATGCCGATGCGCGTATAGTTGATGATGTGAGCACGTCGGGTGATCATAAAAGCCGTCTGGATCGGGTTTCGGTCCGGCGGCTTAAACTTAATAATTTTCGCAATTACGATGTGCTCCACCTGCCTTTAGGGGCAGGTCATGTGGTGCTGACGGGCGATAACGGCTCGGGCAAAACCAATCTACTCGAAGCTGTTTCTTTTCTTTCGCCTGGTCGGGGCTTGCGCCGTGCCGCTTATGGTGATGTGGCGCGCCATGATGCTGCCGATGGTTTTGCCATTCATGCGACATTGGAAAATGATTTTTATGGCGAGGCTGAAATCGGCACCGGCACTGCCGGCAATAATGCCGGTGAAGCAGGGCGGCGGGTGCGCATCAACGGTTCCACTACTGCCGCCGATGAATTGTTGAATTATGCCCGTATCCTCTGGCTGACACCGTCGCAAGACGGGCTCTTTACCGGTGGCTCGGGTGATCGCCGCCGTTTTCTTGATCGCATGGTGCTGGCCATTGATACCGGCCACGGCAAGCGTGTGGTGGATTATGAAAAATCCATGCGCAGCCGCAATCGTTTGCTGAGTGACGGCGTCAGTGATCCGCAATGGCTGGATGCGATTGAGAACCAGATGGCGGAACTTGCCATTGCCATTGCTGCGGCACGCGCCGAAATGATGCGGCTGATTAAAACCATGATCGAGCATATGCCGGATGACAGTCCGTTTCCGAAAGCCGATTGCTTTCTGGATGGTACACTGGAGCAGCGCATCGGACTTGAGGCCGCACTTGATCTGGAAGAAGATTTTCGCCGTAATCTGCATGACGGGCGTATGCGTGACAGAGCCAGCGGGCGCACACTTGACGGGCCGCATCGCACCGAACTGATCGTGCATCATCGGCCGAAACAAATGCCGGCCGCTTTGTGCTCGACAGGCGAGCAGAAAGCATTGCTGATCGGGTTGGTTTTAGCTCACGCACGTTTGACCGGTGAACTATCACGGATGGCGCCGATCTTGCTTTTGGATGAAATAGCCGCGCATCTTGATACAGGGCGCCGTGCAGCGCTGTTTGATATTCTGGACGATCTGGGTTGTCAGGCATTTATGACGGGTACTGACAGAGCTTTATTTGAAAGTCTGCATGGCGATGCGCAATTCTTTCAGGTATCGTCCGGAGTATTGACCCCTTCTTATAGCTGAGGCAAGCATTTTGAGCACTTCCCCTTTTTCCGAATTGGAACTGGAGCGTTATGCGCGCCATATCATCATGCGGGAAATTGGCGGCGCAGGGCAGCAAAAGCTCAAAAAAGCCCGTGTTTTGGTGGTGGGCGCAGGCGGGCTTGGATCGCCGATCTTACAATATCTGGCAGCTGCAGGTGTCGGTACGCTTGGGATTGTTGATGATGACCATGTGTCGCTTTCCAATTTGCAGCGCCAGATCATTCATGACACAGCCGCTATTGGTCAGCCGAAGGTGCAAAGCGCTGAACAAGCGATTGCTCGGCAAAATCCGCATGTCGGCATTGAAGCCCATTGTCTGCGTTTAACTCATGACAATGCGCGCGCATTGATCGAAAATTACGACATTGTCGTTGATGGCTGCGATAATGCCGAAACGCGCTATATGCTGGCGGATACATGCGAAGCCGTAAAGCGCCCGCTTGTATCCGGTGCGATCGGGCGTTTTGACGGCAATGTCACCGTGCTGAAACCATATGAAAAAGATGAGTCAGACAGGCTCAATCCGCGCTATCGGGATTTGTTTCCGGTGCCGCCTGCGGCTGGCTCTGTGCCAGCTTGTGCGGAGGCTGGCGTGTTGGGTGTTTTGCCTGGCATTATCGGCTCATTGCAGGCAATGGAAGTGATTAAACTCATTACCGGTATCGGCGAGCCGCTTGTCGGCAGGCTGTTGCTTTATGATGCTTTAACCTGCCGTTTTGAAACCATTCGCTATAAGCGCAAGCTTTAATATTGCCCTAATATTGATTAGTGCGGTCAACGAGGTTTTGCAAAGGCTCTCCGCGCTCAAAAGCTTCAATCTGCTGGATGATTGCCGGCACCAATGCACTTGCCGAAGAGGCTGCTGCCGCATGCGGGGTGATGGTCACCTTCGGATGCGTCCAAAGCGGACTGTCAGCAGGCAATGGTTCTTGCTGGAAGACATCGAGGGTCACAGCGGACAACATGCCGCGATCAAGGGCTGCCAGAATATCGGCTTCATTTTGTGAGCCACCGCGTCCGGCATTGATGAGGATGGGGGCGCCGAGCGGCCCTTCCTCTTTCATTTGCGCAAACATCGACATCGACAAAAGCCCTTTAGTGTCCGGTGTCAGCGGCAAAAGAGACACGAAAATATCAGCGGTTTTTAAAAACGCTTTAAAGCCGTCTGCCCCGTGATAGGTAGTGACGCCGTCAAGCTTGCGCTCGCGGCGGCTCCAGCCGGTGACGTTAAAACCGATATTCATCAGTTTTTCTGCAGCATCGCTTCCCAAAACACCAAGCCCCAAAATACCGACCGTCACTTCATTGGCTGCTGGCTGGCGGCGGTCTTCATGCCAGAGTTTTTCTTTCTGCTGCTGGCGATAACGTCCGCCCAAACGATGATGGTCAAGCACCTGCCACACCACATATTCGGTCATACGCATGGTTAGATCAGGCGAGATGACACGCACAATCGGCACATCCGGTATAAACGGATCATGGAAAACATGATCGACACCGGCACCAAGCGAGATGATCATCTTCAGATTGGGCAGGTTTTTCAATGAACCGGGCTGTTGTTTCCAAACGGCTGCATAATGCACATCCTCGCGGTTGAAATCACCATCCGGCAAAACGGTTTCCCGTCCCTTTGCTTTGGCAGCAAAGTTTTCTATCCAGATGGCCGGATCCCAGCCAGAGGTTGCCAACAGGATTTTACCCGATTTTGCGTCTTTCTTGCTCATTGATTTATTCCCCCCTTATCAGCTGTTTCCATATGGAAAGCAGCAGCCATCAGTGCTTTGGTATAATCCGTTTCCGGTTCAGAGAAGACTTTCTCTGACGGGCCGTATTCGACTGCCTGACCATTGCGCATCACCAGCACATCATTGGCCAGTGCCCGCACGACTTTAAGATCATGACTGATGAAAAGATAAGCCAGATTATGCTTGGCTTGCAAATCGCGCAGCAAATCCACCACCTGCGCCTGAACGCTCATGTCGAGCGCTGAGGTCGGCTCATCCAGCATGACGAATTTAGGATTGAGAACCATCGCGCGTGCTATGGCGATGCGCTGGCGCTGACCGCCGGAAAATTCATGCGGATAACGGAAGCGCACTTCTGCATCGAGTTTCACTTCGCGCAAGGCTTCCACCACCCGCTCATCGCGCTGATCATGGTCAAGTTTCGGTTCATGTACCAGCAAACCTTCAGAGATGATTTCACCCACCGGCATACGCGGGCTGAGTGATCCAAACGGATCTTGAAACACAATCTGCATTTCACGACGAAGGGGGCGCATATCGGCAAAGCTGTATTTGTTGATTTCACGACCATCAAAACGGATCTCGCCCTGAGATGAAATCATCCGCGAAAGCGCCAGCCCCAAAGTGGTTTTACCGGAACCGGATTCACCCACTACGCCCAGCGTTTGTCCGGCACGCAATTCCACATTGATGCCGTTGACCGCTTTGACATGGCCAACCGTCTTGCGCATGAAGCCTTTTTTAATCGGGAACCACACTTTGATATCGCGCCCCTGCATAACAACAGGTGCGGTTTTGTCAGAGCGTGGCGGCATGCCTTTTGGTTCGGCAGCCAGCAGATGTTTGGTATATTCATGCTGCGGATTGGCAAAAATTTCAGCGGTTCTACCGCTTTCGACAATCTTGCCCTTGGTCATCACACAGACACGATCGGCAATTTTGCGCACAATGCCCAAATCATGGGTGATGAACAACAGCGACATGCCTTGTGATTTTTTCAAATCGGCCAGCAATTGCAAAATCTGCGCCTGAACGGTGACATCCAGCGCCGTGGTTGGTTCATCGGCAATCAGTAGTTTTGGCTTATTGGCAAGCGCCATGGCAATCATGATGCGCTGACGCTGGCCACCGGAGAGCTGATGCGGATAGGATTGCAGACGCTTTTCCGGTTCGCGGATACCAACTTCATGCAAGAGTTCCAGCGTGCGGGCGCGGGCTGCTTTATCGCTCATGCCCTGATGCATTTTCAGGATTTCGCTGATCTGTTTTTCAATCACATGCAACGGATTGAGTGAGGTCATCGGTTCCTGAAAAATCATGGTAATGTCGTTACCACGCACTTTTCGCAATTCCGCTTCCGGTAAGCTTAGCAGGTCTTTGCCTTCAAACAGAATTTTACCACTTGGGTGGCTGGCCGGCGGATAGGCTAAGAGTTTCATCACGGATAAAGCGGAAACGGATTTACCGGAACCCGATTCACCAACCAGTGCAACAGTTTCGCCTTTGTCGATCTTGAATGAAATATGATCGACAGCAGTGCTGGTACGGCCATCCTGATGAAAGGCAACCGAGAGGTCTTCAACGGAGAGTAATGGTTGTTGATGGCTCATTGAAACGACTTTCGCGGGTCAAAAGCATCGCGTGTGGCTTCACCAATAAAGATCAGCAGCGACAGCATGACAGAGATGACGGCAAAGCCGGTGATACCAAGCCACGGGGCTTGCAGATTGTTTTTACCCTGCGCCAGCAATTCACCCAACGAGGCAGAACCCGGTGGCAGGCCGAAGCCTAAGAAATCGAGCGAGGTGAGGGTGGTGATCGAGCCGTTTAAAATAAATGGCAGGAAGGTGAGTGTTGCCACCATCGCATTGGGAAGTAAGTGCCGCCACATAATGGTGAGGTTGGAAACACCTAATGCGCGGGCCGCATTGACATATTCAAAATTACGGGCGCGCAAGAATTCGGCACGCACCACGCCGACAAAGGCCACCCATGAGAATAAAAGCATGATTCCAAGCAGCACCCAGAATCCGGGCGGCAGGATCGCGGCAATAATCAACAGCAGGTAAAGCACCGGAATGGATGACCAGATTTCGATGAAACGCTGGAACAGCAAATCCACCCAGCCACCAAAATAACCCTGCACAGCGCCAGCCGCCACGCCGATAACGGCGGATGCAGCTGTGAGCACAAGGCCGAAGAGCACTGAAATGCGGAAGCCGTAAAGGGCACGGGCAAACACGTCACGTGCCTGATCGTCGGTGCCCAGCAGGTTCATATTGCCGAAGATACAGTTCGGGTCATCAACGCCGAGCGGATAATGCTGGCAACGTTCTTGCTTGCTGTAAAGCCAAAAGGGTTTGGAAGGAGCAGCCTGTGGAATGGCGTCATTGACCGTGCGGTATGAATAGCGAACCGGCGGCCATAAAGCCCAGCCATTGCTGTTGATTTCGTCCTGAATGACCGGATCACGATAATCGGTGACTGCATAAAAACCGCCGAATTTTTCTTCCGGATAGTTGATCAGGACAGGAACTAACAACTCACCTTTGTATGACACCAGAATAGGGCGGTCATTGGCGATGAGTTCCGAGCAAAGGGCTGCAATCAATAGGAAGGAAAAAATCCATAAGGAATACCAGCCACGGCGATGTGCCTTAAAATTGCGCCAGCGTCTTTGGTTGAGCGGCGACAAAAAAGGGCGTTTGACTTTCGGTTGCGTATTCACGGATATTGCGTCGCTCATCACACGTCCCTCCGCTCGAAATCAATACGCGGATCAATCCACGTATAGGTCAGATCGGAGAGAAGGCTGACAAACAGGCCGACGAGCGAGAAAATGAAAAGTGTTGCAAAAACCACAGGATAATCACGGTTGAGAATGGACTGGTAACCAAGCAGACCAAGCCCGTCGAGCGAGAAGATCGTTTCGATCAGCAAGGAGCCCGTGAAAAAAGCCGAGATAAAGGCGCCCGGAAAACCGGCGATGACAATCAGCATCGCATTGCGGAAAACATGGCCGTAAAGCACCTGACGCTCATTCAAGCCTTTTGCGCGTGCTGTTGTTACATATTGCTTGCGGATTTCTTCGAGAAAGGAGTTTTTGGTCAGCAAAGTCGTGGTGGCAAAAGCCGAGAGTACAAGCGCTGTTACCGGCAAAGCCATATGCCAGAGATAATCAGCGATTTTGCCGAAAAGACTGAGCTGGTCAAAATTATCTGAAGTGATGCCACGCAGCGGAAAGAGGTCGAAGAACGAGCCACCGGCAAAAAGCACCACCAGTAAAATCGCAAACAGAAAACTTGGAACCGCATAAGCGACAATCACCACAGCACTCGTCCAGGTGTCAAAACGGGAGCCGTCTTTCAGCGCTTTGCGGATGCCGAGCGGAATGGAAATGGAATAAGACAAAAAAGTTAGCCACAGCCCCAATGAGATGGAAACCGGCATTTTCTCTTTGATCAGATCCAGCACGCTGATATCGCGGAAATAGCTGGTGCCGAAATCAAAGCGCATATAGTTCCACAGCATCTGGCCAAAGCGTTCCAATGGCGGTTTGTCAAAGCCGAACTGCTTTTCGAGACTTGCAATAAATTCCGGATCAAGGCCTTGGGCACCGCGATATTTGGAGCCGGACGGGCTTTCAAAACTATTGCCTTGGTTCATGTCGCCGCCACCGCCGGAAAGACGGTCTAATGCATCGCCACCTTGTCCGGATAATTGTGCAATCACCCGCTCCACCGGTCCGCCCGGCGCAAATTGCACCACGGCGAAGGAAATTGCCATAATCCCCAGCATGGTCGGGATCATCAGCAATAAGCGGCGTAAAATATAGGCACCCATTTATTCGCCTTAACTGTTAGTTGACGTCGCGGTGAAAAAAACTTTCACCGCGCATCGTATCTCGTCTTCATTTTTCTTTTATGCGCTTATGGCCAAAAGGAAATCAACTCATTGGCTTATCTTAAGCCTTATTCGTTTCCTTTTGGTTGTTAAGGTCTTTAATTGTTTTTTTGTGGCAAAATCCACCATGAGAAGGGATCAATACCTGCATAGTCAGGTTGTTTATCGGGCATGCCGAATTTGTTCCAATGGGCGATATTGATGGTTTCGGAATACCATTGCGGAATAACATAATAGTTCCACAACAAAACACGGTCGAGGGCATGGGTTGCGGCCACCAGCTCGTCACGGTCTTTGGCATAAATGACAAAATCAATGAGTTTGTCGATTGCCGGATTTTTTATACCGGCATAATTGCGGCTGCCTTTAAAATCAGCGGCTTTTGAACCCCAGAAGTCGCGTTGTTCATTGCCTGGTGAATAAGATTGCGCAATGATGGTGGACATCACATCATAGTCAAAATCATTGACGCGTGCCTGATATTGGGCGGCATCAACAATACGGATTGAGGCATCAATACCGACGCGGCGCAGATTGCTGATATATGGATTGAAGATGCGCTCATCGGTCTGATCTTTACCTAAAAACTCAATGCTGAAGGTTTGACCGGCAGCATTTTTCAACTTGCCGTCTTTAGGCGTCCAACCGGCTTCTGCAAAGAGGCGCATCGCTTCACGTAAATTATTACGGGTTGCTTGTGGCGTATCAAAAACAGGTAGCTTGAATTCTTCTGTGAAAACTTCTGCCGGAATTTCTTCACGCACGGTTTCCAGAATTTTTTTCTCCCGACCATCCGGCAGGCCAGATGAGGCCAAATCTATACCGGCAAAATAGCTGTTGATCCGCTTATATTGGTTATAAAACAGCATGCGGTTGGCAGATTCAAAATCAAACAGCAATGTCAGTGCTTCGCGCACTTTGATATTGCTGAATTTCTCTTTGCGGTTGTTGAGGAAATAGCCCTGCATGCGACCGAAAGAGTGAATTTCGAAGCTTTTTTTTACCACATCGCCGCGTTCAAAGGCCGGAAAATTATACTGCTCTGCCCAGCGCTGCGCTCTGTTTTCAAGGCGGTAATCATAGATGCCGCCTTTTTTGAAAGCTTCCCAAGTGGCATCTTCGCTGAGGAAATATTCGTATTTGATATGGTCAAAATTATTGCGACCAACATTGACGGGCAAATCTTTGCCCCAATAATCATCAACACGCGACCAGATAATGGTTTTACCCGGAACCGTAGTTTCTATTTTATAAGCACTTGAACCTAATGGTTTTTCCAATGTCGGGCGGGTAATGTCACGCTGTTTGCCTGTTGAATCTTTGCCCTCCCACCAATGTTTGGGCAAGACGGCCAATTGACCTAAAATTTGCGGTAGTTCGCGATTGTTTTTCTGTGAAAAGGTGAACTTCACCTCATGGTCGCCGGTTTTTTCAGCGCTCGTCACATCTGCATAATATTTATTATACATAGGCGATTGTTTTTTCAAAACGTCAAAAGACCAGATCACGTCCTCGACGGTGATCGGTTCGCCATCGTGCCAGCGGGCTTTTTCATTGAGTTTGAATTTTACCCATGAAAAATCATCGGGGTATTGGGTGGCTTCGGCAATCAGCGGATACATTGTTGACCCCTGATCAAGGGCATCACTCATCAATGTATCATATAATAAACCGCCGCCAAATTCGACAAGACCGGCAGCAGGAACCCCTTGCACCACATAAGGGTTGAGACTGTCATAACTGCCGACACCCACTTGATTGAGCGTGCCGCCTTTGGGCGCATCGGGATTTACATAATCATAGCGGGTGAAATTCTCATCATGAGAGGCATCACCGGTCAGGCTGGTTGCCGTGCGCCATTGCGGCTCATCTGCATATGAGAGTGCGATTGTTCCTGCCAATACCGATATAATGGTAGCACCGATCCCCAATAGCTGCATCAAAACGCCTCCATGATTATTGAACCTATTAATAGGAAACAACTTATTGATTTTTGTGGAGGAATAAAGGTGTTGCTTGCACAAACTATGAGTAAATAAAAAAAGCCGGATCAAATGATCCGGCTTTTAAGTCGAATGTACAGATTTTAGTTGGCCGGAGCCGGTGCGGGCGCTTCTTCAGCCGGTGCAGTTTCTTCCTTAGCCGGTTCTTCTGCGGCTGGCGTTTCCTGTGCCGGTGCTTCTGTCGGCGCAGCTTCAGCTGGTTTGTCTTCTGCCGGAGCTTCCGCAGGTGCAGCATCAACACTTGGCATCGGCACCGGATTGTCGGCAAGAGTGGCAAGGAAAGCGATCAGATCAGCGCGTTCATTGTCTTTCTTGTCGCCGGCAAAGCCCATGCTTGTGCCTTTGATGAAGCCTTTTGGTGAGGTCAGGAACTGATTGAGGTGATCAAAATCCCATTTGTTGCCACCGGCCCCAAATTCTTTCATCGCAGCCGAATAGCCGAAGCCATCAACAGAAGCGGCCGGACGGTCTACGATATCATAAAGGTTAGGACCAACCTTGTTGGCACCGCCTTTTTCGTTGGTGTGACAGGCTGCGCAACGCTTAAAGACATTCTGGCCGCGTGCTGGATCAGCTGATTGCAAGAGTGTTGCGATCGAAACTTCTTCTTTGGCAGGCGCTCCACCACCGGCAGCCGGCGCATCTCCTTCAGCAACTTCAATCACGAAACCTTCTTTTTCAGGTACTGGCGAATGAAACAGCGAATCAGACAGAAGGCTTATTGTCATGACGATAAAGACAGTGCCCAACAGGGCCATGAAAAACATATTAGCTCGGCTAGATTGCATCGGTGGTCAGCGCTCCTCTACCATGACGCTTTCCAAAGCCGGTTTGATAGACCTCATTTGGAAGGCAAACATCGTTATAAAATCCCCGCATTGGGCGGGAAACTAGGGCTTTTACTTCTTTCTTGCAACACTTATAAGGGGTGCAACACCCGTGACGTTTTGACACTTTATCAGTAATGTCCGGCAATCCTGTCTGTTCTGTTCAATTTCTAACGTAAGTTGAAGACCATGAAAACCTTGACGATAATTCCTGCAAGAATGGGTTCCACCCGTTTGCCCGGCAAGCCTTTGGCCGATATTTGCGGCAAGCCGATGATCGTGCATGTGGCCGAGCGGGCCCATGCGGCAAAGCTTGGGCGCACTGTTGTTGCAACCGATAGTCCGGAGGTTTTACAGGCCGTTCAGGCGCATGGACTGGAAGCTGTGATGACACGCAGCGATCACGAATCGGGTTCTGACCGTATTTATGAAGCGCTTCAAACGCTTGATCCTGATGGTTTGGTGGAGGCGGTTATCAATGTGCAGGGTGACCTGCCAACGATTGAAGCCGAGCTGATTATCAAGGCTTTGGCACCACTGCATGATGCTGCTGTCGATATCGCCACTTTGGGCGTTGAAATTACTGAAGAATCAGAAAAAACCAATCCGAATGTCGTGAAGATTGTCGGCTCGCCGCTGGCGCAAGAGAATCGTTTGCGCGCATTATATTTCACCCGTGCGACAGCACCGTGGGGTGAAGGCCCGCTTTATCACCACATCGGACTTTATGCTTACAAGCGCGCCGCTTTGGAGCGCTTTGTCTCTTTGGGGCGTTCCTATTTAGAACAAAGGGAAAGCCTTGAACAATTGCGTGCACTGGAAAATGGTATGCGCATTGATGTCGAACTGGTCAGCGGCCAACCTTTAGGCGTTGATACTCCGGCAGACCTCGACCGCGCCCGCGAATTCATCGCACATGATCAGTTTTCAAAGCAATCAAAGGCTTAGTACAACTTTAAAACATTCACAAATTGATTGCTTAGGGGCATTTAATTTCAATTGTAGAAAGCATTCCAAATGACACAGACGGCTGTGAAAACGAATCGTATTTCATTTCAGGGGGAAGCAGGCGCTAATTCTGATACCGCCTGCCGTAATATGTTTGAATCTATGGAGCCGCTGCCGTGCCCGACATTTGAGGATGCTTTTAATGCAGTGGAAAGTGGTTCCGCAGATCTGGCGATGATTCCAATAGAAAACACCCTGGCTGGCCGCGTGGCGGATATTCATTATCTGCTGCCATTGTCCGATATGCATATTGTCGGCGAATATTTCCTGCCAATCCATTTTCAACTGATGGTTTTGCCGGGCACCAAGCGCAAAGACATCAAAAGCGTGCACAGCCATGTGCATGCGCTGGGACAATGCCGCAAAGTGATCCGCGAAAATGGCTGGAAACCGGTAATTGCCGGTGACACGGCCGGTGCTGCGCGTATTGTTTCAGAAGCCGGCGACAAGTCGATGGCTGCACTTGCACCACGTTTGGCAGCCGATCTTTATGGGCTTGATATTTTGGAAGAGAATGTCGAGGACGCTGAAGATAACGTCACCCGTTTTGTTGTTTTATCCAAAACCAAAAAATGGGAACCGCGCCCGACCGACGGCAGCCGCATCATGACCACTTTTGTGTTTCGTGTGCGCAACGTGCCAGCCGCTCTCTATAAGGCGCTTGGCGGTTTTGCCACCAATGGCGTCAATATGACCAAGCTGGAAAGCTACCAGATTGGCGGCGCTTTTACGGCGACACAGTTTTATGCGGATATTGAAGGCCATCCTGAAGATCGTTCCGTGCGTCTGGCGCTGGAAGAACTGGGCTTTTTCACAACGGAGATACGGATATTGGGCGTTTATCGCGGCTCTGATTTCCGCGATACAGTTGCCCTTCCGGCAGAATAATAATAAAAAAGAGCCGGTTTATCCGGCTCTTTTTTATTTATGTGTCCAGATTGGCCCAAGCGGCAATCAGATGGCTGGCAATGGCATTTTTCTGCGGTGTTATCAGCCCGTTCGGATGAGTACCTGCAAGCATCAGGCGAACTTCATCGCGTGAAAACCAGCGTCCGTCTTCCAACTCGCTCAAATCAACGGTGAAATCATCGGATAAAACTTCCGCGTGGCAACCGATCATCAGCGAATAAGGAAACGGCCAAGGCTGGCTGGCATAATAGCCCACCCGCCCGATATCGAGCCCCATTTCCTCTGCACTTTCACGGCGCACTGCTGCCTCAATCGTTTCGCCAGGCTCGATAAAACCAGCCAATGATGAATAGGTTAAGGGAGCAAAATGCGGGCTGCGTGCCAAAATACACTTGTCACCACGCACCGGCAGCATGATCGCCACCGGATCGGTGCGCGGGAACATTTCTGTGTTACAAGCATCACAAGTACGCTTAAAACCACCGGCGCGCATGGAGGTTTTTTGTCCGCAGCGCCCGCAGAACTGGTGATTTTTATGCCAGGCGTCGAGGGCAATCGCCTCCGCCATTGCGCCGATCATATCGTCGGGCAAAATATTCTCGACATAGATACTGCGATAAGGAATGGCTTTGAACGGCTCGATCAAGCTTTCAGTGTTGATCAGCGCATTCACGGCCAACACCGAATAACCATCCAGCACACCGAGTAAAATGGCATTGTCCAGATCAGGCTGAAAGCGCTGCACTTGCTCAAGGCTAAAAAGAACCTGGGGATGGGAGGGGGCGGAATAATCCAGCACCAGCTTGCCGCCTTCCAGCACGATCAGGCGGGTGTTACTTTGCCCCAATGCGTCATGGCTTGCCGTATCGCTACGCTTTTCAGACTGGCGATCAATACGATTTCCGGCAAAGCCGACCAGTTTGCTTGGCTCGTCATGGGGTAAGCTAAAAAGTGGAAGGGACATGCGGATGCTTTTGTTGATTTTTGGAAAATTATAGGGCGTTACGGATTTTTTCAATGAAGCTTTGGGCTTCACTTTCACTATAGGCCACGCGGATACCATGCCCCCAAACAGGCCCCGGCCAACCAGCGTCACCCTCATTGCGTGCGATGACATGGCAATGAAGCTGGCGCACAATATTGCCCAAAGCGCCGATATTGATCTTGTCGCAGCCGGTGACGTTTTTCAACGCTTTGGCCACCATGTCTGATTCGAATGTCAGCATGGTCTGATCGAGCGGAGTTAAATCGAAAAGCTCGCTCAAATCAGGGCGACGCGGGATCAGAATCAACCACGGCCAGCGTTGATCATTCATCAGCCGCAAGTCACAAAGACCAAGCGACAGCACTGGAAAAGTGTCGGCATTAAGCCTGTCATCGAGAGTGAACTGTTTCATAATGCAATCAATAACAGTTTTTTTTGAACATGGCTTGCTTTTTGTAGCCGAATTGACGATATGAACCTTGGGAGGTTGGTGGTGGACGAGCCACTCGCCAACCGGGTCAGGTCCGGAAGGAAGCAGCCCTAACGAGCAAGGCACGGGTCGCCGTGCCAGCCTCCCACCTTTTTCCTTCCTCTTTTTCTTGTGCGGGACACGTCTTGTGTATTGGCATCGCAGCTTCAAACTGTGTTAAGCTTTCAATACTCGCCCGAACAATTGATGAAGATACGAGCGAACAGATAACGGAAGGGTCTTGAATGGACACGACATCCGCAGACGGCGCTTATCGCGTTCTGGCTCGAAAATACCGCCCGCAAAACTTTGATGATCTCATTGGCCAGGAGCCAATGGTACGCACCCTTTCCAATGCGTTTGAAACCTCACGCATTGCACAAGCATGGATGCTGACAGGGGTTCGCGGAGTGGGGAAAACCACTACTGCGCGTATTTTGGCGCGCGCTCTCAATTACGAATCTGACAGCGTTCATCAGCCAACCATCAATCTGTCGGTTATGGGCGAACATTGTCAGGCGATCATGGAAGGCCGCCATGTCGACGTGATCGAGATGGACGCCGCCTCACATACAGGTATTGATGATATTCGAGAGATTATCGAGCAGGTGCGTTACCGGCCTGTTTCGGCGCGTTACAAAGTCTATATCATCGATGAGGTGCATATGCTCTCCACGCAGGCTTTCAACGGCCTGTTGAAAACACTGGAAGAGCCGCCGCCGCATGTGAAATTTATTTTTGCGACTACAGAAATTCGCAAAGTGCCGATCACGGTTCTGTCGCGCTGTCAGCGCTTTGATCTGCGTCGCATCGAATCAGGCACCTTGGCTAAACATTTGCGTAAAATTGCTGGTCTTGAGCAAATTGATGTCGATGACATATCGCTTGCGATGATTGCGCGCGCTGGTGAAGGCTCGGTGCGCGATAGTCTGTCGATTTTCGATCAGGCCATTGCCCATGGCAGCGGCATGGTGGAGCCCGATGCGGTGCGTGCCATGCTGGGGCTTGCCGATCGGGCACGCATTATCGATCTGTTTGAAATGCTGATGCGCGGTGATGTGGCCGGTGTTTTGAAAGAATTCCGCGCCCAATATGATGTCGGTGCTGATCCGGCGGTTGTGCTGACTGATCTGGCTGATTTTAATCATTTGGTCACGCGTCTGCGCTTTACGCCGGACATTGCCGATGATGCTTCGATCTCGGAAGATGAGCGCAGTCGCGGTCGTGATTTTGCCAGTCGCCTATCCATCCGTGTGCTGTCACGTACATGGCAGATGCTGTTGAAGGGCATTGCGGAAGTCGAAACCGCGCCGCGCCCCGTACAAGCTGCCGAAATGTTGCTGATTCGCTTGGCTCATGCCGCGGACTTGCCGACATTGGATGAAGCTTTAAAGACCTTGCAAAGCGGTGAACATAGTACCCGTACGACCGGTTCTGCTGCTCCGTCATCCGGTGGTGGTAATGGCGGCGGTGCTGGTCATCAGGCACAGGCTGTGTCGGGCATGATGATGGCATCTTCCAGTGGCAATGGTGGCGCTGCGACAGCTATGCGCTTGGTTGAAACAACACCTGATAGCGTACCAGCTCAGCAACGAGTTCAGACGGAGCCGGTTCAGGAAGCTCCGGCGGTTCCGCTTAAAAGTCTGGAAGATATAGTTGCACTGGCCGATCAGCATCGTGATGTACAATTCAAAATTCTCGTTAAAAATTATGTAAAATTGTCCAGCATTGCACCAGGCCGATTGGAAATTGGCCTGACCGATGATGCACCCAAAAGCTTGGTCAGCGATATTTCGCAAAAGCTGCTTGAATGGACTGGGGTGCGCTGGGTTGTGACGGTTGCGCGTAATGTCGAAGGCAAAACTGTTGCACAGGCTGAAAGTGAGCGCCGTGAAAATCTGGTGACGGATGCGCGCGCTGATCCGGATGTCGCTGCTATTTTGGCGGCCTTTCCAGGCGCAAAAATTACTGACGTGCGCATTTCAGCACCGGAAAATTCTGATCTGGATATTGATATGGACGCAGACCTCATCGATATATCACATGACGACGATGAATAATCGATCAGTTTGATTCGTCGCATGTAGCTATTTGCAATATGCGTTCTGAACAGGAGAAATTCTTATGCGTGACATGCTTGGCATGATGAAACAGGCGAAAGAAATGCAGGCTAAGATGAAAGTCATGCAGGAAGAAATCGCCAATCTGGAAACCACAGCTCAATCTGGTGGCGGTTTGGTTTCTGTGACTCTTTCCGGCAAAGGCACTTTGTCGGCGCTCAATATCGATCCCTCGATGATGAAAGAGGGCGAAGGCGAGATTTTGGAAGACCTGATCATTGCAGCACACAATGATGCCAAGGCAAAGCTGGAAGCCCAAATGGCTGAAAAAACACAAGCTCTCACCGCTGGTCTGCCAATTCCTCCGGGTTTCAAACTACCGTTCTGATTGCATAAAACATACGGCAGTGTAGCAAAACACTGCCGTTTTCATGACTCCTCATTGATTGCATAAAACATGTCCAAACGTATTGCCGGCCCCGAAATCGAACGCTTGATTCAGCTCTTGGCACGGGTGCCGGGGTTGGGGCCGCGTTCGGCACGTCGTGCTGCTTTGCATCTGATTAAGAAAAAAGAAGCATTGCTGGTGCCGCTTGGTGGCGCCATGCAGGAGGCTGCCGAAAAAGTTCGCATCTGCCATACATGCGGTAATGTCGATACCACCCAGCCTTGCACCATTTGTACCGATCCGCGCCGTGATCCTTCCGTGCTGATCGTGGTGGAAGATGTGTCTGATCTCTGGGCATTGGAGCGCGCTGGCACTATGAATGTCGGCTACCATGTGCTGGGCGGGCGTTTGTCGCCGCTTGATGGTATTGGCCCTGATGATTTGAATATCCGCACACTGGTGGAACGGGTGTCCGAAGGCGTGATTAAAGAAGTCATTCTGGCGGTGAATGCCACTGTTGAAGGGCAAACCACCGCCCATTACATCACCGATCAATTGACCGGTTTTGAAGTGAAAGTCACTCGATTGGCGCATGGTGTGCCGGTGGGTGGCGAACTGGATTATCTGGACGAAGGCACTTTGTCGGCGGCACTGCGGGCACGTACCAGTTTTTAATAAAAGGGTTTTAATCCATGCAAAACCGTGAGTATTTCTTCCAAATCCTGTCGCGGTTTTTGTTTGGTCTTATCGCCCTTTTTGCAAGTTTGAGTTTGGCACAAGCGCAAGTAAATCAAGCCGCCACGGAAAAAGCTTTTCAGAACTGGCTCGCCAAAGACCTGTGGCCTGAGGCTCAAGCGGCGGGTGTCTCGAGCGGCACTTTCAACAAAGCTTTTGCTGGTGTGAGTATCAATTGGAAACTGCCGGATCTGGTGGTTCCTGGCACCAAACCGACAACACCTAAAAAACAGACACAGGCAGAATTTGGCGCGCCAGCCAATTATTTTAATGCCAAAACCATGCAACAACTGACCCAAGGCGGGCAGGCACGTTTGAAACAATATGCGTCTGTGCTTGGTGCTATCGAAAAGCAATATGGCGTGCCGAAACAGACGTTGCTGGCTGTCTGGGGGCGTGAATCGGGTTTTGGCGGGGTGAAAATTCCCTATAATGCGTTTGAGGTGCTTGGCACCAAAGCTTTTATGGCGACACGCAAAGATATGTTTCGCAAAGAACTGATCGCAGCCCTGCAAATTATCCAGCGTGGTTACATTGAAGTGGGCTCCATGAAAAGTTCATGGGCTGGCGCATTAGGCCAGCCGCAATTCATGCCTACCTCTTATTTGCAGCATGCGGTGGATTTTGATGGCGACGGCAAACGCGACATTTGGAATTCAGTGCCGGATACGCTCGGCTCAATTGCTAATTATCTGCATCATTCCGGCTGGCAGCGCGGGCGCGATTGGGGCTTTGAGGTCAATGTACCAGAAAACCTTTCCTGCTCGCTGGAAGGCCCCGATCAGGGCAAAACCATTGCTGAATGGGCGCGTCTTGGTATCAAACGTGTGAACGGCAAAGCCTTTCCGGCGCATGAATTGAAGGGCGATGGCTTCTTGCTGATGCCAGCCGGTCGGCATGGTCCGGCCTTTATCGTCACACCCAATTTTTATGTGCTGAAAGCCTATAATATGAGCGATCTTTATGCTCTGTTTATTGGGCATGTTGGCGACCGTATCGCTTATGGTGCTGGCAATTTCCAACAGCCTTGGGGCGCAGTTGGTCATATGTACCGCTCCGATGTGGCGGCGATGCAGAAAAAGCTGCAAGGGCATGGGCTTGATGTCGGCAATCCGGACGGATTGGTCGGTTTTAAAACCCGCCGTTCCATTGGCCTTTGGCAAACTAAAGCCGGATTGCAACCAACCTGTTTTCCAGATCAGGCTTTGTTGAAACAAATTCGCTGATTATGAAGGTAGTAGGTCAATCAAGGCATGGGCGGCTTTGGTGCGGTAGCGCTCTTTATGCGAAACCAACAGAAATTGACGCTGCGGCAAAGGAAGCTCTATTTTGATCAAATTTTGAGTTAAAAGATGCGGTGCCGCTGCTAGTTCCGAGATGACAGTTGTGTAGACACCGGATTGAACGGCTGAGCAAACTGCTTCATTGGAAGGCAGTTCCAACGCGATTTTTAATTGCTCAGGCATAAAGCCTTGTGCGCGCAAAGCATCTTCATAAACGGCTCGGGTGCCGGAACCCTGTTCGCGTAAAATCCATTGCCCGTCTTGAATAAGATCAGCAAAACCAGTTGGTGGCTTAGCAATCCACGGATGGGTTTTGCCGACCACCAGAATGAGTTGATCTTCACCCACGCGTTTTATTTGCAGGCTTGGCTCATGAATAGTGCCTTCCACAAAGCCCAGATCAGCGCTGCCGTCACGGGTGGCTTCAGCAACGCTATGCGTATTGCCGATATGTAAATCCACCACGATGGCCGGAAACTGTGCTTTAAAAAGGGCAAGCCATGGCGGCAGCCAATAGCTGGCAATGGTCTGGCTGGCAAAAATGGTGAGGCTACCGCGTTTCAAGCCGCCAAGTTCCGACAAGGTCAGTTCGGCCGCTCGCGCACGTGCCAAGGTGGCGCGTGCTTCATCCAGAAAAATCCGTCCGTCATCGGTCAGTTCAATACGGCGGCCAATCCGGTTGAAGAGCGTCGCACTATAGCGATCTTCCAGTGTACGGATGGCAGAACTCACGGCTGAAGGCGTGAGGCGCAACGCACCGGCTGCTTGTGTCAGATGTTCTTTTTCCGCGACAGCAATAAAAATGCGCAGCTGTTCCAGTGTCATTGCGTCACCATCATTCGATTTTGTCTAATATATCATGCCATATAATGAAATGGATTGAACAGACGATTTATTGCATAAGATGAGAAAATAATTCTCGAAGTGTATGGCAATGACAGAAAAATTAATCGCATTTGTTGATAAAAATTGGCGGGGCGTGCTGCTGAGCAGTGGCGTTGCACTGGTGGCAGTTGGGCTGGAAATGGTTGAAGCCGAAATTTTTGGCCGCGCATGGTTGGAAGCGCTGGTGCTGGCAATTTTGCTCGGAACCTCTATTCGTTCAACCTTGCGCCCGTCTGCAAGATTTACGAGCGGTATCAATTTTTCGGCCAAAATGCTGCTGGAAATTGCCGTGGTTCTGCTTGGTGCATCCATCAGTACATCAGCGATTGTCGCGGCAGGCGCTGGGTTGATTACCGGGATTGCCGCCATTGTGATGCTGACGATTGCAGTGAGCTACGGCATCGGGCGTTTGCTGCATCTACCATCAAAAATGGCGATGCTGGTTGCTTGCGGTAATTCGATTTGTGGCAACTCGGCTATTGCTGCCGCAGCGCCCGTCATTGAAGCCAAAAGCGATGATGTGGCAGCGTCGATTGCGTTTACAGCTATTTTAGGCGTGGTGGTCGTTCTGCTTCTGCCCCTGCTGGTGCCGCTTCTCGACATGTCTTTCACCCAATATGGTGTGATGGCTGGTTTGACAGTTTATGCAGTGCCGCAGGTTTTGGCCGCAACAGCCCCTGTGAGCGCGTTGAGCCTTCAATTGGGTACATTGGTCAAACTGGTGCGTGTTTTGATGCTGGGGCCGGTTATTCTCGTGTTGGCGCTGATCTATGGCAATAGTCAGGCCAATGCACGACCAGGTTTGAGCAAACTGGTGCCTTGGTTCATTATCGGTTTTTTGGGTATGATGGCTTTGCGCTCATTGGGTGCCATTCCTGAAGCGCTGCTGCCAATTATCCAGCATACTGCAACAGTGCTGACGATTATTTCGATGGCAGCACTCGGCTTGGGCGTTGATGTGCGCTCCGTGGCACAGGCTGGCGGGCGGGTAACACTGACAGCCGTTCTGTCTTTGCTGTTCTTGGGAACCATCAGCTACGGCTTCATTCTGTTGTTGCAGATCGCCTGATTTGTGCAGGTTTTAGGTA
>NZ_JBHEEH010000001.1:291539-338680 GCF_041929845.1 Paenochrobactrum pullorum
TTTGCTGTTCTTGGGAACCATCAGCTACGGCTTCATTCTGTTGTTGCAGATCGCCTGATTTGTGCAGGTTTTAGGTACAAACAAAAATGCCCGCCGATAGTGATATCGGCGGGCATTTCTTAAGCTTTATCAGAAAACTTATTGTCTAACATATCGTGTCCGAAAACCGCTTTATAATTTGGGCAGTTTTCGGGATATGTTATTAGTTGGTTTCTGACTTCTTCATTGCTGCAGCAAGAATGTCGCCGAGCGATGCGCCTGAATCAGATGAACCGTACTGTGCAACTGCTTCTTTTTCTTCAGCGATTTCGAGAGCCTTGATAGAAACCTGCAATTTGCGGCTTTTCTTGTCGAAAGCGATGACGCGTGCGTCAAGCTTCTGGCCAACGGAGAAACGCTCTGTGCGCTGTTCGTCACGGTCACGGGACAGATCTGAACGCTTGATGAAGCTTTCCAGATCGTGGTCAACCAGACGTACTTCCAGACCGTTGTCGGTTACAGCGGTTACTTCACAAGCAACAACTGCGTTTTTGCGCAGGTCGCCGGAAGAAGCTGCTTCACCAACGCTATCGCCGGTCAGCTGTTTGATGCCGAGCGAGATACGTTCTTTTTCGACGTCTACATCAAGAACAACTGCCTTCACGACATCGCCCTTGTTGTATTCTTCGATAACCTGTTCGCCTGGACGGTTCCAGTCGAGATCGGACAAGTGAACCATACCGTCTACATCGCCATCAAGACCGATGAACAGACCGAATTCGGTTTTGTTCTTGACTTCACCTTCAACGATGGTGTCCTTCGGATATTTCTGAGCGAAGGTTGTCCATGGGTTGTCGAGGGTCTGCTTGAGGCCGAGCGAGATGCGGCGCTTGACCGGATCAACTTCGAGAACGACAACTTCAACTTCCTGTGTTGTGGACAGGATTTTGCCTGGGTGTACGTTCTTCTTGGTCCACGACATTTCTGAAACGTGGATCAGGCCTTCAATACCGGCTTCGATTTCAACAAATGCACCGTAGTCGGTGATGTTGGTGACAGTACCGGTGATCTTCTTGCCGATCGGGTACTTAGCACCGATACCATCCCAAGGATCGCTCTCAAGCTGCTTCATGCCGAGTGAGATACGATGTGTTTCTTGGTTGATGCGGATGATCTGCACCTTGACGGTCTGGCCGATGGTGAGGATTTCCGATGGATGGTTAACACGGCGCCATGCCATGTCGGTAACGTGCAACAGACCGTCAATGCCGCCCAGATCAACGAACGCACCGTAATCGGTGATGTTCTTGACGACGCCTTCAACAACCTGACCTTCTTCAAGGTTCTGAACGATTTCAGAGCGCTGTTCCGCACGTGATTCTTCAAGAACTGTACGACGTGAAACAACGATGTTGCCACGACGCTTATCCATTTTGAGAATCTCAAACGGCTGCGGGTTGTGCATCAGCGGGGTTACATCGCGGATAGGACGAATATCAACCTGTGAGCGCGGCAAGAATGCAACTGCGCCGTCCAGATCAACGGTGAAGCCACCCTTAACCTGATTGAAGATAACACCGTCAACGCGTTCGCCGGCGTTGAACTTCTGTTCAAGCTTGACCCAGCTTTCTTCGCGACGTGCTTTTTCACGTGACAATACAGCTTCGCCGAGAGCGTTTTCGATGCGTTCGACGTAAACTTCGACTTCATCGCCCGGCTTCATCGAGCCGTCTTTGCCCTTGGCGCCAAATTCCTTCAGCGGTACCCGGCCTTCGACCTTCAGACCTGCATCGATGATTGCCATGTCTTTTTCGATGGCAACGATACGGCCTTTGACAACGTAACCTTCTGCAAGGTCATTAGATGCAAAAGATTCGGCCAGAAGAGCTTCGAAGTCTTCGCGTGTAGGATTCATTTGTGACATATAAACTCCTGAAGTATCCGTCATATAGTCGGATACAGAGCGCCGGTGGTTCGTGTTTCAAATTGCTTGGCTCCGGTTCTGTTTCCTGAATAAAATCAAGAGACTATCCGGCGCGGTGAACGCGGAGCAAAGCAGGTTTAGTCCAAGAGTCCCAATCTTAAAAATAAGATTGGCAGATTCATGATCTGGGCAAACAGATAAAACTATTGATGGGCTAATGCCGCATCTATAAGCTTTTTAGCAGCCAGAAACGCCGCTTCTATATCCATTTTTGTCGTATCTAGCAAGTGTGCATCGCTTGCCGGGCGTAATGGAGAATCGCTGCGTCCCATGTCGCGCTCGTCCCGAAGCTTCAGATCACTCAAGACATCATCATACACGGCTTGGCCGCCTTTGGACAATATTTCTTGATAGCGACGCTCCGCACGTGTTTCAGGCGAGGCGGTGACATAGAGTTTGACCGGTGCCTCTGGGCAGACAACCGTGCCGATATCGCGGCCGTCCAGCACAGTGCCGGGCAGTGTTTGCGCAAAATTTTGCTGAGCTTTGACAAGTGCGCGACGCACGGCAGGCATCACCGCAATTTTGGAAGCCGCCTCACCCACATCGTGAGCAGCCAACACGTTACGATCAAGATGGTTGAGGCTGACGGAAAGGGCGATCGCTTCCGCGACCGACTCATCGTCTAACGGTAAAGCCTGATCCAGCATGGTTTTGGCAACCGCACGATAGGTGAGGCCGGTATCCAGATGATGGAAGCCGTAATGCTCGGCCAGTCTGCGGGCAAGGGTACCTTTGCCCGAAGCGGCAGGCCCATCAATGGCAATGGTAAAAGCTTTAGTCATCAAACTGAGCCCCTAAACCACGCATCATTTCAAAAAACTCAGGGAAGGATGTGGCAATCATATTGCCGTCATCAACAGTGACCGGTTTTTCTGCCGCCATACCCATCACGAGGAAGCTCATTGCAATGCGGTGATCAAGGTGGGTGGCGACAGTACCGCCGCCAATGCCTTTGCCACCTGGACGCCCGCGCACAGTCAGTGACATTTCACCTTCGGTGCAATCCACGCCATTGGCTTCAAGCCCACGGGCAACGGCGGCAAGGCGATCTGATTCTTTGACACGCAATTCATCCAGACCATCCATGATGGTTTCGCCTTCAGCAAAACTGGCAGCAATCGCCAGCACCGGATATTCGTCGATCATTGAAGGTGCGCGTTCCGGCGGAACGATGACGCCTTTCAGCTCAGACGAGCGCACCCGCAAATCAGCCACATCTTCACCTCCGGCAAGGCGTGCATTGAGAATTTCAATGTCGGCACCCATTTCCTGCAAGGTGGTGATGAGACCGGTACGGGTCGGGTTCATCAACACATTGCGGATGGTGATGTCGGAGCCTTCCGTGAGGAGCGCCGCCACCAGCGGAAATGCGGTCGAGGATGGATCACCCGGTACATCAATGGTTTGGCCGGTCAGTTTGCCTTGGCCAACAATGTGGATGTGACGCACACCATCACTATCGGTTTCAACGCTCAAATCCGCGCCAAAACCTTGCAGCATTTTTTCTGTGTGATCGCGGGTCATCACTGGTTCAATGACGGTGGTGATACCCGGTGTATTCAGACCTGCCAGCAGTACGGCTGATTTTACCTGCGCCGAGGCCATCGGCACGCGGTAGCGAATCGGTGCTGCAACTTTTGGCCCGCGCAGGGTCAAAGGCATACGGTCGCCGCTAGCCGCCTCTACCTGCACGCCCATCAGGCGCAGAGGTTCAAGCACACGCGCCATTGGGCGCGAGGTCAGGGATGCGTCACCGGTAAAGGTGGTTTTCATATCATAAACACCAACCAGCCCCATGGTGAGGCGGGCACCCGTGCCGGCATTGCCGAAATCAAACGGTGCTACTGGTTCAAGCAGACAGCCATTGCCGGTACCATTGATGATCCACTCATTGCCTTCTTTGCGGATTTGGGCACCCATGGCCTGCATGGCGCGGCCGGTATTGATGATATCTTCACCTTCCAAAAGGCCGGTGATGCGGGTTTCGCCGGAGGCGAGACCGCCAAACATGAAGGATCTGTGGGAGATAGATTTGTCACCCGGAATGCGGATATCGCCTTTAAGCGCCGTCGAGCGGCGGGCGGTTGCAGGTTTCGGGGAAGCAGAATGGGACATGTTCGTTTGTTCGCTTGTCGCATTAATGGGTCGTGTCTGACGACCAGGATTGATAAAAGCGCTGCTTTCCTAGCACAGCTTGCCCACGCGGTCATCCTGCAAAACAAAAACCGGTGGCTAAAAGACCCTTGGCCGAAATGAGAGGGAGGAAAAACACGGTAAAAATATGTAGAACATGCGATGAAGATGAGGCAATATCGTCTTTGTCTTTGACAAAGGTGTACAATTACGTTTATGCACCGGAAAAACACCGTGAAAGGCGTGTCCTGATGCTTGGCTTCGTGAGGTGCCTGCGCGGACTGCTGTAGCCAGTAAAATGACGAGGCTTGACGTGGCAAAACCTGAACTTGGTACTAAACGTATTGATCCGGAAACGGGTCGTAAATTTTATGATCTCAATCGCGATCCGATTGTTTCTCCTTATACAGGACAATCTTATCCGCGTTCTTACTTCGAAACTTCGGTTGATAGCCGTGAAGAAGAAGAGGAAGAAGCAGAAGGTGTTGATGTTGCCGTTGACGCACCTGAATTCATCTCGCTCGAAGATGCGGATGGCGATGTAAAAGACGATGATCTTCCTGATCTGGATGATGATGTCGAGCTGGATGATGACGGCGACGACACATTCCTGGAAGAAGAAGATGACGAAGATGACATGACCGGCCTTATCGGCGGTGGCGTCAGCGACGACGACGACGAGGCCTGATTTCGTCTTGGAGTTAAGAAACCGGCGGGTGTCGAATAACGAATACCCGCCGGAATTCAAAAAGCTATGTACAAAAGTGCAAAGCTTTTGCAAGAGTTGAAAAATACCTCTTGATCTTCTTTGCGGCTCGTTTTAAGTAGCCGCCATAGCAAGTTTAAAACTTGCGAATCTTTAAGATGAACACCCGGTTCATCCCGCTTTAAAAGCAGTAAAGATTGATGGGGCCATAGCTCAGCTGGGAGAGCGCTTGCATGGCATGCAAGAGGTCAGCGGTTCGATCCCGCTTGGCTCCACCATTCACTATGTGAAG
Organism: Paenochrobactrum pullorum; assembly: GCF_041929845.1. NCBI lineage: Bacteria > Pseudomonadati > Pseudomonadota > Alphaproteobacteria > Hyphomicrobiales > Brucellaceae > Paenochrobactrum > Paenochrobactrum pullorum. The sequence goes on from NZ_JBHEEH010000001.1 coordinate 296,637, forward strand.
TGTGTTTATCTTTAAAAATCAATAAGTTAGTAATGTCGAAATGTTGGCCGCGTACCACGCTACGTACCCCATTTACGTACCACGCTTTTAGTTGTGCTTGTTCTAAATCTCATTATTTGATTCGTCTGATTCGCTAAGGGAGCCTCTCGGCAGGCTCATGGCCTTCATGCTGTTTACTCAATGGTGTGTCTTTAGGTTCCCATGCGCCTGCTTAGTGGCTTCTCGCCATGTCGTTAACTCACATGCAGGATAAGTAATCATGAACGCTTTTTTCTCCTCCACTAATCAAGCTGTTTACAACTTAGTCATGGATGCTCGTGACAGCCTCAGTAATGTGTTTAGCCTCCAGCATCGCGGTTTCTGGTTCCGTTTGCCATTGACAAAGCTTAGCTTCTGGGTTGAGTGGAGGGATTGCAATGTTGGTTACGGTTGGCAGAAACATGACACTCCAGACTTAGAGATGTTCGCTGGTCGTTTGAATTGTATCATTTCAATTGAAAGATGATTGACTGAAAAGTTCAAAGAGGGGGGCGTTGGGCGTTAATACCAGCGTCCCCTTAAGCATGCTTAGTAGTGTGCTCAATTTTGAGCATACCCCCTATATCGACCAGCAGAACGGAAGATTTGCAGCACCCCATGCATACTTTTATGCAGGGGGGATAAGCACTCAAACGCAGGTGATCAGTCACACATTTGTTTTGATATGACTCGTGATGTGGCTGAGCATTTTGGTAAGCGCCACGATAATATCTTAAATGATATAGGCCGCTTGCTCCTAGAAATTCAGGAACAAGGGTGGTTCATCGAAACGGAACCGTCCATTGCATCCAATTTTGGATTGTTTGAGATTGGTGTCCTCATTAGTGCGACACTCGAAGCAGAATTGAATTTTCAATTATGCCCTCAGTTTTGAAGGTATCTATGTTTGAGGCTATTATCATCCAAGATAAATATGACCGAAACCTTACAGGACGCAATTTTGCGTTATGCTCATATAAGGCTTTATGAGAGGGTGGCTTTTATCGCGCCCTTGATATGAGCCGAGACAGCTTCACTGAGCTCAATTTTGAGCCCAATGGATATTTAGATAGCACAGGCTACACATCAATCGTTCCATTGGTCACGGTTAAAGATGGCAAGGTGTTTGCCAATAGCCGTGATGTGGCTGACTTTTTTGGTAAGCGCCATTATAATGTTCTGCGTGATATTGATAACCTTGATTGCAGCGAAAATTTTAACGCACTCAATTTTGAGTTGGTTGCTTATAAGGATGCCAAGGGCGAGGTTCGCCGTTCCTTTGATATGACTAAGGACGGTTTTGCTTTCCTAGTCATGGGCTTCACTGGTGCAGAAGCGGGGCGTTTTAAAGAATCCTACATCGCAGCCTTTAACGAGATGGAGGCCAAGCTAAAGGTTTCCACTCCTGCACTCCCTAACTTCGCTGACCCCGCAGCCGCAGCAATCGCATGGGCTGAGGAGTACCGCGCTAAGGAAGCAGCTAAGCGTGAAGTGGAGAAGCTCAAGCCACTAGCTATGGTTGGCTCCCGTGCAGTTGCACATAACCACAGTCGCCAATTTGGGGGAATGCTCCTACAAATTAAATAAACTTCCTACCTCTTTGGTGCCCTATATGTAGTATCGATTTTTAGTTTTGGCATACTAAATATGGTGTGTTAATTACCCCTCACAATAGGAGAGACCCCCTCTATCCCCCCCTAGGTTTGTATATAGATATATATCTTAAGGTTATTCTTATGCTTACCTAATGATAGCTTCATGCTAGCCTAAGGAGGTAGGAGGGGAGACTTAGGAGATAATTATAATAATCATCCTCCTTTAATATCTTACCTTATGACCCTCTATGTTCAGTTCATCCCTTTAGCTTGCCTATAGCTAATTCTAAGGGGAGGCTTAGGGTTATGTGGTCATAATGATAAATATCCTATGCCCGTCCTTAACAAGGCTGATGGGAACCATAAGACCCTAGATCATCCTGACACAATCTAAATCATCATTCTGTCAGTGAGTGAAACACTCCGACCCATCATATTCTAAATATGGTCATAGCTTAGCTTCTAAGCCTTTGGTCGGGATTTTTGTCAAACAATCATCACCAACCATTATCAGGAAAATTAGAATGCTAACTATTCACCTGTTGTCTCAGGGGAGAATGCACACGGCTGTGTGTAATGAACATGCATATGCTCACCCTAAGAAAGACCCTATTCCCCCATTGTGTCGCAAGCTGATTGGCCTAGGCTATCCCGAAGATACGCTTGTGGAAGTTCGTAGGGGTACAGTGCCAGTCTTTAAGACCAGATCACTAAGTGCATGGGCTGAGTTTGATATTGTTGATAGTGATGATCTTGGTCTTAGGAAAAGACGCTATCAGGAGTATCCGAAGGATGGCTTTGCTGTCTGATAAGACGGTATATGAATTATGTAGCTCTGTTTCTTGTAGCGGTAGGCCGTGGAGCGGCTTTAAGCGTCTCTTAGGTAGTTTGTACCGTTTCGCCTTAAGAACGCTCTAGGCGGCCTGACGCTACAGTGAATAATCATAATCCCTGCTATCGATGTCTGATCATTCAGTCAGTTCACTAACCGGATTGTTTTTTAGAAAAAATGTCAGGCGGTAATCGGATATGTGGAATTATCGCTTTTCCCCCCGTGGCACTTAAGAGTGGCAAAGAGTGGGAGGAAAGCTATTTAAAATATGTCACTACATTTACACAGTGGGGATGTCTTACCCTATGCGGTCTTATCTTTAATCAAGCTAAACGTGAACTTACGACCTGCAATATTGTTCAGGTCGATATATGCAACTCACATAGCCCCTCCGAAGAAGTATCATTACTCTATCGACCATAGTCCAATTCCGAGACCTACAGCACATGCGATACCGCCGATTGTGTCCAGTGTGAAACCGACTGCACTGAGGCTGAAAATAAGCAAAAGCAAAAGGATTGCGCCCCAGAATGCCATAGTTGCTAGTCGAATAGCTTCTAGGTTGCTTTGAGGGAAGAAATAACGTGAAACCCATATAGCAATGCCACCAACGACCGCCCCCCTTAAAAGCTCCGGTATTATAGTAAGTGCTAACACATCAGTATAGGGAAGCCATGAGCCTCCACTGATAAAAAACTTAAGGAAAAAAGCGTAAACGATAGTGATGGCCGCAGCAGGTAGTAGTGCCGGAATAACAATGAATATCGCTAATAGTACTGCGAATGCTGTTTTCCTTGTTTCTGCTGTAGTGGCTTGATCTAAATATGCCATTTAAAAATCCCCCATAAGCAGTACAAAGCTAATCAAGCAACTAATGAGTGTCAATGTGATATGAAGTATGAGTGTGTCCGATAGGGTATACCTTAGCGGTCATATGTAATGTGTATTTATTTTTGTCCGTTAGGGTTGACTGTTTGTTTTCGTACACATATTCATTCGGACATATGTCTAACGTACACCCTAAGAGGATATTATGGCGACCATTCTATATGCCCGTGTATCAACGTCAGAGCAGAACCTCGACCACCAACAGGCACAGGCTGAAGCTGCTGGTTTTAAGTTTGATCAGGTCATTGCTGATCATGGTGTATCTGGTGTCAGTGTCTTAATGAAAGATCGTCCTGAGGGGAGGCGCTTGTTTGATATGCTACGCGCTGGTGACGTTCTTGTGGTACGTTGGGTTGATCGCTTAGGGCGTAACTATGCAGACGTTACGGACACTATCAGGGAGTTCATGCGCCGTGGTGTGATCATCAAGACTGTGATCAATAATATGACATTCGATGGCTCGACCACAGACCCTATCCAAATGGCTGTTAGAGACGCGCTGATAGCGTTCATGGCTGCAACTGCACAAGCGCAAGCTGAGGCGACTAAGGAGGCTCAGAGGGCTGGTATAGCGGGTGCTAAGGCTAGGGCTGGTGAGGATAACTATAAGGGCAGGAAGCCGAGTTATGACCGAGCCACATTCGATAAGGTCGTGTCTAGTCTGTCTGATGGCATGTCTATTAGTTTTATTGCTAAGGAGACAGGATTAACCAGACAGACTATCTATCGCATTAGAGATCACAGGGCAGACGCAGAGAAAGCATTGGCACTCTGGAGGATGTAATTTCTAGTGTAATATTACCAGTTCCGTAGCTCAATAACGTGATTTATAACTACGTCTATTTGAGTTGTAAGTACCGTAATTATTACGAGGCGCACTCCGAGTTATGTAGCTGTTTCGTGGTCTATAGGATGGTGAAACAGTTCCCCTTCTGCCATTGTATGGATTAACATTCCCCTGTGTTGAATAGTTATTATACATAGTTCTATCAGGGTTGGTGCGCATATGTGGCTGCACAAAGGTGCCATTGTTACGCATATGGCCGCGCACTGCGGTATCAGCTATAGCAGATGAACTAAAAAGAATTGCACCTAGACAAATTATTATGGTTTTAATTTTCATTTTATCCTCCAATTTTATTATCTCATAGTTTCCGAATATACGTGTTTCCATAGTTGAAGATAGAGTCTTGGGGTATTCGTCTTTTGCTTTTTAGTTCTTTCGTTAAAGCAGCCGCCTCAGTACTGCTAAAGGTTCCTCGCAGGGTAACTGCTAACCAGCCATTTGTGGAAAGATAAATATCCAGATTAAGGGCTGACTTGTTTACGTACTCTAGGGCATCTTCATAATTATCAAAACTGCTTATCTGGATATAACGTTTCTCTGATCTTGGTAATTCATATTGATCTACATGTACCCAAGAGTGATGCATATAGCCCCTGTAGTCACCATAGGCCACTCTGTACCATTGTTTATCGTAAGGCTGTAAGTAAACCGTAGCGCCGTTTCGTAACTCCACTAGGGTGCGTGATTTATTATCGGGGTCAAACTTGATTGCAGCTTGTTTCTTAGGGTGGTGGACAACACCAGAGTGTGCGGTAGGAACATTCAGGTTTGGACGATAGACTGGCTGATAGCTTGCCTGAGGTGGGGCTGTGTATGTTGGTGTAGTATAAGAAGTTGTTGGTGGAGTGGCTGCAATCTGTGGTGGAGATGAAGGTTGCGTGGCTTCCTGTTCAGTTACAACCCTATAGTTTTTCATTTCTTTTAAAGACAGGTAACGCATATCATCGTTATCATACTGTAACGCTAGCTGGAGCAAGTTAGCATCCGCTCCCATCTCAGTAATGTAGCCCATTATATCAGCGGTGGCTTTTTGAATGCTTGCGACTGCATCATGAGCATTCATGTTTGTGGAGTTATTGAATGAAGATTTATGCACCCCAATTGAGCCAGCCTCAGCTAACCGTATGGTGCCTCCAAGGAAAGCCAATGAGCAAGCGGACGAACATTCCATACCACGCGGCTGTAGCGTACCCAGTCGTAAAGCCCTGATGAGTTTTCCTAACTCAATTGCCTTATAGACATTTCCACCACCAGAATTGAACATAATAGCTGATGCACGATGGTCGCTAACCGCTTTAAGAAATAACGATAAATCATCATCGTATTCAAAGCTGCCGCTTACAATCAGGACAGATATTTCATCTTCTTCTTTTAGTGGCTCATATTTCAAATCGGCTTTTGCTATAGAAGAAATAATAAAGAAAGATACGATTAAGACAAAAATACGCAATGCAACAATCCCCACAAGTTACATTCCCAATTATTTATCAGTGTTGAGTTTTACTCAAGTGTGACAAATCCAGCCCCTTAAATTCCACATCGTTCACCCTATCACCAAAGTCACGAACACCATAGGCACGGTTGCTGGTTTTGCCTTTGCTAACGTAGTGGCCTTATATCCATTCACGTTCTTCTTTACTTAGGTCAGAGTAACGGCTCAGGATATTTATTTATCCGCATTTGCCATGCTCAAGTCTGGCAATTGCACAGCCTCCACACAGCGCCTTGCCTGCTCTTTTGCTGGCCCTGCTGAATAGACCCCAAGCGTCATGCCTTGGCGCTTATGACCCACCACGGATGCGATAAGGGATTCCGGTTGATCAGCTTGTTCGGCCTTAGTGATGAACCAGCGGCGAAATGAGTGAAAGTTTACTAGGGAGCGCCTCTTGCCTTTAATTTCATCTGCAACGCCTACAGAGCGCCTATATTCGGTGAAATGGTTAGAAGCTTTAAATGATCGTTCCCGCGTTGATTTAGGGTTCTTTGGTGCAGGCCATTCGGGGAATATAGGGTCGTCTGGCTCTTTCCCCTTTGTTCTGCGCTCAATAATTTCGGTCAGTGCAGGATGAATAGGGCATAGGCGGGGTGCCTTTTCCTTCTTCTGAGGTTTGAAAACAAACATTCCTTCATCAAGGCAGTCACGCACACGAAGGCACACAATAGGGTCTAGGCGGCAACCTGTAAGAGCTGCAATTCTCATGAGATCATGCATCTCTTGTGTAGCATTGCCGGACAGAAGTTTTACCATTTCCTCGTCAGTGAATGGCCTTTCTACTTCATCATGAGGTGTCTCTGGAACGGCAAAGGACTGTCCAGCCCAAACATTCAGCGGGACTTCATCACGCTTCTCAAGCCACTGCCAGTATCTCGATAGACGGCGTACATACTTATTTAGTGTGGTAGGTGATAGCGTGGGTTCCATGGCTGGTAATGCATCCATGAAAGCTACAGCGGCCTTTCGAGTAGGAAATGACTGTAGGTAAGGGGGAACGCCTTGTTCGCTGCACCAGCGCTCTAAAAGAGCAATTGCACGTTTGTCATCGGCCTTGGTACGAGGCTTGACCGTTAGCTGGCTCATGTATTGGTCGTGGTGTTCGCTTAAGAGTGTCGCTTGACCATGCAGGACAGCTTTAAACTCTTGCACACGCTGAACGGCTTCGGGTGCATAGACAGGTTCTTCCTCGCCCGTATTGGGGTCTGTGTAGATGCCAATCTCCTGACCGAGCAATATATCTATGGTCTGAGATATACCCGCTTCAATTTCAATTGCATCAATATCACAAGTCGCCTTTGAGCGCTGCCTTCTAAGCTCCTCAGCAATTGCCCTTATGTCTGTCTCAGGCTTGTGTGCAGATGCAATGATACTCTGAAACTCACGCACTATAGGCCATTTGAGTTGATTGGCGATTGAAAGGCTATCGGTATTCAAAGACTGCTTTAAGCGTGTCTTTCCTATTTTCTTTTGAACGGCTTTAGGGACGCTAACAGTGACGCGCCATTTCCCTCTCTGTAGCTCAAGATATTGTGTGTTATTCGTTATACGTTTTGCCAAAGAAATACCCTCACGTACCACGCCACGTACCCCATTGACGTACCACTAAGGTGCTGATAAGTCTACAAATTACTGATATTAAACTCTAATTTGGTGCGCAATGATATACCCCGCTTGGCTCCACCAAATTTTCCTCATCATTTTTACTTATGTTTGATCGTCACAATCAGCCTATTCGTGATTGTTATGCTGTGACATTCACAACATGAATAAGGTTTTACAGAGATAGCGGCAGATTAAATTTTTAACGTTCGATTCGCGTAGATAGAATGATCGAGGACATCGTCCGCTCGACCCCTTCCAACGCGCCGATCTGATCCAGCACCTGATCAAGCTCGCCGATGGAGGGAGCTTCCACCACTGCGGCCATATCATAATGACCGCTGACGGAATGTAAGGAACGCACGGCGAGAATCGTTCGCAGCCGTGCTTCCACCTGTGGTGATAATTTCGGCAGGCAGGTTAAGAGCACATGAGCGCGTACCAAATCTTTTTCGTAAATTGAGGAAAGGCGCACCGTATAGCCTTCAATCGCACCGGATTTTTCCAGTCTTTCAAGGCGGCTTTGTACGGTTGTGCGCGAAACCCCTAACCGTCTTGCCAGTTCGGTGGTAGAGGCACGCGCATTTTCACGCAGCAGTGCAATTAGGGTATGATCAGCTTTTGTCAGCATAATGATTAATTATTACGTCAAATCGTTCAAATTGGCAACGTCATATTGATATAAGTGCAGCTACTATTTGCATGTACTCTCTGCGATTCTAAATGTCTATTATGAATTCGAGGGAGATTGTCATGAAAGAAGTTGTCGTTGTTGGTGCAGGTAAAATCGGGGCAACCATTGCTGATCTTCTGAATGCGACGGGTGATTATGCCGTCACCGTTATTGACCGCTCACAGGCGCAGCTTGATGCTTTGGAGGCATCAAAAGGCATCAAAACCAGCATGATCGATATTGAAAATGCGGCTGAGTTGAAAAAAGTTCTGACCGGTAAATTTGCAGTTTTGAGTGCCGCACCTTTTCATTTGACCACCCGCATTGCACAGGCCGCCGCAGATGCGGAAGTGCATTATCTTGATCTGACTGAAGATGTGGCAAGCACCCGTTTTGTGAAAGATTTGGCTAAAACCGCCAAAACTTGTTTTGTCCCGCAATGTGGTCTGGCGCCGGGCTTTATCTCTATTGTAGCTTATGATCTGGCCAGCCATTTTGATACGCTGGATACGGTGCGCATGCGTGTAGGCGCTTTGCCGCAATATCCGTCCAATGCGCTCAATTATAATCTGACATGGAGCACGGACGGCGTCATCAATGAATATTGCGAGCCGTGCGAGGCGATTGTCGACGGTGAATTGACGGAAGTTCCGGCATTGGAAGAGCGTGAAGAGTTCTCGCTTGATGGTGTGACCTATGAAGCTTTCAATACGTCCGGTGGGCTCGGCACTTTGTGCGAAACCTTGAAAGGCAAAGTGCGCACACTCAATTATCGCACGATTCGCTATCCTGGTCATGCTGCGATCATGAAGGCACTGCTCAATGATCTGGGCCTGCGGGATCGCCGTGATGTGCTTAAAGATATTTTTGAAAATGCGTTGCCATCGACCTTGCAGGATGTGGTGGTGATTTTTGTGACAGTTAGCGGTCGCAAAAATGGCCGTCTGGTGCAGGAAACCTACGCCAACAAGATTTATGCCCGCGCTATTGGCGATGTGGTGCGTAGCGGCATCCAGATTACGACGGCTTCCGCTATTTGCGCAGTGCTGGATATGTTGGCCGACGGGCATTTGCCGCAAAAAGGTTTTGTCAAACAAGAAGAAATTGCTCTGGGCAAGTTTCTCGAAAATCGTTTTGGCAAAGTCTATGCGCAAGCCGAGCACCATCACGGTTGCTAGATGAAATTGGCAGGCAGCGGCAATTCCAAACGCTGCCTGCTGCAAAAAATGATATTCGGTGTAGCGCCTGATAATTTTGCAGGTTACATCTTGGGGGAGAATTGAACCTTCCAGGGAATGTAACGTTGAAAATGAAGAAACTGGGTCGCACAGACCTGCAAGTTACCGAAATTTGTCTGGGCACCATGACATGGGGTGTTCAGAATAGTGAAGCAGATGCGCATGCTCAGCTAAATTATGCACTCTCGCAAGGCATTAATTTTATTGATACAGCCGAAGGCTATGCCGTGCCGATGTCGGCGGAAAGCTTTGGTAAAACAGAAAATTATATCGGTACTTGGTTTAAAAAATCCGGTGCGCGTAACAAAGTTATTTTAGCCTCCAAAATTTCCGGTGGTGGCAGACAAAAATGGATCCGCGACGGTGCGGCACCAAACCGCCGGAATATCCGTGAAGCGGTAGAGGCAAGTCTGCGCCGTTTGCAAACGGATTATATTGATCTTTATCAAATTCATTGGCCAAGCCGTCCCAATTTCCATTTTGGCGCAGCGTGGAAATATGAGGCCTATTCGGATGATCCGGCGCACTCAACTGAAAGCGTGCTGGAGCGTATGGCCGATGTGCTTGATGGCCTGAATGATATGGTCAAAGAGGGCAAAATACGCCACACCGGCCTTTCGAATGAAACCGCATGGGGTGTGATGCAATGGCAGCGTTTGGCGCGTGAAGCCGGTTTTGCCCCTATGGTCAGCATTCAAAACGAATACGGTCTGTTGCAGCGGCATTTTGATTATGATCTGGCCGAAGTTGCCCGTCATGAGAAAGTGGGCTTGCTGGCCTATTCGCCGCTGGCAGCTGGTGTGCTGACCGGTAAATATCTAAATGGTGCGATGCCTGAAGGTGCGCGCGGTACCGTGGCGGTGGACGGTTTCTGGCGCAATAATGAATATGCCTCCAAAGCCGTGCGGGAATATTGTGCTGTAGCGGATAAGCACGGGCTGGATATTGCGCAAATGGCATTAGCCTTTGCCTTGAGCCGCCCGTTTATGACATCGGTCATTATTGGCGCTACATCAATGGCGCAGTTAAAGAGCAATATTGAAGCTGGTGAACTGCAATTAAGCGATGAAGTTTTGAGTGATATTGCACGTGTTTATCGTGACCATCCGCGCCCGCTTTAAAACAGGCTTTAAAATACGAAAAAGGTCGGGGTTGCCCCGACCTTCCGCTGCTTATTTCACTCGAATGCCAGTACTTCCGTGGTCATGAGCGAAATAATCTCTGATTTGTCATTATCTATAGAGCATTATCATTACAGATAAATGACAGGGTTTAAACTGCTAGAACTGGCAAGAACGCAAAATAAATATTCAGCGCCTGATCAGGCAGCCATATCGATTTCTTCCATGCTGATATTGTTGTAGGCGTAAATATCGCACAAGCATTCATGCATGAGATCAAGATCGACAGGGCCGATACGGCTTAATACCGTATCCAGTTCATCTGGCTGGATGCCTTGATTGAGAAGTTCGACCAAAGCTTGAATCAAAATGTTTTTGTCATCAAATCTATAGCGTTGCATGATGCTCGCCCTCATATGTCCGCTTAAAATCTTGTCTTCAAAATTATGGCAGGATGGTTAAGGTTTGGTTAAATCAAATTAATAAAGAAGAGCTGAGAACAGTCTGATTGAATATGAATAAAAGTCTTTATGGTTTGAGTTTTGAGGTGTTCGAAATTTTTGTCAAACAGTTTCAATGCTTTGATAAAAAATAAAAGGCGCTGGTTTCATACAGCGCCTTTTATTATTTTTTATATGAGCAATTTTGCGCCTATGTTTTAAAATTTGGCACAATTGACAGGATCATATCTTGTCAAAGATCGGCGATCTTGCCATCCACCCATTTGTAAAGTGAGAAACTTGGTGATGATAGATCACCGGTTTCACCATAGCTGAGCTTGCCGATCGCTGTTGCAATTGGCTCGCCGCTTTTGATTGCTTTATTGACCGCATCAGCATCGTCTGCCGATCCTGCTTTGGTAATGCCAGCTGCGAGAACTTCCACGGCCGCATAGGCATTCATGGTGAAGGCTTCTGCCGGGATGTTTTTGGCACCCAGTGCAGCAGCAGCAGCTTTGGAATCTTCATTCTTCATTGCATCTGCGGCATTGGTGAAGATGGTGTTATCGGCATAGCTACCGCCAATTGCCCAATATTCAGTGTTGGAAAGACCTTCACCGCCAAGGATGGTGACATTCACACCGGCATCTTTCAGCTGACGGGAAAGCAGGCCGCTTTCAGTGTGATAGCCGCCGATATAAACGAGCTCAGCACCTGCTGCTTTCAGCTTGGTGACTAGGGCGCTATAATCTTTTTCGCCCGGTGTCACAGAATCATAGTGAACTTCCGTCATGCCGCCTTTGTTGATGGCTGCTTTAAATGCATCTGCAAGGCCTTTACCGTAAGCTGCCTTATCGTGAACGATAGCAACTTTTTTGTCTTTCAGATTAGCCAGAACATAGTCAGCCATCACGTCGGCTTGCTGGTCATCACGGCCACAGGTACGCAAAATGTAATCGAGACCGCGATTGGTCAGGTCAGGGCCGGTTGCTGTTGGCGTGACCATGACAACGCCGTTTTCAGACAGAGCATCAGAAACAGGCATGGTAACGCCGGTGGTGACCGGCCCCACAACAAACTTGATCCCGTCGGCGATGATCTGGTTGGCAGCCGAAACGCCCTGCTTTGGCTCACCGGCATCATCAACAATCTTCAAAACGAGCTTTTCACCAAGGACACCACCGTTTTTGTTGATTTCTTCAACGGCAGTTTCGGCACCTTTTTTAACCTGATCACCAAATGCAGCCACAGGGCCTGTCAGTGGTGCAATCAGACCAATGGTGATGTCTGCATAAGCTGCGCTGGCTAAACCCAGACTGGCGGCAAATGCTACACCTGACAAAAGCTTGAATTTCATTCCATTCTCCTTAATCGGGATTAATCCCGTAGATTTTCTTACGCACCCGTCAACCGTCCGAACATCGACCGGATGCTTTCCCCCGCAATTACCAAATGCTGTCATAGCAGCTTTTATAAAAGCCTGAGTATAACGGCAGGAACACCTGTTCCCTTAATCTAATTACAAAGCACTTCTCTAATTTGAATGCAATAGTCTGTTTGTAGGGGGTGTTACGCAATAAAATTATTTAGATCGTCGCCCATGTTTTGTATTTTCAGCTGGTTTTATTCTGGAAAACGGTTTGAGTGCTTAAAAAAGGAGCTTGTGGCTGTTAACCAATTTTTAAGAAGTTCGGCGCGGTAAAGCCTCTTCGAATTGACTCTTACGCTCTTCTAACATTAACGTTTTGTTAATGTTTGGACCCGCGGCAAAGGCGTTGAGTATGTTTCCCGTGTTTAAAAAAGTTTCAGTTGGTGTTTTAAGTGCAGTTGCCGCCTTCGGCCTCTTTGCATCAACTGCCGCTGCTTCGGGTGAATTTATGATCACCGGCGGTCTGACATCACAGCCAATCGGCCATTATGAATTCTGCAAACGTGAAAGTGCCGAATGCAATATCCGCAATAAAAGCATGGCACCTTTGAAGCTCAACCAACAGGTCTGGAATAAGATCGTACAGGTGAACCTCTCCGTCAATGATCGTATCCAGCCGATGACAGACATGGAAATTTACGGTCAGGAAGAATATTGGGCTTATCCAACCACCGTTGGCGATTGTGAAGATTATGTTCTGCTCAAGCAGCGTGAGTTGTCACAGGCTGGCATTTCGCTTTCACATATGTTGATCACCGTTGTGCGCAAACCAGATGGCGAAGGCCATGCGGTTTTGACGCTGCGTACAGATCGCGGTGATTTTATTCTTGATAATTTGACTGATGAAATTTTGAACTGGCAGGCAACAAATTACACCTATTTGAAGCGTCAGTCAGATAAAAATACCGGCCAGTGGGTTTCGATTGAAACACCAAGCAATCTGGTTGTTGGTTCGGTTCGCCGCTAATACGCTCTCAAGCAGATAATAAGCGCTCCGCGCCCATGCGATAAGAAATCGCCTCGGCCAGATGTTTGGCACTGATATTGTCTTGTGCTTCCAAATCCGCAAGGGTGCGCGCAACTTTCAAGATACGATGATAGGCGCGCGCCGAAAATTGCATGGCTTTGCTGGCGCTATGCAAAAGCTGCAAGCCTGCTTGATCAGGCACGGCAATTCTTTCCACCAGAGCAGTCGGGCAGCTGGCATTGGTCATGAAGCTATCAAGACCTAATTCGAGATAGCGCTGTTGTTGAATGTTGCGCGCTTTGGCCACCCGTTCAGCAATCACGGCGCTGCTTTCGCCTTTTGCGGGCTGGATCAGATCAAGCGCCGATACGGCAGCAACATCCACACGTAAATCAATACGGTCAATCAAAGGGCCGGAAACACGCGCCTGATAATCACTCTGGCAGCGCGGGCCTCTGGCGCAGGTGTGCCCCGGTTCGCCTGCCATGCCACAACGGCAGGGGTTCATAGCGGCAATCAGCTGAAAGCGCGCCGGATATTGGGTGCGATGCTGCACACGGGCGATACTCACTTCGCCCGATTCCAATGGCTGGCGTAGCGAATCGAGCACTTGCGGGCTATATTCCGGCAACTCGTCCAAAAACAACACGCCATTATGAGCAAGCGATACTTCCCCCGGTTTGGCGCGATGTCCGCCGCCTACCATGGCCGCCATCGAGGCAGAGTGATGGGGTGCACGAAACGGGCGATGATCGGAAAGACGCCCGCCCGTCAGCTCTCCTGCAATGGAAGATATCATCGAAACGTCAAGCAACTCGCGCGGCGAAAGTGGCGGCAGGATCGTTGGCAATCTTTGTGCCAGCATGGATTTGCCGGAACCGGGAGGCCCCACCATCAGCAAATTATGACTGCCGGCAGCCGCCACTTCCAGCGCGCGTTTGGCGGTTTCTTGTCCCTTGATATCGGCCAGATCAAGCGAGGAGGTGAGGGGCAAGTGTTTGGCAGGTTCAGGGCGGGATAGAACTTGCGTGCCTTTAAAATGATTGGCGAGCGCAATCAGACTGCGTGGTGCCAGAATATCAATAGCGGCTCCCGCCCATGCGGCTTCGGCTCCACAAGCATAGGGGCAGATCAGCCCTTTATTTTGCCGGTTGGCACCGATTGCGGCGGGTAGCACACCCGCAACCGCGGTAATGGAACCATCAAGCGACAATTCACCAAGCACCACATATTCCTGCAAAACATCATTAGGAATGGCGCCTATGGCAGCCATCAAGCCCATCGCGATCGGCAGATCGTAATGCGAGCCTTCTTTGGGCAGGTCGGCAGGTGCCAGATTGATGGTGACGCGTTTGGCAGGCAGTGACAGGCCGCAGGCATGAAGCGCTGCCTGCACACGCTCACGGCTTTCTGCCACAGCTTTATCGGGCAAGCCGACAATAGATATGCCCATCTTTCCCGGAGCCACCATGATTTGCACGTCAACAGGAACGGCATCAATGCCTTGAAATGCGACCGTACCTACGCGTGAAATCATAAAAGCCCCCGATTGATATAATAAGGGCCGCGATTTACACCGCAGCCCTTATGAATAGATCATGTCAAAGATGGTGCTTCAATAGGAATTTAGTTACGCTTGGCTTCCACGGCATCCCAGAACAGGGCTGCGACATCGGCACCGCCAAAGCGTTTGATTTCACGTAAACCCGTTGGCGAGGTCACATTGATCTCGGTCATATAATCGCCGATCACATCAATGCCGACGAGAATAAAGCCGCGCTCTTTCAAGGACGGACCAATACGGGCACAAATTTCCTGCTCACGCGGGGTAAGTTCAGTGGCTTCCGCACGGCCGCCCACATGCATATTGGAGCGGGCATCACTTTCAGCCGGTACGCGATTGATCGCGCCCACCGGTTCGCCGTCAATCAGGATGATGCGTTTGTCACCGGCACGGACATCTTTCAAATAACGCTGCGCAATAAAGGGTTCGCGATACATTTGCTCGAACATTTCCAATAGCGATGTCAGGTTGCGATCATCGGTGGTCAGATGGAAAACGCCGGCGCCACCATTACCGTAAAGCGGCTTGATGATGATGTCGCCATATTGTTTGCGAAATTCCAGCACTTCCTGAATATCTTTAGTGATCAGTGTTTCCGGCATCAGATCCGGAAACTCGGTGACGAAGATTTTCTCAGGACTGTTGCGCACCCATGCTGGATCATTGACCACCAGAGTTTTCGGGTGAATACGCTCAAGCAAATGCGTGGTGGTGATGTAATTCATGTCGAATGGCGGGTCTTGGCGCAGCAGCACCACATCCATTTCCGAAAGGTCACGACGCTCCGGCTCGCTCAAGGTGTAATGGTCGCCTTTGACATCGCGCACTTCGAGTTTTTCGAGGCGTGCCGTCACTGCACCATCGCGCATCGAAAGGCGATCAGGGGTGTAGTGATAAAGCTCGTGGCCACGCGCCTGAGCTTCCAGACAAAGCGCGAAAGTGGTGTCCCCTGTAATATTGATGGTGCTGATATGGTCCATTTGAACTGCAATCTTCAAGGCCATGGTCTCCTGAGGGCTTTCGCGTTTGTCATTTAAGTGTTTATGGCAAATAGGATATCCGCCCTCGACTTCAAGTGAGTTTTTAGAGCGGATATCTGTTTTATTTTAAACGGCGGCTTCCACCAGTACAATTTCGCCGTCGGCAACGGTTTGGCGAATGGCTTGGGCTGCTTGATATTCCGGTGAGTTGAAGCAATCCAGTGCGTGCTGCATCGATTCAAATTCGATAATCACGTTGCGCGCGCGGCCTTGGCCTTCCACCAGTTCTGCTTTACCGCCACGGGCAAGAAATTTCGCGCCGAAGCGCTCAAAGGCAGGCTTGGCGGTCGAGACGTAATCCTTGTAACGCTCCGGATCCTTAACATCAACACGTGCAATCCAATAAGCTTTGGTCATATGATCAATCTCCTCCTGATGATTAAGATGAAACTTTAAGCTTTTCAAAATCTTGCCGGCAATGCGGCATTCAGACTTCGGCTTTATACTTTAGGGATGATTAGCTTACCGCCATTTCGGCCAGAATTTTCTCTGCTGCTTCACGTCTGTCCGGTGCTGCAATGATCGGGCGCGCCACCACCAGATGGCTGGCACCGGCTTTGAGAGCATCAGACGGGGTCATAACGCGCTTCTGATCACCACGCTCAGCCCCTTGCGGGCGGATGCCTGGGGTGACGATGGCCATATCTTTGCCGACGATCTGGCGAATGGCAGCGGCTTCTGCGGCTGAGGCTACCACGCCGCCCATGCCAGCTTCACGCGCTTGGGCAGCACGGCGCAAAACGAGGGTCTGCGCATTGTCGTTATAGCCTGCTTCGATCAGGTCTTCGTCATCCATGGAGGTGAGAACTGTGACACCGAGCAGGCAAAGATTGGAGCCTTTTGCCGCTTCAACACCTGCACGCATTGCTTTTGGATAGGCATGCAATGTCAGCATGGACACGCCCATTTTGGCGATATTTTCCACACCTTTGGCCACCGTATTGTCGATGTCCAGCAATTTCATATCGAGAAAAACTTGTTTGTCTGCCGCAATCAAGGTGCGGACAAAATCCAAACCACCGGCAAATGCCAGTTGGTGACCGACTT
The DNA here is from genome assembly GCF_041929845.1 of Paenochrobactrum pullorum. Lineage (NCBI taxonomy): Bacteria > Pseudomonadati > Pseudomonadota > Alphaproteobacteria > Hyphomicrobiales > Brucellaceae > Paenochrobactrum > Paenochrobactrum pullorum. Next base: position 313,430 of record NZ_JBHEEH010000001.1, read on the forward strand.
TGTAGAAGGAAACTGTGTCGCCTAATTCATGAACGACATGCTCTGCGTCTTTAACCGTCGGTACATCCAATCCGACAATGAGACGGCTGCGTATATCTTCCACAGTCATGCCACTTTACCCTTTATATCTTTTCACAAACAGTCTGTTATTGGCACAAACATCCGAGTTGTGAAAGCCTATAAACGCATTAAGTACGCGGGCGATGCCGACAAATTATAGGACAAATATTAACATGCCTTCAGCTATGATTTGGTTGAAGGTATCTTTATGGTCGGAGCCAGCCCAAAGCGGCCTTGGACGCTCCTATAAACGTTAATTCGTGAATATTGCTTTCGCTCAGGAAAGTGGGCTGCGATAGACCCATAATTGTGCTGGCGGCACATTGCGCATGACAAAGTCATAATGCTTGACCACATAATTGCCTTTACCGGCCGGAACCGGTGCAAGCGGGCCATAGGTGATCTGGATGACCGGACGGCCAGCTGGCACACGGCGCAACAAATCTTCAATGATCTGAACACGTGCCGGAACAGGGAAGTTCAGCAATGGTACCGCAGAAATGACGCTGTCGAATATCATGCCTTTATTGTCGCCCAAAGTGATGTCGAGATCAAAGGCATCGCCTTGAATGATGTTTACATCGGGAAAATTGATGCGCAGATGTTTGGCAAAATCTTCCGAATATTCGACGCAATAGAGATCTTGCGCTTTCACGCCATGCTGCAAAATTGCTTTGGTGATGACGCCAGTGCCGGGCCCAAGTTCGAGCACCGGCATTTTGGATGTTGTGTCGATAACGCTTGCCATGCGGCGCGCAGTGATGGAGCTTGTCGGCAAAATGGCTCCGACGGCTTTCGGCCCGTCAATCCAGCCCTTAAAGAAGCGAATTTCTTCGTTGAATTTCTCGGCGAATTTACGTGCCAGCGGTCCTGCCATTATGCGATCTCCCATTAGCGTCATGTAGCAAAAGCAATTTGATCCTGTTCATAAACAGGGAAACTGTTTTGAAGTTTCGTTCATAGCATGAAATTTGTGGCAAGAAATTGCTTTTTCTCGTCGATGAAATCACACTTCGTTTTTTTATGAAACAGTTGTGCTTTTGATGATAAACATAGAAAAAGGGGCTATAAAGCCCCTTAATCCTTAATTCCTTCAAAGAAATCTTTCATCCGTGCAAAAAATCCGGTCGATTGCGGACTATTCTCTTTGGAAGAAATTTCCTCAAATTCCTGCAACAACTCGCGCTGGCGCTTATTGAGGTTCTGAGGCGTTTCAATCGCCACCTGAATGTAAAGGTCACCAATGTTGTTTTGCCGCAGTATCGGCATGCCCTTCGCCTTCATGCGGAATTGCTTGCCGTTCTGGGTGCCTTCAGGAATTTTCACACGCGTTTGTGTGCCATCCAATGTGGTTACTTCAAACTGGCCGCCAAGCGCAGCCGTAGTCATGGAAATAGGCACTTTGCAATAAAGATCAGCGCCATCACGTTGGAAAAACTCATGCGGCTTGATGGAGATAAAGATATAAAGATCGCCCGATGGTCCGCCACGGGTTCCCGCTTCACCTTCGCCCGACAAGCGGATGCGGGTGCCGTCTTCGATACCAGCCGGAATATTGACCGAGAGCGAACGCTCTTGCGAAACGTGGCCTGTACCGGAACATTTGGTGCAAGGGTCAGGAATCGTCTGGCCGCGGCCGTTACAGGTCGGGCAGGCGCGTTCCACCGAGAAGAAACCTTGCGAGGCGCGCACACGTCCTGCACCGCCACAGGTGGCGCAAGTGACAGGCTGTGTGCCCGGTTTTGCACCTGAGCCACTGCATTCATCACACGTGATGGAGCTTGGTACACGGATTTGCGCAGTCTTACCGGCGAAAGCTTCTTCGAGAGAAACTTCCATATTGTATCGCAGATCGGCACCGCGTTCGCGGCCGCCGGAGCGACGCTGGCGCCCGCCACCCATCATCTCGCCGAAAATATCTTCGAATATATCGGAGAAGCCACCGGCACCGCCAAAACCACCACCAAAGCCGCCGCCAAAACCACCGCCACCGCCACCGCCATTTTCAAAGGCGGCATGACCAAAGCGGTCATAGGCTGCTCGTTTCTGCGGGTCTTTCAGCACATCATAGGCTTCACCAAGCTCGATAAACTTGCGCTCTGCTTCCGCGTCCCCCGGATTTTTGTCGGGGTGGTACTGCATGGCAAGTTTACGATATGCCGATTTAAGAACTTTATCATCAGCTGTTTTGGTAACACCTAGGATTTCGTAATAGTCGATCTTCATGAATTCGTCTTTCAGGCGGCTCTCATAATGACGGCCAAAAACTAAAAATGACCTCACAGCGCGCAAAACATAAGAAAACTGGCAGCGATACCAGATCTGAAACAAGATGTTATCGCGACTGGCTGCGGATGACAGAGTGCCTCAAACTTTGAATGAAATTTAAGCTCTCTGACCGGTTCAAACTTGAAACAAAACAACCGGAACAGCCGCCAATGTTTTGCCTTTCAAGCTTAAAGCTTGAACAAATTTGCTTGAATGTCGGAAAGCCCGGCATAAGCCGGGCTTTCCCCCATATCAGCTAGATTATGACTTCTTTTCGTTGTCGTCGATTTCTTCGAAATCAGCGTCAACAACATCATCATCAGATGTCTTTTCACCGGCTTCACCGCCCTCGCCATCTTCGCCCTGATTGGCTTCATACATGGCTTGGCCAAGCTTCATTGAAGCTTCAGCAAGGGTCTGTGTCTTGGCCTTGATGTCTTCTGCATCATCACCTTCAACAGCAGTTTTCAATGCTGCCAGTGCAGTTTCGATAGCCTGTTTGTCTTCAGCCGAAACTTTTTCGCCGTATTCCTTCAGCGACTTGTCAGTTGAGTGGATGAGGCCTTCTGCTTGATTCTTGGCTTCAACAGCTTCACGGCGCTTCTTGTCGGCTTCGGCATTGGCTTCAGCATCTTTAACCATCTGTTCGATGTCGGCGTCGGAAAGACCGCCAGATGCCTGAATGCGGATCTGGTGTTCTTTGCCTGTGCCTTTATCTTTTGCGGATACGTTAACGATACCGTTGGCGTCGATGTCGAAAGTCACTTCAATCTGCGGAACGCCGCGTGGTGCCGGTGGAATACCGACCAGATCAAACTGGCCAAGCATCTTGTTGTCGGCAGCCATTTCGCGTTCACCTTGGAACACGCGGATGGTTACAGCAGACTGACTGTCTTCAGCGGTCGAGAACGTCTGTGACTTCTTAGTAGGGATCGTGGTGTTGCGTTCGATCAGACGGGTGAAAACACCGCCCAATGTTTCGATACCCAGTGAAAGCGGGGTAACGTCGAGAAGCAATACGTCTTTAACATCGCCCTGCAAGACACCGCCCTGAATTGCTGCACCCATCGCAACAACTTCATCAGGGTTCACACCCTTGTGCGGTTCTTTACCGAAGAACTCTTTAACGACTTCCTGAATTTTTGGCATACGGGTCATACCGCCAACCAAAACAACTTCATCAATGTCGCCCGGCTTCAGACCGGCATCTTTCAATGCAGCCTTACATGGGTTGACGGTGCGCTGCACCAGATCATCCACGAGGGTTTCGAGCTTGGCGCGCGACAGTTTGATGGCCAGGTGCTTAGGACCGGTCTGGTCTGCGGTGATGAACGGCAGGTTGATTTCGGTCTGCTGTGAAGACGAAAGTTCGATCTTGGCTTTTTCAGCAGCTTCTTTGAGACGCTGCAAAGCAAGCTTGTCGTTCTTCAGGTCAATGCCCTGTTCTTTTTTGAATTCTGCGACCAGATATTCAACCAGACGCATATCGAAATCTTCACCACCGAGGAATGTATCACCGTTGGTTGATTTCACTTCAAAAACGCCGTCGCCGATTTCCAGAATGGAAACGTCGAAGGTACCACCACCAAGGTCATAAACCGCAATTGTCTTGCCTTCGCTCTTATCGAGGCCGTAAGCCAGAGCCGCAGCAGTTGGTTCGTTGATGATACGCAGAACTTCCAGACCTGCAATGCGGCCGGCATCTTTGGTTGCCTGACGCTGCGCATCGTTAAAATATGCAGGAACTGTAATAACAGCCTGTTCAACTTTTTCACCGAGGTAATCTTCAGCGGTTTCCTTCATTTTCTGAAGGATCATCGCGGATACCTGCGAAGGTGAGTATTTTGTACCGTGGACTTCTACCCACGCATCACCATTGTCGCCTTTAACAATCTTGTATGGCACCAGATCTTTATCTTTGGTGACCATCGGATCGTCGAAACGACGACCGACAAGACGTTTGACAGCAAACAAGGTGCCTTCCGGATTGGTGACGGCCTGACGTTTTGCAGGCTGGCCGGCAAGGCGTTCGTCACTGTCGGAGAAAGCGATAATCGACGGGGTGGTGCGTGCACCTTCCGCATTTTCGATGACCTTCGCGTTTTTGCCGTCCATGACAGCTACGCAGGAGTTGGTCGTTCCCAGATCAATACCAATTACTTTAGCCATATTTATCTCCATTCAGCAAACCGCTTAGACCTCTGACGAGCGTTCTGTTAAGCGGCCCCTATCGGTTCTAGGCTGCCCCTTCGTTACAAATTAAGGCATCCTGTTGAGGGGTATATAAGAAAGGGTTATTTTCACTGCAAGTCGGTTTAGGCCAGTTCTGCAAAATTACTGCATCAAGTGACAGGAATTTGCCCGAAACCATGAAAAAACGACTTAAACCTCTGTCCAGTTTCCTTTTTTCCCGGCTTCATAGACCATATCAATGAAATGCTGATTGCCTTTTGAGTTTTCAAGACTGAAAACACTGACAGGCGCGCCGCGTGCTTTACGCACAAATGTTTCCGCTTGCAACTGGTACTGGTTGATATTTTGGAAAGTGTAGGCGGTTGTGGTGTCATGTGTGGCATTATGCAGCGTAATGCGAGCGTGATCATATTTGAGCGGATTGAAGGGCGCATCCACTTCAATATAGCCTTTATCACCATGAAACAGCATCGATTGACGGTGTGCCATTTGTGTGGAGACATAAAAATGCAGGTCAAATCCGTCAAATTGCGCTTCTACACTGGCATAGCGGTCGGTTTTGAAGGTGGGATCAAATTCAATTTGGGCACGAATGCGCAAAGGCTCAAGGCCGGTACTCATGCGGGTGGTCACCACCGGATAAACACCGATATCAGGCAGACCACCGCCGCCAAGCGATAATTGATTGCGCATATTGGCCGGATCATTGTTGAAATAAGTAAATACCCCTTCGACACGGCGCAGATGTCCGATCACACCTTGCTGCAACAGTTCACGCAGTTTGATCCATTGCGGATGGTAATAAACCATGAAAGCTTCTGATATCACTACGCCATATTGATCGCGCGCGGCGATCAGCGCATCAATTTCTTGCATTTTGAGGGCAATCGGCTTTTCGCATAAGACATGTTTACCGGCCTTGGCTGCTTTTAGCGTCCACTCCACATGTTGTGATGTCGGCAACGGAATATAAATTCCGTCCACTTCATTGCAGGCAAGCAGCTCGTCATAAGAGCCGAAAGCATGTTTGGCACCAAAACGGGCGGCAACTTCACGTGCTTTGGTCAAATCGCGACTGGCGATTGCGTTTACTACACCGTTTTCACTGGCACAGATTGCCGGAATAACTTGACTGATGCCGATTTTCGCCGTCGACAGGATGCCCCACCTGAACATGATATTCCTCTCATATTGCACTGATGTTTATTGATGACTGTATCGCGCCCCGTTCAAAAATAGAAATACTGATTCTTTTGAATATTTTTCAGGGCTCTTTTGAGTTGAAATGCGTATGTGGTTTTAGCTCGTTGGTTGCACATTCACTGTTTTATATGTGTTATTTCAGATGAATTTTCATTTTTTACCGAAATACTCAGAAAATTTGACAAAAGGGGTTGAATATTAAAGACCGCTGATCCATATCAGGGTTACTTACCGCTGTGCCTCCTCCCATTGCGCGCGGTAAGTGTTCCCCTCTGAAGGTTTCGCCTTTATGGCACCTTCATAAATTTTAAGCCGGACTCTTTAGTCCGGCTCTTTTTTTGCCTGCAATTTGAATAATTTTGATTGCAGCCAGCCTATGCCGGTGAAGATGTTTTGCGCGATAAAAGAAAAGGCGCCGTGGTTTCCCGCGGCGCCTTTTTTAAACTTAGTAACTGAATTTATGCATAAGCCTGCATCGGAGGGCATGAGCAGATCAGATTACGATCGCCAGCCACATTGTCGATGCGCGATACCGGCGGCCAGTATTTGGCAGTCGGATCAGCATCAGCATTCGGGAATACAGCTTCCTGACGTGAGTAAGGATGCGTCCATTCACCACCAATTGTATCAATGGCAGTGTGCGGAGCATTGACCAGCGGGTTGTCGTCCTGTGGCCAATGGCCGGAGGCAACCTTGTCCGCCTCACCGGCAATGGCGATCATGGCGTCACACAGACGGTCAATCTCGTTCAACGGTTCGGATTCGGTCGGCTCAATCATCAATGTGCCGGAAACCGGCCATGACATGGTTGGCGCATGAAAGCCGTAGTCAATCAGACGCTTGGCAACGTCTTCAACGCTGATGCCTGCCTGATCTTTGAGTACGCGTGTATCCACGATGCACTCATGTGCCACACGGCCGTTCTTGCCTTTATAAAGGATCGGGAAGTGCCCTTCCAAGCGATGCGCAATATAGTTGGCGTTGAGAATGGCCATTTTGGTGGCGCGTGTAAGACCGGCACCGCCCATCATACGGATATACATCCATGTGATGACCAGAATGGATGCACTGCCGAACGGCGCTGCGGAGACAGCATTGCTCGTGCCTTTTTCCACGTGACCCGGAATAAACGGCACCAGATGCTTGGCAACACCGATCGGGCCAACGCCCGGTCCGCCGCCGCCATGCGGGATGCAGAATGTTTTATGCAGGTTCATGTGGCAAACGTCGGCACCAATATCGCAAGGACGGCCGAGGCCAACCAGAGCATTCAGGTTTGCACCGTCGAAATAGACCTGCCCGCCGTGGGAATGAACGATCTCGCAGAATTCGCGGATGCCTTCTTCAAACACACCGTAAGTGGACGGGTAGGTGATCATGAAGGCAGCAAGGTTGGCGCTGTGTTTTTCAGCTTTTGCCTTGAGGTCTTCAATATCGATGTCGCCTTCCGGCAGACAGTTGACCACAACTACTTTCATACCGGCCATGCTGGCGCTGGCAGGGTTGGTACCATGAGCTGATGACGGAATCAGGCAGATATCGCGTTGATGGTCGCCACGGGACTGATGGTAACGGCGGATAGCCAGAAGACCGGCATATTCACCCTGACTACCGGCATTTGGCTGTAAGGACACGGCCGCAAAGCCGGTGATTTCACAAAGCCAGTTTTCGACGTCGGAGGTCATCTGGGCGTAGCCGGTGCTCTGTTCTGCTGGTGCAAACGGATGCATATTGGCAACCGAGTTCCAGCTTACCGGCATCATTTCTGCGGCCGCATTGAGCTTCATGGTGCAGGAGCCGAGCGGGATCATCGCACGGTCAAGCGCCAGATCCTTGTCGGCCAAACGACGCAGGAAACGCATCATTTCGGTTTCGGAGCGGTACTGATGAAACACTTCCTGTGTCAGGAAGGCCAATGTGCGGCTCGAAGGCAGACGTGTTGTGTCAGAGCTTGCAACAGTTGCACCAAAGAGCGCGGCAATCGCAGCCACATCTTCGTCGCTTGATGTTTCGTCAAAGGCTACAGCCAATGTGTCGGCATCAATGATGCGCAGCAAACGATTAGTTTTGTCGGCCTCTGCCGCAATAGATGCAGCTTTACCTGGAATCTTGACGGTGACGGTGTCGAACAGCTTGTCGCCAGCCAGCTCAAAGCCTGCCTTTTTCACGGCATCCGCAAAATTGCTTGCGCGTTTGGCAACTTCTGTTGCAATCGACTGCAAGCCGGAAGGGCCATGATAAATAGCATAAGAAGCCGCCATATTGGCCAGCAATGCCTGAGCGGTACAGATGTTGGATGTCGCTTTATCACGACGGATATGCTGCTCACGGGTTTGCAGTGCCAAGCGGTAACCAACACGGCCATGTGCATCGGTGGACTGGCCAACGATACGACCCGGAATGATACGGGTCAGAGCCTGCGACACGCCAAGATAGGCTGCGTGCGGGCCACCAAAGCCCATTGGCACGCCAAAGCGCTGCATGGAACCAACAGCCATATCGGCACCCCATTCGGCAGGGGCTTCGGTCACTGTCAGAGCCAGCGGATCGGCTACAGCAATGACTTGTGTGCCGAGTGCTTTTGCAGCAGCGATTACAGCTTTATAATCGCCGTAAACGCCCTTTGTATCAGGCCATGGAACGATCAGAGCGGTGGTGTCTGCATCGACATCGCCCGATGTTTCAATGGTGATGCCCAAAGGCTCGGCGCGGGTGCGCAGTACATCCAAAGTCTGTGTATGCAATTCACCAGCGATCAGCACGCGGTGACGGTTTTCGCGATGATGGCGGTAAGCAATAGCCATTGCTTCTGCCACAGCCGTTGCTTCATCAAGCAATGATGCGCAAGCAACCGGCAGGCCGGTCAGCTCTGTCACCAGTGTCTGGAAGTGGAACAGCAGCTCCAAACGACCCTGACTGATTTCGGACTGGTAAGGCGTATAGGCCGTGTACCAAGCCGGATTTTCAAACAGGTTACGCTGGATCACCGGCGGGGTGTAGCAACCGTTATAGCCAGCGCCGATAAAGCTTTTCTTGACGATGTTTTTATTCATCACAGCTTGCAATTCGGCCAGAGCCGCCGCTTCGCTCAAAGGCTGCGGCAAGTCCAACTCGCGGTTGAAGCGAATGGATTCCGGCACAGCCTGTGTGATGAGTGCATCCAGCGAGGAAACGCCGAGCGCAGCAAGCATGGTGCGCTCGTCAGCCTCGCGGGGACCGATATGACGATCCACAAATGGGAGTGAGCCTTGTGTCATTAGTCTACCAAAGCCTTATAACCGGCTGCATCGAGCAGGCCGTTCATTTGGCCTTCGTCAGCAAGCTTGAGCTTGAACAACCAGCCTTCGCCTTCTGCAGCCTGATTGATGAGTGACGGATCATTGACAACAGCATCGTTGATTTCAACGATTTCACCGTCAACCGGTGCGTAAACGTCGGAAGCAGCTTTAACAGATTCAACCACGACGATGGCTTCGCCTTTGGTAACCTTGCGGCCAACTTCCGGCAGTTCGACGAATACGAGGTCGCCGAGCTGTTCTTGCGCATGTATGGTGATGCCGACAGTGGCAGTGCCATTATCGTTGTTGAGCCATTCGTGATCTTCAGTAAACAGGATAGAGGCCATGATTGTTATCCTTTGTGGTAGTGATGCGGTGTAAATGGAAGTGAATGAACATCAAGCGGTACGAGATTACCGCGGATATCTGCAAAAACACGGGAGCCGACAGCGGCAAATTCAGGGGTGACATAGCCCATCGCGACCGGATGACCGGCTGAAGGGCCGAAGCCGCCGGAAGTGACGCGACCGATTTTGTTGCCGTCTGCATCAAAAAGTTCGACATCTGCACGCACAGGCTGACGGCCTTCAGGCTTCAGACCAACGCGCTTGGCTTTGGCACCAGCGGCCAATTTTTCCAAGAATGTTTTGGCACCGATAAAACCGGCAGTTTCGCGCACAGGTTTTGGCACAGCCCAGAGAAGACCGGCATCAACCGGATTGATTTCAGGGGTGATGTCCTGACCATGCAGGCAAAGACCGGCTTCCAGACGCAGGCTGTCTCGCGCTGCAAGACCGATCCATGCAACGCGTTCATCTGCAAACAGTTTAGCGAGCAGTTCGCGGGCATCTTTTTCAGGCAGTGCAATTTCAAAGCCGTCTTCACCGGTATAACCGGAACGGGTGACAAACCAGTCAGCTTTTGGCTCGATACCGGTCATGAATGTCAGTTCGCCACCAGGAACGCCTGCTTTGGCTGCAACATCGGCTGCGGCAGGGCCTTGAAGTGCTAAAAGAACGCGGTCAAGCGGGTTGACGGTCACAGATTTACCAGCTGCAACCTTATTGAGATGCGCGATATCCGCATCGGCATTGCCCGCATTGGCAACGATCATGAAGCGGTTTTCGCCCAAGCGGGTGACGATCAGATCGTCTTCAACGCCTGCATTTTCGTTGAGCAGAAATGTATATTTCGACTGGTTCATCGGGATGGAAAGCGGATCAAGCGGGCAGGCTTCTGCCAGCAGTTTCGCTGCATCTTCACCGGAAATTTCAATCACACGCATGTGGGAAATGTCGAACAGACCAGCCTGTTCACGCACATGCAGATGTTCTTTCATCACGCCCAGCGGGTAGGTGATTGGCATGTTCCAGCCGGCAAAGCCGCCAAAACGTGCTTTCGCTGTTTCATGAATATCCTGCAATGGCAGGGTTTTTAAAGAGGTTTGTGCCGTATCGCCCATATCAACTCCAAAAGTCGCACGAATGCATCCGCAAAATGCGGCTGCTTCAGTGCCCCTCTGTCTGAAGCCTGAGAGACTCGCATAGTTTAAGATAAACTACACTTACACCTTCGGCGCGGGAGCAATGCCCCGACTTTCCAGAGTTGCCTTTCCTGTCAGCGGTTCTGGATACCTGAGAGATTTCGGGCGATTTCCCCTTCGGTGGCCAAGATACAGATAAGCTGCTCCCGACGCTCTCCCGCAGACAGACAGGGCAGACGCTGATTGCTCCTTACCCTCGACGCCCTATGACTTAGCCGAAACGCGCACTCAAGTCACTCGCTTTCTGTTGGCTTTCAGCCGGTTTTGCGCGACAATTTGCCTTGGGCGTGGTCCAGTACAACCACCAACAGACCAGCCGCAAGCGCCCAAAAGGCGGAGCCGATGCTGAAAAAACTGATGCCGGACGCGGTGACTGCAAAGGTGACCACCGCACTCAAGCGCTCCTTTTCTTTTGAAAGAGCTAAAGTCATGGCGTTGATAAAAGGACCGGAGAGCGCAAGACCGGCAATCAAGGCGATCAGAACCGGCGGCAGAACCGCAAATATCGCCACGAGTGAAGCACCAAAAAGCGCAAAGACAATATAAATCCCGGCGTAGACAGGGCCTGTCAGCCAGCGTTTTGCGTGATCGGGATGAGCGTCTGGGCTCGTGCAAAGGGCGGCAGAAATCGCCGCTAAATTGCTTGTTGCCGCACCAAAAAATGCTGAAATCAAAGAGACAAGACCGGTAATTTGCAGTGCCGGCCCTGTTGGCGGTTCATAGCCAAAGGCACGTAGTACAGCAAAACCGGGCAAGTTCTGCGATGCCATCGTGACCAGATAGAGCGGCAGTGCTAAGCCAATCATGGCGCTGAGATGAAAGGTCGGCGTGATAAATTCCAGTGTTGATAGCTCAGGCGCCGGAAGGCTGGGCGAGCGGCCTGTGACAAGCGCAAAAATAACGCCGACGATCAATACCGCTATCACGGCAAGCGAGGGATTAAACAATCGGATAATAAAGAACAGAACTGCGAGCGGCAGCACCATCAGCGGATCAATTTGTGCAGCCTTGGCAGCGTTTAAAACAAAGCCGACCAAAACACCGGCCAGCATGCCGGAGGCAACGGAAGTGGGAATGCTGGAGACGAGGCGGGACAATGGCTTGATCAGGCCGGTGAGAATGATCGCAACCGCGGTGACGATAAAAGCCCCGACTGCTTCATTGATGGTGAAACCGCTGCTGGCACCAATTAATGCCAGTCCGGGCGTGGACCATGCTGCGATAATCGGCATTTTATACCGGATACTGAGATAGGCGGAGGCTGCGGCAATAGCCAGACAAACGGCCGTGACCCAACTTGCGGTTTGGGTTTGGCTTGCTTCCAGTGTTGTGGCTGCTGCGATAATGAGAGCCAATGTACCGCCGAAGCCTACAATAGCCGCAACACTGGATGAGGCAAAAACCGAAAACCGCATGAACTGTAACCTTAATTATTGATTTGGTTGATCATCATGTCGAGAGAGCGCGTTAATAGTTCGAGATCTTGCGGGCGGGAAAGGCGATGATCACCATCGCGCACAAGGGTCAAGGTCACATTATCGACCGGCAGATGTTCTGTCAGCAGCAGAGCGTGTGAATAAGGAACATCCTCATCCTTCATCCCTTGCAAAATATGCACCGGACAACCGGTTTCGATAATGTCGGTCAAAACCTGATTGTCTCGTCCGTCTTCGATAAGATTGCGGGTATAGATGAATGGATTGGGTGAATATTCGGAAGGTTCTTCAAAATAGCCGTTCTCAACCAGCGATTTTTTGTGTTCTTCGCTTAAATTTGGTTCGATCAGGCGGGCGGTAAAATCGGGTGCCGGTGCAATTAGAATGATTCCCGCGGGTCCTTGACCTTGTTTGATCAGTTCCTGCGTCATGCGCAAAGTAATCCATGCACCCATCGATGAGCCGACGAGAATTTGCGGTTTCTTATTATATTGATGATGCACGGTGAGTGATTCATTCAGCCAGCACGAAATGGTGCCTTCATTGAAATCACCACCCGATTCGCCGTGGCCGGAATAGTCGAATCGTAAAAATTCGTGATCATTGGCTGCTGCCCATTGGTTGAGCGATTCTGCTTTGGTGCCCAGCATATCTGACCGATAACCACCCAACCATGTGATTCCCTGTGCCTTGCTGCCTGCACGGTAACGTAGGGCAATAGGTGCGCCATCAACATCGATGAATTCAAGGTTTTCTGTCATTGCTGCCAGTCTCCGTTTATTTCAATTATGATAGGGCTATACGCATGAGAAGCCTTGTTCAATAGCGTAAAAGCCTTGAAAAACTGAGTAATGTGCCTAAATATTATCGTGGAGGCATGCTTTTGACCGATTTATTCGGTTGGGGGTGATTTTTCTTAACAAAGATGCTATTGACATCCGCACTTGCTTGACGCCATGTCCGCGCTAGTTATGCGGCAGCGTTTGCAAGACACTGTTATTTTGCTGTTAAGCTGATAAAAGTGCCGCCGAGAAGTTTAATTTTTGAGGAGTTAACGACCATTCGCCGACCGTTCAGAGCGACGCCGGTCCAGAAAGACGGACCGCGCTCCAACCGCGACATCCGGGTTCCCCGGGTTCAGCTAATCGATGCCGAGGGCCACAACCACGGCGACATGACCATTCAGGATGCCATTGCGATGGCAGAGGAAGCGGGGCTCGATCTTGTAGAGATCGTACCGAACGCAGAACCGCCTGTTTGTAAAATTGTTGACCTTGGTAAGCTCAAGTATCAGAGTCAGAAAAAAGCCGCTGAAGCGCGCAAAAAACAGAAAACGGTCGAGATCAAAGAAATTAAGATGCGACCGAACATCGACACTCATGATTATGAAGTGAAGATGAAAGCTGCGCACCGATTCTTTGATGAAGGTGATAAGGTTAAGTTCACACTGCGTTTCCGTGGTCGCGAAATGGCGCACCAGGAACTGGGTATGAAGCTGTTGCAGCGCGTTAAAGAAGAAACATTGGAGATCGCCAAGGTGGAAGCTGAGCCACGCCTTGAAGGTCGTCAGATGATGATGGTTCTTGCGCCGCGCTAATTGTGCGGAGCGCTGATGATTCAGATTTGCTTGCAGATTGAAGGGTTTACCCTTATCCGGAAGCAAAAGCAGTGAGTTAAAAGAAAACCGCCTTCGGGCGGTTTTTTTTGTTTTCAATATTTATTGTACGTATTTATTGGCTGTGCTGGTTTAAATCAAAACGGCGCGATGATTCAGTAGTTGCGTTTTTATCATATTATGCCTATAAGGCCTCGTTCGAACCGACCGGCAGGGCATGCCGTGGCGGTTTCGTGTGCTTTTCAGACTTTGGTCGGTCTGGAAGTAGAAAACCAGAGCTCTGATGTTCAAACGAATGTTGAGGGCCTCTAGATTAGGAGAGCAAAATGCCCAAGATGAAGACCAAATCCTCCGCTAAAAAGCGGTTTAAAATTACCGCAACCGGCAAAATCAAAGCTGCTGCTGCCGGTAAGCGTCATGGCATGATCAAGCGCTCGAACAAGTTCCTTCGCGATGCTCGCGGCACCATGGTTCTTAGCGAACCAGATGCAAAGATCGTGAAGAAGTTCCTGCCAAACGGCCTCTAAGCCGCTATATCCTTAAGGAGATCATACTATGGCACGTGTAAAACGCGGCGTAACTGGCCACGCTAAACATAAAAAAGTTCTCAAGCAGGCAGAAGGTTTCCGCGGTCGTCGCAAGAACACCATTCGTACTGCTATGGCAGCTGTTGATCGCTCAAAGCAGTATGCTTACCGCGATCGCAAGAATCGTAAGCGTAATTTCCGCGCTCTGTGGATTCAGCGTATCAACGCTGCTGTTCGTGAGCATGGCTTGACCTATGGCCGTTTCATCGATGGCCTGATGAAGTCAAACATTGAAATCGACCGTAAAGTTCTGTCGGATATCGCTATCCATGAACCTGAAGCATTTGTAGCTCTGGTTGATTCTGCGAAAAAGGCACTGGAATATCTGAAAGATACCACGCCTAACGCTTTTGAAGGCGCTGTTCGTTAAGCCAGCCGCCTTCCCAAAGCACGATTGAATAACTTTTGGGACCCGCGCTGGCTCGGCTGGCGCGGGTTTTCTTATTTTCCGGATTTGACATGAACATTGATACGCAAATTGCCGGTCGCACATGGGCAGAGGATCATCACGATGCTCTGGCTCAGGCTGTTGCTCGCAGTACGGGTCAACGTATCATGAAGGCTGAGATTGACGGTCGTACCCTCTGGATCAAGCGCTACAATGTTGAAGCCGTGCCGCTGCCCAAGCGTCTCCATAGCAAGCTTTCGCGTTTTATGCCTTATGCTTTTATGCGCTCACCGCGTATTGAAGATAGTGAAGGGCAACGCGCGCGCGAATTGCGCAAAATGCAAGCATTTGAAAGCGCTGGTTTGCATGTGCCGGATATGGTTTGGACGCAAGAAAATGTTGTGGTGCTGGGCGATGCAACGCCGATACAGCAGGTACGGCTTGATGCACTCAGGCGCACGGATCCTCAGGCGCATGATCGTGTTTTGATTGAATGTGCGGAGGCTTTGGCCAAAGTTCATGCAAGTGGTCTTTGTCATGGCCGTCCGCATCCGCGTGATTTTTTCTCGGTTCGATCCGAAGTTGGTTTTCTGGATTTTGAAGAAGAGCCGGAAGCCGTAATGGCGCTTGCAACAGCACAGGCACGCGATTTATGGCTGATGTTCTTCCAGATTTCGTCGCAAGCGCGATTGCCGGAAACCAGTGCGCAGGCATTTGCCGCTTATCGGGTAATTGCTCCTGAAGATGTTATTCGTGAATTGAACAAAATTGTTGATTTCTTTCGCTTTACCATCCGCCCGTTGCGTTTTTTGAAGCGTTTTTATCTGGGCGGCGACGGTAAAAGACTGTTAAAAGCAATGGAATTTTTCGATAAGGCTTTAAAGAACTGAATGTCTCAAGCGGACACGAACAGGTTGCCTGAGGTGACCGCTTGAAAAAAGACCCGATCAGGCCGGAACAGATCATTTTCATCTAAATGATTTCCCGGTTTTAACACACCCGAAGCCCTCGTATCCCGAAGGTATAAAGGCATAATTATGAGTGATCTTGAACAATTAGAACAGACAATTATGGGCGAAATTGCCGCCGCCGGTGATGAGAGCACCATCGAGGCGGTGCGTGTTTCGGCTTTGGGTAAAAAGGGTTCGGTTTCAGAGAAACTGAAAACATTGGGCTCGATGTCGCCGGAAGAACGCCAGCAGCAGGGACCGGCGATCAACGGATTGAAAAACCGCGTGACAGAGGCTTTGGCAGCGCGCAAATCCGAATTGCATAAATTGGCTGTTGCCGTCCGTTTGGAGCGCGAAAAGCTCGACGTGACTTTGCCGGTGCGCAGTTCTGCTGCATCGCGCGGTCGTATCCATCCGATCAGCCAAGTGATTGACGAAATTACCGCAATTTTCGCTGATATGGGCTTTTCGATTGCCGAAGGGCCGGATGTTGAAACCGATTATTACAACTTCACTGCGTTGAACTTCCCTGAAGGCCATCCGGCGCGTGAAATGCATGATACTTTCTTCTTTAATCCGGATGAGAGCGGTGAGCGCAAATTGCTGCGTACCCACACTTCTCCGGTGCAGGTTCACACTATGGAGCGCTTTGCGCAGATGCGTGACAAGGAAGGCCGTGACGAACCGATCCGCATCGTCATTCCGGGTAAAACCTACCGCATGGATTCTGATGCAACCCACTCCCCGATGTTCCATCAGGTGGAAGGTCTGGTTGTCGATAAATCTTCAACTGTTGCCCAGATGAAATGGGTGCTGGAAGAGTTCTGCAAAGCCTTCTTTGAAGTGCCTTCGGTTAAAATGCGTATGCGTCCGAGCTTCTTCCCGTTCACCGAGCCTTCTGTCGAAGTTGACATCCAGTGCGACCGCTCAGGGCGTGAAGTGAAATTCGGCGAAGGCAATGACTGGCTGGAAATTCTGGGTTGCGGCATGGTGCATCCGAATGTGTTGCGCAATGCGGGCTTTGACCCGGATATCTATCAGGGCTTTGCATGGGGTATGGGTATCGATCGTATCGCCATGCTGAAATATGGCATGCCTGATTTGCGCGCTTTCTTTGATGCTGATGTGCGCTGGCTTAATCATTACGGCTTCCGCCCGTTAGATCTGCCGACTTTGTTCGGCGGTCTGAGTGCATAAGAGGCGGAAAGGACAAATAAAATGAAATTCACACTTTCCTGGTTGAAAGAACATCTTGAAACTGAAGCGACGCTGGATGAGATCGTTGAGAAGCTGACAGATATTGGTCTGGAAGTTGATGGCGTAGATGACCGCGCCAGCTTCAAAGCTTTCACAATTGCCAAAGTTCTCACTGCCGTGCAGCATCCTGATGCCGATAAATTGCGTGTACTCACTGTTGATGCAGGTGACGGCAAGCCATTGCAGATTGTCTGCGGTGCGCCCAATGCGCGTGCCGGTATGGTTGGTGTTTTGGGTCGTCCGGGCGATTATGTGCCGGGTATTGATGTCACTCTGTCGATTGGCAAAATCCGTGGCGTTGAAAGCTTCGGCATGATGTGCTCCGAGCGCGAGCTGGAACTGTCCGACGAGCATGACGGTATCATCGATCTTCCTCAAGATGCACCTGTCGGCACCAGCTATGCGAGCTATATGGGCATTGATGATCCGATCATTGAAATCGGCCTGACCCCGAATCGTGCGGATTGTGCAGGCGTTCATGGGATTGCCCGTGATCTGGCCGCAGCCGGTCTTGGTACACTCAAAGGTGACAAGATTGAAGCGATCAAAGGCACAGGTGAAACTCCGGTTAAAGTGGTGCTTGATCAGCCTGCCGACAAACCATTCTGTAATGGTTTTGCACTTCGCTTGGTTAAAGGCGTTAAAAATAAGGCCAGCCCGCGATGGTTGCAGCAGCGCCTGAAGGCCATTGGACTTCGTCCGATCAATGCACTGGTGGATATCACCAATTATGTCACCTTTGATTATGGTCGCCCGTTACATGTGTTTGACGCTGCCAAAGTCAAAGGCAATCTGACTGTACGTGCTGCCAAAGATGGTGAAACCATTCTGGCGCTCGATCAGCGTGTATATAAATTATCATCGGACGTGTATGTCATTGCCGATGATAATGGCGCTGAATCCATTGCCGGTATTATGGGTGGCGAACATTCAGGCTGTGATGAAAACACCACCGATGTGCTGATTGAATCCGCCCTTTGGGATGCGATCACCATTGCCCGCACCGGCCGGCAGCTCGGTATTGTCACCGATGCCCGTTATCGTTTTGAACGTGGTGTTGATCCGGAATTCATGGTTTCCGGCCTTGAATATGCAACCAAACTGGTAATAGATTTGTGCGGCGGTACGCCAACCGAAACAGAAGTTGTCGGTTATCAGCCATATGCCCCGCGTGAAATCACTTTCCCTGTGTCAGAGGTCAAGCGTTTGACCAATCTGGATGTGGAATATGCAGAAGCGGCACAGATTTTGACGGGGCTCGGCTTCGGCGTGTCTGGTGACGGTAAAGCTGTTTTGACTGTTCAAGTGCCGTCATGGCGCGGTGATGTGGAAGGCAAAGCCGATCTTGTTGAAGAAGTGATGCGTATTCACGGTCTCAATGAAATTGAACCGCAGCCATTGGAAAATATGGGGAGCGTCAACGGCAAGATTCTCACCACGTTGCAAATCCGCACCCGCATGGCACGCCGTATGCTGGCTTCCCGCGGTATGATGGAAGCGGTGACTTATTCCTTCATTCCGGAAGCGCATGCCAAAGCCTTTGGCGGCGGCAAACCGGAACTGAAGCTTGCCAATCCGATTGCGGCCGATATGTCGGATATGCGCCCGAGCTTGCTTCCGGGCTTGCTGGTTGCAGCACAGCGCAATGCAGATCGCGGTTTTGCTGATCTGGCGCTTTTTGAAGTATCTGGCACTTATGAAGGCGAAAAGCCTCAAGATCAACGCCGTGTGGCTGGCGGTATCCGCCGCGGCACTGCTGGTGTTGAAGGTGCAGGTCGTCTTTGGTCAGGCAATGCGCCGGCTGTTGGTGTTTATGATGCCAAGGCGGATGCGCTGGCAGCTTTGGAAGCCGCAGGCGCTCCGGTTGACCGCATCCAGATCGAAGCGGGCGCACCTGAATGGTTCCATCCGGGTCGTTCCGGCACGCTGAAGCTGGGACCAAAAGTTGTGCTTGGCTATTTCGGTGAATTCCATCCGGATACGCTGGAACTCTTGGATGTGAGCGGCGCGCTTTGCGGCTTTGAAGTCTTCATTGATGCCATTCCTGAGCCGAAGAAAAAAGCAACCTGCACCAAGCCGTCATTGGTTCTGTCACAGTTCCAGACCGTCAAACGCGACTTTGCCTTTGTGGTGGATAGCAATGTGGAAGCAGGCGGCCTGATCCGTGCGGTGATGTCTGCCGACAAGAAGCTGATCAGCAATGCACAGGTGTTTGATATTTTTGCCGGTGCTTCTTTGGGCGAGAATAAAAAATCGGTTGCGATCGAAGTTCTGTTGCAGCCGCTTGACCGGACTTTGGCCGAAGAAGATCTGGAAGCTGTGGCCAAGAAGATCATCGAGGCTGTTGCCAAACAAACCGGCGGCGTGCTGCGCGGTTAATCTTTTCTGATATTATCCCAAACAGATCATTGTTTGGGATAAATTTAAGACAATAAAAAAAGCCGGAAACCTTGGTTTCCGGCTTTTTTCATATTTTGTCGCTTATCAGTAAGCCCATTCGCCTTTGCGCATCAGCGGCTCATGGCTGCCATCGGCATTGACGCCATCGACATCGATCTGATCAGAGCCGATCATCCAGTCAATATGGATCAGGCTGGAATTGCCGCCCTTGGCTTTAACCTCATCCGGTGTAAGGTTTGCACCATCAACAAAACACTTTGAATAGCACTGACCAAGCGCAATATGGCTGGCAGCATTTTCGTCAAACAATGTGTTGTAGAACAGCAAGCCGCTTTTCGAGATTGGCGAGGAATGCGGCACCAAGGCCACTTCACCCAAATGACGCGCACCGGCATCCGTATCCAGTACTTTGTTGAGCACTTCTTCGCCACGGCTGGCTTTGGCTTCAACGATGCGGCCATCTTCAAAGCGTACAGCGATATTGTCGATCAATGTGCCTTGATGCGACAATGGCTTAGTGCTGGAAACATGGCCGTTGACGCGCAATGCATGCGGTGTGGTGAACACTTCTTCGGTCGGGATATTCGGGTTGCAGATAATGCCGTTTTTGGCAACCGACGCACCGCCCATCCATTCATGACCATCTGCCAGCCCGACAATCAGATCGGTGCCCGGACCTTTGAAATGCAAGGAGTGATAGTTTTTGGCATTCAAATAGGTGGTGCGTTCTTTCAGCGCTGCATTATGCGCTTCCCAAGCGGCAACCGGATTTTCGACATCCACGCGGGAGGCGGCAAAAATCGCATCAGCGAGCTGGCGGGTTGCATCTTCCGGCGATGCTTCAGGGAACATCAAAGCGGCCCATTCAGGATTTGGATAAGAAATGATATTCCAGTTGATGTCAAAATTGGCAATTTTCTCCAATGCCGGCTGATAGGCCTTGGAATTAGCGCGGTTGGCGCGCGAAACTTTGCCAGCGTCTTGGTTGGCGAGAAGCAGTGGATTGTCTGCCGCAATGGCAAGGCGAGCCGCATTTTTGCTGTAAGCTTTGGCCATGCCTTCATAAAGCCAGTCAGCGGCCTGATCAAAGCTTGCATCATTGGCATGCTGATAGCGCGCAAGTGCAATCTGATCATCGGAGAAAAATGGGGTTACCAGTCCGGCACCAGCCTGATAGGCGTGTTTGGCAATCAGGCGCACCAATGGCAGGGCGCAAACAGGTGCGGTAATGACGAGATCTTGTCCTTCCCGCAAACGCAAGCCAACTTTAACGGCGACCTCGGCCAGACGGTCGAGCTTCACAGGATCAATAATATTTTCCGGTAATGTATAGGACATAACGGCCTCTGCTTTTATGAATTTTCTGCGCTGAACATAACGCCTTGGCTAAGCTGTGACCAGTCACAATTCATAGTGTTGCATAAGCGAATTGAGCAGATACCCGTAGCGATGAAACTTTCGATAATACTGCTTTGTTTTTGTCATTTAAACGAGCACGCAAGTTTATGTTGAAATAAAAATGTAAGTTTCATTTCGTGAAAGGTTTATTACAGTAAATTATATCAACACACTTGAGTTATTATATTTACTTCATCATACTCGATCAATCGGCACAAGCGCGCTGATACGTAGACACAAGAACAAGAATTAAACGGTAGCGTCTTGTCTGCTTTGGTAAAGGGCAGGCATAGTTAAGTGAATACAAGGTGTTAGTAAGTTTCCTCCCCACTGTCGCGTGCGGAAACTTCCTTGGGAGCGCCTTTGATGAGAGGAGTAAATCGTGACTAAAATGACAAGGCGATTGTTTATCGCCTCCCTTCCCCCGGCACTTTTAGCAACCCGAATGCCTGCCTATGCGGCACCGGCCAGCGATCTTCAGTTGATCGCGAAACAAAAATTGGAACCGGCGATTGTTACTATGCATCGCCGTCTGGAGCGTCTGACCTCAACGCTCACATTCATGACCACCGGCGCGCATCCGGATGACGAGCCAAGCGGCCTGCTGGCATCATTGCGCCATGTCTATGGTATCCGTCCAGTGCTTTATTGCATCACGCGTGGTGAAGGCGGTCAAAACAGCATTGGTGCGGAGCGTGGCTCTGTGCTGGGTGTATTGCGTACCCGCGAAATGGAAGAAGCATCACGCTCATTAGATGCCTCGTTGGCATTTGGTGGTCGCGGCCACAATGACAGCGTCCATGATTTCGGCTTTTCCAAAGATCCGAACCAGACAATCGATCGTTGGGGTCGTGACCGCGTCATCGAGCGTATGACATGGGCTTTCCGTCAGTATAAGCCTGATATCGTGATGAACTGCTTCCTTGATGTTCCGGGGCAGCATGGTCATCACCGTGCGGCAGTGGTTGCAACCTTTATCACAGCTGACATCTCCGGCAACCCAGATGAGTTCCCGGAACAGATTGAGGCCGGCCTTGCCCCTTGGAGCGTGCCGAAAATCTATTCGCCTGCTTATGGCGGCGGCGGTGGTGTTTACGATGATGAAACTCCACCACCACCAACCACATTGACGGTAACAGCACCTGAACGCGATAAAATTTCAGGCGCAACCTTCCCGCAGATGGGTGAATGGTCACGTTCTTGCCACCTCACACAGGCTATGGGGCGCTGGCGTCCGGAACCCCAGACCGAATGGGCATTGCATTTGGCTAAAGTTGCCAAGGGCGAGCCAGCGAAAACTGAAAAAGACATTCGCGAAGGTCTGGTTGCAACTGTTGGCGATATCGCCAATGTTGATGGCATGCCTGCTTCTGCGGCAGATAGCTTGCGCAATGCGCAAGGCTTGATCGACGAAGCCCTTGCTGATTATGGCGATCCTGTTGTTGTCACTGCCAAGCTCCTCGAAATCGGCAAAGCCGTTGATGAAGCACGCAAGCAGTTGCCGCAGGAACTGCATGACAATATCGCGCATCGTCTGGAACGCAAGACACGCGAAATCGATTTGGCGCTGGCAACAGCGTCTGGCATGCATATCCGTGCCTTTACTGAAGGAGCAGACATCAAGGCCGGTGATACGATCACCATTAAAACCCTTGTTGATGCGCCTGAAAGCGTGGAAATTCAGTCGGCAGAAATCATTGCCCGCGAAGGTTTGAATGCGGCAGGTGATCAGGTAACTGCATCAGCTGATGCGAGCCTTACCAATCCCTTGACCGAGCAATTTGATCCGCTTGGTGGTAACGGCGATGCCTTCGTGCGTCTGACCGCTAAAATTGGTGATCGCGCTGCGGTAATTGATGTGGATCTGGAAGATGCCTTGCGCGTTCTGCCATCCGCATCGCTGGAACTGAAGCCTGATGCCGTTGTGTTCAACACAGCTAAAGAGCTTGAGCCAGTTGCAATGACGGCAACGGTTACCAATGCCAAGACGGATGATCTGAAGATTGATCTGCCTGAAGGCTGGGCGATGAACAAAACTGGCAACACATCTGACGAAGCTGCAAGTTTTGACCTGCAACCACCGGCAAAACCGGGTGAAGTTCGCTTTGCGATCGAGCCGGAATTGCTCGGCAAAGAAGCCTATGCAATCAACACCTTCTCTTACCCGCATATAGGCCGTTCCGTTGTGCCGACCAAGGTTTCCGTGCCTGTTCAGACCGTTGGTGCTGAACTGCCTGCGAACCACAAAGTTGGCTATATCAGCGGCGGTAATGATAATGTTGGTCTGTGGATGAAGCGCCTCGGCATTGATGTCGTGGAGCTTTCACCAACGGATGTTGAACGCGGTGAATACCGTGATCTGAAAACCATTGTCGTTGGTATTTTTGCTTTCGGTCGTCGTAAAGATCTGGCGGCTGCTGTTCCGGCCTTGCACGAATGGGTTAAGAAGGGCGGCCATTTGGTAACGCTTTATCATCGCCCTTCGGACGGTTGGAACCCTGAAACTGTGCCACCGGCATTCCTGAAAATCGGCTCGCCTTCCATCCGTTTCCGCGTGACAGACGCGAATTCGGAGGTGGATATTCTTGAGCCTGATCATCCATTGCTCAACTACCCGAACAAAATCGGGCCGGAAGACTGGGCGAATTGGGATAAGGAACGCGGTCTTTATTTCGCATCCGAATGGGACGAGGCTTACAAGCCGTTGCTCGCCATGAGCGATGCCGGTGAAGACAAGCTGAAAGGTTCACTGGTTTCTGCTGAAATTGGTGAAGGCCGTCATACGCATACAAGCCTTGTGCTGCATCATCAGCTCGACAAGCTGGTGCCGGGTGCATTCCGCTTGCTGGCCAATCTGGTTCAGCCTGCCAAGCACTAAGAGCATTTCCAGCAAAAGTGTGAAGCGGTTTTGCGTAGGATAATGCGATAAAGAAAAAATATGACAAGAAAAAAGCCCCGTCAGTTCTGCTGGCGGGGCTTTTTTTTATAGAGAAATTTAAAAAATCAGTTGAGGGCTGGGCGCTGCTGCGTCAGTAGGAACGCACCGATCGCATCCACATTTTCGGCAGCCGGTGCATAGGCCAATGATTCAGTTGGCTGTGCCGTTGGCAGCGGTACTTGTAGCTCAGCTACTTGTGCAGTTGTATTCTGTTGTGTCCGTACCGGCGCTTGTGGTTCGGCAGCCGCAATCATTGTGGTCGGTGCAATTGCTGCCGGTTCTTCTGCCGTTTGTGGTGTGGTGACATTATATGCCTTGTCGCTCGGCACAGCCTGATTTTGTGGTGTGTAGATGCTGGCCAGATTGTATGGCTCTGAAGGAACAGGCGCTTGCAAGGAGCCGTCCTTATTGCGCTTTTCATAGAAAGCATTGCCGCCTGCAACCAGCACATAATGCATGTTTTTGTAAGGGAATTTCAAACCGGCCGTATGGAAGAACATTGAGTTCTTGGCGGCGGGGTGACGCTTGCCCTTCAATACTTCATCGGCGGCTTTTTGCACATCCGGCAGCGCTTTTGAATTCATCTTGCGGGTCAGAACACCCGGCGCAAACTGGTTTTTCTGACCGACAACGCCACAAATCGTATCTGGATATTGTTTTGACAACAGGCGGTTGATCACAACTGTTCCAACGGCAACAAGGCCATCCTGACTGGAGCGGTTGGCTTCAAAGAACATGGCGCGTTCGAGGCATTCACGGTCTTTCGGTGTGTAAGTATAGGTTTTCACACCATTGACGCGGATGACATTGCCTTTATCAGCGCTGGCTGTTTGGGTCGTCGCTTTAGCGCTGCTGAGCGCTGCGGTCTGGTCGGTGGTGGTGCAGCCTGAAACAATTACTGATGCTGCCAGCATTGCCATTGTCAGGGCAAATTTTGCCGAATGACCAGAGAACATGTGTTTCATCAGTTTAATCCTATATCAGGCACGAAAGTTGTAAGGGCGCAGTGGAAGAGCTCCAAAGCGGGTAACTTTTTGTCTTTTGTGGATCCGTGTGATTTTTTAACCGCATTCGAACCTGTGGGTCAAATGTCACAGTTACAATAAATTCGTGAATGAACGCCTAAAAGACGTGAAATTTATCGGGATACAGTTTTGATGAAACTTTATTTATATTAATATTTTCTTAAAAAGCTTTGGCTGATGCTGCGGCGCATTTTCATGTAACATGCTTTGAAAGCCCCTGATTTATAGCTTTTTGAGGCAAACAATGAGAGGCAGGGCAGTTTCGTTTGGTTTAACGCAGACTTAGCTCGAACATATGTTTAAAACAGCAAATGCGCTTTTGCTTTTATGGTTCCCTATGCCATTCTCAACTTTATTCCTGAATTGTAACTTTGTGTGATAATCGACCCGTTTTTACGGTTTTCATCAAAAATCATGATTTATAGGACAGATATCGATTCGAAAAAGCGGCAGCCGATTTAATCAAGCTGCCGCTTTTCTTATGTTTATTGATGAGGCGATTTAACCGAATGAATAGCCTGCACCGCGCACGCATGTCTCCCGAAAGTGGTTACCGGTTTCGGGATAAAGACATGCGCTTAGAAAAACTGTGCGCCTTTCAACATTAACCGAATGAATAGCCTGCACCGCGCACGCATGTCTCCCGAAAGTGGTTACCGGTTTCGGGATAAAGACATGCGCTTAGAAAAACTGTGCGCCTTTCAACATTAAC
>NZ_JBHEEH010000001.1:338779-546100 GCF_041929845.1 Paenochrobactrum pullorum
CCGAATGAATAGCCTGCACCGCGCACAGTGCGGATAGGGTCGGTTGAACCATTCGGATTGATGGCTTTTCGCAGGCGTCCGATATGTACATCCACGGTGCGGTCATCAACGTAAATGTCTGCGCCCCAGACACCATCCAGCAATTGGCTGCGGGAGAATACGCGTCCCGGTGCCATCATGAAATATTCAAGCAGACGATATTCGGTCGGGCCCAGATGCACTTCCTTGTCTTTGCGATAGACGCGGTGCTGCTGACGGTCGAGAATGAGATCACCGACTTTTAGCACATGCGAGAGCAAGCTTGGATTGGCACGGCGCAGCATGGCTTTGACACGGGCAATCAGTTCCGGTGTGGAGAAAGGTTTTACGACATAGTCATCGGCACCAACCGCCAAGCCGCGCACGCGCTCGCTTTCCTCGCCACGCGCAGTCAGCATGATAATCGGCAGACGTTCGGTCTCGGCGCGCTGGCGTAAACGACGGCACAGTTCAATGCCGGAGACACCCGGCAGCATCCAGTCCAAAATCAACATGTCGGGTACATCTTCGCGTAAAGCAATTTCTGCTTCATCACCGCGCATGATGGTTGTGACCTGATAGCCTTCAGCTTCGAGATTATAGCGCAGCAATACACTCAGCGCTTCTTCATCTTCCACGACGGCAATTTTGGGGGCATGTGACATCACAAGGTTCCTTCAGTCAATTGGCGCAAAAGTCAGGAGAGGCGGTGAAAAAAATATTATGCATGCCTGAAATTGCGACAAAACAAGGGTGCAGAGCGGGAGCGCCGCTCTTGAAAGCTGCATATTAAACCGTTGGCGGACATAAGTTTTTATCAAAATTTTGTCCGCCTTTCCGGTCATTTAAGGTTTGCGGGCTTCAGCCACGATGATATCGTGGCTGAGGTCTTCTTTCGGCCGTTCAGCCGGCATTTGCTGGCCGGTAACGATGTAGTAAACCGTCTCGGCAATATTGGTGGCGTGATCGCCGATGCGTTCAATGTTTTTCGCACTGAAAAGCAAATGGGTGCAGGAGGAAATATTGCGCGGATCTTCCATCATATAGGTGAGAAGCTCACGGAAAATCGAGGTGTACATGGCGTCGATTTCATCGTCGCGGTCACGCACAATATTGATCTGTGCCACCGAGCGGGTGGCATAGGCATCAAGCACTTCTTTCAGCTGGGTGAGTGCCAGCTCGGCCAGGGTTTCAAGGCCGCGATAAAGCTTGACGGATTGGCGGGTGTCGGAAACAGCCGCAACGCGCTTGGCAATGTTTTTTCCCAGGTCGCCCACGCGTTCCAGATCGGCAGAAATACGGATGGCGCCGATAATTTCACGCAAGTCAATCGCCATGGGCTGGCGCTTGGCAATGATGGTGATGGCCTTGTCGTCGATCTCGCGTTCTGCTGCATCAAGAAACAGATCATCGGCAATCACGCGTTGTGCCAGCTCATTGTCGGCATTGACGATTGCGGCAATGGATTGCTCGACCATACGCTCGGCATGGCCGCCCATTTCGGCAATCTTATGGGCCAAGAACTTCAGTTCTTCATCATAAGAGCGGACAGTGTGTTTTATAGGCATGAAAAAACCTCTTAAAAAATATCGGTAACCACAATCAGCCGAAGCGGCCGGTGATGTAGTCCTGTGTCCGTTTTTCTTTTGGTGCGGTGAAGATCGCTTCGGTTTCACCTTCCTCGACAATATTGCCTAGGTGGAAGAAGGCAGTTTTTTGCGAAACACGCGCGGCTTGCTGCATGGAGTGCGTGACGATTGCAATGGTGTAATTCTGGCGTAATTCGTCAATCAGCTCTTCGATCTTGGCCGTAGCAATCGGATCAAGCGCCGAGCATGGTTCGTCCATCAGGATAACTTCAGGGCTCACTGCAATGGCACGCGCGATGCAAAGGCGCTGCTGCTGACCACCGGAAAGACCAGTGCCTGCATCATGAAGACGGTCTTTCACCTCTTCATAAAGGCTGGCCTTTTTCAGGCTGGTAATAACGGTTTCTTCCAAGTCAGTGCGGTCTTTGGCAAGGCCGTGGATACGCGGGCCGTAAGCCACATTGTCGAAGATGGATTTCGGAAACGGGTTTGGCTTCTGAAATACCATGCCGACACGGGCGCGCAGTTCCACCACGTCGATTTTCGGATCATAAATATCCTCGTTATCAAGGGTGATTTTGCCCTCGACGCGGCAGCCTTCAATCGTATCATTCATACGGTTGAGCGAGCGCAGGAAGGTGGACTTGCCACAACCTGAAGGGCCGATCAGGGCGGTCACCATCTTTTCAGGAATATCGAGATCAACTTCAAACAGCGCTTGTTTGGCGCCATAAAATACGCTGACTTTTTCACCGCGCATTTTGGTTGGTTGGGCGCTGAGGTTCATTTTAACTCCCGGTAGGTTGTCCTGAGGATAGTCTGCTACAGTATTCATCGTTAATGCTCCGCTTACCAACGGCGCTCGAAGCGACGGCGCAGGATGATGGCAGCAATGTTCATAATGGCCAAGAATGCCAGAAGTACAATGATGGCACCGGATGTACGTTCCACGAAAGCACGCTCGGCTTCATTTGCCCACATGAAGATTTGAACCGGCAGAGCTGTGGCAGGTTCAAGCGGTGTGGTTGGAACATTTGCAACGAAAGCAACCATTCCGATAAGAAGCAGCGGTGCAGTTTCACCCAAAGCCTGCGCCAGACCGATAATGGTGCCAGTGAGGATGCCCGGTGCTGCAAGCGGCAGCACATGGTGGAACACCATTTGGGTTTTAGAAGCGCCCAGCCCCAATGCCGCATCGCGGATGGAAGGCGGCACGGCGCGCAGTGCTGCACGGGTGGCAATAATGATGGTTGGCAGTGTCATCAGCGAGAGCACCAAGCCCCCGACCAGTGAGGCGGAACGCGGCAGGCCGAAAAGATTGATGAAAACCGCCAGCCCCAACAGACCAAATACAATGGAGGGAACAGCCGCCAGATTATTGATGTTGACTTCGATCAGATCGGTGAAGCGATTTTTTTTTGCAAACTCTTCCAGATAAATAGAAGCAGCAACGCCGACCGGCAATGCAATGCCAAGCACGATCAACATCATATAAAGCGAACCTACAAAAGCGACACCAAGACCGGATGTTTCAGGGCGGCTTGAAGCACCATAGGTAAAGAGGCCAGTGTTGAAGCTCTGTCCCATCACGCCTTCTTTTGAAAGCTTGTGCATCCAGTCAACTTGACGGTCAGTAACTTTGCGGTTTGCTTCCGGTACGTTCAAATCAATCTGGCCTTTGAAGGCTGAATCAATATCGGCGCTGGCAAGGAAATTGATATTCTGTGTGGTGCCGATAAGCGACGGATTATCCATCACCATTTGGCGCAGCTGAATGCGAACACCATCGGAATAAAACTTACCCAATTCACGCATAGTCGCTTTGTCATCTGTCTGCACCTGCAAATGATGAGCCAAAGCATTACGCACCAGCAACGGGTAATTTGCTGTGATCAGCACATTCGGATCTTCAGCGCGTTTATGGCTTGGGTCGATTACTTTTTCTTCGAGCAGCACCGGAATGCTGACCGTGGTTTGCCAAAAAGCGGTGTAGCCTTTGGAAAAAACCGTAAATAGCAAGGCGCAGAGAAAAAACACACCGACGCAGATTGCCAATATACCATAAAGGCGGAAGCGGCGTTCAGCAGCATAGCGGCGCTTGATGCCGATATCACGGCGCGCTGGTTTTGCATTCATCGGGGCACCTGTTGAATTTGAAGAAAGGCTCATATCACTCATCAGTCGTACTGCTCCCGATATTTGCGAACGATATAGAGCGCAAAAATATTCATGATCAGCGTCAGGAAGAACAAGGTGATGCCGAGGGCAAAGGCTACCAAGGTCTGCGGTGAGTTGAACTCAAGGTCACCGGTCAGCTGATTGACGATTTTAACGGTAATGGTGGTCATGGCTTCAAACGGGTTGAGCGTCAGATTGGCGGCAACACCGGCAGCCAGCACCACAATCATTGTTTCACCAATTGCACGCGAAGCGGTGAGAAGCAGCGCACCGACAATGCCCGGTAGGGCAGCAGGAAGCACCACTTTTTTAATGGTTTCCGATTGGGTCGCACCAAGCCCGAGCGAACCGTCACGCATCGCATTGGGCACTGCCGTAATGATGTCGTCGGAGAGCGAAGACACAAACGGGATCAGCATGACGCCCATCACCAGACCAGCGGTCAACACGCTCTGCGCCATGATAAAGCCTTGGCCGCCTGCAATGGCGATGCTGAGATCGCGCAGGAACGGGCCAACGGTTACCATGGCAAAAAAGCCGTAAACAATGGTCGGGATACCGGCAAGAAGCTCCAGCACCGGTTTGACGACACTGCGTAGCTTTGGCGAGGCATATTCCGCCATATAAACAGCGGAGAACAGGCCTACAGGTACAGCAAACAGCATGGCAACAAAGGCGATATAAAGTGTGCCGGCCAAAAGCGGGATAAGGCCGAACTGACCAACCGCACCATCAGAACCGGCAGCTGCAAAGCGCGGATCCCATACGGTGCCGAAGAAGAAGTTGGAGAAAGAAACAGACTGGAAGAAAGTGATTGTCTGGAACAGCATCGAGAAAATAATGCCGATAGTGGTGAGGATCGCGATACCCGATGCAGCGATCAGTCCCCAAAGCACGATTCTTTCAACATTATTGCGCGCACGTGTGCGCACTTTGATAGAAGACAGGCCAAAAATCACACCGGCAAGGGCCAGCACAATGCTGATGGCGGTGCCGGTTTTTTGTGCCAGCGAAGATGCCTTTGTCCAATATTGGGCGATCGGCACCATGAAATCCTGACCTTCAGTGGCAAGCGCAATACCCTTATTGCTCATATATTCACGCGCCATCTGATAATTTGTCGGCAGAGCGTCTCTTTCCTGAAGGGGAAGGCGCTCGATACCTTTGGCAAGGCCGCGTACCATGCTCAAATTGAGATTATTGTTGGTGGTGGAAACTTCTGAAAGCTGCGACGTCGCATTATGCTCGATATAAACCGAGGAACCGATCATCCATACGATCAGAAACAAAGTTGCTGGCAGGGCGGAAACCAAAAACACCCACCAGCCGTGATAATGAGGCCGTGAGTGCATTTTTTCGTTTTGGGGCACGGATTTATATTGTGAAAGCGCTTTCTGACGCCCCATAAAAAATCCAGCCAGACCAATCAGTATGACTGTGAATAAAACCAGTAAGGCGGACATTCAATTTCCTTAAAGCGCGCTACATAAACTTTAGTGAAAATGCTTAGGCGATTGTGCTTATGCGGTGGAAAAACCGCAAAGCTTTCATGGAATGAATGCGACAGGCATTTGCCTGTCGCATTCAATTGTTTTTGTCTTATTTGGCAGCCATAACCTTGCCAGCGGCAAAGTCGGCGCGCTGTGCTTCACGTTCTGCTTCCGGAGCAGGAACCAGACCATATTCAGCCAGCGGGCTGTCCGGGCCAACCATCTGTTCGGACAAGAAGAAATCTACATATTCTTTCAAGCCGGGGATCACGCCGAGGTGTGCTTTCTTCACGTAGAAGAACAGCGGGCGGGATACTGGATAGTCGCCTGAAGCAACAGTTTCTGCTGAAGGCACAACATCGTTGACAGTTGCTACGCGCAGCTTGTCAGCATTGTTTTCGTAGAAATAGAGGCCGAAAACGCCAACGCCTGTTTTATTGCTGTCGATGCGGGCAAGAGTTTCGCTGTAGTCACCGTCGATATCAACAGCTTTGCCGTCTTTACGAACTGCAATACAAGCGGAAGCTGCTGCTTTGTCATCAAGGCCGGTTGCTTTGATGGCCTCAAGAGCACCGGATTCTTTACAACCTTCGGTCAGAACTTTTTCTTCGAAAACTTCACGGGTACCGTGCTTTTCACCAGGGATATAAGCCGCAATGTCCCAATCCGGCAGAGCGGAGTTAACCTGATTCCATTTGGTGTTTGGATTGTCTACAAGCTTGCCGTCTACAATCACTTTGGCAGCAAGTGCCTGATAAAGATCAACCGGCTTCAACTTCCATTCAGGGCCTTTTGCATCGGTAGCAAAGACAATGCCGTCATAACCGAATTGAACTTCCTGAACATCTTTAACACCTGCATCGATGCAGGATTTCAGTTCGGAGTCCTTCAATCCACGCGATGCATTGGCGATATCGATTGTGTTTTCACCAACACCTTTACAGAATTCTTTAATACCTGCACCCGAACCGCCGGATTCAATCACCGGAGTTTTGAAGTCAGGATATGTTTCGCCGAAAGTTTCAGCGACGATTTTTGCATATGGCAGAACGGTTGAAGAACCAGCGACCTGAAGCTGGTCGCGAGCGGATGCTGCGGAAACCGACATGACAGCCGCAATAGCAAGTGCAGCGGTTGTGGAAATCAACGTGTTCATAGGAGTAGCTCCAGTTGGTAAAGACAATGACGTTTAATGTCACTAACCGTCTAGGCGCTGTTTATTACAGTCATATGACAGTAATATTACAGCTTCATGTCATATGAACTTTATCAAAAAATATCGGGTAATTTTTTAAGGATTAGCTTCAGCCGTTTGGACGGCTGACAACATAAATGGCGCTTGCCAGCATGAAAATTGCAACACCTAATCCCAGCCACAGGCCGGGGCGAGCACCCCACCAAAAGATGGCATAGCCCGCAGCCATGCCGCCACAGGCAAAAAATTTGGCTTTGACCGGCACTGCACCTTTATCACGCCATTTAATCAGCATGGGTCCGAATTGCGGATTTGCCAAAAGCTTGGCTTCCAATGCCGGAGAAGAGCGACTGAAAAACCATGCTGCCAGAATAATAAAGATTGTAGTCGGCATGACGGGCAAAAAGGCACCGATAATACCAAGCGCCAGCATCAGAAACCCGAGCAGTAGATAAATGATGCGCTGCGCTTTAGACAAAACATTGTCGTCAGGTTTTTGTTGTTCCTGTGCGACGCTATCTACAGGTTCTGCCTGATCATGAGCTGTTTGTTGGTCTTTCACGTTTTCGGGGTGCGGTTTGCTCACTGCTTATCTTTCAGATGCCTTCAAGGGTCATGATTTGATAGCTGTTTATGCATGGAATCGCCAGTAGGCAAAACACCGGGATGTTGAAAACTAGTGTCAATAAGTAAACTTTACGCGATCACAAACTATTTCACTGTGTTATTTACAGCGCTGAAGCCTTGAAATTTGCCGCAAAAAAGACACAAATCTTAACTGCGGTGAAACGGCTGATAACTTGGCTCGTCAATAAAAAACATTTGCATCGTGAAGCCGCTTTTACTTTATGCAATGAAAAATCCGCAGAGCACTTTCAAGAAGCCGATGTTAACGAATTATTCTGATGGTAAACATACGAATAACATATTTTATGATTGATTCATGTGAATATAATCAAGTTATTTCAAATTTATACTGAGATATAAAAAGTAATTATCCGATCAATGGGATGATTTTCCTTTTAACTATAGATTCAAAATGCCTTAAATCATCTTTATTTCGTCCACTTGAGTGCCACATTTACCCGCCAATCGGACATTGTTTTTAAAGTCTGCCTTTTATTTCTTTAAAAAGTGCGGCGTTGAAAATATTAATGTGCAATTGTGGATGCTTGAAACAATGAAAAAATATGTGGCTTTATTGACTGTTGGAATGGCTTTTGCATTTTCAGCCAATGCGGCTTTGGCATCAGCCGGACAATGCGGCGGTGCTTCATGGTATGCGCTGACATCCAAGACAGCATCTGGCGAGCGGATGAATCCGGCCGGTATGACTGCGGCACATCGAACATTGCCACTGGGTACGAAAGTGAAGGTAACCAATCAGGCCAACGGCAAGTCACTGATAGTGCGGATAAACGATCGCGGCCCTTTCATCAAAGGCCGCGTGTTGGATTTATCTAAAGGTGCGGCAAGCCGTTTGGGCTTTATCAATGCCGGTCATACAAAAGTGTGCATTACACCGGTTGCCGCGAAAAAGGGCTAATAGCTTTTTAAAGCTTTAGTTTTTTTCCTGCAGGTGCGCTTCGAGGAACCACAGGGATTTGTCGAGATCACGCGACGCAGCGGTGAGAACATCGGCTGAAGTTTCATCACCTGCCTCATCGGCCTCTTTGATTGACTGACGCACCAGATTGGCGACTGCAGCGTAGCGGTCGATCAGCGCATTCAGGTGATCATGAATATTATAAATATCGGTCGGATATGGCTTGAGGTTAGTGTCGTTGCCAACGGTCTGCACAGTTCCCATCGCGGTGCCGCCTAATTGCACAACACGCTCGGCGATAGTGTCGGTATGCTCATCCAGACTATCGCGGAAACCATCCAGCATTTCATGCACAGCGATAAATTGCAGACCTTTAAGATTCCAGTGTGCCTGCTTGGTTGCCAGTGACAGATCCAGCGTTGCCGCCAGATTTTGATTAAGCAGAGAAATAACCGTTGCTTTGGCATTGGATGGCAGATCGTTACGTGTGTTATGGGTTTTAGCCATTATATCCTCGCTTGCTTTACAAATTATCATTGTCAATGACTCATGCCTTTGGGAGCCCGCCAGAGCCACATCTCTTAAACTAAACGCTGTTAATGACAGTTGGTTCCCTCTCCATAACAGGTTTATATATAATATAGTGTTTTTAAACGCAGAAAAAAGATGCAGAAGCTTGCCGGAACACAATATCTGTTTTACCTGATAGATCATGAAAATACTTGCTCTTGATACTGCGGCTTCTTTTTGTGCCGCCGCCCTTTATGACAGTGAAAAAGCTTTAGTGCTGGCACAGCGCCGTGAAAATATCGGAAAAGGCCATGCCGAAGTGCTGATGGCCTATGTGCAAGACGTGCTGGAAGAGGCAAGACTGGATTTTCATCAGATTGATCGCGTGGCGGTCAATGTCGGGCCAGGCTCTTTCACCGGCGTTCGTATTGCAGTTTCTTCGGCACGTGGCTTTGCTTTGGCTTTAAATAGTACCGCCATTGGTGTGACTGCTTTTGAAGCGCTTTGCGCTCAAGCTCATGAGAGCTATGCTAAGCGTCCGGTATTGGTGCTGCTTGATGCGCATCGCGGTGAAATTTTTGCGCAAAGCTTTGACGGCAATGGCGAGCCGGAAACGGAAGCCTTGGCGCTGACATTACAAGAAGCGGTGCAATTATGTGCCGAAAAACCCGATCATGTGCTGACCGGATCGGCTGCACCTGCGGTCACGCAAGCACTTGGGGAGACACATGTGATTGCGCAAACCGAACCAACCGCCGATATTGCTGTTTATGCGCGCATTGCTGCGACAAAACCAATGGGTGAAGCACCAAAGCCGCTTTATTTGCGCGGGCCAGACGCCAAACCGCAGGTTGGCTTTGCTTTACCTCGTAAGTCAGAGGTCAAATCAGAAGAGCAGGCGTCATAGGGGTGGGGCGAAAAACAAACAATGTTCAGCTCGGGCAGCAAGTTATCAGCGAAAAACTTGATGGGGCGCTTGATGGAGCACTTTAATAAAAAAGGCTTTTCAATTGCACCATTGAGGCCGGATGATAGCGCCGCGTTGGAAGATGTACATATGGCCTCTTTCCATCAGGGGTGGACGACAGAAGATTTTCGCGGACTTTTGAGTGAGCCTACAGTGTTTGGTTTTTTGGCGCGCCGGGAAGGAGAGCCCAACAAACTGGCCGGATTTGTGCTGGCGCGTCTGGTGGTGGATGAAGCAGAAATTTTGACCATTGCCGTTGATATCGCTTCACGTAAACTGGGCGCCGGACACGGGCTGATGGATGCAGTTTTGCGTCATTTGCACCATGAGCGTGCGGCAAGTCTGTTTCTGGAAGTCGATAAAAGCAATGTGGCGGCGCAAGCGCTTTATAACCGACTTGGTTTTATCAAAGTGGGTGATCGCCCCAGTTATTATCAGCATGCTGATGGCACTTATGCTTCTGCGCTGATTTTGCGCCGTGATCTGGTGGTTGCCAAATGATTGGTGCTGTCAGAATCCTTTTTGTGCTGGTTGCTTTCATTCTGCTGACCCTGTCGCTGGTGCCGTTTCAGTATATTTTCATGAAGCTCAATCATGTGTTCCAGCGCCGTTTGCCGCGATTTTTCCATCGTTTGGTGGCAAGGTTGTTTGGTTTTCGCGTCAAAACCATCGGTACAATGAGCGAAGACCGGCCGCTGCTTTTAGTGTCGAATCACATTTCATGGAGCGATATTATCGTTCTTTCTACGGTCGCAGAGGTGTCTTTTATCGCTAAATCCGAAGTGCGGTCATGGCCGGTTTTCGGTCATTTGGCATATTTGCAGCGCTCGGTTTTTGTCGAGCGGGCAAAGCGCGGAAAAACCGGCGAACAGGCATCGGAAATTGCTACAAGGCTTGCGGCAGGCGATGTGATGGTACTGTTTCCGGAAGGCACAACGTCGGACGGTAATCGGTTATTGCCGTTTAAAACTGCACTTTTTGGCGCGGCTCATGCAGCCATCCGCGAGGGTGGTGCTGAACATGTGACAGTTCAACCAGTTTCAATTGCTTATACAGGTGTGCATGGTATGGCGATGGGGCGCTATCATCGTCCGATTGCGTCATGGCCGGGGGATGTCGAATTGATGCCACATCTGAAAGGTATCTTGAAAGAAGGTGCTATTGATGTGGAAATCAGTTTCGGTGAACCGATGGTGATTGACGCCAAAACCGACCGCAAGCTTTTAGCCCGTGTGATGGAGGAGAGGGTTCGCTCGCAACTGCAATCCTCGCTCTTAGGGCGCGAAATTAAACCGGGTTGATGGAAATATCGTCGGCCTAACTATTCTCAAACGGCGATAAAAGGTTTAGAAGCCAGCCTATGAGCACTCTTGAAACGATCCCTTCTTTGAATCCGACCCCAGATAATGACGCAAAAACACCTGCCAATACGCGCAAGGTTTTTGTGAAAACCTATGGCTGCCAGATGAATGTCTATGACAGTCAGCGTATGGCCGACAGTCTGGCGGCGGAGGGTTATATTTCAACCGATACGCCGGAAGATGCGGATCTGGTGCTGCTCAATACGTGTCACATTCGTGAGCGCGCTTCCGAAAAGCTTTATTCAGCGCTTGGTCGTTTGCGTAAACTTAAAGATAAAAATGCGGCCAATGGCAAAGAACTGACCATCGGTGTTGCCGGTTGTGTGGCGCAGGCCGAAGGACAGGAAATCCTGCGCCGTGCACCATCCGTTGATCTGGTGATCGGGCCGCAGACCTATCACCGTTTACCGCAGGCACTGGCTAAAGTGCGCGGTGGCGAAAAGGTTGTCGAAACCGAATATGCACTGGAAGACAAATTTGAACATCTGCCAGCACCACAGCGCGAAGTGGTGCGCAAACGCGGTGTCTCCGCTTTCCTGACCGTTCAGGAAGGTTGTGATAAATTCTGCACATTCTGCGTGGTGCCTTATACGCGCGGTTCGGAAGTATCGCGTTCGGTTGCGCAAATTTTGGCCGAGGCTGAAAGGCTTGTGGCTGGTGGTGTGCGCGAAATTACCCTGCTTGGCCAGAATGTGAACGCATGGCACGGGCTTGGCGATGATGGCCGTGAATGGGGCTTTGGCGAACTGCTTTACCGTTTGGCCGATGTGCCGGAGCTTAAGCGTCTTCGTTATACCACCAGCCATCCGCGCGATATGGATGATGCATTGATCAATGCACATCGTGATCTTGATATTTTGATGCCTTATCTGCATCTGCCGGTGCAGGCAGGCTCGGATCGTATTTTGAAAGCGATGAACCGCAAACATAAGGGCGATGATTATCGCCGCCTGATCGAACGTATCCGTGAAGCACGCCCTGATATGGCGCTGTCAGGTGACTTTATTGTCGGCTTCCCTGGTGAAACAGATCAGGATTTTGAAGATACAATGCAGCTGGTGCGTGATGTAAATTATGCGCAGGCCTATTCTTTCAAATATTCCAGTCGCCCGGGAACGCCGGGCGCAGATTTGCCCGATCATGTGGATGAAGCGGTCAAAGACGAACGTTTGCAGCGCTTGCAGGCTTTGCTTAATGAGCAGCAATATGCGTTTCAGGATAGTCTGGTTGGTAAAAAAACCAGCGTGCTGATTGAAAAGCCGGGACGTGAGGAACAGCAAATGGTTGGTCGATCACCGTGGTTGCTGCCGGTTATTCTTGATAATAATCACGACCAGATCGGTGATATTATCAATGTTGAAATCATTTCCACAGGAACCAATAGTTTGGTTGCGAAAAAACTGTCTTAAAGGCATGATAAGAGCATCATATAGTTTCGCGGGTGTTTTTCATTCGATGGGGGGGGCCGGTTGAGCGCTACAGAACAGCTGAAGACCGATAAGAGTAAGACTGAAACACAGAACAAATTATCTAATGGCGCTTCGGATATGGCGCATATTGTGCTGACTTTTGACAATAATCGTCACGCCATTGCGCTTTACGGGCAGTTTGATGAAAATCTGGCGCGCATCGAGCAGAAGCTCGGCGTTGATGTCCGCTCCAAAGGCAATGAGCTGACGATTCGCGGCACGCCTTCAGCGACCGAACAGGCGCGTCGCGCATTGGATGAGCTTTACGGCTTTTTACAAAAAGGACGTGAGATCACGCTTTCCGATGTTGATGGTGCTTTGCGTATGGCCGGAAATATAACCACGACTGCGGAGGGGCAGTTGCCGCTTCCTACGATGGAAAACAAAGGCAAATTAGCCTCTGCGCAAATTTCCACCCGCAAGAAAACTATTTTTGCCCGCACGCCGACGCAAGATGCCTATATGCGCGCTCTTGACCGCTCCGAACTGGTTTTTGGTGTCGGCCCTGCCGGAACCGGTAAAACCTATCTGGCGGTTGCTCATGCTGCGATGCTGTTGGAGCG
Source organism: Paenochrobactrum pullorum (assembly GCF_041929845.1). Taxonomy (NCBI): domain Bacteria; kingdom Pseudomonadati; phylum Pseudomonadota; class Alphaproteobacteria; order Hyphomicrobiales; family Brucellaceae; genus Paenochrobactrum; species Paenochrobactrum pullorum. The sequence continues at coordinate 351,666 of NZ_JBHEEH010000001.1, forward strand.
CGGACTGGTCGAGCGCATTATTTTGTCGCGCCCGGCGGTGGAAGCAGGCGAACGCTTGGGCTTTTTGCCGGGTGACATGAAAGAGAAGGTCGATCCTTATCTGCGACCGCTTTATGATGCGCTTTATGATATGATGCCTGCCGATAAAGTGGAGCGCGCTTTAACTGCGGGTGTGATTGAAATTGCGCCGCTTGCCTTCATGCGCGGACGTACCCTTGCTCATGCTGCGGTTATTCTGGATGAGGCGCAAAATACGACCTCTATGCAGATGAAGATGTTTCTCACGCGTTTGGGTGAGGGATCACGCATGATTGTGACCGGTGATCCAAGCCAGATTGACTTGCCGCCCGGTCAGAAATCCGGCCTTGTCGAAGCCTTGCGTATTCTGGACAATGTCGATGGTGTTGTGACCGTCCGCTTCACTCAAAAAGACGTGGTGCGCCATGCGCTGGTGGCGGCTATTGTTGAAGCCTATGACAATGATGGAAGATCGGCTGGCTGAACTGGCACAAAAATAAGGTGCGAGCCTTGTATTTTGCGGTGAGCGCTATGATCTATCCATGTTTATATGCTATTTAAAACGACTTTAGAGTTTGTAAGAGAAAGGACTATGCGTCAGCCGGCTTCTTGATAGCCGCAACTGCCGTTTTAAAAGTGATCGACATCGATATATTGATAGAGGCGGAAGGCTGGCCCGAAGAGGACGCCTTACTCCAAGTGGCGCAAAAAGCGGTTGATACCGCATGGAAAAGCCTTTTTACCGATGACGGGCAAAGTGAGTTAAGTCTCGTTTTTACCGATGATGCTTCTATTCAGGAGCTGAATGCGCAGTGGCGCAACAAGGATAAGGCAACCAATGTTTTGTCTTTTCCGGCCTTTCCGGTTAAAGCGGGTGCAAAACCCGGGCCGATGCTCGGCGATATTGTCATCGCGCGCGAAACAGTGATGCGCGAAGCGCAGCAAGAAGATAAACCTTTTGAGCATCATTTGAACCATATGATTGTGCACGGTTTCCTGCATCTTTTAGGCTATGACCATGAAGATGACCTTGACGCTGAAATCATGGAACAATGGGAGCGCGATATTTTGGCCGCCCTTGCTATTCCCGATCCATATTCACAAACCCTTTCACCTAACAAAGCCGGTTGACCATGTCTGATCAAACTAGTGTTCCCCCCTCGGGCGATGTCCCGCAAAATACTGATCCGGAGGGGCAGAGTACGCACAGAGCCTCTCCAACGGAGAAGCGCTCATTCTTAAGCAATTTATTGCCGTTTTTACGCAGTCGCCAAACATCTTCCCTGCGTGAAGATTTGGCTGACGCGCTGTCGGAACAAGACAGTAGCAATACGGTTTTCTCGCCTGAAGAACGGGCGATGCTCAATAATATTTTGCGCCTGCGTGAAATCCGCGTTGAAGATGTGATGATTCCGCGCGCCGATGTGGAAGCGGTGGAAATTTCAACACCACTCGGCGAAGTGCTGGAACAGTTTGAAAAGTCCGGCCATTCACGCATGCCGGTCTATGCCGAAACCCTCGATGATCCGCGCGGTATGATCCATATCCGCGATGTTTTGAATTTTATCACCCGCCAGTCACGCCAAAAATCGAGCCGCCGCAATGGTGCCGCTACGAAAACGGCGGGCACAACACCAACCAAATTTGACATTGGCCGCATTGATCTGACCAAGACCATCGGTGAACTGAATTTGATGCGTAAAGTGTTGTTTGTACCGCCATCCATGCTGGCAAGCGGCCTGATGGCGCGCATGCAGGCAAGTCATATTCAAATGGCGCTGGTCATTGACGAATATGGCGGCACTGATGGTCTGGTGTCGCTGGAAGATATTGTTGAAATGGTCGTCGGTGATATTGAAGACGAGCATGATGACGAAGAAATCATGATCTTGCAGGAAGCTGACGGCATTTTTGTTGTGGATGCCCGTGCAGATCTGGACGAGCTGACGGAGAAAATCGGCCCGTCTTTTGCTGTGGGTGAACATGGCGAAGATGTGGATACGGTTGGCGGTCTGATCTTCTCGGTGCTGGGCCGTATTCCGTCACGCGGCGAAGTGGTGCAGGCTATTCCGGGCTATGAATTCCACGTGCTGGAAGTTGATCCGCGCCGTATTCGCCGGGTGCGGATTATTCCGCTGTCAGCTGCTGATCGCCGTCGTCAGGCGCGCGCTGGTGTGACGACAAAATCCGGCGAAGAACACGTTACCGAACATTAAAAAACAAACAGGCGAAAAGTGCTGTTAAAATACGCTTTTCGCCTGTGTTTGAATTGGAATTGTACTGATCGGGATTTTCATGTTTGCGCAATTGGCTCAAAAAATAACCCTGTCAGGGAAATGGCCACATCGCTTTTTAAGCCTGTTTGCCGGTCTGCTTTTGACGCTGGCGCTTCCTCCATATGATTTTCTGCCCGTTGGGTTCATTGCTTTTCCAACTCTGGTCTGGCTGCTTGATCGCCCGGTAAAACACGTCGGAAAAAAAATGTTGCGCGATGCATTGCCAGCCTTTGCCACTGGCTGGTGGTTTGGCTTTGGCTATTTTGTCGGTGGCCTATGGTGGATTGGCGCGGCCCTTCTGGTTGACGCCGAGCAATTTGCATGGGCGCTGCCGCTTGCGGTTGTGGGTTTGCCTGCCTTTTTAGCCCTGTTTTATGGCTTTGCTGCTTACTTGGCGCGGCTCTTTTGGTCTCATGGATTGGGGCGCATTTTCGCACTCGCCTTTGGTTTTGGTGTTGCCGAATATCTGCGCAGCTTTATTCTGACCGGTTTCCCGTGGAATTCCATCGGCTACACGGCAATGCCGACACCATTATTGATGCAATCGGCCAAGATTGTCGGACTGACTGGCATGAATGCGCTGGCAGTCATGGTTTTTGCCATGCCTGCTTTATTGATCGGCAAGCGCCACAGGTTGGGTGGTATGGTGTTTGGCCTGCTGCTTGTGGTTGCTCATTTGGGCTATGGCGCATGGCAGCTTCACCAGCCGGTAGAAGTGGCGGCAACCAATCCGCATATCCGTATTGTTCAACCATCGATTGCGCAGGATCTCAAATGGGATAATGCCGAGCGGCGCAGTATTTTCGAGCGTCACTTGAGCCTCACCGCGCAAGCGCCACAAGATGGTGCGCTGCGCCCCGATATCATCATCTGGCCGGAAACATCCGTTCCTTACATTTTGACCCAAACCCCTGATGCCTTGGCGCGTATTGCTGACGTGTTGCAGGATGGTCAATTGCTGATGGTAGGTGCGGTGCGTGAGGAAGAGACACCGCAAGGATTGAATTATTATAATTCAATCACCGTGATTAACGATCAGGGCTTTATCATCAGCTCTTTTGACAAAGTGCATTTGGTACCTTTTGGCGAGTATTTGCCGTTGGAAGGCGTTTTGCGTGCGCTTGGCTTGCAAGAAGTTGTGGAAATGCCGGGAGGTTTTAAAGCCGGAAAAAGCCGTCATTCACTGAAAATCGGAGAGAAGCTGGCTATCTTGCCTTTAATTTGCTACGAGGCGATTTTTGGCAATGAACTTGATTATCAGGGCGAGCGTGCTGGCGCGATTGTCAATGTCACCAATGATGCATGGTATGGCAATACACCGGGGCCTTACCAACATTTTCGGCAGGCGCAACTGCGTGCAGTGGAGCAAGGGATGCCGCTGTTGCGTGCTGCCAATAACGGTATATCGGCGGTCACCGACAGTTATGGCCGAATCATTGCGTCTCTTAACCTCAATGAGGTTGGTGTGGTGGATGCGGTTTTACCGCCGCTGCGGTTAGACGTTGATGACAAGGGATGGGCTTCGCGCCAAACGTGGGCGATGATCTTGCTACTACTTTGTGGTTTATTAGCAATTGTGTATAAAAGAAAATCACAGCGCGATTGACATCGCAATTTTCATCGGTTGTTATAGTTTCATCATGCTGACATTTTGAAATCACATAGCAGCGCAGTCTTTGAAATATCACGTAATTTGAAATCGTATGGTGTTTTGCGGTCGAGTGAAGCACGTACAGGGAAGCTCGCAAATCGCGAGGAGCATTTGAATGGTACAGAATAAAAAGAAGCCCAACCCGATTGATATCCATGTAGGTAGTCGTATTCGTCTGCGTCGGAATATGTTGGGCTTTAGTCAGGAAAAACTGGGTGAAAGCCTCGGCATTACATTCCAGCAGATTCAGAAATATGAAAAAGGCACCAATCGCGTCGGAGCCAGCCGCTTGCAGGCTATTTCTTCCATTCTCAATGTCCCTGTTTCTTTTTTCTTTGAAGATGCACCGGGTTCCGAAACGCAAACCACGGGTTTTGCCGAAGAGAATGACTCAACCTATATCGTCGATTTCATGAATTCCAATGAAGGTGTTCAACTGACACGCGCTTTTACCAAAATTACCGATCCGAAAATTCGCCGCAAGATTATTGATCTGGTCAAGACGCTGGATCCTGACGCGGAATAATCTTTTCCCTCAACAATTCGTGATGAGAAGAGTGTTATCGGCACAATTGCTGTTGACGCTAAAGAACTATGTTGGCAAAGACATAAAAAGTTAAGGTGATTGTTTCGGGTAAGCGCATTTCTTGTGTTTACATCCGAAAAATCACCTTTACTGTGCTGTCTGTCTGAAGCGGAGATCTGGCTCCGCAAGATTTTCTAGAGGGGTTTCCCGTGTCGCGCAGTTCTTATCTTTTTACCAGCGAATCCGTATCTGAGGGCCACCCCGATAAGGTATGTGATCGTATTTCCGACGAAATTGTAGATATGATTTACAAGGAGGCACGCCGTTCCGGTGTTGATCCTTGGACAGTGCGTATCGCTTGTGAAACATTGGCGACGACAAACCGCGTGGTGATCGCCGGTGAAGTGCGCGTGCCTGAAACTTTCCTGAAAAAGGATAAGGACGGTAATGTCATCATAGATGACAATGGAAATCCGGTCATCAATCCGGCTCGTTTCCGCTCCGCCGCCCGTAAAGCCATTCGCGAGATCGGTTATGAGCAGGATGGTTTCCATTGGAAGACCGTCAAAATCGACGTATTGCTGCATTCGCAATCAGCGGATATTGCGCAGGGCGTTGATAATGCGGCCGACCGTCAAGGCGAAGAAGGTGCTGGCGATCAGGGTATCATGTTTGGCTATGCTTGCCGTGAAACGCCTGAACTGATGCCGGCACCAATTTACTACTCACATAAAATTCTTGAGCTTCTTGCTGCTGCCCGTCATAGCGGTGAAGGCGAAGCAGGCAAGCTTGGGCCTGATGCTAAAAGTCAGGTAACTGTGCGTTATGTGAACGGCAAGCCTGCGGAAGTGACGCAGATTGTTCTTTCCACACAGCATCTGGATGCAAGCTGGGATTCAGCCAAGGTTCGCACGGTGGTTGAGCCTTATATTTTGCAAGCGCTGGATGGTTTGCCAATCGCCGATGATTGCGTTTGGTACATCAACCCGACCGGCAAATTTGTCATCGGCGGTCCCGATGGTGATGCAGGCCTCACCGGCCGTAAAATCATTGTCGACACTTATGGTGGTGCGGCGCCGCATGGCGGCGGTGCGTTTTCGGGCAAGGATACCACCAAAGTGGATCGTTCCGCCGCTTATGCTGCCCGCTATCTGGCGAAAAATGTGGTTGCTGCCGGTTTTGCCGATCGCTGCACTATTCAGTTGTCATATGCCATCGGTGTAGCACAGCCTTTGTCTGTCTATGTCGATTTGCATGGCACCGGTAAGGTAGACGAGGCAGCACTTGAAAGCGCTTTGCGTAAAGTTGTCGATCTGTCGCCAACCGGTATCCGCAAACATTTGGATCTGAACAAGCCGATCTATGCCAAGACTGCTGCTTATGGCCATTTTGGCCGCAAGCCTGGTCGTGACGGCTCGTTCTCGTGGGAAAAAACGGATCTGGCCACAGCGCTTAAAAGTGCGCTTGTTGCTTGATGAAAACATGGCAGCCTGACGGAAATATTTATGTCGGATGAGATGAAAAAATCACGTGCGACCGAGGCATTCTTCGGTCGCCGTCATGGTAAGCCATTGCGCCCGCATCAAAAGATGCTGCGTGAAGGCTTGCTGCCTGAATTGCTGATTGATCTGAACGAACGTGCGCCGCAGGATTTGTGCAGTCTTTTTGCGGCTCCCGTTGAAAATGTCCGGATGGAAATCGGCTTTGGCGGCGGCGAGCATTTGATGCATGAAGCAGGGCGCACACCACAAAGCGGCTTTATTGGTGTCGAGCCTTTCGTCAATGGTATGGCGAAAATGCTGGGCACACTGCACGAAACACCGCTGCAAAATATTCGTCTTTATGATGATGACGCAACGGAAGTGCTGGATTGGCTTCCTGACAATTCATTGGCGGGCATTGATCTTTTCTATCCTGATCCGTGGCATAAAAAACGTCATTGGAAGCGTCGCTTTGTCAGTCAGAAAAATCTGGATCGTTTTGCACGGGTTTTGAAATCCGGCGGACGTTTCCGATTCGCTTCCGATATTGAATCATATGTGAATTGGACATTGCAACATTGCGATTCCCATCAAGCTTTTGAGTGGCAGGCATCGTCTTCGGCGGATTGGAACACACCATATGAAGGTTGGCCGGGCACACGCTATGAAGCCAAGGCTTTCCGCGAGGGGCGTAAGGGGGCTTATCTGACATTTATCTGCAAGTGATAATGTCACAGCCTATGAATATTGCTGTATCTGAACTGCGTACTTGAAAAGAACAGGAAAAGTCGGTATATTCATTTCAAATTCTTGGTCGATTGAACAAGGGTGGGTCCGGTCGGTCCCGCTCTTTTTTGTTTGATGATACAAATTAAAGGGAATAAACTGGGTTGTCCGAACAATTAGACACTGCACAAACAAACGCTGCTGAAACCGTGGCTGATACACGCATCATTCGTGAAACCGGTGTTGATGCGAAGGTAGCGGCTATTGTCCAGCCTGTTTTGCAGGTGCTTGGTTTTCGGCTGGTGCGTGTTCGCCTGTCCGGCTTGAACGGCGCTACGTTGCAGATTATGGCTGAACGCTTTGACGGTACTATGACGGTGGAAGATTGCGAGCTGATCAGCCGCAACGTATCGCCCGCACTTGATGTGGATGATCCGATCAGCGGTAAATATCATCTGGAAGTTTCTTCTCCTGGTATTGATCGCCCATTGGTTCGCGTATCCGATTTTGCTGATTGGTCGGGTCATATGGCGCGGATTGAAACATCCATGATTATTAATGGCCGCAAGAAGTTTCGTGGTAAAATCACGGCTCATGACGATGAAGGCGTGACGATTGAAAATGATCAGGTTGGTTATGGTCATGAACAGGTCGTAACTATTCCATATGATGTAATTTCTGATGCGCGACTGGTTTTGACGGATGATTTGATTCGTGACGCTCTGCGTAAAGATAAAGATCTTCGTGAGGGACGTATTCCTGGCGGCGAATTAAACGATGAGCTGGGTGATGTCACCGGTACTGCTTCAGATGACGCTGACACAAGCGACGTTGGCGAAAAAGATTAAGATTGAGCACCCGTCCAAGAGGAAAGGGCGGGCGCGGCACCAAGGAGAGACTTATGGCAGTCAGTGCAAACAGGCTGGAACTTCTGCAGATCGCCGATGCGGTCGCCCGTGAGAAGTCTATCGACCGCGAAATCGTAATCGCGGCGATGGCCGATGCCATCCAGAAAGCTGCGCGTTCGCGCTATGGTCAGGAAACCAATATTCGTGCTGATATCAATGCGAAATCTGGTGAAATCAAATTGCAGCGTTTGCTGGAAGTTGTTGAACTGGTTGAAGATTACAATACGCAAATTGCACTGGAAACAGCCCGCGAGCGTAATCCTGATGCGCAGATCGGTGACTTCCTGGCCGACCAGCTGCCGCCGATGGATTTTGGCCGTATCGCAGCCCAGTCCGCCAAGCAGGTTATCGTGCAGAAAGTGCGTGAAGCCGAGCGTGATCGTCAGTATGATGAATTCCATGACCGCGTTGGTGAAATCATCAATGGTACCGTCAAGCGCGTTGAATATGGCAATGTGATTGTTGATCTGGGTCGTGGTGAAGCGATTGTGCGCCGTGACGAACTGATCCCGCGTGAAGCATTCCGTTATGGTGATCGCATTCGTGCCTATGTTTACGATGTTCGTCGTGAACAGCGTGGCCCGCAGGTTTTCCTGTCGCGTACTCATCCGCAGTTCATGGCGAAATTGTTCACCATGGAAGTGCCGGAAATCTACGACGGCATCATCGAAATCAAGTCGGTTGCCCGTGATCCGGGTTCGCGCGCCAAGATCGCTGTTGTATCACGTGATTCTTCCATTGATCCTGTCGGTGCCTGCGTTGGTATGCGCGGTTCCCGTGTGCAGGCAGTTGTGGCAGAATTGCAGGGCGAAAAAGTGGATATTATTCCATGGTCGCCAGATGCTGCTTCCTTCATCGTAAATGCCTTGCAACCTGCTGAAGTTGCCAAGGTTGTTCTGGATGAAGATGCAGAGCGTATTGAAGTTGTGGTTCCTGATGACCAATTATCATTGGCGATCGGTCGTCGCGGTCAGAACGTTCGTCTGGCTTCGCAGCTGACCGGCTGGGATATCGACATCATGACCGAAAATGAAGAGTCTGAGCGTCGTCAGAAAGAATTTGCTGAGCGTTCCGCTTTATTCATGGAAGCGCTCAATGTTGACGAGATGGTAGGTCAGGTACTGGCATCGGAAGGTTTTGCTTCCGTTGAAGAGCTGGCTTATGTGGAAGCGGAAGAAATTTCGTCGATTGATGGTTTCGGTGATGAAACTGCAGGTGAAATTCAGGATCGTGCCCGTGAATATCTCGATCGTCTTGAAAACGAACAAGATGCCCGTCGTCTTGAACTGGGTGTTGAAGACGAGCTTCGTGAATTGTCGGGCATGACCACAGGCATCATGGTCGCGGTTGGTGAAGATGGCGTGAAAACCGTTGAAGATTTTGCCGGTTATGCTGTTGATGATCTGGTTGGCTGGCGTGAACGTAAAGAAGGTGAGACAATCAACCATTCCGGTATTTTGTCGAACTTCGAGCTTTCACGTGTTGAGGCTGAACAGATGATCTTGCAGGCACGTTTGAAGTGCGGCTGGATTACTGAAGATGAAGCTGTTGTCACCGAAACAGATGATGGCGACGAAATAGCAGAAGAAACCGTTTAAGGTTTCTTGATGTTAAGGGGTTGGCGTTTGCGCGCCAACCTGCCATAAGGCGGGGGTTCTTGCCTGCCATAGGCAAGGGTTCTTGAGTGAGGCCCACAAGAGTGACAGAAATTGGCATGAATGACAGAAGTTGCATCGTTACGCGTGAGAGCGGTTCTGTCGAAAACATGATAAGGTTTGTCGCAGGGCCGGATGGTTCGGTTGTGCCGGATCTGAAAGCGAATTTGCCCGGGCGCGGATGTTGGGTTACAGCCGAGCGCGGGAAAGTGGATGAGGCCGTCAAGCGTAATTTATTTGCGCGCGGCCTTAAAATGGGTGTAACAGTCCAACCGGATCTTGGCGCGCTGGTGGATCAGCTGCTGACAAAATCCGCAATTGGCAGTTTGGCTCTTGCCCGTAAATCTGGCGTTGTTGTTACAGGCTCCGCCAAGGTTGATGCGGATATACGTTCAGGCAATGCAATTATGGTATTGCATGCTTTGGAAGCTTCGCCGGATGGCGTGAGAAAACTTGATCAGGCCCGCCGTGCCGTGATCCATACGCTGGGGCGTGACATCCCCGCTTTTTCTCTTTTTACTGGAGAGGAAATGGATTTGGCATTCGGGGGTGGAAATGTGATACATGCTGCCGTGCTCCAAGGAATGGCGGCGAACGGGTTCGTTAAGCGGGCGCACATGTTGCGAAATTATCGCGGGCAAATCGCCACGAATTCGGAAAGTGAAACGGCGGATGCCGTCAGGGAAACGGAAACGGAATGAGCGACAGCAAATCTAACGACGACAAGACGCTGGGCGTCGATAACAAAAAAACGTTGACCCTTAAACGGTCAAGCGTTGAACAGAGCACCGTGCGCCAAAATTTTAGCCACGGACGCACGAAATCTGTCGTCGTGGAAACGAAAAAACGCAAATTTGCGCGACCAGACGACAAGCCGGCAGCGGTAGAACCTGTAGCGGCCAAGCCGGTTGCACCAGCCCCGGTTGCGCCACAAGCTGCGGCACCGGCGGCACCAGCTCCGGCTGCTCCTGTTGCTGCGCCAGTTTCAGCACCGGCACCCGTTGCTCCGGCAGATACTGCACCGGCGGCAGAAGTTAAGCCAGCTGTGGTGAAGCCTGTTGAAGCTCCAGTTACAAAGCCTGCGGCACCAAAACCCGCACAGTCGCAAGCTCAGGCACAACAACCACGCGGTGGTCAGCAGCGTCAGGGACAAGGACAGCGCCAGCAAAATGGAGGCCGTCCACAACGTGATGGCCAGCAGAACCGTTCGCGCTCCAATGAACGCGGTGGTGCAGTGCTCAATACTTTGTCACGCAATGAAATGGATGCCCGCCGCCGTGCATTGGAAGATGCAATGGTGCGTGATGCAGAAGAGAAAAAACGTGCCGCTGAAGAAGCTGTCCGTCAGGCTGCAGAAGATGCGCGCCTTGCAAAAGAGCGTGAAGAAGCTGCCCGCTTGCAGGCAATTGAAGATGCACGTCTGAAAGCCGAGGCGGAAACCCGTCAGGCTCAGGAAAAAGAAGCTGCGAAAAACGCACCTGCTGCTGCCGCGCCAGTGCGCAATGCACAGCCACGTTCTGACAATCAGCGCGGTGGTTCACGACCTGCCCCAGTTGCGGCAACACCGATAGATCAGGTGCCGCTGAAGCCGAACACATCCGGCGTGTTGTCACGTAGCAAAAATAATAATAATGACGATGATGATCGTCGTGGTCCGGGTGCCCGTCGTGGCGGCAGTGCTACACCTGCGAAACCTGAAGTGCGCGCACCAAAGGTTGTGAAGGGTGAAGATGATCGCCGTCGCGGCAAACTGACCCTGACCAGTAACTTGGAAGAAGATAGTGCACGTGGGCGTTCATTGTCAGCGATGCGTCGCCGTCAGGAAAAATTCAAACGCTCCCAGATGCAGGAAGTGCGCGAGAAGATTTCTCGTGAAGTGACTGTACCTGAAACCATCACCATTCAGGAGCTGGCGCAGCGTATGACTGAACGCTCAGTTGATATCATCAAATATCTGATGAAACAGGGGCAGATGATGAAGCCGGGCGATGTGATCGATTCCGATCTGGCTCAGCTCATTGCGGAAGAATTTGGTCATACCGTTAAACGTGTTGCTGAATCTGACGTCGAAGAAGGTATCTTCAACGTAGAAGATGATACAGCAGCGATGTTGCCGCGTGCGCCTGTTGTGACCATTATGGGTCACGTTGACCACGGAAAAACTTCTCTTCTCGATGCGATCCGTAAAGCGAATGTCGTATCGGGTGAAGCCGGTGGTATTACCCAGCATATCGGTGCTTATCAGGTTGAACAGAACGGCCAGAAGATCACCTTTATCGATACCCCTGGTCACGCTGCCTTTACACAGATGCGTGCTCGTGGTGCGCAGGCAACCGATATCGCCATTCTGGTGGTCGCTGCTGATGATAGCGTGATGCCGCAGACAATTGAATCCATCAATCATGCCAAAGCTGCCGGCGTTCCGATCATTGTTGCCATCAACAAGATTGATAAACCGACTGCTGATCCGCAAAAAGTTCGCACTGCACTGTTGCAGCACGATGTTTTTGTTGAAACCATGGGCGGTGAAGTGCTCGATGTGGAAGTGTCTGCCAAGCAGCGCATGAACCTCGACAAGCTGCTTGAAGCCGTGCTTTTGCAGGCTGAAATTCTGGATCTCAAAGCTGATCCTGAGCGTACGGCTGAAGGTGTTGTCATTGAAGCGCAGCTGGATCGTGGTCGCGGTTCTGTCGCAACCGTTCTGGTTCAAAAAGGTACATTGCGTCCGGGTGAAATCATCGTGGCCGGCAGCGAATGGGGTCGTGTACGCGCTCTGGTCAACGACCACGGCGATCACGTGAAAGAAGCTGGTCCTGCAATGCCGGTTGAGATCCTCGGCCTCTCTGGTACACCGCAGGCCGGTGACCGTTTCGCTGTTGTTGCCAACGAAGCCAAGGCACGTGAAATTTCTGAATATCGTCAGCGTCTGGCACGTGACAAGGCAGTTGCCCGTCAGACCGGTATGCGTGGCTCGCTTGAGCAGATGATGTCGAACTTGCAGGATACCGGCTTGAAAGAATTCCCGCTTGTCATCAAAGGTGACGTGCAGGGTTCGGTGGAAGCGATTATCGCGTCTCTCGACAAGCTTGGTACCGACGAAGTTCGTGCACGTATCGTTCATTCGGGTGCCGGTGGTATTACCGAAAGCGATATTGCGCTGGCAGAAGCTTCAAACGCCGCGATCATCGGCTTTAACGTTCGTGCCAACCAGCAGGCGCGCGCTGCTTCTGAACAGCAGGGCATCGAAATCCGCTACTACAACATCATCTACGATCTGTTGGATGACGTGAAAGCGGCAATGTCGGGTCTGTTGTCACCAGAGCGTCGTGAAACCTTCATCGGTAACGCAGAAATTCTTGAAGTCTTCAACATTACCAAGGTCGGTAAAGTGGCTGGTTGCCGCGTCACCGAAGGTAAGGTTGAGCGTGGTGCAGGTGTGCGCCTTATCCGTGATAACGTTGTTATTCACGAAGGCAAGCTCAAGACTCTCAAGCGCTTCAAGGACGAGGTATCTGAAGTTCCTGTCGGTCAGGAATGTGGTATGGCCTTTGAAAACTACGATGATATGCGCGCTGGCGACATCATCGAAGCCTTCCGCGTTGAGCATATTACCCGTACGCTCTAATTGGACGGCGGTTTCCAAATATTAAGGGCGTGCGTGGCGTTAAAGCTGCGCACGTCCTTTCTTCTTCTATAGGCAGGATCAATCTGCTTGTTCAATTTTCGATAAGATTGCATGCATCTGCTATAATCCGCTTTAAACATAAGATGTAATAAGCCGGAGTGGATTTACTGGCGGGTTTGATCCCCGCGAAGTATGGTGCTTTAATAATAAAAACCGGGATTAAAAAACAATGTCACGTCATCAAGGCAACGGCCCTTCGCAGCGCCAGCTTCGTGTGGGCGAGCAAGTGCGCCATGCAATTGCACAAGTGCTGCAACGCGAACAAATTCACGATGAATTACTGGAACAAACTGTTATTTCGATTTCCGAAGTACGTATGTCGCCGGATTTGAAAATTGCTACATGCTTCATCACTCCATTGGGCGATGTGGATGGTCAGGCGGTGGTCAAAGCCTTGGCAAAACACGCTAAGTTTTTGCGTGGTAAAATGGCGCCTTACTTGAGCCAGATGAAATATATGCCGGAATTCCGTTTCCGCATTGATACAAGCTTCGATAATTTCTCGAAAATTGACGCTCTGTTGCGTTCTCCTGAAGTCGCCCGAGATCTGGATCATTCTGTGGATGAGGCCGATGATTTGGATGATCGCAAGAGTGAGCGCGGAGCAGAATAAGCATGGCAAGACGTGGTAAGAAAAAAGGTCGTCCGGTTTCCGGCTGGGTTATCTTTGACAAGCCTAAAGGCATGGGCTCGACGGAAGCTGTTTCAAAGATAAAATGGCTTTTTAATGCGGAAAAAGCAGGACACGCCGGCACGCTTGATCCGCTGGCCTCCGGCATGTTGCCGATTGCCTTGGGCGAGGCCACCAAGACCGTTCCTTATGTGATGGACGGTACCAAAGTTTATCGTTTCCGCGTTGGTTGGGGAGAGCAGCGCTCGACCGATGATATGGAAGGCGTTATAACGCATTCTTCCGACAAACGCCCGTCGCGTGACGAGATTTTGGCGGCAGCCGCAAAATATGTCGGCATTATCCAACAAGTACCACCGCAGTTTTCTGCCATTAAAATTGATGGCGAACGTGCTTATGATCTGGCACGTGGCGGCGAGGCGGTTGAAATTCCCTCCCGTGAAGTGGAAATCGACAGCCTTGATCTAATGGAAATGCCGGATGAGCATTTTGCTGAGTTCGAAGTTGTTTGCTCTAAAGGCACCTATGTGCGCTCTTTGGCGCGTGATATGGGGCTGGATCTGGGCTGCTATGGCTATATTGCCGAATTGCGCCGCATCGAAGTCTCGCCTTTCACCGATGAAGATTTCGTCACATTAAGCGAGTTGGAGCAGGCTTGGCCGCCATTGCCGCCCAAGCCGGAAGAGGGTGAAGAGGTTGAAGACCGCCCGTTTATCGTGCGTGATTTTTCAGCTCTTGATGCTTTTGTGATCGACACTTTGGCAGCTCTTGAATGTCTGCCGCAGGTGCCGTTGTCTGATGATCAGGCTCACCGTGTGCGCCTTGGCAATCCGGTGATTTTGCGTGGCCGTGATGCACCTATGGAAGCAGGTGAGGCATGCGTCACGACCAAAGGAAAATTGCTGGCGATCGGGCTGATCGAACAAGGCCAGTTCAAGCCGAAACGGGTTTTCACTTCGCTTTGATTAGTTATTCTGGCGGGGTGTCATTCATGCCGTCAGAGTTTATCGTGACACAGTTGAAATAAGCATTTTGCCTGAAACAGGCAATGGAAGCGGGGCGTTGCAAAGGCTGAAAACCAATTATACGCGACGCGCTCTAGTAATATTGCCTTATTTCGATTATATGCACTGCATTGGTTCTGTATTTTTAAAAATTCAGACTCATTTTAACGGCCTTAGCTGGACGACATCCCGGCTCGGGCATCCCACTCCCTCTCTTTAGAAAGGTATTATGATGTCGATTACAGCAGAACGTAAAGCAGCTTTGATCAAAGAATACGCAACCAAAGAAGGTGACACCGGTTCACCTGAAGTACAGGTTGCTGTTCTTTCCGAGCGCATTGCAAACTTGACCGAGCACTTCAAAGGCCACAAGAATGACAACCATTCACGTCGCGGTCTCTTGAAGCTGGTTTCCCAGCGCCGTCGTCTTCTCGACTACGTAAAGGGCGTTGACCATGCTCGTTATCAGGCGCTCATCAGCCGTCTTGGCCTGCGTCGCTAAAATAAATTACGGGCGATGTTTTTTAAACGTCGCCCGTTACTCTATGGGCTTTTATGAAAAAGCCTTGAAATGATCGTCATGGGGCAGGATTGCCGGTGGTTTTAAAACTATGTCTCCCAAAATTCAGTATCGGTTTTGGGATAAAGACATACGTAAAAAATAGAGCGAATGGCTGCGATAAGTTACGCTACGCTCTGGAGTTAAAACTACTTGTTGTCTTGCCCATGGCCATTAAGCCAACCAGTGGGATGCTTGCTGCAATCATGCGCGGCATCTCCAATTGAAGGACATATGATGTTCAATACCCACAAAGTGGAAATCGAATGGGGCGGTCGTCCGCTCATTCTCGAAACAGGTAAAATTGCCCGTCAGGCTGATGGTGCGGTTCTTGCCACTTACGGCGAAACCATGGTTCTCGCAACTGTCGTTTCTGCTAAGGAACCAAAGCCGGGTCAGGATTTCTTTCCGCTGACCGTAAACTATCAGGAAAAGACCTATGCTGCCGGTAAAATCCCCGGTGGCTATTTCAAGCGTGAAGGCCGTCCGAGCGAAAACGAAACCCTCGTTTCCCGCCTGATCGACCGTCCTATCCGTCCGCTTTTTGCTGATGGCTATAAGAACGACACACAGGTTGTTTTGACTGTTATCCAGCACGATCTGGAAAACAATCCGGATATCCTGTCGATGATTGCAGCTTCTGCAGCTCTGACCCTTTCTGGTGTTCCTTTCATGGGGCCGATCGGTGCATCGCGCGTTGGTCTGATCAACGGCGAATATGTGCTCAATCCAAGCATTGACGTTTTGCCGGAATCTAACCTTGATCTGGTTGTTGCCGGTACTTCAGAAGCTGTTCTGATGGTTGAATCTGAAGCGCAGGAACTTACCGAAGAGCTGATGCTCGGTGCTGTGATGTTCGGTCACAAAGCATTCCAGCCTGTGATTGATGCTATCATCAAACTGGCTGAAGTTGCAGCTAAAGAGCCACGCGAGTTTCAGGCTGAAGACCTTTCCGACCTCGAAGGCAAAATGCTTGCAATCGTTGAAGACGATTTGCGTGCAGCTTACAAGATCATCGACAAGCAGGCTCGTTATGCCGCTGTTGACGCTGCCAAGGCAAAAGTTAAAGCACACTTTCTACCGGAAGATGCTGAAACAACCGAGTTTTCCAAAGAACAGGTTGATACCGTATTCAAGAGCTTGCAGGCCAAGATTGTTCGTTGGAACATTCTTGACACCGGCAGCCGTATTGATGGCCGTGATCTGAGCACCGTTCGTGCAATTGATTCACAGGTTCGCTTGCTTCCGCGTACCCACGGTTCGTCGCTGTTTACCCGCGGTGAAACACAGGCTTTCGTTGTCGCCACACTCGGCACCGGTGAAGATGAACAGTTTATCGATTCTCTGACCGGCATGTACAAAGAATCATTCCTTCTGCATTACAACTTCCCTCCATATTCTGTTGGTGAAACCGGCCGTATGGGTTCGCCTGGTCGTCGTGAAATTGGTCACGGCAAGCTCGCATGGCGCGCTATCCATCCGATGCTGCCTGCCAAAGAGCAGTTCCCGTACACCATCCGCGTTGTGTCAGAAATTACTGAATCAAACGGTTCTTCGTCGATGGCAAGTGTTTGCGGTGCATCGCTTGCTCTGATGGATGCCGGTGTTCCTCTTCAGCGTCCGGTCGCAGGTATTGCGATGGGTTTGATCAAGGAAGGCGACCGTTACGCGGTTCTGTCCGATATCTTGGGTGATGAAGATCATCTCGGCGATATGGACTTTAAGGTAGCCGGTACAGAAAACGGTATTACCGCTTTGCAGATGGACATCAAAATTGATGGCATCACGCAGGAAATCATGCAGATCGCATTGGAACAGGCTAAGGGCGGTCGCGTCCATATCCTCAGCGAAATGGCAAATGCCATCAGCGGTTCGCGCGAAGAGCTGGGCGAATTTGCTCCGCGCATCGAAGTTATGAATATCCCGACCGACAAGATCCGTGATGTGATTGGTTCAGGCGGTAAGGTTATCCGTGAAATTGTTGAAAAGACCGGCGCTAAAATCAACATTGAAGATGACGGCACTGTCAAAATTGCTTCTTCTTCGGCTAAAGAAATCGAAGCTGCTAAAAAGTGGATTCATTCAATTGTTGCCGAGCCTGAAGTTGGTGAAATCTACGAAGGTACAGTTGTTAAAACTGCTGACTTCGGTGCATTCGTTAACTTCTTCGGCCCACGCGATGGTTTGGTACACATTTCGCAGCTGGCTTCTGACCGCGTTGCCAAAACCACTGACGTGGTGAAGGAAGGTCAAAAAGTTTGGGTTAAACTGATGGGCTTTGATGAGCGCGGTAAAGTTCGCTTGTCGATGAAAGTTGTCGATCAGGAAACCGGCAAAGAAGTCGTTGCCGAAAAGAAAGCTGAAGCAGACGCTGAGTAATCAGTGATTGGCTTTGTATTTCAAGAAAGCGCACCCAAAAGGTGCGCTTTTTTATTCATCATAATTTGATGCAGGTGATGCAAAAATGATTTCAGGCGCGCAACAGACACTATTTTTGCCTTTTGAACATGAGATTTTTGATATGCCGGAAGAGGGCTCGCGCTTTCTTGCCTGCGGTATTCGTGCTGACCGGACATTGGATGCTGCATGGAAAGAAGTGTTGACCTGCCTGCAACCACAGCGGCCTGATTTCTTGGCGCTGGAACGTGAAGACTTTAAAGCCGTGCCGCGTTTGGAAGAGGACTTAAGCTTTGATGGCGGGTTATTGCTGCTTGGTAAGCATCGCGGGCGCAATGAAGCATGGTTGGCGCAAATTTTGACACGGGTAAAACCGGGCGGCACTATCATTGTGTCGGGTGATAAAAAACTTGGTATTGATAGTTTCCGCAAAATAGCGGGGGGCATTGCGGAAATCGAAGACCGGATGTCGAAAAACCATGCTGTTGCTTTTTGGTTCAGACGACCGGCTGATGTCACCGATGAGCAGATTACAGTCTTAAAACCGACACACAACCTCGTGGACGGGCTTTATTATACTGAAGCAGGTATGTTCTCGCATCAGGCGATTGATCGCGGCTCAGCGTTGTTGGTGCCTTATCTGAAGGATATTGTCTTTGGCAATGTTGCTGATTATGGTGCCGGATGGGGCTATTTAAGCGCTCAGGCGCTTAACCTCGCACCAAAGCTTGAGCGCCTTGATCTTTATGAGGCGGATTATGAATCGCTTCAGGCGGCGCGTAAAAATTTAAGTCACGTCGAAAAGCCTGTCGCTTTTCATTGGTTCGACCTGACCAAAGAAGCAGTCACTGGTATTTATGATACAGTGATCATGAACCCGCCTTTCCATGAAGGGCGCGCGACAGATGTTTCTTTGGGGCAAAGTTTTATCACAGCTGCGGCCAAACGCTTGAAAACCGGCGGGCGTTTGTTGATGGTGGCTAATCGTCAACTGCCATATGAAGCGGTGCTGAAAGGGTCTTTCCGCGTCGTCAATCTGTTGAAAGACGAGCGCGGTTTCAAGGTGATCGAAGCACGTAAATAATACGGGCTTTTTAATGGGCTTCAGATACAAAAACGCCGCCTTATTTTTAAGGCGGCGTTTTTTTGTGCATTCAGTTTTTTAGTCGTTGCTGTCAGGCACTTTTTTCAGCTCATCAATCGATGGCATCGAAACAATATTATAGCCTGAATCAACAAAGTGGATTTCACCGGTCACACCGCTGGAGAGATCAGACAGCATGTAAAGCGCTGCTTTACCCACTTCATCAATATCAACAGTACGACGCAGCGGCGCATTGCGGCGCTGATAGGTGAAAATCTCGCGTGCATCACCAATGCCAGCGCCAGCCAGTGTGCGCACAGGGCCTGCCGAAATCGCATTGACGCGGATGCCCTGCGGGCCGTAATCGGAAGCCAGATAACGAACCATAGCTTCAAGAGCAGCTTTCGCTACGCCCATCACGTTATAGTTCGGGATCACGCGGGTTGAGCCGCCATAGGTCAGCGTCAGCATGGAGCTGCCGTTTTTCATCAGCTTTGCAGCGCGCTGCGCCACTTCGGTGAAGGAATAAGCGGAAATGACCATGGTACGGCTGAAGTTTTCACGGGTTGTGACATCCGCATAGCGGCCTTTCAACTCGTTTTTGTCGGAAAAACCAATGGCATGGACGACAAAGTCCAGACCGCCCCATTCTTTTTCAATGGTTTCGAAAACTTTGTCGACGGAGGCAATATCTTCCACATCGCAAGGCAGCACCAGTTTTGAGCCAGTCTGTTCAGCCAATGGCATCACGCGCTTGCCCAATGCATCGCCCTGATAGGTATAAGCAAGTTCTGCACCTTGATCAGCTAGATTTTTTGCAATCCCCCAAGCGATTGAGTGGTTATTCGCGACCCCCATAATCAGGCCGCGTTTGCCTTTCATAAGACCTTCCATATTTTTCTCCGTCAGTCCTTATAGCGCTGGAAAACCAGCGTCGCATTCGTGCCCCCAAACCCGAACGAGTTGGACAGGACTGTATTTATTTCAGCATTATCAATACGTTTACGCACAATCGGCATATCGGCAAAAGCCGGATCGATTTCTTCAATATGTGCACTTTCGCAGATGAAGTTATTTTGCATCATCAACAGCGAATAAATGGCTTCCTGAACGCCGGTTGCACCCAGTGAGTGACCGGTCAGGGATTTGGTTGCAGCAATCGGCGGGCAGCTATCGCCGGAGCCAAAAATCTTGCGGATCGATTCAATTTCCGGTGCGTCGCCGGCAGGGGTCGAGGTCGCATGCGGATTGATATAGTCGATCTTACCCTCAACAGTGGAAAGCGCCATCTGCATGCAGCGCAGTGCGCCTTCGCCGGACGGGGCAACCATGTCGAAACCATCGGATGTTGCACCATAGCCAACCACTTCGCCGTAAATTTTGGCGCCGCGGGCAAGGGCGGTTTCGAGGTCTTCCAGCACGAGCACACCGGCACCGCCGGCAATCACAAAACCGTCGCGGTTTTTGTCATAGGCGCGGGATGCTGTGGAAGGGGTGTCGTTATATTTCGAAGACATTGCACCCATGGCATCAAACAACACCGACAAGGTCCAGTCGAGGTCTTCACAGCCACCGGCAAACATACGATCCTGCTTGCCGTACTGGATCATCTCAACCGCATTGCCGATGCAATGGTTGGAAGTCGCGCAGGCAGAAGAAATCGAATAATTGATGCCTTTGATTTTGAAGAAGGTCGCCAAAGTGGCGGAGGCTGTCGAGCTCATGGCTTTCGGCACAGCGAAAGGACCAACGCGTTTTGGGCCTTTTTCACGGGTGATGTCGGCTGATTCGACAATCGTGCGTGTGGACGGGCCGCCGGAACCCATAATAATACCGGTTCGCTCGTTTGAAACTTGTTCTTCGCTTAATCCCGCATCAGCAATCGCCTGATCCATCGCGATGTGATTCCATGCTGTTCCGCGGCCATGAAAACGCATATGGCGACGATCAACCAGTGCTTCAATATCAATTTTCGGCTCACCATGAACCTGACATCTGAAGCCCAGATCGGCGTATTCCTGCGCCCGGCTGATGCCGGATTTCGCCTCACGAAGCGAGGCTGTCACCTCGTCGGTATTGTTTCCAATTGAGGATACGATCCCCATTCCGGTGACGACTACACGCCGCATAGCGCTCTCCTTTGACACCTGTGCTGTTCTTAAAGTTGCTATCAGAACAGATAGGTGTGTTCTTCACATGTTTTGAGCGCGGCGTTAAAGAAAATCACTTTTCTGAACGCCGCGCTCATGAAAATTTGCCCAATCTTTGATCAATGAGCAATCAATATTTTTATAAAGCTGACTTATTCAGCTGAACTGTCTTTCGATAAACCAACGCGTAAATCGCTCGCCGTATAAATTGTTTCGCCGTCTGCCTTTAGCCAGCCATCAGCTGTACCCAGAACAAGGCGACCACGCATAACGCGTTTGAAATCAATGCCATACTGAATGAGCTTGGTATGCGGACGCACCATGCCTTTGAACTTCACTTCACCGGTTGAAAGCGCCATGCCGCGACCTGGCTCGCCGAGCCAGCCGAGGAAAAAACCGGTCAGCTGCCACATGCCGTCTAGGCCAAGGCAGCCCGGCATGATCGGATTGCCCTGAAAATGGCACGGGAAATACCAATCATCAGGTTTTACATCATACTCAGCACGAATGAAGCCTTTGCCGTGTTCACCACCGGTTTCCGAAATTTCGGTGATGCGGTGCACCATCAGCATCGGTGGCAGCGGCAGCTGGGCATTGCCCGGACCAAACATTTCACCGCGAGCGCAGGAAAGGAGCTCCTCATACCCGTAGCTCGATTTTTGTTCTGCCATTACGCCTCCAAATCAAATTCTCTGTGTGACCGGCATGGCCGGTCATGAATGATGTCGTTTATGTTAAAATAGTCTTAGCACAGACTGTTTCCAACAGTAAAACCATCCTGATAGCTTTTTCCTGCAATCAATGCTATGAAGAAGGCTATTGATAGTATTATTGTGACTGCATATATCAATGGAGAATGCCAATGAGCAACACTTCGTTGCATTTTTGGCAAATTTGGTACGAGCTGTAACGGATAAAACGTGAATATACCTGTTTTGCATGCAGATTCGATGTTGATGGAACACCGTTTACGTGACGCAGGTTTGCGGCCTACACGACAACGAGTCGCTCTTGCTAGTCTTATCTTCGCCCGCGGCGACCGCCACTTGTCAGCTGAAGAGCTGCATGAAGAGGCTGTTATTGCCGATGTGCCGGTGTCTCTGGCCACCGTTTATAATACACTGCATCAGTTTACTGAAGCGGGCTTGCTGCGCATCATCGCTATTGAAGGCGCCAAGAGCTACTTTGATACTAATATTTCCGATCATCAGCATTTCTTCCTTGAAGGAGAAAATGTGGTGTTTGATATTCCGCACAGCACCAAAGGCCAGCCGACCGTGGCAAATATGCCTGAAGCACCTGAGGGAATGGAAATCGTGAATGTTGATATCATCGTCCGGTTGCGCCGCAAAAGCTAAACGCAGCTGTTGATTCCCGATTGAAAAAGCTCGTGAACAGCGTTTCATGAGCTTTTTTAATTTTTCCGGTTCATTATTTATTTGATTGCGAGCTTGCCTAGTCAAAGACCTCGCCTGGATAAGCACCCCATAATTCGCGCTGGGGTAACCAGCCGCGCACTTTATTGACTTCCAGTCTGCACCATTCGCCATTGCATTCACGGATATTGGCGATCACGCCGCCTTCCACTTGTGCCACGATTTTGGCCGTTGGTTCCGGGGATGTACGCAATTCCAGCAAACGGCCGGACTTGTCCCAAGGTGCTGTGACGGCTGTGCGTTTGCCTGATAAAAGCGATTGGTAAATCCAGCCTTCTGTGCCATCTGCATCACGGATGCGGCGCCAGTTATCATATTCCTGAATAATTTCCACCGGCAATCCGGCTTTAACAAAAAGCCATGAAACCGCATATTCGCGCCCGGGCCCCACGCGTATATTGGCACGCGCGGGTTTTAAACTGACAAAGCGCGGCAAAGGCAGGCCGCTTTTACCAACCGGTGTGGCGATTTTTTCTACAGTTTGTGCATAAGCAGGCATGTTCAGACTGAGGCTTAGCAGTGCCACAGCAGTTGCCACAGAGATGAATTTCAATAGTTTCGCAAGAAAAACTCGGTACACGTATCCTCGCTTTGACCCTTATATTCGCGTCATTTACAACGGCCGCAACAGTTCATTGCTGTTTTCAGCCGGTTATTTCTGGCACAGGTTTGCATGATGATGTGAAATTGCTGCATCATGACCTGTTTTCCTTTGTCTTTGTCCATGTGCCTTGATAGATAAGAAGCGCATGAAGTTTTTTGTGATTTTGCACCTTCTTGGTTAAGGAGGTCTCAACGCAGATTAATTCGGTGTGAATTCGACCAAAAAAGAGGTGAATATGTCCGTCAGGAAGAAGCCGCTGGTTGTTCTTGCCCGCAAATTACCCGATTCGGTTGAAACGCGGATGCGGGAACTGTTTGACGCGCGGCTGAATATTGATGATCACCGCATGACGCAGGCGGAAATCGTTGCGGCATTAAAAGATGCGGATGTATTCGTGCCGACGATTAACGATATTATTGATGCGTCGATGATCGAGCAGGCAGGACCCGATCTGAAGCTGATTGCTAATTTCGGTAATGGTGTCGACAATATTGATGTTGCAGCCGCTGCCAAACGCGGCATTACTGTCACCAATACGCCCAATGTGCTGACAGAAGACACCGCCGATATGACATTGGCTTTATTGCTGTCTGTTCCACGCCGTTTGGTGGAAGGTGCTAATTCCCTGCATGAAAATTCCGGCCAATGGCCGGGTTGGTCGCCGACATGGATGCTGGGGCGGCGCATCTGGGGCAAGCGCATTGGTATTATCGGCATGGGGCGTATTGGAACGGCTGTGGCAAGACGCGCCAAAGCGTTTGGTATGTCGATCCATTATCATAACCGTAAGAATGTCAGTCCCAAGATCGAGGAAGAGCTGGAGGCTACTTATTGGGACAGCCTTGATCAGATGCTGGCGCGGATGGATATTATCTCGGTCAATTGTCCGTCAACACCAGCGACATTCCATTTATTGTCTGCACGGCGCATAGCCTTGATGCAGCCGCATGCCTATGTGGTAAACACAGCGCGCGGCCAGATTATTGATGAAATGGCGCTGATCGAACAGATCGAACAGGGCAAGCTTGCAGGTGCTGGGCTTGATGTTTTTGAACACGAGCCTGCGGTTAATCCGCGGCTTCTGGACTTGGCCAAAAAAGGCAAAGTTGTGATTCTTCCGCATATGGGCTCGGCCACTTTGGAAGGGCGCATTGATATGGGTGATAAGGTGATCATCAATATTCGCGCCTTTGTCGACGGCCACCGCCCGCCGGATCGTGTCTTGCCCAACAAGGTGTAAGCTTTATTAAAGTGATGGCTATATCGTAGGGCTGCTCATAAGAAGGGCAGCCTTTTTGGTATTAACTTGATGTATGGTCTTGAAAACCAATAATAATCTATCTGGGTGCGACAAATTTGCATAATATTATATTTTATATTACTCATATTGATATTTTATAAGCTTTGATCTGTCTCAGATAAAATATTTTTTTGCACGAGCCATTTTTAGTGTCTTCTAATTGATCAAGAATTATTTTAGAAGACGCGTGACAATCAGAGTTAATAGGTATAACTGTACCTATCAAACTTTCAGTAATTACCGTAAATTGAGAAATTGAGGCGTGCATTGCCTTCCCCCATATAGGGCAGTGCATGAAACGGAAGCGTAAATGAAAATTGGATCATCACGCGTGCTTGGCCTTTTGAGCCTCGCAGTCCTGACCCTTTTTATGAGTGGCTGTCAGCAGGTGCTGCTGGATCCCAAGGGTGAGATAGGGATGCAGCAACGCGACCTTATCTATTTTGCAACAGGTCTTATGTTGCTCGTCGTTGTTCCGGTCATCATTATGACCCTGTTTTTTGCATGGAAATATCGTGCCTCCAACGAGAAGGCAGATTATCAGCCGGATTGGCACCATTCGACCAAAATCGAATTGGCCGTCTGGCTTATCCCGTGTGCAATCATCATTGTGCTTGGCACAGTGACATGGATTTCCACGCATAAGCTCGACCCTTACCGCCCGCTGGATTCAGATGTGCCTCCATTGGAAGTGGAAGTGACAGCTCTTGATTGGAAGTGGATGTTCTTTTATCCGCAATACGGCATTGCGACCGTCAACGAGATGGCGATGCCTGTGGATGTTCCGGTCAATTTCAAACTGACATCGGGTACGGTGATGAATTCGTTCTTCATTCCGGCTTTGGGCAGTCAGGTTTATACGATGGCTGGCATGCAGACACAGCTTCATCTCATCGCCAATTATGAAGGTGTGTTTGATGGTATGTCGGCAAATTATAGCGGTGCCGGCTTTGCCCAGATGCGTTTTAAGGCGCACAGCTTTGATCAGGCCGGTTTTGATAAATGGGTAGCCGAGGTGAAAGCTAAAGGTGAGCCGCTTGACCGCGCCCGTTACATGTCGGTTGAACAGCCGAGTGAAAAACATCCGGTTCAGTATTTCACTTACAATGATCCGACCTTGTTCCATGACATCATCAATCGTTGTGTGGATGGCAAAACTGTTTGCATGGATGATGAAATGCATCGTGTGCAGATGGCCCGGGAAGCACGTGCCAATTTACGTAAATCTTCGCCTATCGACATGAGTCTTTGGGCAGATGATGTGATCTGCCTGACTACTCCGGTCAATCTGACTGATGCGGATTCAATGAAAACTTCGTCGCCACGTCCCCCGCGCGGCTGACAAAAATTCAAGTGAAGCTTTAAAATGTTCGGAAAATTAACGCTTGATGCGATTCCATTTCATGAGCCGATCGTCATGGTTACCCTGGCGGCCGTGTTTGGTGGTGGTTTGGCACTTTTTGCAGCGATTACTTATTATCGCAAATGGGGCGTGTTGTGGCACGACTGGCTGACGTCGGTTGACCATAAACGCGTCGGTATCATGTATATTATTCTGGCGCTGGTGATGCTGTTCCGCGGCTTCTCCGATGCTGTGATGATGCGCGCCCAGCAGGCTATCGCCAGCGGTGCAGAAGAAGGTTTCTTGCCGCCGCATCACTATGACCAGATTTTCACGGCGCATGGCGTGATCATGATCTTCTTCGTTGCAATGCCTTTCATCGTTGGTTTGATGAACTTTGCAGTGCCTTTGCAGATCGGTGCACGCGACGTTGCTTTCCCTTATCTGAACAGCTTGAGTTTCTGGCTGACCGCGGCAGGTGCGATCCTTCTCAATATTTCGTTGGGCGTGGGTGAATTTGCCAAAACCGGTTGGCTGGCTTATCCGCCGCTTTCGGGCATGCAATACAGCCCTGATGTCGGCGTGGATTATTATATCTGGGCTTTACAGATTTCGGGTATGGGGACGCTTTTATCGGGTGTGAACCTTATCACTACCATCATTAAAATGCGTGCTCCCGGCATGGATATGATGAAAGTGCCGGTTTTCACATGGACAGCACTTTGCTCCAACATTTTGATTGTGGCAGCTTTCCCGATCCTGACAGTAACCCTGTCGATGCTAACTCTTGACCGTTATCTTGACTTCCATTTCTTCACCAATGATCTTGGTGGCAATGCGATGATGTATATCAACCTCATCTGGATCTGGGGTCATCCGGAAGTCTATATTCTGGTTCTGCCGTGCTTTGGTGTCTTCTCTGAAGTAATCGCAACTTATACCGGCAAGCGCCTGTTCGGATATACGTCGATGGTTTATGCAACCGTTGCTATTACTGTCTTGTCGTTTCTGGTCTGGGCGCACCACTTCTTCACCATGGGTGGTGGCGCAAGCGTGAACTCGTTCTTTGGTGTGGCAACCATGATCATTTCCATCCCGACGGGTGCGAAAGTGTTCAACTGGCTGTTCACTATGTATAAAGGTCGCGTCCGTTTCGAAACACCGGTTCTGTGGACTATCGGTTTCATGTGTACCTTTGTTATCGGTGGTATGACCGGTGTGCTTCTGGCGGTTCCGCCGGCAGACTTTGTGCTGCACAATTCGGTATTCCTGATTGCCCACTTCCATAATGTGATCATTTCAGGTGTGCTGTTCGGTTGCTTTGCCGGTGTGGTTTACTGGTTCCCGAAAGCTTTCGGCTTCAAGCTCAATGAACGTCTTGGCCGTTATGCATTCTGGTGCTGGTTGACCGGTTTCATCCTCGCTTTCGCACCGCTTTATGTGCTTGGCCTGATGGGTATGACCCGCCGCCTCAACCATACGGAAAATCCTGCCTGGCAGATTTATCTGATTATTGCGGCTGTCGGTGCAGCGATCATCTTGGTTGGTATTGTCTTCCAGGTGCTTCAGATTCTCGTTTCCATTCGTAACCGTGAAAAACTGCGCGATCTCAATGGTGATACATGGGGCACAGGCCGGACACTTGAATGGTCGATCTCTTCACCGCCACCATTTTATAACTTCGCCGAAACCCCTGTGGTCAAAGATGTCGATGCCTGGTGGGATATGAAACAACGTGGTGTGCCGCGTCGTACCGAAAAATTCGCGCGTATTCATATGCCGAAAAACACGGGTGCAGGTTTCATCATTGCCATGATCAGCATCATCTTTGGTTTCGCTATGGTCTGGCATATTTGGTGGTTGGCGATTGTCTCGGCTCTTGCCATGCTGGCTGTCGGTATCGGTCACTCCTTCTCGCTGGACAGAGATTATTATGTCTCTGCTGATGAAGTGCAGGCCGTTGAAGATATCCGCACCGCACAACTCAAAGCACAGGAGGCCTGATAATGAGTTCCTCAGCTGTTTTAGATAGCCACGGCGCTTCCACTGATGTGGAAGCGGCACACGAA
Organism: Paenochrobactrum pullorum; assembly: GCF_041929845.1. NCBI lineage: Bacteria > Pseudomonadati > Pseudomonadota > Alphaproteobacteria > Hyphomicrobiales > Brucellaceae > Paenochrobactrum > Paenochrobactrum pullorum. The sequence continues at coordinate 379,168 of NZ_JBHEEH010000001.1, forward strand.
GATCATCATGATGCAGGCTCTACCACGCTGGTAGGTTTCTGGATTTACCTGATGAGTGACTGTGTGTTGTTCTCGGGGCTCTTCGCAACCTATGCAGTTTTGTCTCACCAGTTTGCTGGTGGCCCGACGGGTCGTGAATTGTTCGATCTGCAATTTGTTGCCGTTGAAACCGCATTGTTGCTGGTATCAAGCTTGACCTATGGTCTGGCCACATTGGCAATGTTCAAAGGCAATCAGGCCGGACTTATCCGCTGGCTTGCTGTGACATTCCTGTTAGGCGCCACATTCCTTGCGATGGAAATCTATGAATTCCATCACATGATTGCAGAAGGTGCAGGCCCTGACCGCAGTGCGTTCCTGTCTGCCTTCTTTACGCTTGTCGGAACACACGGTTTCCACATTACTACAGGTCTGATCTGGATTGTGGTTCTGGTGGCACAGATCAAGCGCACCGGTCTGACCAAGAGCAATCAGGCTCGCGTGATGTGCCTCAGCTTGTTCTGGCACTTTCTGGATATTGTCTGGATTGGTGTCTTCACACTGGTCTATCTGATGGGAGTATTGTGATGAGTGCTGTGAAAGATACACATGCAACAACTGATCATGGTGCGGATCACGGTGATCTGAAAACTTACCTGACCGGATTTGTACTGGCTGTTATTTTGACAGCAGTGCCTTTCGGCCTCGTTATGGTTGGTACATTTACGCCCGCGGTCACGGCTGCGATTATTTTGGGTATTGGTGCGGTACAGATGGTCGTCCATCTGATTTATTTCCTGCATATGAGCCCAAAATCGGAAGGCGGCTGGAATATGATGGCACTGTTGTTCACGATCATTATTCTGGCGATTGTTCTCATCGGCTCGGTCTGGATCATGCATCATCTGGATACTAATATGATGCCGATGCCGATGACTCCGGAGGCGGCCCGCAACCTGCCTTAAATAAACGAATACACTGTTTTCAGCGGCTTTTCTCTCCTCTCCCCCCGCAAAAGCCGCATCGGGCGCTCCGGATTTTTTGATCCGGAGCGCTTTTTTATTTTGCGGGTATTATTTTTAAAAATCAATCTATGGTTGTATTAATGATTGCTAAAATGATAAAAGGCATTTCTCTGACCGGAAGGAGTCGGGATAAGCCTGATGTCTTGCTTCGGTTGTAACGGAGTATGCTAATGTTGTTACTTGAAAAGATTGGCAATCCAAAACATGTCGTCAGACTGGCCGTGCTTGGCCTGTTGGTTGGCGTACCAACGGTGGGATATGCGGCACCGGCTATTGTCACCGGTAATGTTAATGTGCGTGAAGGTGCTGCGGCGCGTTATAAGAAAATCGGAACATTACGTCCGGGCTGGCAGGTTGAGGCAGGGCCGTGTCAGGCAGGCTGGTGTCATGTGCGAGTAGGCCGCATTTATGGTTGGGCATCTGCCCGATACTTAAGCTTTAATAATTATGCCCCGCAGATAGTGCAGCCTTCAACTTATTATGTTCGCCAGCCAGGCATTATTATTCAAAGCGGTCCGGTTTATAGGCGTCAGCCATATTGGGGCTGGAACAGCTGGGGCAGAAATGGCTGGGATTATCGTCCTCATCGCCATCACTATCGCCCGCCATATCGTCCAAGACCGCAACCACCGGTGCCTTATGTGCCACATTATGATCCTTATGGTCCATCACCAACTGTTGGTCCCGGCCCTGTTTATCCGCCAATGCGCAATGTGCCGATTGGCGAAGGTGTGCGCCCTGCGGGCAAGGGAGCGCAGATGATTCCATTTGGTTCCGGTAAAATTAAAAATATCGTGCCGGCAGGCCGCTAAAATTATGACCGTCGGATCATCGAAGCCGGGAATTTAGTAAGTTCAGTCAGGCTTAAGCAGAGTGAAGGAAATTATTACTTCAGAAATTACTTATATTTTATAATGGTTTGTCCGGCCTGTATGGGTGGCCGGACAACTCGGTCTCACGCATTAATATTTCATTTACCTAAAAGTTGAATTGCGGCTTATCTTGTTTAGCCGTTAACCATGCCTATGCTATTCACTGTATATCTCGGATGATGATAATTTTAAACTTGCCATGATGCCGGGAAACGACGTTGCACAGCAAAAAAGCAAGCTGTGGCAATCGACAAATACGGACTGAACGGATAGAATTTCATCTGGAAATTTATCCAATTCAGTCTGTTCGTATGAGTTTAGTATAGGAATGCACAAGCATATGAGACTGAAGGCAAAGCCCATATATAAAGCAAGCGTATTGGCATTGCTGATGGCTGCCCAGCTTTCACCATTCCTTGTATCTCCCGCACAGGCATTTGAATTGTTCGGTATTCATTTGTGGGGCGAGAAGAAATCAACAGTTGATCCTGATGCAGTGATCGCTGAACCTAAAAACTATGATGTTGAAGTGGTTATCAGCGGCAAGCAGATCAATACTGATGGTAAGGCGGACGATAGCAAGGCAATTATTGAAGGTGCATCCGGATTATTTTCAGATCAGGACAAGCCTGCTTCAGGATCGGCTGGTCTGCTGGCCAAAGCACGTGGTGATTATCGCCGTATTCTGGCCGCTCTTTACAATGAAGGGCGTTATGGCGGCACGATTTCAATTTTAGTCAACGGACGTGAAGCCAGCGACATTCCGCCGGATGCGGATATGCCTGATCATGTCAATATTGTGATGAATATTGATCCGGGACCGCAATTTCTGTTTTCGCGCGCCAGTATTGTCAATATGGCACCGCCACGGGCGAAGCCGCGTCGTGATCAGGTGAAAACACCGGCAGAATCCGGTTTCGCCGATGGTGAAGTGGCTAAATCCGGCACGATTTTACGTGCCGAACGATTGGCCGTTGAAGCATGGCGTCAGCAAGGTTATGCCAAAGCCCGTATGAGTGACGAAGAGGTCACTGCTGATCATAAGGGCAATACAATTGCGGCCGTAATTACGATAGATCCTGGCATGCATGCGCAATATGGCCCCATCGCCGTTGAGGGTACCGACCGGATGGATCCGGCTTTTGTGGCTTGGATGACCGGCCTGAAAGAGGGTGAGGATTTCGATCCGGCCGATTTGGAGCGTGCCAAAAAACGTTTGGCGCGTATGGAAGTTTTCCGGGCGATGAGCTTTCAGGAAGCTGAAAAAATCAATCCGGACGGCACATTGCCGATGACCTTGAATGTGCAGGAACGCAAACCGCGCCGTTTTGGTATTGGTGGCAGTTATTCCACATTAGATGGTTTTGGTGCAGAATCTTATTGGATGCACCGCAATTTGTTGGGCAAAGGCGAGCGTTTACGCGTTGAAGGTAAGATCAGCGGTATTGGTGGTTCGCAAAAGGATTCTTTCAATCCGAAGAACTATACCTATTTGCTGGGAACAAGTTTTACCAAACCGGGTGTCTTTACGCCGGATACGGATTTTGTCACCGGACTGAATGCACGCCGTGAAGTCATTGACGCCTATACGGAAACCTCCGTGAACCTCAAAGGCGGTTTTACGCATATCTTCTCTGATCAGTTATCAGGCAGCGCATATGCCAATGTTGGTCGTTCGCATTTTAATGATGATTATTTTGGCAAGCGTGAATTCACCACGATAGGTCTGCAAGGCAATCTGCTTTATGATGGTCGTGATGATAAAAATGATGCTAAACACGGGCTCTACGGTGAGTTGTATCTTGAGCCGTTTTATGAAGCTACATATGGCAACTTCATCAATAAATTTACCGCTGAAGGGCGCGCTTATTACAGCTTCGGTAAGGGTGACCGCGTAACATTGGCGGGTCGGGCAAAAGTTGGCTCTATTGTTGGTGCGGGCATTAGCGAATTGCCGCCGGATAAATTGTTCTTTGCCGGTGGCGGTGGTTCCATCCGTGGTTATGCTTATCGCAATGTTGGTGTGGAAACATCAACTGGCGAAATCATTGGTGGGCGCTCTTTGGTCGAGGCATCGGGTGAGGTTCGTGCGAAAGTAACAGAATCGATCGGTGTGGTGGCTTTTGCCGATGCAGGCTATGTGGGCGAGAAATCCTATCCGGATTTCTCCGAAAAATTGCGCGTCGGCGTTGGTGGTGGTTTGCGTTATCATACCGGACTTGGCCCAATCCGCCTTGATGCAGCCGTGCCGCTTGACCGTGGATCCGGTGATCCGAAATTTTCTTTCTATGTGGGTATAGGACAGTCGTTTTGACACGATTACTGACACTTGTTTTTGTTCTTTTGTTTGCTCTGCCGGTTTTCGCACAGGATCAGGCGGAGGAAGAGAAATCGTATTTTCTGTCCTTCATTGAAAATCAATTATCCGCACCAAACCGCAGAATTTCTTTCTCTGGTCTGAACGGTGTTTTATCTTCCGAAGCTAAAGTTGGTGCAATCACTATCGCTGACCGTGAAGGTGTATGGCTGCGTATTGAAAACGCAACGCTGAACTGGAGCCGTCTGGCGCTGTTGCGCGGTAATTTAAGCATTCAGAACCTATCGGCCGAGCGTGTGGATTTTTTGCGTACACCTTTGCCGGACAGCAATGTTCCATCACCTGAATCGTCAAGCTTCAGCGTACCTGAATTGCCATTATCAGTGCATCTTGATCAACTTGATATTGCGCGTATTCATTTTGGCAAAGAGGTTTTTGGCCTTGAATCGGATGTATCTGCCAAAGGTAAATTGGCGCTGGCTGATGGCTCGCTGCAATCCGAATTTGCGATCAACCGTCTTGACGGACCGGGTGGCAAATTTGATCTGAAAGCAGATTTTACCAATAGCACACAGAAGCTTGATCTGAATTTGCAGGCTGAGGAACCGGCCAATGGAATTATCGCCAATCTGTTGAACATTGATGGTCGTCCGCCGGTCAAACTCGATGTGCAAGGTGCAGGCGTTCTAGATGATTTGAATATTGATCTGGCTCTTGATGCCGACGGCAAGCGCATTTTGACCGGTGCTTTGACAGTGGATCGCATAGATCAGGGCCAAGATCAGGGCCAAGATCAGGGCCAAGATCAGGGACGTGCGTTTAATGTGCGCCTCAATGGTCCGATTGCAGCTTTGGTTCCGCAGGAATTTCGTGACTTCTTTGGTGCTGACACCAAGCTTTCCGCACTTGGGCTGATTAAGGATCAAGGCGGTATGCGCCTCGATGATCTGGCAGTTGATAGTGCGGCATTGAAGCTTGCCGCTTCTGCTGAGAGCGGCAAAGACGGCTTTTTGAACCGTCTTCGTGTTGATCTAACACTGGCTGATGCTGAAAAAGGGCGCGTCTTGCTGCCGGTTTCAGGAGGTGAAACCTCTGTTGCCAATGCGCGTTTGCAGGTTGCTTTTGGTGACCGACCGACCAATGACTGGGTTGGACGTCTTGATATTGCAAAGTTAAAAACGGCTAATCTTACCAGTGACCATATCAGTTTCGATATGGGTGGCTTGGCAGAAAATCTCGATCAGCCGGATGCACGCCATATTAGTTTTGATGTGAAGGGGAATGTCGGCGGTCTTGATTCGCCCAATGCGGAATTGGCGCAGGCGCTTGGCGAAAAAATAGACCTTTTGATTAATGGTAACTGGACAGCCGGTCGTCCGGTTGATTTGAACCGTGCGGATATTATCGCGCAAGATACCAAGCTGAGCCTGAAGGGTATTATTGAAGAAAACCGTTTTAACGGGGATATCAATGCGGCAATTGAAAGTTTGTCGCCATTTGGTGCGCTTGCCGGACGCGATCTTGGCGGTGCACTGCATCTGGCTGCCAAAGGTAAAATCGATCCATTAACAGGAGCCTTCGATCTTGATCTGGATGGCAGTGCCGATGGTATGCGCACCGGTATTGAAGCGGCTGACAAAGTACTGGCCGGTCAGACCCGTCTGACAGGCGGCATTGCTCGCGGGCCGGAGGGCTTTGCAGCGCGTGATTTCCGTGTTGTTAACGAGCAGACCGAACTGACCGCCAACGGGGTTTTTGCCAGCAAGGATGCAGATTTTAACTTTTCCGCTTCGCTTTCAGATATGGCTTATGTGTCGGCTCAGACATCGGGCAAGTTGACTGTCAAAGGCAGTGCGCGTGGCAATGACGGTGTGTTCGCCGTGGCAATGCGTGTGGCAGCGCCAGAGGGCACACTTGCCGGTCAGAAGCTAAGTAACGGCGCATTTGATTTTAACGCCTTGATGGATGGTAATTCGAAAACCGGCACCGTTTTGAATGGTCAGTTGGCAGGCCATGCGTTTCTTAATGGTGAGCGTGTTGATTTGTCGACATTGGTTGATCTGATTGATGACGAAAAACGTTTGAGCAACCTGTTTTTCAAAGCAGGTGGGGCAGAAGTTCGCGGCAATGTCACACAAACCGCCAAAGGTTTGTTTGACGGCCAGCTACAGGTCGATGCACCTGATGTCTCCACTGCTGCAGCCTTGTTCCTGGTTGAAGCAACGGGTGCCGTTAAAGCCGAAATCGGCCTTGATCATAATGGCGAAAACCAAAATGCCGTTATCAATGCGAATGTGAAAAACCTGAAAGCTAACGGCAACCACATCGATACTGCCGATATTGCGATGAAAGCGCAGGATCTCTTGGGCGTTCCGGTTGTTGATGGTCATGCAACAGCACGTAATATCAAAGTGGGTGATTTCGGCATTGATACGCTTGATGCACAAGCCAATGCACAAGGCTCGAAAACACAGTTTAATGCCAATACGAAGCTTTCTATTGGTACCGCTGTGACGGCTGCCGGTTCATTGGAGCCGAAAGATGGTGGCTTCCTGTTAAGCTTGATGAAGGCGGAAGTGAAGCAGGCGCAGTTGAATGCAATTCTTGCGTCCCCTGCTGATATAGCCGTGCGAGATGGTCGTATTTCCTTTGGTGATGTTATCATTAATGCCAGCAATGGCGGCAATAGTGGTCAGGTGAAGGTAAAAGGCGGTTTGGCAGATAAATTTGATTTATCTGTCGCCATTTCTGATTTGCCCCTGGCGCTTGCCAATGCGGTGCAGCCGGCACTTGGCCTTGGCGGTATCGTCAATGGTACAGCGCATATTACCGGCACGGCTGATGCGCCGGATGTGCGTTTTGATTTGCAGGCACGCGGTGTAACAGCTGCTGAATTGAAAAAACAGGGTATTGCTGCACTTGATGCTGATGCAAAAGGAACATCTGCTAACAATCGTCTCAATGTTGAGGCCCGCATATTCGGTGGTGGCGGCATTGATATACGTGCTAATGGCGGTGTGCCTTTAGACAAAGGCGAATTGGCGCTTGATGTGAACCTTACCCAATTGCCACTGGCCGTTTTAAACGGTGCGGTGAAGGGGCAGGATTTGCGCGGGGTCGTTACCGGTTTTGCTCGTGTGACCGGTACTTTGCAAAACCCGAATGCAAAGTTCTCGCTGAAGGGCAGCGAGCTTGCCACAACTTTCTTACGTGAAAACGGTCTTGCACCTCTAACCTTGAATGCGGCCGGTGATTATGCCGGAGAAGCGGTCAATTTCTCCAGCCTTACAGTTGATGGCCCTAAAGGTCTCAATGTTCGTGCTGATGGTAAAGTGCCGTTTTCAGGTCAAGGTTTGGGCGTTAATGTAACCGGTAATGTGCCTTTGGCGCTTGCCAATCGTTTTTTAGCAGATCGCGGTTCGCAAGCCAGCGGTACTCTGTCGTTGACAGCTTCTGTGTCCGGTGGATTTGATCACCCGCAATTGCGCGGTATGTTCTCAACCAATGGCGCACAGTTTATTGATCCGGAAACCAATGTCCGTCTCAATAATATCAATGTGATGGGTAGTCTTGACGGCGAAACGATTTCGCTGCGTCAGATTAATGCGGATCTGGGCAGCGGTGGTTCGCTAAGCGCAAGCGGAACGATTTCCACCAATATGGCAGCTGCAATGCCTGCCAATATTGAGATCAAGTTTAATCGTGCGCGTTATGCCGATGGTGCGCTGGTGGTTGCAACCGTTAATGGCGGTCTGTCGATTACAGGGCCGTTGTTACGTGATCCTCTGATTGGTGGCCGTATTGATGTGGAACGCGCTGAAATCTCTGTGCCTGAAAGCATGGGCGGCAGTGCTGCAAGCATTAATGTGAACCATATTAATACACCGCTTGCCGTGATGCGTACGCTGACACGGGCGAAGGTTGAAACGCGAAAAGGGCCAATTCCAACACCTTCCGCACGTCCAAGTGTCGCCAAGCTGGATATTCTGGTCAATGCACCAAACAAGATTTTCGTGCGTGGTCGTGGTCTTGATACGGAGCTGGGCGGTCGTTTGCGCTTGACAGGACCTGTGACCAATATCCAGCCTGTTGGCGGCTTTGATTTGTTGCGTGGCCGTATCAGCATTATGGGTCAGCGTATTACCTTTGATGAAGGACAGGTGACACTGATTGGCGATCTCAATCCGCAGGTCAATTTTGTCGCGCGTACTGAAGGCAATGATATTGTTGTGCTTGTTACGGTTAAAGGTACTGTTGACGATCTCGACATTTCGTTCAGCTCACAGCCGGAACTGCCACAGGATGAAGTTTTGGCGCGCTTACTCTTCAATCGTTCGATCAGCGAATTGTCACCTTTCCAGATTGCACAGCTGGCCGCAGCCGCGGCAGAACTGGCAGGCGGCTCCAATACCTCATTGATGGGAAGTATCCGTCAAGGTATCGGTTTGGATGATTTGGACGTTGTTACCGACCAGCAGGGCAATACTGCTGTTCGCGCAGGCACATATATCCGTGACAATATTTATCTGGGCGTTGAGGCTGGTTCTGCCGGAACAACCAAAGGTACCGTGAATATGGATATTACCCGCAGCCTGAAGGCCAAAGCATCTGTTGGTTCAGACGGTAATTCCAGTGCGGGTGTGTTCTACGAACGCGATTACTAAAACATAAAGCGTTTTATTTTATGATCCGGCAGCTCATTTATTTGAACGGATGAAGCTGTCGGATTAACGCTTCCTAAACCATAAAAGCGCAAGGTCATTTTTGATATTAATCATGACCGGAATACGTTTATGGCGAAGTTTGACGCGCAATTTAACCGTCGTACATTTTTGCTGGGCGCTGGCTCGGTAGCTTTTACAGCAGTGGCTGGTTGCCAGTCGATGGATATGTCGGCTTTGCAGATGAATGTTGACCCAATGAGCACCGGCGGCATTTCACCGATGCGGCCGCAGATCAGTGTTGATAAAGCCATTACCACACCGGATGTGATGTATGCGGCGGTGCATGAGGGGGAGTATAGTCTCCCTGCTATTCCGTATCAAAAAGTGTCGAAAGAATTCCGCCGCCAGATTGTACCCGATCCAACCGGTGAAGTACCCGGCACGATCGTTGTCGATACGGCCAATCATTTTCTCTATCTGGTACAGCCGGGCGGTGATGCTTTGCGTTATGGTGTCGGCATTGGCAAAGCTGGTTTTGAGTGGTCGGGACGCGCCAATGTGCAGTATAAAAGGCAATGGCCGCGTTGGACTCCGCCGCCGGAAATGATCAAACGTCAGCCGGAATTGGAAAAATATCGTAATGGTATGGAGCCGGGCCCGCAAAATCCGCTGGGCGCGCGCGCGCTTTATATTTTCCAAAACGGGCAGGATACAGGTTACCGTATTCACGGGTCACCGGAATGGTGGTCAATCGGACAATCTATGTCGTCCGGCTGCATCCGTTTGATGAATCAGGATATTATTGACCTTTATAACCGAACTGAGGGCAAGGCGCCGATCGTGGTTCGAGCCTGAGCAGGCAGATAAAAATCCGGATGAGACTGAGGTCAGGAGAAGTCTCATCCGGTGCACTTTAACAAGTTTGGGTGATAAAGTGCAGCAGCATCAACGCATGGCTAAACGCTGGGCGCTGTGCTGTTTGTCGGAAAAGTCAACAACGAGCTTTTGGATATCCGTACTTGTTACATCAGCCAGTGTTTGTACCACAGGCATAGGCGAAACGATTTCGGCCACTTTGTAAGTGGTCAGCGGATGTTGCTGGCTCATCATAAGCAGTGAAGCTGCTGTCAAAGCTGAAGCCGCAATAATTCCGAGGCGTTTTTCAGTACTGGCAAGCATAACACTCTCCGTTGTGTGGGGCATTTGAGAAGACTGGGCTCAAATGCAAGAGTTAACTGTTGGTCCGGCGATGCGTATCTTAAGTGTCAGTCGGGAGGATTAGGGCAAACTGATTAAGACCGCACCGCCTCATGTTCAGACTGATCTCTAGTGAACGGTCACCGCCGAGGTACGGCTAAGTGCGCTCATCAATGCATTCGTAGGAATCGGCAGTAAAATCTGATCAGCCGCCATCAAGCCATCAGCAAAATCCTGCGCTGCCTTTTCCACTTCCAGACAGCGGCTTTTGCAAGCTATGGAGCCAAGACAGGCATCGATTGTCGCTTGATCGCCGTTCTGCATAGCGGAAATTAGCCCTAAGGTCAGGCATTCAGCCTGACAGACCTGATGGGAATCGAAGGGGAAACTATGCAAAGGGCATAAGGCGCAGTGGCGCAGCACGCGTACAAATTGCGAAAGCTCCGCAATGAGTGCTTTGCTGGCATCAATGCCAACCGCATCACTATAAAGTGCCCAGGTCATTTCCCATGGCAAAACGGTTCCGGTTTCAAAGCCGGCAATCCAGCGACGATAACCTTCAAGCACCAGCCGTTCCGGCAGGCGGTCAAAATAGCATGTGTTGCTGCCGTTTAATTCGGCAATACGTGGGTTCATGAGAACCTCCGCGGTGCAGCTTCGCAAGCTGTGCTGGCAACTGGGTGATATAAATAAGGTGCTGCTGCCATTGGGGCAAAAGCAGAGGCAGAGGCAATAATGCGTTGACCATTGGTTGCGGAGAAAAATTGCACCTGCAATCTGTCATCCGCAGCGTAACGGTCTTTTTTGAGACCAAACATAAGGTCCTCCAATCGAACGGGTTCAAGGCCCAGACATTAAAGGTTGAACGAAGCTGGTAAGGCAGCAGAGCTATCTTTGCCAGTTTCATTTGCAGACATAGAACCGTGGATTCTCTAATCTGTCAAATGAAATTTAAGTATTTTCGTTATATTTCAATAGTTTAGAATTATTCTAGACTAAAATAGTCATGTTTACTGCACTTTCAATAGCAAATATTTTTTAAGCTGCAAAGGGCGATCATGACATTTAATTTAGCTGTGACAAATTGCGCGTAAACAGTGGATAAAAGCTAACCAAGGTCACAGCATGGCGATTGGATGAAGGTTTTTTGAAAAATGATTGAAGCAATAAAAATGCCGGACAAAATCAGTTGGCCTTGTCCGGCAGAAGTTTAAGCAGTGCCCCCGTAGACGCAAAAGGCTCGCTTAGTGGTGGCTATGTTCTGAAGCCGCTTTGCCTTTAGCGGATGTGACGTTAAATTCCACATCCACTTTACCTGCCTTTTCAAATTCCAGTGTAACCGGAACTGTTGTCCCTTCAACATAAGGCTTGGCAGGCTTCATCAACATAAGGTGATAACCACCCGATTTCAGCTCCACAGTTTCACCGGCCGGAATTTCCAGACCATTTTTGAGCTGACGCATTTTCATCACGTCATTTTCCATACTCATTTCATGGATTTCAACATGATCGGCGGTTGGAGTTGAAGCCGCCACAAGGCGATCGGCTTCTTTGCCGTTATTGGTAATAAGGATATACCCACCAGCCACGCTGGCACCGGGCACGCTTGCGCGCACTGTTGGTGCAGCAAGTGACAGGTCCCCCAGTTTAATTGCGTCTGCATGGTCTGCATGGCCGTGGGATTCATGGGGGGCTGGCTTTGAAGGCGAATGGGCGTGTGCCGCGGAAAGGCTGATGAGAAGTGCCGCAGAAGTTGCAGCAAAAAAACGTAACATCATTGAAATAATCCTGAATTTTTAATCATTATCGATGCGCAATAATTGTGAGTTTACGGCGCAATTTCGTTGAGATTTAAAAAGATCAGGCAACAGGAGGTGCGCGTGGCGGTGCCGCTGGCGGGTAGATTATCCGGCTGATAATTGTTTCGGATAAAATCTCCCCGTGCGCTAAAGCTGGATGGAGTACAGGGCCGGATGAGGCGTTAGGGGCAGGGCAGACGAATTTGGCGGTCAGCCGGCAGGCATCGCAATCAGCCACATGCAGATGGCGTGTTTCGCCGGGTTTGCCGTTAATATCGCGACTGCTGTCGAGGCAGATGACCGGAAATGTCCCGTCCGGCAGTCTGAATTCGGAGCGTAAAAAATCGGAAGCTTCTGTCGCGCGTAGTTCGATCGGCTTATGGGCAAAAGCGACAAAAAATAGAGCCAATACGCTTAGAAAGCGTATCAGAAGTGCTGTTTTTTTTGTTGTGTTTTGCACCATTCACCGTCTGCCGGATTAAGAGTTTTATAATCTTAGCTTGTATTTAGCGTGGAAGCATCAATCTTGCCAAGGCTTAAATATAGCGGCCGCCACGCTGGATCACTTCGATCTTGTAGCCGTCAGGGTCACTGATGAAGAAGAAACGGGCAACAAGTGTGTCGCCATTTTTAAACTCGACTATATCACGTGACGCAAAACCTAGAGCTGTCATGCGTTTGTGTTCAGCGTTGAGATCATCGACCACGAAGGCTAAATGGCCATAACCGTCACCCAGATCATAAGGAATTTCGCGTCCTTTATTGATGGTGAGTTCTAACTCAAAATCATTTTCTTCATTGCGAAGATAGACGAGAGTAAATGCTTCAAATTCAATACGTTCGGCAATTTTCAAACTGAATGCGCCGGCATAAAAATCAACGGATTTTTGTTCGTCAAGCACCCGGATCATACTGTGAATAGCTTTAGCCATTAAACGCTCCTTATAAAGTTTGGCTCTTTTTATCAGTCTCATGTGAAATGACAATGAAGAGAGCAGAGGAATGTTGCGCTTAAAATCTGCATAGAAGCGCTCTTGAAGGGTTGGCCTTTTCTTGCAAACTGCTTTATCCCTATATGTATCAAAATGATGATGCGGGATGAAGGCTCAATGTCAGGTGTAACGCGCGAACAGGTTCTCAACCAACTCCGGCAGGTGACGGGGCCGGATTTTAAAGGCGATATTGTTTCGCTCGGATTGGTTTCAGATATATTTATTGCCGATGGTAAAGTGTTCTTTTCCATTACGGTTCCCTCAGACCGGGCCGAGGCACTGGAGCCGTTGCGCAGCATGGCTGAAAAAGTAGTCTCTGGCATTCCTGGTGTAAAAAGTACACTCGTGACATTGACGGCTGAAAAAATCGGTGGCCGTACCAGTGATGATGCACCGCCACCACGTCCGCAGCCTGCACGTCCGGCTCAACCACAACCACAGGCGACCCGCCCGCAAGGCGCACCGACATTGCCTCCAAAAGCTGGGGTTCCGGGTGTCAAACATATTATCGCAGTTGCTTCCGGCAAAGGCGGGGTGGGGAAATCCACCACCACGGTCAATCTGGCGCTCGGACTTCATGCCAATGGCTTGAAAGTCGGCATTTTGGATGCCGATATTTATGGCCCCTCTATGCCGCGTCTGCTGGGTATTTCCGGTCAGCCGGAACAGACCCGTGACAAACGCATCGAGCCGATGGAGCGCTATGGCATCAAAGTGATGTCGATGGGCTTTATGGTTGATGAAGATGCGCCTATGATCTGGCGCGGCCCGATGGTGGTTTCAGCACTTACGCAAATGCTGCGTGAGGTCAATTGGGGCAATCTCGACGTGATGGTGGTGGATATGCCTCCAGGCACTGGCGACGTGCAATTGACTATGGCACAGAAAGTGCCGCTTTCCGGTGCCGTCATTGTTTCGACGCCGCAGGATCTGGCGCTGATTGATGCGCGTAAAGGTTTGAACATGTTCCGCAAAGTGGAAATCCCTTTGCTGGGCGTGGTGGAAAATATGAGCTATTTTCTCGCCCCTGATACGGGCGCACGTTATGACATTTTCGGTCATGGCGGTGCTAAGGCAGAAGCCGAGCGCATTGGCGTGCCTTTCTTGGGCGAAGTGCCGCTGCATATGGATGTGCGTGCTTATTCCGATGCAGGCACACCCATTACCGCCATAGAGCCTGAAAGTGTGCATGCGCAGATCTATCGCGATATGGCGAAAAAGGTTTGGGACAATATCAATGCGGGCGAAGGTGGCAGCGGCCGTCAGGCACCTAATATTGTTTTCGATTGATATTAAAAAAGGCCGGTTAACCGGCCTTTTTTAATGCCTCAGGTGATGGCGGTGGGCATAGCAAAGCCGGTAATGGCTTTTACCTGTGTGATCTTTTCTGCAATCTCAATAAGCTCTGCCAGTGCTTCTTGGGTGTCGAGTGCCAGCTTATCTTCATTTGCTTCATAGCGTTCAATATAAATGCGGATGGTAGCACCTGTAGTGCCGGTGCCTGACAAACGCACAACAATGCGCGAACCATTATTAAATAAAATCCGAATGCCTTGATGGGCGCTGACTGACTGATCCACCGGATCATGATAGGCAAAGTCATCGGTTTTTTCGATTGATTGACCATCAATGGTGGTGCCGGACAGAGAAGCGAGCTCATCACGCAGACGTTGCATGACCTTGTTGGCAATATCAGTGTCCACCCCTTCATAATCATGGCGTGAATAATAGTTGCGGCCAAAAATGCGCCAATGCTCATTGACAATATCGGCCACACTTTGGCGACGCACAGCCAGAATATTGAGCCATAACAAGACCGCCCAAAGACCGTCTTTTTCGCGCACATGATCAGAGCTTGTGCCTGCACTTTCCTCGCCACAGATGGTTGCCATTTGATGGTCGAGCAGATTGCCGAAGAACTTCCAGCCGGTCGGCACTTCATACATGCCGATTTTCAGTTTTTCGGCCACACGATCAGCGGCACAGCTTGTCGGCATTGAGCGGGCAATGCCTTTCAATCCAGATGAATAAGCCGGAACCAGATGCGCATTGGCGGCAAGCACCGCGAGGGAATCAGATGGTGCCACAAACATGCCGCGTCCGACAATCATATTGCGGTCGCCGTCGCCGTCAGAGGCTGCACCAAAATCCGGTGCATTGTCCGACATCAGCAGATCATAAAGCCCTTTGGCATAGATCAGGTTGGGGTCTGGGTGCTGGCCGCCAAAATCCGGTAGTGGCACAGCATTGATGACACTGCCTTCCAACGCACCCAAGCGCTTTTCAAAAATCTCTTTGGCATAAGGGCCGGTGACGGCATGCATTGCATCAAATTGCAGCGTAAAGCCGGCTTTTATCAAAGCGCGAATGGCATCGAAATCAAAGATTTCTTCCATCATTTCGGCATAATCAGCAACACTGTCGATGATCTCGATGGTGGTTGCGCCAATCTGATGTTTGCCAATGTGGCTTAGATCAATGTCTGGGGTTTCAACGCTGAAATATTGATCAATATGTTTTGTGCGCTCGAAAACTGCATTGGTGATTTTTTCAGGCGCCGGACCACCATTGCTGATATTGTATTTGATGCCGAAATCTTGTTTCGGACCGCCCGGATTATGGCTGGCAGAAAGCACCAAGCCGCCGAGTGCTTGATATTTTCGGATCAGATTGGAAACGGCAGGTGTTGATAAAATACCGTTTTGACCGATCATCACATGGCCAAACCCATTGGCAACAGCCAGACGTATCGCCTTCTGAATCACCTGATCATTATAAAAACGACCATCACCACCAATGATAAGCTTTTGCCCTTGCAGATTGCCGATCACGTCAAAAATCGACTGAATGAAATTTTCGGCATAATTTTCCTGCTGAAAGACCGGTACTTTTTTACGCAAACCCGATGTGCCGGGTAATTGATCCAGATAAGGCTCCGTTGCTACAGTTTTGATCACTATATCATCACTCATCTTTGTCATGGCGTTTCGGTTCTTCTTTGCTTTTTTAATGATCTTCAATGCTGTTTAGCGCATTCAGATGATGTTAGGATATCAATATTGCGCGGACTTGATAATATTCTGTGTCTGCCGCTTTAGTTGCACAAAAGCAAATTGTATTTCGTATAGGGATCTATTCAATCCTGTCTAAGCCTTAGCTAAAGTTTAATCTTTCAGGCTTGTGCGCACAGCTCTTATACGTCTAAATCGTGGCACATAAAAAACAGCTTGCTAAAGACAGGATATTCCATGTCACAGACTTATGTTTTCGCACCGCAACCACAGGCAAGCTTGCCTGTTAAAGGGATTGATCAGCACTTTCCGGTGCATCGGATCTATTGCGTTGGTCAAAATTATGCTGACCATGTGGTAGAAATGGGTGGTGATCCAAACCGTTCTTTCCCGTTTTTCTTCCAGAAAAGCCCTGATTGTCTGGTGGAAGGAAATGCTGATTTTCCTTATCCGTCGCAGACCAATGATGTGCATCACGAGATTGAACTGGTCGTAGCAATCGGTAAAGATGGTGCGGATATTGCGGCGGAAAGCGCGCTGGATCATGTCTATGCCTATGCGGTTGGCATTGATATGACACGTCGTGATTTGCAGGCTGTCGCTAAAAAAGCCGGCCGGCCATGGGAGACCGCCAAGTCGTTTGATCATTCTGCACCTTGCGGTGATCTGGTGCACGTTGAAGAATGCGGTCATCTTTCATCGGGTGCTATCTGGTTGAAAGTGAATGGTGAAACGCGCCAGAGCGGTGATCTCAATCAGATGATCTGGAAAGTAGGCGAGAGCATCGCTTATCTTTCATCACTGTTTGAGTTAAAAGCAGGTGACTTGATTTTCACCGGCACACCGGCAGGTGTTGGTGCTATTCAGCGCGGAGACAGCATCGAAGGCGGCATTGACAAGCTTGGCAGTGTGCGCTGTAAAGTGGTGTAATAATAAATACTTAAACACTATTCTAACAGCGTGTAATATTGATTTTATCAGATGTTACACGCTTTGCTCTTTCTTAAGTACTCCAATACGTGGTAGCTTTAGGCTTAGTTCAGGTGTGGGAAGAGATTCCGGCGTTTGGAATTTACATTGCAAAAGGATTGGTCATGGCATTTGAGGATATCAAGGCAGAACTGGCGCTCTTGTTTGAGCAGATGGTGAACCAGCCGGAAGATGCGCATGAAATTCGTGAAGCCTTGCATGAAAAACTCAATACATTGAAAGCCAGTGGTCTGCCGCTTCCTGAAGATTTGGTCGAGCTTGAAAAACGCCTGACTACAGATTTTGAAGCGTAAAAGTTTAATGATTACGGCTCTCAACGGTTACAACCAGACATCTGTTCTGGCGCGGACACGTATTTTTTGTGTCGGACTTGCCATGTCAGCGATTGGACTGGTTTTATCCGGTTGCAATACGACAGGTGAGGGCTCTTCATCACAAACGGCTTTACTATCTTCGGTGTCAACCGATGCTGAAACAGGTCAAGCGGCTGATGGCAACAATGCGGTTGCTGTTGCAAATGCTGATACACCTGTCGATGCCGAGTCAGAAGCCGCAGCTGCCATGCAAATTGCCGGTTTGCAGCAGTCCGCCCCTTTGCCGTTATCACGTGAAGCAGCTATACCGGCCATGGCTTATGCCGGAACACCGGCGGATTCATCGCCGGGTTCGCTGGCTGCCAATTTAGCCTTTGAGACACCGCCGAATGCACCAACCGGCCTTGATGAACTCATCCAGAAATATGCTTCCACCTATGAAGTGCCCGAACGGCTGGTGCGTCGCGTGGTGCATCGTGAAAGCCGTTTTAATCCGGCAGCACGTAACGGGCCTTATTGGGGATTGATGCAGATCAGCCATCCGACGGCGCGCGGTATGGGGTATCGCGGTGTGGCCAGCGGTTTGCTGGATGCTGAAACCAACCTCAAATATGCGGTTAAGTATCTCGCTGGTGCTTATAAAGTGGCCGATGGTGACGAAAGTCAGGCGGTTAGATTCTATGCGCGCGGCTATTATTATGATGCCAAGCGTAAAGGTCTGCTGGAAGAAACCGGTTTGCGTCCAGCTCGCAAATAGCAATCTGTCTTCTCTTTTAAAGTCATAGCCATGTCATAATTGCGCGACATCTTCAAGTCGCGCAAACGACAGCCTATATATGCAGAATGTTTGCGCCTGGAACGAGTAAGCAGAAAGCACCGCTATGACGACTAAGACCAATCCCTCATGGAATTATAACCGTGCCGAATTATGGGCGGATGGGGTTATCCATGTGTTGGGCGTGATACTTGGTTTGATCGGTGCAGTCGCATTGCTCATTTACACACTGCCGGTTTTGCCTGTTTCCAAGTCTATGGCAATTGCAATTTATGCATTGTCGCTGGTGCTGGTTTTAACAATGTCGGCACTTTACAATATCTGGCCGGTATCACGGGTAAAGTGGTTTTTGCGTCGTTTTGATCATGCGGCGATTTACGTTCTGATCGCCGGAACCTATACGCCTTTTCTTATCCAGACTGGTGGACAAGCACCATATTTATTGAGCTTTGTGTGGGGTGTAGCACTATTAGGAGTAAGCCTGAAGCTTATGTGGCCGGCACGTTTTGAGCGATTGTCGATTGTGCTTTATCTGGCGTTAGGCTGGAGCGGGATTCTGGTTTATGACACACTTTTTCAAGTGCTTTCACCCACTACACTCTGGCTGATCGCTGCCGGAGGCGTGGTTTACTCGCTAGGTGTCATTTTCCATGTTTGGGAGCGGTTACGCTTTCAAAATGCCATCTGGCATGGGTTTGTCGTGTCAGGGGCGGCGCTACATTATTGTGCCGTGTTTTTTGCCAGCTCTTTGACATGAATTTCAGTTTGATTTTATGGTAATTGATCAGTATATGTTTCGTATATGAATCATATATTGGTTGAGCTATGGGTATTGTAAAAATTAATGACGAGCTGCATGAAGAGTTGCGTAAAGCCAGCGATGTGATGTGCCGCTCTATCAACGCACAGGCAGAATATTGGATGAAAATCGGCATGTTGGCGCAAGCGCATCCCGACATGACATTTAATGACATTGTGCAGATGCAGTTACGCAGCGCCAAGGTGGATCTGGGGCAAATTGTGCAGGCTCATTCATGATAAAAAGTGCTGAAGAACTGGAAAAAATGGCTGTATCCGGCCGCTTGCTGGCTGATGTTTTTGTCTTCATTGATCAGCTGCCGTTGGTGGGCATGACCACCATGCAGGTGAATGATCAGGTGGAAGATTATATCGTCAACACGTTGAAATCACGCCCTGCCAGCAAAGGGCAATATGATTATCCCTATGTGCTGAACTGCTCACGCAATGAGGTGGTCTGCCATGGAATGCCGTCGGAAAAGGATGTGATTGCCACTGGTCAGATCATCAATTTTGACATCACGCTTGAGAAAGACGGCTTTATCGCTGATTCCAGTAAGACTTATATGATCGGCAGTGTAGCGCCTTATGCGGAAAAGTTGGTGCGCAGCACTTATGAAGCCTTGTGGAAGGGGATTGCGGTCGTGCGTCCCGGCGCGACTGTTGGCGATATCGGCCATGCGATCGAGCGCTTTGCCAAGGGATATGGCTATGGCGTGGTGAGCGAATATTGCGGCCATGGTATAGGGCGCGAAATGCATGAAGCACCGGATATTATTCATGTGGGCAAAGCAGGCACCGGCGTGGTGTTGCATGAAGGCATGACCTTTACCATCGAGCCAATGCTCAATCAGGGAACCGCGCGGGTCAAAACCAAAAAAGACGGCTGGACGGTGGTCACAAAGGACGGAAAACTGTCCGCCCAGTTCGAGCATACTGTGCAAGTGACAGCCGATGGAGTCAGGGTTTTGACACTGCGCCCCGATGAAGAAAAAATGCTGGATTTGCTGAAATAAAAGCAAATTTTGATGTAAAAAAAGCCCTTCCGCATTGCGAAAGGGCTTTTTCATTTTTTATGCGGATAAAATTAGCGACGATTACGTGCCGCCAATGTACGCAGACGCAATGCATTGAGCTTGATGAAGCCTGCTGCATCTTTCTGGTCATAGGCGCCGTGATCGTCTTCAAAGGTAACAAGCGCATCGGAATAAAGCGACTTATCGCTTTCACGACCGGTGACGATAACATTGCCCTTGTAGAGTTTCAGGGTTACTTCACCTTCAACATGCTGCTGGCTGAGGTCGATTGCGGCCTGCAACATTTCACGCTCAGGCGAGAACCAGAAGCCGTAATAGATCAACTCTGCATAACGTGGCATCAGTTCATCTTTAAGGTGAGCCGCACCTCGGTCAAGAGTGATGGATTCCATTGCGCGATGCGCTGCCAACAAGATGGTGCCGCCTGGTGTTTCGTAAACGCCGCGTGACTTCATGCCGACAAAACGGTTTTCTACAAGGTCAAGACGACCAATACCATTGTCACGGCCATAATCGTTCAACTTGGCGAGAATCGTTGCTGGTGACATGCGGATGCCGTTGATGGAAACCGCATCACCTTTTTCAAAGCCGATCTTGATGATGGTTGGCTTGTCTGGTGCGGCTTCCGGCGAAATGGTGCGCATATGTACATATTCAGGGGCTTCAACTGCTGGATCTTCCAGAACTTTACCTTCGGATGAAGAATGCAGCAGGTTGGCATCAACGGAGAATGGTGCTTCGCCGAGCTTGTCTTTTGCAACAGGGATCTGGTGCTGTTCAGCAAAGTTGAGCAGGTCTGTACGGCTCTTGAATGCCCAGTCGCGCCAAGGTGCAATGATCTTGATGTCCGGATTGAGCGCGTAAGCGGAAAGCTCGAAACGAACCTGATCGTTGCCTTTACCGGTTGCGCCGTGTGCAATGGCATCCGCACCGGTTTCTTCAGCGATTTCGATCAAACGCTTGGAAATGAGCGGACGTGCAATGGAAGTACCGAGCAGGTAGACGCCTTCATAAACCGCATTGGCGCGGAACATCGGAAAGACGAAATCACGAACAAATTCTTCACGGACATCTTCAACATAGATTTCTTTGATGCCGAGCATTTCTGCTTTTTTGCGCGCAGGTTCAAGTTCTTCGCCCTGACCCAGATCAGCAGTAAAGGTCACAACTTCTGCATTCAGTTCGGTTTGCAGCCATTTCAGAATGATGGATGTATCGAGGCCGCCCGAATAGGCGAGAACGACTTTTTTAACGTCTTTCAACTTGCTCATAATTCACTTCCGTTCGATGCAAAATCAGCCGGTTGACGGCCAGAAAGGGTCAGAGAAATATATTTGTTACTTGGTCTTTTATCAGCTGGATAAGACTGTGCAAGTATGATGGTGCAAGAGGCGTTGTTTCTGTCAAAAAAAATGATAGATAATCGCCTCTATTCGCGTTAGCTTGCCGAAAATTCATCTTACATGAGGTTCGGATGTCATTTTTGGCGGCGCTCACATTTATTCCTGAATGGCCGGTGATTGTGCAGTTTTTTATCGCAACTGCGATCCTGTCTCTCACCCCCGGACCTGATATGACACTATTTGTCGGGCGTTCTTTGTCGGAAGGTAAGGCTGCCGGTTTTGCCTGTATGGCAGGCGCCTGCACCGGCATTGTTATTCATAGCAGCATGGTGGCGCTGGGTTTATCAGCACTCATCATTGCTTCACCAACAGCCTTTTGGGTGTTGAAGGTGGTGGGAGCTATGTATCTTGTCTGGCTGGCATTTCAGGCGATCACCAAAGGCTCGGCTTTTTCACTGGAAAAGAACGTTACGAAGAAACACACATTCTGGCAAAACTGGCTTACTGGTTTAGGCATCAATTTGCTCAACCCGAAAGTGATTTTGTTCAACATGACGTTTTTACCGCAATTTGTGTCGGCACATGATCCGCATGTGACGGGAAAATTGTTGTTTTTGGGGCTGATCTTTATTCCGATGGCGCTGCCTTTCACCATTCCTATGGTGCTGGTAGCCGATAAGTTTGCTGGTCTTTTGAAGAAAAACCCGAAAGTTACTCGTATTATTGATTGGTTGTTTGCTGGTGTATTCTCGGCCTTTGCCCTGAAAATTCTGACCGCTCAAACCAAATAATAATGAATAAGAAAACGGGGATTTAAACCCCGTTTTTATTGCAAATTCTTTGTCTGATTGTACCGGCATTGCGACCGGCGATCTTCCAATAAATCAATCCGCAAATGGCACCACTGATAATAAGGCCGCCTAATTTAAACAAGCTGTCTTCAAAGGGCATCAGTCGTCCTGAGATAAGATTTTCAAACCAATTATAATAAATGATGGCAATGCCTAGCATTGCTCCGAAAATCATGTAGGTCAGACGGTTTTTAAGGGCAAAAATTTCCGTAATCAGAATAAAAATTGTGCAAGGCACAGCCATGATAAAGGCAGTTAAAACCCAGCCGATCAGCAAAACCGCACCAATGCCATGAATAAATTCAACTGGGTCTTCTATGCCTTCAGGAAACAGAAAACTTTGAGGAGCGGACACAAAAAACAAGCATATGAGGGCAACCAGTGTGGTCAAAACATAGCCGGCCAGAATTTTTAAAATTAAAATGCCGGAGGATTGCTTCAAACAGCATTTTCCTCTGCTATCATGGCTTCAAGTTGAAGACGTTCACTCTTGCGCATGATTTCAGATTCGGATTTTAACTGGCCGCAGGCTGCGAAAATATCGCGCCCACGCGGGGTGCGGATTGGAGACGCATAACCAGCCGCATTGACATAATCAGCAAAACGCTCGATCTGCTCCCAATCCGAGCATTGGTAATTGGTGCCAGGCCAAGGGTTGAACGGGATAAGGTTGATCTTTGCAGGAATGCCACGCAGCAGTTTCACCAGTGCTTTGGCATCTTCCAAACTGTCATTCACATCCTTAAGCATTACATATTCAAAGGTAATGCGCTTGGCATTGGAAAGCCCCGGATAATCACGGCAGGCTTTCATCAATTCGTCCAGCGGATATTTCTTATTGATCGGCACCAGCATGTCGCGCAATTCATCACGCACAGCATGAAGCGAAATCGCCAGCATCACGCCAATTTCTTCGCCGGTGCGGTATATTTCAGGCACAACACCGGATGTGGAGAGCGTAATACGGCGCTTGGAAAGCGCCAAGCCATCACCATCAGAGGCAATCAACAGCGCCTTTTTCACTTCTTCAAAATTATAAAGCGGCTCACCCATACCCATCATGACGATATTGGTAACCTTGCGGCCTTCTGCCGGCACAATTGCACCATCTGGTGTGCCTTTTTCAGGGAAATCGCCCAAGCGATCACGCGCCACGAGAAGCTGCGCCAGAATTTCTTCGGCGGTCAGGTTACGCACCATTTTCTGGGTACCGGTATGGCAAAAAGAGCAAGTGAGTGTGCAACCAACCTGCGAGGAGATGCACAAAGTGCCGCGACCTTCTTCAGGAATATAAACGGTTTCAATTTCCACCGGACGACCGGCACCGCGTGGCGGAAAACGGAACAACCATTTGCGGGTTCCGTCATTGGAGATCTGTTCTTCAACCATTTCCGGCCGTTGAATACTGAAATTTTCCGTCAACGTATGACGCAAATCCTTGGAAATATTCAGCATATCATCAAACTCGGATACGCCGCGCACATAGAGCCAATGCCAGAGCTGGGCGATGCGCATTTTTGTCTGACGTGGCGGAACGCCGACATTGACCAATGCTTCTGCCATTTCTTCGCGGGAAAGACCGATCAAAGATGGTTTCAGCGGCCTGTTGGCGCGAATATGCTGCGCCAGACGGTCACGTGTATCATCCTGTGTCAGGTCGAAAGAAATGGACATCGTTTTACAGTTCTTCTGTGTTGGTTCGAATTAAATGTGGGTATGATCAAGGCACATCATATGCCTGTAGCCTCTTCAAAGGCTTTGTTAGGCGCGCTCATAACATGAAAAAGCGCAGCCGTCATCACACATGTTCTATTGCGTCATTTAACAAGCAATTGGGTAACAGGCAATTGGGGCTTTTTTCTATATAGAACAAAAAAGCCGGACTTAAAGCCCGGCTTTGAAAAATCAATCTGAAATCGAAAACTAAAGTTTCAAAAAATCAGATTTCATAGATCAAGAAATTACTTGCAGTTTTGAATGGCGTTCAATGCTGCGGTAATGCCTTTCAGCGAATAGGTGTAGCTTGTGTTTGTACCACGCTGGGATTGCGCTTTTACAACCATATCCGCACCACCGCGCATTGCTGCGATCAGCTGCGGTTCTTCTGCTGCATTTTCCATCCAGCCCGATTTTCCGTTCACAAACATATTGAATGAACGTGAACCGATGGTGACGGTTACTTTAGAATTAGCTTTCAGGTCATAACCAGCCATGAACTGTGGTTCGAAAGACACGTTCTGACCAGGCTTCTGGGTGACCAGAAAGAAATTGTCGCCATGATTAACGGATGATGGCTGCATCTGGGTCGGAACCGACAGCACATAGCAAACCTTGCCGTTACCTGACTTATAGCTATAGGCACCCCAGACGTCGAACTGTTTAATCTGGGTCGGTGTCTGTGCGAGTGCCGAACCCGCCATTGCAATTGTAAACACCGAAGCCGCGACGATCGATTTTCCAAGCATTGTTTTTTACCGGTTCTCTTTCGTTTGCTTCAAAATGGTAGATCGGGATAACCGCCGTTCACAGGCCGTCCCGTTCAATTACCCTTAATTTGACTTAATTTAGGTTACTAAACGGTGAAGATTTAGCGAAAATGTCCAAGTTTTTTCGCCTTGTGGAAAATGGTCGTCATCTCGTCTCTGATTGCTCAGACATCAGCCAAAAGAAGGTGGCGAGATTTTGTCATATTCGCGACTACTGATAATAAGTTTGTTTTTGTTTGTGTAAAGGTTGAATTTGAGTGTAATAATCAACTTTGTTTATGCATGTTTGTTTGCTGTGCCGTCGGCTTCCTGCAGAGCAGTTTTGGCCGCTGCACGATGGGCAGGGGTAATATGGGTGCGGATTGCTGCCAGTGCGGCCATGAGCACAGCGATATCATCGGTAAAACCAATGCCTATCAGCATGTCCGGAATAAAATCAAACGGCAGGACAAAATAAGCCAGTGCCGCCATCAGAGTCATGCGGACACGGCGCGGTGTTTGCGGATCCAGTGCGCAAAAATAAGCGGCAACCACTTCATCCATAAACGGAATATGGCGGCCGGCGCGCCGCACGGTTTTCCAAAAGCCGTTTTTCACTTTGTCTTTACGCTGCTGGTAGGTGTTGTCATCACCAGGTTCCAGAATTTCTCCTATTTTCACATCATCCATCAACATCCCTCCGGGACTTTAATAAGCAGAATAGTTCATGTGCGTTTTGGGGCGGCACGAGCCACAATGAGCTATAAATGGGGAGGCTTTCATCTTCGTGCAAGTTATTGAAGGATATTATCCGGTTTTTAACTGCTGCCAAGCCGATCCATAATTTCAGCCATTTGAATATCCAGTTTGGTAATACCGTGGCTGGAATGGGTGGTGAGTGTAACTTCCACTTTATTATAAACATTGGACCACTCCGGATGATGGTTGAGCTTTTCTGCATGCATCGCAATACGGGTCATAAAACCGAATGCGGCATTGAAATTTTGGAAAGTGAACAGGCGTCGGATAGCTTTGCCGCTATTGACCATTTCCCAGTCAGGCAAAGCGATGAGAGCATCGGCAAGTTCTTGTGGGGTCAGAAGTGTGCGTGACATTCACTCATGCTCCGGTTTAGATAGGTATGTTGTTAAATAAACGCATATGGGTGATGGGATTATGCTCAAAAATACGCCGCGTTCCATTCTATTTATCTGTCTTGGCAATATTTGCCGCTCGCCTTTGGCAGAAGGCGTGATGCGCCACGTCTGGGAAAATTCCGGGCGTGACGAGATCATTCATTTCGATTCTGCCGGCACCAATGGTTATCACACCGGCGAAGCACCCGATCCCCGTTCGATTGAAGTGGCAAGGTTGCATGGCATTGATATTGCGGCACAGCGCTGCCGCCAGCTCACCCGCGATGATTTTTATAATTTTGATCTGATTTTGGGTATGGATCAGGTCAATATGGCCACACTTGCGCAAAGAAAACCAGACGACGCCACCGCACATATTGCGCTTTTTACCGATATTTCAGGGATCGGGGATATGGAAATCCCCGATCCTTATTTTGGTGATATGTCTGGTTTTGAAGAGGTTTATCGCATGGTGCTTTCATCTTCAAAAGCGCTTGCCGAGCGCTTTTGAAGTGAAGACGGGCGGTTCAAAGGCCACGTTTCTTCAATAATATAAGGACCGCCGCCGATAGAATCGCGCGATGACATCAGCACAAAGCGCGAGACGGTAAAGGGTTGGGTGGCAAAGTTACCTCGTGATGAAAGATAATGCGCCACATCGCCGTCACGCGGGTTTTTCAACCGTGCAAGGGTGACATGGGGCACAAATTTGCGCGGATCAGCCGGTACGCTTAGGCGCTGGCAGATGCGTTCGATCTCGGCCTGCAGCGCATTCAGTTCCGGTGAAGGGGCAACGCCTGCATAAATACTATGTGGTTTTTTGGAGCCGAAAGCCCCGACACCCGAAAGGGTCAAAGAAAATTGCTGCCGTTCGATACGGTCGAATTCAGATACGATTTCATCAGCAATATGGCCTTCAATATCGCCGATAAAGCGCAATGTCAGGTGATAGTTTTCAACATCAATCCAGCGTGCACCGGGCAAACCGCCGCGTAGCAGCGAGAGGGAAAGTGTAGCATCGCGTGGGATTTCGAGAGCGGTGAAAAGACGTGGCATCTGGCAACTCCCCGAACTGTCGTGCCCTAAACTGTAAAAGCCTTAAACGGCTGTGCTTGGGGCACTTGCGTGAAGCTGCTGTAATTTTTCAGCAGTTTCAGGCATTTGAGTGCTTAATTTCTGCTTTTCATCGCCTGCTCAATGCAAGGCGATATGTCAGCCAAACATTGAAAGTGCTTTGGGGCAAGTCAATTTAACTGTTTGAACCAATGTTTTATTGGGCTTTCCCCTGATTTTGCAGCTCTGTGATGGTTTTTTGAATAAAGGGGGAGAAGTTTGCAACCATCACAGCCACGCCTTCTGCATTCGGATGCATACCGTCTTCGAGCTGCAAAGATTGATTGGTCATCACGCCTTCAAGAAAGAACGGATAAAGCGGCACTTGATATTTATCGGCAAGCTTTTGATAAATCGGATTGAACTGCGCCGCGTAATCCGCGCCCATATTCGGTGGTGCTATCATACCAGCCAAAACAGCCGGAATTTTGCGTGCCTGCAAACGCTCCAGCATTTGATCGAGGTTTTGCGCGGTAATTTCCGGCGCAATGCCGCGTAAAGCATCATTGGCGCCAAGTTCTAAAATCACCAGATCGGCATCATCAGGCACCGACCAATTGAGGCGTTCCAAGCCGCCGGTGGTGGTGTCTCCTGAAACACCGGCATTTTCGACTGAAACATCAAACCCGTTTTTAAGAAGTGCATCTTCCAGCTGCTGGGGAAAAGCATCACCTGCCGGCAGCAGATAGCCAGCCATCAGGCTGTCGCCGAAGCCGATAATTTTAAATGATGATAGTTGGTCTTCGGGCAAAACCTCTTCCAGTCCTGATGATTCTTCCATATCCGGCTCCGGATTTTGCACCGTTCCTTGCGCACGGGCGGCAAGTGCAAACAGCCCCATAATGGCGATGATGAGGATAATGTGAAGAAAAGCTGCAAGAGGTTTGAAACGCATTCAGAAAAACCCATATTGCCGGAGTATGCAAATGTGGGAGGCCAGCATTTGCAATTTTAAAGCGGCGAGAACCGCTTTGCTTGTTTAAGTTAGATCATACTTGGGTAAAACAATCTGCATCACCAATGATAATACTCGGTTTCATCGTAAATATTTTGTTATTGCTCATAACTAGACCAAGCCACAACTAGACCAAGATTGCGTGAAATATGAGGCAAGATCATGGATAAGGGAAGAAAAATACGTGTCACATCAAACTGTTGAACAGGCAATCGTGCTCGACAATATTGAGCTAACTTTAGGACACGGAGTTTCTTCCGTTCATGTATTGAAAGGCATTAGCCTGTCATTGCAACAAGGGCATTCTTTCGGCATCGTCGGGCCTTCGGGCTCCGGTAAATCAACGCTTTTGATGGTGCTGGCTGGTTTGGAAAAAGTTGATAGCGGCAGTGTCACCATTCATGGCGAGCGCCTTGATTTGATGAATGAAGATCAGGCAGCTGCATTCCGCGGTCAGAATATCGGTATTGTTTTTCAATCTTTTCATCTGATTCCCAACATGACAGCACTCGAAAATGTGGCGGTGCCGCTGGAACTGGCTGGGCGCAAAGATGCTTTTGAGGTGGCTGAAAAAGAATTGCGCGCTGTTGGCCTTGGAGAACGCCTTAATCATTACCCTTCCCAATTATCGGGTGGCGAACAGCAGCGTGTGGCCATTGCCCGCGCACTTGCGCCATCGCCGAAAATTCTGATCGCCGATGAGCCAACCGGTAATCTGGACACGGTCACAGGCCAGCAAATTACTGATCTCCTTTTTACCAAGCAGCGTGAAACTGGCTTGACGATGGTGCTTGTCACCCATGATCCTTCACTGGCGGCGCGTTGTGATCTGGAAATTCCGGTACGGTCCGGCTTGATCGAAAGCGAAAAGATGAACGCCTCAAGGCAGGCGGTATCTGCATGAGCGTGATTAAATCTGTGGCGCTGGCGCTACGCTATGCTCTGCGTGAAATGCGCGGTGGTTTGAGCGGTTTTTATGTGTTCATTGCCTGTATTGCCTTAGGCGTGGCTGCAATCGGCGGCGTTAATTCGGTGGCGCAATCGGTGGGCGATGGCATTGCTGCACAAGGGCGCAGCATCCTGGCGGGCGACATGAGCTTTGCGTTGCAGCAGCGCCAGGTCACGCAAGCAGAAAAACATTTTTTAGACAAGCAAGGTCAATTATCCGAAAGCGCCACCATGCGCTCGATGGCCAGAAAAGCCGATGGCAGTGACCAGTCCTTGGTTGAAGTTAAGGCTGTCGATCAGAGCTATCCGCTTTATGGTGATTTAAAAACCACGCCTGATCTCGCGCAAGATGCGCGTTTTGCGCCACAAGATGGTATCTATGGAGCGTTGGTTTCGCAGCTTTTTCTTGACCGGATGGGCATGAATATCGGCGACGATATTCTACTCGGCACTGCACGTTTTCAATTGCGGGCTGTGATCGACGAAGAGCCGGATTTATTATCGGACGGCTTTAGTTTTGCGCCCCGTTTTATGATATCGCTCGATGCTTTATCCGGTGCCGGTCTTATTCAACCCGGAAGTTTGGTCACTCATATTTATAAGATCGCATTGCCTGATGATGCAGGCGATAGTGCGTTGACGCAAATTCGCGCCGACGCCGCTAAAGACTTTCCCGATGCAGGCTGGAATATCCGCAGCCGCAACAATGCGGCACCATCTTTAACGGCGAATATTGAACGTTTCTCGCAGTTTTTAACTCTTGTTGGTTTAACAGCACTGATCGTTGGTGGTGTTGGCGTGGCCAATGCGGTGCGTGCTTATCTTGACAGCAAACGTGCCGTGATTGCGATGTTTAAATCACTGGGGGCGCCTGCGCGTTTTGCAGTTCTTGTCTATCTCATCCAGATCACACTGATTGCTTTGATCGGTATTGTGATTGGCTTAGGACTTGCAATGCTTATTCCTTTTGCCGCAATGGCGGCATTGGATGGCTATCTGCCGGTGACAGGTATGAGCGGTGTTTATCCTTGGTCGCTGTTTTTGGCCGCTGTTTTTGGCCTCATCACAGTTTGGGCTTTTGCCAGCATCCCGCTGGGGCGGGCACGCTCTGTCGCACCAACAGAATTGCTGCGCGAAAACGGTGTGGCACATCATGGCCGCGCGCCTTGGATTTATTTTATCCTTGCTTTTGCTTTGATGGCACTGTTGGCCGGATTGGCGCTTTACGTGGCTTATGACCGGCGCATTGCAGTGGTGTTTATCACAGCAACGATTGCAGCCTTTATCATTTTGCGGCTGGTGGCACACCTCATTCAATATATCGCTAGAAAAGCACCTCGCACCCGCTCCACAGCATTACGTTTGGCTATCGGCAATATTTACCGGCCGAATGCACTGACCTCTTCGGTCGTTTTATCGCTTGGTTTGGGGCTGACATTAATGGTGGCTTTGGCGCTGGTGGATGGCAATTTGCGTCAGCAAGTGGCCTCCAATATTCCAGCGCAAGCACCTGATTTTTTCTTCGTTGATATACAAAATGCGGAAATCGATGGCTTCCAGAAATTGGTCGGCGGCATTGCTCCTAACGGTAAACTCACTGCCGCACCCATGTTGCGCGGTCGTGTGATTGAGCTCAATGGCACCAATGTGCGAAAAATGGATATTCCGGCAGCAGGCGGATGGGTGCTGCGCGGCGATCGCGGCATCACTTTTTCTGCAAATATGCCTGATAATGCGACGCTCAATGAAGGGGAGTG
This sequence comes from Paenochrobactrum pullorum, assembly GCF_041929845.1. Lineage (NCBI taxonomy): Bacteria > Pseudomonadati > Pseudomonadota > Alphaproteobacteria > Hyphomicrobiales > Brucellaceae > Paenochrobactrum > Paenochrobactrum pullorum. The sequence continues at coordinate 409,506 of NZ_JBHEEH010000001.1, forward strand.
GTGGCCAACCGACTATAGCGGCGAACCGCTCGTCTCTTTCGCCGCTCAAGAAGCGCAAGATTTGGGCTTGAAAATCGGCGATACGATTACGGTTAATGTGCTGGGGCGCAATATTACCGCTAAAATTGCCAATGTCCGGCAGGTGCAATGGGAAACATTGGCGATGAATTTTGTCATGGTGTTTTCGCCTAATACCTTTGCCGGTGCGCCGGTGACGTGGCTTTCGACCCTCACTTTGGATAATGGCGATAAAAATCTGACCGCCGATGTGTTGCGACAGGTGACTCAAACCTATCCGACCATTACATCCGTTGGTGTCAAAGATGCGGTGGAAGTAGCCAACACATTGATATCACAGCTTTCCACAGCCATTCGTGCAGCCGCTTCGATTGCGTTGGCGGCATCTGTTCTGGTGTTGGGCGGGGCATTGGCTGCGGGCAATCGGGCGCGGATTTATGATGCTGTGGTGTTAAAAACTTTGGGCGCTACGCGTGGCACGCTGATTAAAGCCTATGTGCTCGAATATATGCTGCTGGGACTGGCAACAGCTGTTTTTGCGCTTTTGGCCGGCGGTTTGGCTGGCTGGTATGTGATTGCGCAAATCATGCGGCTGAAAGCAGAATTCTTACCCGATGTAGCAGGTATGACCGTTTTCATCGCATTGATTTTGACGATAGGATTCGGGCTTGCCGGAACATGGCGGGTGCTTGGACAAAAGCCGGCCAGTATATTGCGGGAGTTATAACAGGAGCAATTTTATCGGATTTTATGTTAAGGTACTGGTCGATATATAAAAAAACGACCCGAATCGTGGCGGAATCGCTGGTTTTTTTAAACATTGTCTTGTGTCGGGGCTTGATAATCCCCATAATATGTTCAGGCATGCTGGGGTCCCGCCAGCGGCGCCTGGAGTGTTTTGGTGGTCACGTATGTTTCGTGAATGCTGAGCGCACCGACACCGGACGGGACAACGCAAAAGGATTTTAAGTCATGGCTGACTATCGCAACATTCAGGCGCGTGGTCCGGTTGGAGCCCGCGCAGAAGCAGGCATCGATCAGGGCCTGCGCAGTTACATGCTCGGCGTCTATAATATGATGGCTATTGGTTTGGCTGTCACAGGTATTGCGGCTTTCGCAATGGCTGCATTGGCAACCACCACAGATGCATCATTGGCCGTCGCGCAGATGAGCAACGGTAAAATGCTCACCTCATTTGGCGCAACTCTTTACACCTCGCCATTGCGCTGGGTTGTAATGCTTGCACCATTGGCTGCAGTCTTCTTCCTGAGCTTCCGCATTGAACGTCTTTCAGTTGCAACAGCAAATGCTGTGTTCTGGGGCTATGCGGCGCTGGTAGGTATTTCGCTTTCATCGGTTTTCCTGGTCTTCACCGGCGAAAGCATCGTTCGTACATTCTTCGTAACGGCTGCTTCATTCGGCGCGCTGTCGCTTTATGGTTACACCACCAAGCGTGACCTGTCGGCGATGGGCTCGTTCCTGATGATGGGTCTCTTCGGCCTGATCATTGCATCTGTTGTTAATATTTTCCTCGGCTCTACCGCGTTGCAGTTTGCAATCTCGGTTATCGGCGTATTGATCTTTGCTGGTTTGACCGCTTATGACACCCAGTCGATCAAGGAAATGTATTACGAAGGTGATGGTTCCGAAACGCAGGGTCGTAAAGTTGTTATGGGCGCGCTGCGTCTGTATCTCGACTTCATCAATATGTTCATGTTCCTGCTTCAGTTCATGGGCAACCGGGACTAATCACTGAATGTGAATGAATTGAAAAAGGCGGCTGAATGGCCGCCTTTTTTATTGGTTTTTTTTTAAAAACCCCCTCTTTTTTAATTAGGTCTTGTGCCTTTCATTTAAACTATGCAATAGCACTCATGATTATGTCTCCGCCTGCTTTTATGCAGCTACGCGTTCCCGACATGTGATGCCGGGAGGATACAGGAATAAATCATGGTTAGTCTTCGCAAGTTTCAGTTTTCGGATTTCGCCGATGTCTATGCTATTTATTCAGATGCAGTAGAAAAAGGCACTGGTAGCTATGAAACCGAGCCGCCGACGATGACGGATATGCGCGGCCGACTGACCATGCTGATTGCACAAGGCTTTCCGCTGATTGTGGCGGTGGAAGGCGATCAGGTGCTGGGCTATGCCTATGGCAGCTATTTCCGCACGCGGCCTGCTTATCGCTGGATGGTGGAAGATTCAATTTACATTGCTGAAGAGGCGCGCGGGCAGGGCATTGGCAAATTGCTTTTAAGCGAGTTGATCAAGCAATGCACTGCTTTGGGTTTCCGCCAGATGGTGTCGGTGATTGGTGATGCCGAGGGCAATTTCGGCTCGGTACGTTTGCATGAAAGTTTGGGCTTTATCGAGTGTGGCCGCATTAAAGGTTCCGGCTTCAAACATGAACGTTGGCTTGATACTTTGTTGATGCAGTTTGAACTGAATGAAGGTGATAAAGTGCCAGCAAACAAGCCGCCTTTTGCCTGATTTTTTAAGTATTCTAGAGCGTATCGCACTTAATCGTATCCACCGTGCTCGCTCTAGCGTTTTGTTTTTACGCATGTCTTTATCCTAAAACCGGTGCCCACTTTTGGGAGACATGCTTTAGATGCAACACCAATAGCGACCTGTCGCTTTTGATAAAAAGCCGACAGCGTCGTGATAAGTGGTGGCAGTACATGGTGCTGCCACACGCGCGGAGTGAGCTCCACGCGTTTATTTATGCTTACTAACACAGCGTTTCTGCGCCGGTTAGAGCCGCTCATCGTCAAGCACAGCATAGTGCAAAGATGTCGCTTCACCTCCTTCGGTTTAAGATAAGGGTATTGCAAAAGCGCTTCACGCAAAACGCAGCATGCATTTACGAGCGATTATTTTTTCGTGTGCAGAGACGGCCGCAATGCGTTCTCATTGAAAGCGCACATATATCTCTGCTCATAAAGTGCATTGCTGCTGTGGTGCTCTAACCCGCCAGTTTTGCGAGTATGATGTAATAAATAAGCATGCCTGCTCTTGAGATTGACATTATATAGCTCCGTCATTTGAAAAAACTTTTTAATAAAAGACAAATTTTTACGCTTAATTGGACTTCGGTCTGAATGATTATGTGCCTCTATATATAGCTTTATTTGGCGCTGTTTGGAATCCCGTTGCTTTACTTGATCTGCTGATTGCATCAGAAAGCGCTGACATAATTTTCAATGAAATTAAGCTTAGTTCAGGAAGTGCTTAATAACGTGATCTGTGCGTGGTGAGAGGCTCTCTGATTCGCTTTTGCGCGGCATAAAAAATGCCGCCGGATCGCTCCGGCGGCATTTGTGATTTTATATCCGGCTTACAGATTAAGAAGCCAGATCACGTAAGACCGTCTGCAAAATGCCGCCGTTCTTCATGTAGTCGATTTCATCAAGTGTATCGATGCGGCAGATCAGTGGAACTTGCTTCACGCTGCCATCAGCAAAGGTGATGGTGGAGTTGATAACCTGACGCGGACGTACATTTTCCAGACCTTCAATGGTGACCATTTCGTCACCTTTGATGCCGAGGGACTGCCAGCTGGTGCCGTCTTCAAACACGAATGGTACGATACCCATACCAACGAGGTTGGAGCGGTGAATACGTTCAAAAGACTGCGCAATCACGGCTTTGACGCCGAGCAGATTGGTGCCCTTTGCAGCCCAGTCACGCGATGATCCGTTACCATATTCCACACCGGCAAACACAACCAATGGAACGCCTTCATCTTTATACTGCATTGCTGCATCATAAATTGAAGTTTCTTCCTTGGATGGGTAGTGGATGGTGTAACCGCCTTCACGGCCGTTTTCACCCAGCATGTGGTTGCGGATACGGATATTGGCAAATGTACCGCGCATCATCACTTCGTGATTACCACGACGTGTACCGTACTGGTTGAAGTCTGCAACAGCCACGCCGTTATCGAGCAGATATTTACCGGCAGGCGACTGTGCCTTGATCGAACCGGCAGGGGAGATGTGGTCGGTGGTGATCTTGTCGCCGAAGAGACCGAGAACACGTGCGCCCTTAACATCATTGATCTTGCCGGCAGATTTGCCCATGCCGACAAAATATGGCGGGTTCTGCACATAAGTGGACTTGTCATCCCAGGCATAGGTCTGGCCATCCGGCACCTGAACGGCCTGCCAGTTTTCGTCGCCTTTAAATACGTCCGCATATTTTTCAGAGAAGATTTTGCGGGTTACGTTCTTGGCGATGAATTCCTGAATCTCGGCCGATGAAGGCCAGATATCACGAAGATAAACCGGATTGCCGTTCTGGTCTTCGCCCAAAGGCTCAGATGTGAGGTCTTTGGTGACAGTACCGGCCAGCGCGTGGGCCACAACCAATGGCGGGGAAGCCAGATAGTTTGCCTGTACGTCCGGTGATACGCGACCTTCAAAGTTACGGTTACCGGAGAGAACAGCCGCCGCAATCAGACCCTTTTCATTGATGGTCTTGGAAATGGCAGCAGGCAGTGGACCGGAGTTACCGATACAGGTGGTGCAACCAAAGCCGACAAGGTTGAAGCCCAATGCGTCGAGGTCTTTTTGCAGGCCGGCGCTTTCGAGATAGGCTGCAACAACCTGAGAACCCGGAGCCAGCGAGGTTTTAACCCAAGGCTTGGTTTTCAAGCCTTTGGCGACTGCATTGCGTGCGAGAAGACCGGCAGCAATAAGAACACTTGGGTTGGATGTGTTGGTGCAGGAGGTAATTGCAGCAATAGCAACATCACCATGACCGAGATCATAATCTTCACCTTCTACAGCGTAGCGTGCATCCTGACCGGTTGTTTTTTTGTATTCTGTTTCCAATGCCGTGGCAAAGCCGGAGGCAATACCTTCAAGCGGAATACGGCCTTCAGGGCGTTTTGGTCCAGCCATAGAAGGCACAACATCGCTCATGTCCAGCTCGAGAATGTCGGTGAATACAGGATCTTCCGAACCTGCTTCACGCCACATGCCTTGTGCGCGCGAATAAGCTTCAACCAGTGCCATACGTTCTTCTGTACGGCCGGTGGTGTTCATATAGTTGAGGGTTTCTTTGTCCACAGGGAAGAAACCACAGGTCGCACCATATTCAGGGCCCATATTGGCAATGGTGGCGCGATCGGCGAGGGTCATATTGTCGAGACCAGGGCCGAAGAATTCAACGAACTTACCGACAACGCCTTTTTTACGCAGCATCTGCGTAACGGTCAGCACCAAGTCAGTTGCGGTGACGCCTTCTTTAACCTTACCGGTCAGCTTGAAGCCGATAACTTCCGGCAACAGCATGGAAACAGGCTGGCCGAGCATGGCAGCTTCAGCTTCAATACCGCCAACACCCCAGCCCAGCACGCCGAGGCCATTGACCATGGTGGTGTGACTGTCGGTACCAACGCATGTATCAGGATAAGCAACGGTGACGCCGTCTTCTTCTTTGGTCCATACGGTCTGCGCCAGATATTCAAGGTTGACCTGATGGCAGATACCGGTGCCAGGAGGCACAACGCGGAAGTTCTGGAATGCCTGCTGACCCCATTTGAGGAAGCGGTAGCGTTCGCCGTTGCGTTCATATTCCAGATCAACGTTGCGTTTGAAAGCGTTTGCATTGCCGAATTCGTCAACGATGACGGAGTGGTCAATTACGAGGTCAACCGGCACGAGCGGGTTGATTTTTTCAGGGTCGCCGCCGAGCGAAACCATTGCATCGCGCATTGCAGCCAGATCAACAACGGCCGGAACGCCGGTAAAATCCTGCATCAAAACGCGGGCTGGACGATATGCAATTTCGGCACCTGCGGTACCGCGGTCGGTCAGCCATTTGGCAACATTTTCAATGTCTGTTTTTTTGACAGAGCGGCCGTCTTCAAAACGAAGGAGGTTTTCAAGCAAGACTTTCATGGAGAAAGGCAGCTTGGAAATTCCAGTCAGTCCGTTCTTTTCAGCTTCGGTCAGGCTGTAATAGACATAGTCCTTGCCCCCTGCTTGCAAGGTTTTGCGGCATTTAAAACTGTCGATTTGCGACACGATGTTCGTCCTTCATGCTACTGGCCGGAAAACCAGGACGAACGCCAAGGCTTGCGTTTCAAGGACGCTGCTCAAGGTGCGGGTGCAGTCATTTCCGCTGTCCGTCCCGACCTGTGCTGTTTTAGCATCAAGCTTTTGAGATCGGCCAAAATTCGTTTCCACACCGACCGCTGGCATGGTAGCTGCTATATAGAGAGTTTTTTAAAACGATTCTAGATAGATATTGAGAATATTGGCTGGTTGCGGCGAAATGTTGCGATGCACTATATTTAATCGGTTTGTAATCGCAGATGCAGGGTTTTCGGAGGTGAAATGCGGGTTGTTGTGACGGATTTAGCCGCGGAACGCGGCGGTCAGCATGTTTTTAGCGGCCTATTTTTCAGTCTGGAGCAAGGTAACGCTTTGGTGATTACCGGCGAAAACGGTTCCGGCAAATCCACATTGCTGCGAATCATTTGTGGTCTGTTGGAGCCGGTACGTGGCTTTATCCGCTTGGAAAGCAGCGACGGGTTGTTGGATCTACAATCCTCATTGCATTATCTCGGCCATCAAAATGCGATGAAGCCTAGCCTGACAGTGCGTGAGAATTTGCAATATTGGCGCACATTCAATGGTAATCCACATATTGGAATTGACGATGCACTGGAGCAGGTTGGTCTGATCGGCATTGATCATTTGCCGTTTGGATATTTGTCGACAGGGCAAAAGCGCCGTGTTTCCATTGCCAAGCTTTTGGTCAGCTACCGCCCGATCTGGGTGGTGGATGAGCCGACCGCCGGCCTTGACGAGGCTTCGGAAAAACGCTTTGCCAATTTGATGAAAACACATTTGGCCGAGGGCGGCATGATTATTGCCGCAACCCATATTCCGCTTGGCCTTGAAGGTGCACAAAGAATTGATCTTGGTGCTTATCAAACGGAAAGCGCGGATTAATGCTCGCACTCTTTATCCGTGATATTCGCTTGAGCCTGCGCGCAGGCGGCGGGGCTTTGATCGGAATTCTATTTTTTCTGGCTGTCATTGCGGTGATGCCTTTTGGCGTCGGTCCTGATCTTAATCTGCTGGCGCGCATCGGCCCTGCCATGTTGTGGATCGGTGCATTGCTTGCGGTTTTGCTCGGACTTGACCGTTTGTTTCAGGTGGATCGGGAGGATGGCTCGATTGATCTGATGATCATGGCATCCAATACCCATATGCTGCCGCTGATTGTGTTTACCAAAAGTCTGGCACATTGGACAGGCAGTGTGTTGCCGCTGGTGGTGGCAAGTCCACTGCTTGGGCTTTTTATGAATATGGATGAAATATCAATCGGTGCAACGGCTTTGACCTTGCTGGTCGGTACGCCGGCGATCACCTTTGTCGGCGCAGTTGGTGCGGCCTTGGCAGTGGCACTTCCGCGCGGGGGGCTACTTGTATCGGTGATTGTGTTGCCTTTAACTATCCCTGTGCTTATTTTCGGAGTTTCAGCTTCTTATGGCGCAACGGTTGAAGGCTCACCATTTCTGGCACCTTTCCTGATCCTGATCGCAATTACGCTATTTTTTGCTGTCATCGGCCCTATAGCGGCAGCGTCCGCGCTCAAAAATGCAACTGATTAATGAAATATACCGGATAAATTGAAGGTGTCTGACTAAAAAGCGACAGGCTGCGGCGAAAATGGTGATTTTCGTGTGCCCGACAGCAGTATACTGCACGTATATGAGCAACGGAGCATGTAACAAACACCTAAGGCGGTCAGTATGGCGCATTTGCATGCAGGTGTTGAAAGTTTGACCGGCGAGGCTATGTAGGTTTAATGAGCAATAAATTCTTTCTTTCCCGCTGGATTGATCTGGCTAATCCGACACGGTTTTTGTGGCTGGCGGGCTTATTGCTGCCTTGGATGGCTGTCATTTCTGCTGTGTTGCTGATTGTCGGCCTTTACATGGTCTACTTTTCACCTGAAGATTATCAGCAGGGTATTACCGTTTGGATTATGTATATCCACGTGCCTTTCGCATGGCTCTCGATGATGTGTTATACTGTGATGGCGATGTCGGCGCTGGGCACACTTGTGTGGCGTCATCCGCTGGCTGATGTATCTGCCCGTGCAGCCGCTCCGATTGGTGCGGCATTCACAGCGCTTGCGCTTTTGACCGGCTCCTTATGGGGCAAGCCGATGTGGGGCACTTGGTGGGTGTGGGATGCACGCCTGACCTCTGTATTTGTGCTGTTTTTGATGTATCTCGGCGTGATTGCTTTAAGCCGCGCCATTGATGATCCGTCAAAATCAGCGCGTGCTGCGGCTGTGCTCATTCTGATCGGCTTTATCAATATTCCGATTATCAAATTCTCGGTTGATTGGTGGAATACGCTCCATCAGCCGGCATCAGTCATCCGCATGGGCGGCTCGACCATTGATCCGTCGATGCTTTATCCTTTGCTGGTGATGGCTGCCGGTTTTACCATGTTGTTTTTCACGCTGCATTTGATGGCGATGCGTAATGAAATCTGGCGCCGCCGTGTGGCTGCCATGCGCAAAATGGCGGCACGTCATGCCGATGCAAGACCTGCAAGATCGCCAGCTGCGCCACAAGTCGCAGATGTGTGAAAAGGAGACATAAAACAATGACTCATATCACTTATGTTGTTGCATCTTATGTGATCTCCGCTTTGGTTCTGACCGGCATGATTACATGGATTTTGTTGGATCAGCGCGCACAGCGCAGTGAATTGCAGCGTCTGGAAGCGCAAGGTGTGCGCCGCCGTTCGCGTCGCACGCAAGAAAATGGCGCAGGAAATAGCAATGACTGAGCAGAAACAGCCTGAAACGCAAGCGCAGTCTGTCAGCTCCAAGCGCGTCATTATGGCTTTGTTGCCACTGATCATCTTTGCAAGTCTGGCGGGCGTGTTTGCCTATCAATTATTGTCCGGCAAAGATGCGTCCACCATTCCGTCTGCTTTGATCGGGAAACAGGCACCGGACACCGAACTGCCGCCTTTGGAAGGTCTGACACGCGATGGTGTGCAACTGGCAGGCATAACCAGTGCCGATTTCAAAGGTCAGCTGACATTACTCAATGTTTGGGCATCATGGTGTGCACCATGCCGTCAGGAGCATCCGGTGTTCATGGAGCTGGCTAAAGACAAGCGCATCAAGATCGTCGGATTGAACTATAAAGACCAGCCGGAAAATGCCCGCCGCTTTTTGGGTGATCTGGGCAACCCTTATGTGGCTGTCGGAACAGATCAGGCCGGACGTTCAACCATTAACTGGGGCGTTTATGGCGTTCCGGAAACATTTCTGATCGGTCCTGATGGCGCTATTCTCTATAAGCATGTCGGGCCGGTGACGCCAAAAGCAGTGGTGGAAGAAATCCTGCCATTGGTTGATAAATACGCAGCCTCTTAAAATTTTTTATTTTTACTTATAAAAAAAGCGCAGTGCCAAAACGGACTGCGCTTTTTTTGATTATATCGGCTTGTTGTTATTCAGGAACAACACGCACAGCACCTTTAGCGGCACTTGTGGTCATGGCAGCATAGGCACGCAGCGCCGCACTGACTTTACGTTTGCGTTGCTCAACCGGTTTCCAGCCTTTTGCTTCCATCGCTGCGCGACGTTCTGCCAAAATGGCATCGGCCACATCCAGATGGATGATACGGTTTGGAATGTCGATATTGATGATATCGCCTTCTTCCACCAGACCAATGGTGCCGCCTTCAGCCGCTTCCGGTGAAACGTGACCGATAGAAAGACCGGAAGAGCCACCTGAGAAGCGACCGTCAGTAACGAGCGCACAAGCCTTGCCCAGACCTTTCGACTTCAGATAGCTGGTTGGATAGAGCATTTCCTGCATACCCGGACCACCACGCGGGCCTTCATAACGGATGAGGACGATGTCGCCTTCTTTGATCTTGCCATTGAGAATGCCAAGAACTGCACTGTCCTGACTTTCAAAAATGCGGGCAGGGCCGGAGAAAGTCAAAATGCTGTCGTCAACACCGGCAGTTTTAACAATGCAACCGTCTTCTGCCAAGTTACCGTAAAGCACAGCCAAGCCACCATCTTGTGAGAAGGCGTGGGCTTTGTTGCGGATCACGCCCTTGTCGCGGTCGCTGTCAACGCTGTCAAAGCGGCGCGACTGGCTGAAGGCCACCTGTGTCGGTACGCCGCCTGGTGCTGCACGGAAGAAATCATGCACGCGTTCGTCATTGGTGCGTTTGATGTCCCATTTATCAAGCGCATCTTTCAAAGATTTGGCATGGACGGAACCAACCGAGGTGTTGAGAAGGCCAGCGCGATCCAATTCGCCCAAAATGCCCATGATGCCACCGGCGCGATGCACGTCTTCCATGTGGACATCAGGCACAGCAGGCGCAACTTTACACAAGACCGGCACATGGCGCGAAAGCTGGTCAATATGGCTCATATTGAAATCAAGCTCTGCTTCGTGCGCGGCTGCCAGCAAGTGCAGGACGGTGTTGGTCGAGCCACCCATCGCCACATCAAGGGTCATGGCGTTTTTGAAGGCTTCAAAATTGGCAATCTGGCGCGGCAGAACGGAATGGTCATCCTGTTCATAATAGCGGCGTGCCAGATCAACCACGAGACGGCCAGCTTCAAGAAACAGACGTTCACGGTCAGCGTGTGTTGCAAGCGTGGAGCCATTGCCCGGCAGCGAGAGGCCAAGTGCTTCAGTCAGGCAGTTCATCGAATTGGCGGTAAACATACCGGAGCAGGAGCCGCAGGTCGGGCAAGCGGAACGCTCGATAGTGGCAACTTGTTCGTCGGTGTAACTGTCGTCAGCCGCGGCCACCATGGCGTCAACCAGATCGAGGCTTTTTTCGACGTCATCCCAGACAACTTTACCCGCTTCCATCGGGCCGCCGGAAACGAAAACAACAGGGATATTGAGGCGCAAGGAGGCCATCAGCATGCCGGGGGTGATCTTGTCACAATTGGAAATGCACACCATTGCATCGGCGCAATGGGCATTGACCATATATTCAACCGAGTCCGCGATGATTTCACGTGATGGCAGCGAATAAAGCATGCCGTCGTGCCCCATGGCGATACCGTCATCAACCGCAATGGTGTTGAATTCTTTAGCCACACCACCGGCGCGTTCAATCTCGCGTGCCACGAGCTGTCCCATATCTTTCAAATGGACGTGACCGGGCACGAACTGGGTAAAGGAGTTGACCACTGCGATAATTGGCTTGCCGAAATCCTCATCTTTCATGCCGGTGGCGCGCCAAAGGCCGCGAGCACCAGCCATATTACGGCCGTGGGTGGTAGTGCGCGAACGATAAGGAGGCATTCTAAGTCCTTCACGAATTCAAGTTAAATTGTCATATTATTTCAAAAATAATGCGACATTGGTTATAATATAAGGTGCTTATTGCAATTCTTCACCCCCGACTGCAAGAGCACGGGGTAAAAAGAGTGCAATAATCTTGTTATTTTTATTACAGAACCGCCCGCAAGGGGCAAAGGACAAATTGCCCCAGCGAGAGGTTCGTTAATGTTCACAATCATGACTAAATGAAGCAAGTTTAGTATGGGGTGCTTCATTTGGCCTTAAAACGGACATGTCCGAAAAAGGCTCTGGTGTGACCAGATGTTTAAACTAAAATTGCAGTCATTCCAGAAGTGGTCATGCTGTGCATGCAACTTTCTGATCCGGTGGTGTGACCAAGGATAAGTCAATGCATAGGAAGGATGCGGGCTTATGCGGTCATCGGAAGAGAAAGATGTCGCGCTTCAAATATGCGCTGACTAAATATTGTTACCATATAAAATTTAAAATTTAAAGTGGTCTGACACATCTCAGCAGCGACACTCACTTTAAAGCTTTGTGTAGTATGTTCAACTGGCCTTTTGGCGACAGGAATTTAAAAAGCATTCATCAAAGCGCGAGTCAAAACGGCATGTGGCATTGGTTTTTGAAAGAAAGAAAGGCTTGGATGCCGCTTGGTCATTTCTTTTGGCAGGCTGGCACTGCTATAAATGATGACAAAGATACCGTGGCCAAGAAGTCTTTCCAGTACCGGCGTAACATTGCCGTCACTTAAATTCATGTCTAATATCGCCGCATGGATAGTGTGGTGTTCAATAATATCCAGCGCATGTTGCACCGAACTGCAAGGCCCCAAGACTGTGCCATGCGCTTCTTCCACAGTTGCCGCAACATCCATGGCGGTTATCAACTCATCTTCAACAATAAGAATGTTCAAGTCCTGAAGCGTAACTGGCATATTTAGCCTGCCTGATTGAAAACCGGTTAATCCTTTTCCGACGTAGGCTGTATAATATGCCTTTAAAAGCATTTAACGACTGTCAATTTGTGCATTTAAAGGCAGTTTAGGTGTATTTTTTATTAAGATGCAATAATATTACAATATAATAATATTATGAACAAGTTATTTAAAAAGCGGTAAATGTCAGTGTTGTCAAAGATCTGACAATATCCGGAATATTGAGCACATTATCATTGATAAACTTACCGATATCATCTTCTTCTTTGATGTAGATTTTGATCAGCAGGTCGAACTCGCCGCTGGTAGAATAAAGCTCGGAAGCTATTTCACGGCGAAACAGTTCTTCTGCAACCTGATAGGTCTTGCCTGGGGTGCATTGCAGTTGTAAAAAAACGGGTTTCATATTGGGGCTCCGTTCGTTGGCGGTTGAGAGGTAATCCCATCTTTTACTGTAAAGTCATCGGATTACAATGTTATTTCAGCCTTTATTGATGTTGCTTGTTATCGTTAAAAGATTAGTTTATACATAGCCCGCTCGATTATGACTATCTGGAAGAGATCGGGAAACCCGACGCCGACGGAGCAACCACCCCGGAAACTCTCAGGCAAAAGGACCAATTAGTTAAAGAGCATCTGGAGAGCGGCTGAAGGTTTCGAGGGTTGAAAACCGCTAAGCCCACCGAAGGAGAAAGTCTTTTCGCCTTGTTGTCAAATCAGGGCAGAAACGCTGAGCACGGATGAATTAACATCCGGCCACGTGGAAAGGCCAAACTCTCAGGTTCCATGACAGATGGGGTTTCATGTCTTCTGGCTTTTACAGGTTCAGAGGATCGGGTGGAACATCTGTTTGTGGGATTAACATGTCACATATCGCAATTATTGGCGCCGGTATTACCGGTATTACGACGGCTTATGCACTTTTGAAACAAGGGCATGAGGTGACGGTTTTTGATCGTAACCGTTATGCCGCCATGGAAACATCTTTTGCCAATGGCGGTCAGCTTTCTGCATCCAATGCGGAAGTTTGGAACAATTGGGGCACAGTTCTTAAAGGTATCAAATGGATTTTGCGCAAAGATGCGCCTTTATTGATGAGCCCTAAACCTTCATGGCATAAATATTCATGGTTGACGGAATTTATGCTCAATATTCCGAAATATCAGAGCAATACCGTTGCAACGGCGAAGCTTGCAATTGAAGCGCGTCAGCATCTTTACCGTATCGCCGAAGAAGAAAACATCAATTTTGATCTGGAAAAACGCGGTATCCTCCATGTTTACCGGAACGAAGCAGGTTATCGCCATGCGGAAAAGGTCAATCAATTGCTGACTCAGGCCGGCCTTGATCGCAGAGCGGTCTCTCCGGAAGAAGCAAAGCAAATCGAACCGGCACTGACTGGCTCTTTATATGGCGGCTTTTTCACCCCGTCCGATGCGACCGGTGATATTCATAAATTTACGCGCGGCCTTGCAGATGCGGCAATGCGCAAAGGTCTGAAATTTATTGGTGATGCCGATGTTGAGAACCTGTCTCATACCGGCAATGGTATTGAAATCAGCTGGCGCAGCAATTCCTGCCCTGAAAAATCTGATCTGCAAAAAGCCCAATTTGATGCGGTTGTAATCTGTGCGGGCATTGGCAGCCGTCGTTTTGCCTCGATGCTGGGTGATCGGGTCAATATTTATCCGGTTAAAGGTTATTCAATCACCATTAATCTCGATACTGAACATTGCCAGCAGGCGGCACCTTGGGTGAGCCTGCTTGATGATGATGCAAAAATCGTCACCAGCCGTTTGGGGCTGACACGCTTGCGCGTGGCAGGTACGGCCGAATATAACGGTGATAATCGCGATATCCGTCATGATCGCATTCGGCCATTGGTGGAATGGAGCCGCAGCTTCTTCCCTGAAATGAGCACATCCAGCGTGGTGCCGTGGGCGGGATTGCGTCCGATGATGCCGGATATGATGCCCCGCGTCGGTGCGGGCAGCAAGCCGCGTGTTTTCTATAATACCGGTCACGGACATCTGGGTTGGACTTTGTCGGCCGTTACTGCTGAAATGATTACACAGCAAATTTGTGGAGCATTTCCGGCAGGCGAAAAAGAAAAGCAAGCCGCATAACGCCAGCAATATTTCATAATATTACGGTATTATCTTGAGATAAGGATTATCTTTTAAGATAAGAAATAAACTGGTTACAAACCAGACGCGTTGAGATATAATTTCTGTGCTTTCTCTTATGACTTTAGAAGAGAGAAAGCGCAGGGAATATTTAAATATAACAGTTTTTCCGGCCTGTTTCATCTCTGCCGATTTCAATAATAAGCTCGCAGCTGTTTGAAAGGCAGAGCCGCTAATGGGGAGGGCGAACTACGTTATGAAATTTGCATTGCCTGCAGTTTTATTGCTTGTTTCACTCTTTTTATGCAGCGTCTGGTTCTATTCGCGTGAGCGTAAATATCTTCTGATTTGTGCCGCAGGTTTCCTTTTAATTTCTCTTGCTGCCTGCATTCAAACGGTTGAAATTATCCCGTTTAAAGGCGGGACTTCTGTCACAAGCGCTTTCTGTTATATTTTGGGAAGTCAGCTTATGACGGGCGGCGTGCTTTACCGCTCTGGAAAAACGATTAATCTTTTCGTTTATGTTTTGATACTTATGATAATAATCTGCGGAATTATCTATTTTTATTATTTTGATAACAATTTATTTGCGAGAATTTACTTGGTTAATTTTGGTATGGCTGCATTCTTTTTGATTTCGGTTTTCCGGTTGCGCAAACTGGTGTGGGGCACCAACGCAGACCGTATCTTGCTTGGTTGCTTGCTTTTGGTGGGGCTGCATTTCTTCCCGAAAGTATTAATGACGGATGATACCGTTCATAAGGTTATGCAGGTGGATGCATATTTAGATAGTTCTTATTGGGATATGACCTCCTTTTGGTCGGCCATTCTGGGGCTGGTATTCGGTGTAATTATCATTCTCTCGGTCGGGATGGAGGTTATCGCGCTTTTGACCCGTGACCGCGATACGGATGTGTTGACGGGTCTTTTGAACCGTCGTGGCTTGATGAATCGTTTGAGCGCAATTTCGGAAGAAAAACGTATCCGCGCCGATAGCATCATTATGTGCGATATTGATCATTTTAAAAATATTAATGACACTTACGGTCATGCAACCGGTGACAAAGTACTCAAGCAATTCGCATCTATTCTGTCAGGCTCCATAGGTACGCGCGATTTGGCTATTCGTCTGGGTGGTGAGGAATTTGTGCTGATTTTGCATCAAAAAAGCGTCGAGCAAGCTTATATTTTGATTGAAAGATTACGCAATGAAATCGAAGAGACTTTCTTCGATGGGCTTGAGGATACGCATATTCTGACCTGTAGTTTCGGTATTGCTAAATTGTATCATCATGAAGATATCTGGGCGGTGATCGAACGTGCCGACAAGAATTTATATAAGGCCAAAAATGGCGGTCGCAATAGAACTTATGCTGAAGATGCGAAAGTTCCTTTTAACTATTCTGCTTAAAAAAAGCCTTAATTTGCGCTTTCCTGTTTGCAAGCATTAAATTCATTTTGCAATGTCTTGCACTATGGGCATTAAATTGCTTTTAATGCCTATTCGCTCCTTTTCCGTTCTTCTGACAGGCCGGATCATTAATATATTTTACGGATTTTGACTGAAAAGAGCCTGATGAAACTGCATGAATTTATAATTGTTGGCACTGTGTTTTTTGCAATGCCGGCAAATGCCATGACAGCGCTGGAAATTGCCCAGTTAAAAAAACTGGATCCTGCGACACGCCTTGAGCAACGCTGTGATGTGGAAGCAATGGAGGCGGTTGGTCGTTCAGAACCCGGCTTCAGCCCTGATAAAGTGCTGGCCTATGCTTTTGCTGAACCCAGCATTAAGCCGCAATCCATTGTGGCGAAAGGGGCTGCTTTGCGCAGTCGTAATCAATGGTACCGTCTCTCTTACACTTGTGAAACCGATACTGATCGGATGACGATTTTGTCGTTCAAATATAAATTGGGTGACATCGTCCCTCATGATCAATGGGACGCCCATTATCTGGTGCCATGAAAATTAAAAAAGCCGCCTGGAATGCATATTTCAGGCGGCTTTTTCATTTGGAGGTGATGGATTAATTTTCGTCTTCGCTCATATCATCGGCACGGCATTCTTTCAGCAGAATTTGTTCTTCAGCGGTATGGTCTGCTTCAAGGAATGATAGCACGGCTTCGCCGGCTTTTTCATGCCAGCGATAGCTGTCCTGTTCGTCGATTGCTATATAAAGCGCGCCGCTTCCGCTTGGTGCATTGGTCATGGAAACTTGCTTGCCGTCAACATTGAGAACTGCAAAAGATGTTCCTGCGGCTGTGTTGATATAGGTGACGGGAATGACGATGTTGCGTTCACAATAATAGTCAACTTTTTGGATCGTATCGCCGCCGGCAGGTTGTGCCATTGTGACACCAGCTTGTAAGATCAGGCCGGCGCCCATCGTCAACAAGGCAATTGATTTCATCATCTAAACTCCGTTCATAACCATCTTATTTTATGATAGATTGATGGCATGAATTAGGAAAGATGAAAACATAAATAATAATCTGCATGAGCGACTGCAGGCTCTGACTTTTTTATGCCGCGAATAAGCGTTAAAAGAGCACACGAAAAAGTGATCTTTTATGATGCATAGCTGTTGAATGGCAGTAACGTGGGTAAGGTCATAAACGATTATTCTGTCTGGTATCATTTTTAAATACAGAGAAAAAATGTCGAAATTAGCAGGTTTTAGCCTTGTGTTAGTTCTGGTTTCCGGTTGTGCAGGCGTTGATTATACGCAGAAAAACTATGCCGGTTTACCAGCCATCGACTATAAAACCGATGATGGCCGCAACTATCGCATTGTTGAAAATCGCGAACAGAAGAAAATTCTGATTGGCCCTTCGATCGATCCTTCTGCATCCCGTGGGTTTGTGAAAGGTTTGGCGCTGGGAAGTGGCATAGATCCGGTTTCACCGGTGGTGGTGCGTGATGCAGCCGAAGCTTATTTGAATTCATCCAACCGGCGTTGCGAGAGCCGTGACGTTACAATGATCGTCGATCCTTATTATGAAGTGCGCTATATTTGCGGCTTCGCTGTGACACGGCGCAATCGTGGTTTTTAAGCCAGTGTAAAAACGGGGGGTGTTTTTTTTGTATAGATGCAGGGCAGCAGGCCTGCTACATTAAGCAGGTTGAGCAAGCGTCTTGGAAATCTATTTTCCGTGAAGTGCGGGTAGAGGTTATATTTTCTGCGATCACGCTATTTCAGGTGGTGTTCATAAGTTTTCTTTGCTTCACATTTTGCTAGGCTGAACATTGTTAACCAGATGGAGGCATGCATGAACAAGACTTTTGTGAGAGTGTTGGCGGGTGCTTTTCTGGCGAGTGCTGCGATGGGAGCAGCAACAGGGGTAGTGGCCGCACAGCAAGTGCTGCTGAATGTGTCTTATGATCCGACGCGCGAGCTGTATAAGGATTATAACGCAGCATTTGCAAAACATTGGAAAGCAGAAACCGGTGAAACGATCACAATCCGCACATCGCATGGCGGATCGGGCGCACAGGCGCGTTCTGTCATTGATGGTATTGATGCCGATGTGGTAACGCTGGCGTTACAAAGCGATATTGATGCTATTGTTGAACGAACGGGCAAAATTGCTGAAGATTGGCGGACAAAATTGCCGAAAAATTCAGCCCCCTATACATCTACAATCGTGTTTTTGACCCGTAAGGGCAATCCTAAAAATATTACAAGCTGGGCAGATCTGACCAAAGACGGTGTCGAGGTGATTACGCCCAACCCGAAAACATCGGGTGGTGCGCGCTGGAATTATCTGGCTGCATGGGGATGGGCACATCAGCAATTTAATGGCGATGAAGAGAAGATCAAAGGCTATCTCTCTGAACTTTTCCGCCATGTACCGGTATTGGATACGGGAGCGCGCGGCTCGACCACCACTTTCGTGCAGCGCCAATTAGGTGATGTGCTGCTGGCATGGGAAAATGAAGCCTATTTGTCGGTGGCCGAATTTGGCGACGATGCCTTTGATATTGTTGTGCCGGAGGTTTCCATTCTGGCAGAACCGCCAGTTGCTGTGGTGGATAAAAATGTGGATAGCAAGGGTACTCGTAAATTAGCGGAAAGCTACTTGCAGTATCTGTATTCACCTGAGGGTCAAGCGATAGCTTCCAAGCATTATTATCGTCCGTCTTTGCCGGAGCTGGTACCTGAAGGTCAGTTGAAGCCGTTACCGGATGTGAAATTGCTGACAATTGACGATCCGATTTTCGGTGGTTGGAAAAAAGCACAGCCTTATCATTTTGGTGATGGCGGTACTTTTGACCAGATTTACAAGCCGGGCAGATGATCTTGTTTGGTTTCGTGAACATAACTGCTCTCAAAACCAAAGGGTGTGATTGATGTCATCAGGGCTCACGCGACCGGGTGGTTTTAACTTTCGTCAACCGAGTGTGTTGCCTGGTTTCAGGCTCACATTTGGTTTGAGTGTTACCTATCTGACCCTGTTGATTCTCATTCCGCTGGCTGTATTGGTTCTTTATGCCAGTGGCTTGGGGTGGGCCGGGTTTTGGCGTATCGCTATGGATCAGCGCACTCTTTATGCGCTGCAAACAAGCTTTGGCACGGCTTTTGTGGCCGCGCTCATCAATGTGGTGTTCGGCGTGTTGGTGGCATGGGTTTTGGTGCGTTACCGCTTTCCGGGACGACGTCTCGTGGATGCAATTGTTGATTTGCCCTTTGCATTGCCGACAGCAGTGGCAGGGATAGCATTGACTGCTATTTATGCGCCCAATGGCTGGATCGGCAGTATCTTGATGCAATTCAACACGCGGGTGGCTTTCACCAAAGCCGGTATTGTGATTGCGCTGGTTTTCATCGGTCTGCCTTTTATTGTGCGCACCGTTCAGCCGATTATGGAAGAGATCAGCCGCGAGGTTGAGGAAGCGGCGGCAACTCTTGGTGCCAGTCGTTTCCAAACCATTTGGCGGGTGTTGCTGCCGGGGTTGCAACCAGCAATTCTGACCGGTTTCGCGCTCGCTTTCGCCCGTGGTGTCGGTGAATATGGATCGGTGATTTTTATTGCCGGCAATACGCCTTATGTGTCGGAAATTGCACCTTTGCTGATCGTTATCAAGCTGGAAGAGTTTGATTATCGCGGCGCAGCAGCTATCGGCACCATCATGCTGTTCTTGTCATTTTTGATGTTGTTTATCATCAATCTTTTGCAAAGCTGGAGCAGGAGGAAATATGGCTATCAAAATTGATCAGCGCACTCTGCCTGCCGATGATCATGCGGTGAGCGAACAAGGCTGGGTACGCTTTAGTCTGATTGCGATTGCAATGTTGTTCTTGAGCTTGGTGCTGATTTTACCGGTACTGACGGTCTTCATCGAAGCATTCCGCAAAGGTGTAACGCATTATTTTGATGCTTTTATAGAGCCCGATGCAATTGCGGCCATCCGCCTGACTTTGCTTGTGGCGGCTATTTCCGTGCCGGTTAATCTGTTTTTTGGTGTGGCTGGCGCATGGGCGATTGCTAAATTCGAGTTCAAGGGCAAAGCTTTTTTGACCACTTTGATCGATCTGCCTTTTTCGGTGTCTCCGGTGATTTCAGGTCTGGTTTTTGTGTTGTTGTTTTCCAGCCAAAGTCTGTTGGGGCCGTGGCTGAAATCCTATAATATCGACATTCTTTTTGCGGTTCCCGGTATCGTACTGGCAACTTTGTTTGTCACTTTCCCCTTTGTTGCACGTGAGTTGATACCTTTGATGCAAGAACAGGGCACAGGTGATGAAGAAGCGGCCTTGTCGCTTGGTGCCAGCGGCTGGCAGACCTTCTGGTATGTGACTTTACCGAATATCAAATGGGGGCTGCTCTACGGTGTTTTGCTGTGCAATGCGCGTGCAATGGGCGAGTTCGGGGCAGTTTCTGTTGTCTCCGGCCATATTCGCGGGTTGACCAACACCATGCCGCTGCATGTGGAAATTCTCTATAATGAATATAATTTTGTCGGCGCTTTTGCGGTGGCATCGCTGCTGACCTTGCTGGCGCTTTTAACGCTGGCGCTGAAAGCGCTTTTGGAAATGCGCTATAGCGCAGAACTTGCAAGCAATGGCGGCAGGCATTGAGGGGTCGTATTTAATGGATGTTCGCGTTGTTGATGTGAAGAAGCAGTTTGGCCAGTTTCCGGCTTTGCATAATGTTTCATTGGATATCAATTCAGGCGAGTTAATCGCTTTGCTTGGGCCTTCAGGCTCGGGGAAAACCACTTTGTTGCGGCTGATTGCAGGGCTTGAAACTCCCTCTGAAGGCGCCATTTTCTTTGGCGATGAAGATGCCTCTGCCAAAACCGTGCAGGAGCGTAATGTCGGCTTTGTGTTTCAGCATTATGCACTGTTCCGGCATATGACTGTGGCTGATAATATTGGTTTTGGTCTTAAAGTGCGCCCGCGGGGGTCGCGTGAAACAAATGCGGAAATTCGCCGCCGTGCTTTGCAGCTTTTGGATTTTGTCCAGCTGAAAGGGCTTGAAGATCGCTATCCGTCGCAGCTTTCCGGTGGTCAGCGTCAGCGGGTAGCGCTTGCCCGCGCTATGGCGATTGAACCAAAACTCTTGTTGCTGGATGAGCCATTCGGTGCATTGGATGCGCAGGTGCGTAAAGAATTGCGCAAATGGCTGCGCGAAATTCACGAAAAGACCGGCCATACGACAGTTTTTGTCACCCATGATCAGGATGAAGCGCTGGAACTGGCCGATCGCGTGGTGGTGATGAGCCAAGGCAAGATTGAACAGGTTGGTACACCTGATGAGGTTTATGATCACCCGAATTCACCTTTCACTTATGGTTTTGTCGGTGAATCCAATCATCTGACTGTCGAAGTCAGGGATGGTGAAATTTTTATTCAAAATGCTCCAAGCGGTTTGAAGGCGGACGGCTTTCCTGAGCGCCAAGGGTTGCTTTATTTCCGACCGCATGATGTTGTGTTGGTAGGTGCTGATGAAGATGGCATTGACGGTGTGATTTTAAGCAGTCGCCGTTCTGGTAGCAGGCGTCGTGTGGAGCTGAATATTGATGAAGGCAATGCACCGGTAGAAATTGAAGTGCCGGCCAATTTGCCTGAGCCTGAAGGGGCAAGTTTGAAATTCCGCCCGCATCATTGGTCGTTGTTTTTAGGCTAAGTCGTGCTCTTGGGCAGCTTTGCTCGAATTATTTGTATTTTAAGCGCTTTTTATAACACAAGATTAAAAACCGGAACGAAAAGTGCATTGAGAATTGGCCAAATTGCGTCACAGCAATAAGCTCTGACGCAATTTGGCCTAATCTTGTTCGCAGACACGGAACTATTCGTGTTTTACTTCGTTATCTTCCAATTAAGAGGGGTTTCAATTCTCTGTCTGGTATTGATTAAGGATGCTTTTGGTTTTCGGACATGCAGCTGCATCGGTACCGCTTGTGACGTGTAACTCTCTCAACTTTTAGATCCACCGCATATTGATTTTGAAAAATCCTTCCAAGCTTTTCTCAATATGCATCTGATGATTTCTACCTGAAAGGCTGCCAAGGCATATGCCCAAATTGTCTTCTTCGCTGTCTTCGATGTTTTCTTCCAACGATCAGATGATCCTGCCCCCTGAACAGCCCGCACCGGTGCGGTTAAATTATAAAACACCGGAAGAATTGCAGCAGATCGCAGCCTCTGTGGCACGCGGCGAAGCGCTGGCTTTATCGGGTTATGAGCAGTTCGCTTTTGACAAAAGATTATCAGAAAACGCAAAATTTATTCTGCATGCCTATCGCTCGTCAGATGCGGCAGCACGTGCGGGTGAAACCATTACACCTGCCGCACAGTGGCTACTTGATAACCATTATTTGATCGATAAAAATATCCAGCAGGTGCGCCGTGATTTACCGCCGCGCTTTATGCGGCAGTTGCCGGTCTATCCGTCTGTGCAGACGATGCCGCGTATTTTTGCACTTGCCTGGCTTTATGTCGGCCATATCGACAGTAACTTTTCACTGAAAACACTGACTGCGCTGGTGCAGGGTTTTCAAACTGTAGAGCCGTTGCGTATCGGGGAGCTTTGGGCGCTTCCTTCCGCCATCCGTTATGTGCTGATTGAAAATGCACGCCGGCTTGCGCTGCGTGTCGAGCGCGCACGCAATATGCGCAATCTTGCCAACCGTGCAGCTGATGAAATCATTGTCGTTAAAAATGATGATGAACTGAACGCTGTATTGGCACATATTCAGCCGGTGGTAGCCGACAGCACCTTCACCACTCATTTGCTGTATCGCTTGCGCAGTGCACCAACCGATACGGGGCCCTCCACGTCATGGCTTGAAGCCGAATTGAAGCGTGTTGGTACCGATAGCGAAGATGCCATTGTCGAAGAACATGCCCGTCAGTCCAGCGGTGGCGTAACGATGGGTAATCTTATTCGCAGCCTCAAAGCGATTGACGATATTGATTGGCCGTCATGGTTTGAAACAGTCAGTGTTGTTGATGCGATTTTGCGTGAGAAATGCGATTTCGAGCGATTGGATTTCCGCTCACGCAATGCTTATCGTGTGACCATTGAAAAGTTGGCACGTCGCTCTAAAATGAGCGAGGTGGAAATCACCCATGCTGCATTGAGATTGGCGGAAGATGGTGAAGCGGCAGAGGCTGCCGGTCATGATGCTGCCAAAGGTACAGGTGCGATCGCCTATTATTTAGCTGGTGACGGACGAAAAAAGCTGGAGGAAATCTGCAGCTATAATATTCCTTTTTCTGTGCGTTTTGAACGGTTTTATCGTGGTCTCGGTCTTTGGGGCTTGTTCCTGCCGACAGCAATTCTCACCGGGTTGCTTTTATGGCTGGTGGAATATTGCATGAGCCGTCTGGGGTTGCCGGGCGAGTTGCAGTTTTTGTTTGTCATATTGGCATTGTTTCCGGCGATGGAAGCGAGTTATTCGCTGGTTAACTCTTTGGTTCCGTGGTTTTTACAGCCAACACGCTTGATCGGTTATGAATATAAAGATGGCTTGCCGGAAGAAGCGCGCACTTTGGTGGCTGTTCCGACGCTGATCAATTCACGCGATACTGTTGATGAGCAGATCCGTAATTTGGAAGTGCATTATCTGACCAATCCGCGCGGTGAGGTATATTTTGCACTGGTCAGTGATTGGCTGGATGCAGAGGTTGAAGTTACACCTGCGGATATGGAAATTTATGACTATGCGCAGCAAGAAATTGCCCGTTTGAACGTGCAATATGGTGCAATTGATGCACCGCGCTTCTTTGTTTTACATCGCCGTCGTTTATATAATAACAAGCAAGGTTGCTGGATGGGATGGGAGCGCAAGCGCGGCAAACTGCATGAGCTCAATCTGCTCTTGCGCGGTGATCGCGATACGAGCTTCTTCCCGCCGGATGAAAAACTGCCGGCCGGTATTCGCTTTGTAATGACATTGGATGCTGATACGCGTCTGACACCGGAAGCGGTGACCTATCTTGCCGGTAAAATGAGCCATCCGCTCAATTGTCCGGTCATTGATCCGGAAACACGTCGTGTGGTGCGCGGTTACGGCATTATGCAACCGCGCGTGACACCATCCCTGACCACCGGTGACGATGCCTCTTTCCTGCAGCGCGTTTTCTCTGCCAATCGTGGTATTGATCCTTATGTGTTTGCGGTCTCCGACACTTATCAGGATTTGCTGGGTGAGGGCACCTTTACCGGTAAAGGCCTTTATGACATCGACGCTTTTGAAGCGGTGATGAAAGACCGGATAAAAGAAAACACTATTCTCAGCCATGATCTACTCGAAGGCGGTTATGCCCGTGCAGCGCTGGTCAGCGATGTGGAAGTGGTGGAAGATTACCCGACCGGCTATAATGTTGACGTGTCGCGCCACCATCGCTGGGCGCGTGGTGACTGGCAGTTGCTGCCTTATCTCTTCTCAATGAAAAGCGGTATCAATGCGATCACCCGCTGGAAGATGGTGGATAATTTACGTCGTTCGCTCAATCCGGTCTTGTGGCTTCTGGCTTCCGTCTCGGGTTGGGTCGTTCTGCCGGTCGGCGCTGCTGCTGTTTGGCAGTTCTTTCTGCTGTTGTCGATTTTTATCGCACCGACTTTTTCCATCGTTACCAATCTCATTCCGGTCAGTATGGATTATTCTTTGAAAGGCCATGCGCAATCCATTCTGACCGACATCGGCCTAGGTACTGCGGATGTAGCATTGCGCACATCCTTCCTTGCTCATTCGGCATTCTTGATGGCTGATGCGATTATCCGCACGCTTTATCGTTTGTTTGTGTCAAAACGTGATTTGCTGGAATGGCACACCGCCGCTCAGGCGAAATCTTCACCTGATACATTGTCTTATTATGCATGGCTGATGTGGCCGGCTATGGCGATTGCTGTTGTGGCTCTGCTCGCTCCTTTATCGGTGGGCACGAAATCCGTGCTTATTGCGTTGCCATTTTTTGTGGTTTGGTTTGCTTCGCCGCTGATTGCATGGCTGGTCAGCCGTTCGGCCAAACCGCAAGATACATTGGAAGTGCGTTCCTCGGATAAAGGGGATTTACGCCGCTTTGCCCGTCGGACTTGGCGCTTCTTTGATGAATTTGCCAATGCAGATAACAATCATCTGCCACCGGATAATTTTCAGGAAGATCCGGCGCCTTTGGTGGCACAACGTACATCGCCAACCAATATCGGTGTTTATGTGTTGTCCGTCGTGGCGGCGCGTGATTTCGGCTGGATCGGCTTTGACGAGACGATCAGACGTTTGTCTGCAACCGTCGATACTTTGGAAAAAATGGAGAAATATCAAGGCCATCTTTATAACTGGTATGAGACCGATACGCTTAATCCATTGCAGCCACTTTATGTGTCGGCAGTGGATAGCGGCAATCTCGCCGGTCATCTGGTCACCCTTTCATCCGCTTTGGAAGAATGGTCAGAAGCACCTTCGGTCTATTTGCAGGCCGATCTTAATGGTCTTCTGGACGTCAACGACGTGCTGGAGCAGGAAATTGTCAAAATTCCTGATGACAGACGTATATTGCGCCCATTGCGCCGACGTTTGGAAGAGCGCATTGCCAATTTCCGCCGTGCAGTGCAGACGATCAAGAAAGAACCGGAAACCGCTTCTTTCCGTACCATCAATCTGTCGCTTTTTGCCAATGATATTCATCGTCTGATGACAGAGCTTGATACGGAGGTGGAAACACTGCAGAGCGCTGAGGCCAAATATTGGGCACAGGTTTTAATCAAAACCTGTAAGGCGCACACTGATGATGCGATCGGTGAACATAATACCGATAGTTTACGTCAAATATTGAGTGATCTTTCCACCCGTTCGCGCCAGCTTGCCTTTGATATGCAGTTCGGTTTCCTTGAGCGTAAAGAACGCCGCTTGCTGTCGATTGGTTTCCGCGTGCAGGAAAACGAGCTGGATGAAAGCTGCTACGATCTGCTTGCATCCGAAGCGCGTCTTGCCAGTCTCTTTGCCATTGCCAAGGGCGATGTTCCGGTGGAGCATTGGTTCCGCTTAGGCCGTCTGCTGGTGCCAGTCGGCTGGAAAGGCGCCTTGCTTTCCTGGTCGGGCTCGATGTTTGAATATCTGATGCCGCCTTTGGTGATGTCAGAACCGCTCGGCTCGATGCTTGATCAAACCAACAAGCTGGTAGTGCAGCGCCAGATTGAATATGCCACCTCGCGCGGACTTCCTTGGGGTATCTCGGAGGCAGCCTTCAATGCCCGTGATGCGCATATGAATTATCAATATTCAAACTTTGGTGTGCCGACACTGGGCTTACAACGCGGCCTGTCGCGCAATGCGGTGATTGCCCCTTATGCTAGCTTATTGGCTTCGCAATATCAGCCTGCAGCTGCGGTGCAAAATCTCAAGCGTTTGGACAAACTTGGTGCGCTTGGCCGCTATGGTTTCTATGATTCCGTTGACTTTACCCCGTCACGGGTACGTGAGGGGCAGGAATATGCTGTAGTGCAGAACTACTATGCCCACCATCACGGCATGGCGATTATCGCGGTCAATAATGTGATTTTTGAAGGTCGTATGCGCGAGCGTTTTCATAGTGATCCGGTGATTGAAGCGGCCGAATTGCTGTTGCAGGAAAAAGCCCCGCGCGAAATTCCGATGGTTTATGCCAAGACAGAAAACCCGATGCGTGTGGATGCCGGTGGTTTTGATGATGCGCCGATGCGGATTATTGAAAAACCACTCAAAGCTCCGCGCAGCACACACCTGATGTCCAATGGTCAATATTCGCTGATGCTCACCGCCAATGGTTCGGGCTATAGCCGTTGGCATAATCTGATGGTGACGCGTTTCCAGCCGGATGCATCGGAAGATATGCAGGGCACATTCATTTTCCTTAAAGATGTGGAAAGTGGTGCATGGTGGTCTGCCACCGGTGAGCCGACACGCTCGACCCATGAGCTCGCCAAGACGGTCTTTACCGAGGACAAGGCCGAGTTTTATAAAACGGCCGGTGATATCAAAACCGTTGTGGAAGTGATTGTCACCTCTGAAACTGACGGTGAAGGCCGCCGCATTGATATCATCAATACCAGCTCGCGAGACCGTGTGCTGGATGTGACATCTTATGCGGAATTGGTGCTGAACAATGAAGATAATGATACGGCGCATCCGGCTTTTGCAAAAATGTTCGTGGAGACGGAAATCGCCGGTAACGGCACGACCATTTATGCGAGCCGTCGCAAACGTGCACCATCCGATCCGGATATGCATGTGGCGCATTTCGTCACCGATATGTCGGGTGCGGCGCGTGAAGTGGAAGCTGAAACCGACCGTCGCGCCTTTATTGGCCGTGGCCGTAATTTACGCAATCCGGCAGCTTTTGATGTGGGCTCGCATCTGACAGGTTCGCAGGGCTGTGTGCTTGATCCGATCGCATCGGTGCGCACGAGGGTGCGTGTACCGGCGCATAAAAAAGTCAGCCTTGTCTTCTGGACATTGGCTGCCGAAACACGTGCCTCTCTGGAAGAAGCTGTCGCACAGCACAATTTCTCCGAAAGCTTTGTGCGTGAATATTCGCTCTCATGGACACGTTCGCAGGTACAGCTCTATCATATCGGCATGAAATCTGCAGAAGCCGTCGAGTGCCAAAAGATTGCATCTTATCTGACCTATCCGGATCGTACTTTACGTCAGCCGCCGGAAACTATCGCTTCGGGCCTTGGCAAACAATCAGACTTGTGGCCGGCATCGATTTCTGGTGACTACCCGATTTTTGCGCTCAGAATTGACAATGAAGCTGATCTCGATGTGCTGCGTGGTCTATTGAAAGCGCACGAATATTGGCTAAGCAAAGGCTTGATTGTTGATGTGGTGGTAGTCAATGAGCGTGCCTTCTCTTACGCTCAGGATACCCAGCGCGCGATTGACTGGATTTTGGAAGGTTTCCGCGCGCGCAGCCATGAAATGCGGGCACATATTTTCTCGGTTCGCCGCGATCAGATGAGTGCGGAAACATACAATACTTTGCTGGCATCGGCTCGCATTGTGATGCACGCGCAAAATGGTTCGCTGGCGGAGCAATTGCGCCGTAGTGATGAATTGTCGGGCGATTTGGCTGCTTTACGTGACGCTAAGCCGTTAAAAGTGTCCGAGACAGCCGGACTGGCAGTCATCGGTTATGGTGAAAA
This sequence comes from Paenochrobactrum pullorum, assembly GCF_041929845.1. Lineage (NCBI taxonomy): Bacteria > Pseudomonadati > Pseudomonadota > Alphaproteobacteria > Hyphomicrobiales > Brucellaceae > Paenochrobactrum > Paenochrobactrum pullorum. Next base: position 437,554 of record NZ_JBHEEH010000001.1, read on the forward strand.
AGAAGAAGCGGCCGCCGATAAAGATAGCAGCAAAAAAGCTCCCGCACTGCCAATTCCTGCACCGCGCCAGACCTATCCGGCACCGGATGGAAGTGATCTATCCTTCTGGAACGGCTATGGCGGCTTTGACAGTGAGGGCGCTTATGTCGTGCGTCTCAACGGTCATATGGTGACACCGCATCCGTGGATTAACGTCATCGCCAATCCGGATTTTGGTTTCCATGTCTCAGTGGAAGGGGCAGGCTTTACTTGGGCTGGCAACAGCCGCGATTATCAGCTGACCCCTTGGGCGAATGATCCCGTTACTAACCGCAGTGGAGAGGCAATCTATCTGGTTGATCTGGAGAGCGGCAAAAGCTTTGCGCCAACGGCTGGTGTGGTGCGTGATGCGGCAGTCACTTATCAGGCGCGTCACGGGCATGGTTTCAGCACATTCTCGGCAAACCACGGCGATGTGGCGCTGGAACTGACCCATATTGTTGATCCGGAAAGACCGGTGCGCTTATCACGTCTGACTGTTACGAATAAGGGCAAAACCACGCGTCGTTTACGCAATTATGCCTATGCCGAATGGGTTCTTGGCAATAAACGCGCCAAAAATGCGCCATTTATTGTGCCGTCTTACCGGCCAGATTTGCATGCTCTTCTGGCACGCAATCCTTATCACACTGACCGCTCAAAGCAGGTTGCGTTTTTCGCCATGTCGCAAAAGCCGCAATCCGTCACCTCCGACCGTTCCGAATTTATCGGCCATACCGGTTCGGTGGAAATGCCGGATGCCGTGATGAAAGCGCAGGCACTTTCCAATATTGTTGAAGCCGGGCGCGATCCTTGTGCCGCTTTAGCTTTTAATTTTGAATTGAAAGCCGGCGAGACCAAAGAAATCATCTTCTATCTTGGTGACGAGAAAGATGAGGCATCGGCAAGCGCATTGCTTGAAGATATCAGAGGCGTTGATTTTGACGCCGCATTGCAAGCTTGCCGCAACCAATGGAAAGAATTCTTTAAACCGGTACAGGTCAAAACGCCTGATCAGTCCTTTGACGTGATGGTCAATGGTTGGCTGCCATATCAAAGCCTAGCCTGCCGTATCTGGGCACGTGCTGCTTTCTATCAGGCCAGTGGTGCCTATGGTTTCCGTGATCAGTTGCAAGATAGCCTGTCGCTGTTGCTGCTTGACCCAAGCTTGGCACGTACGCAGTTGATCAATGTTGCATCGCGTCAATTTGAAGAAGGTGACGTGCAGCATTGGTGGCTACCGGAAACGGGTGCAGGCGTCAGAACATTGATTTCCGATGATGTCGTCTGGCTAGGTTATGCAGCGTCGCTTTATGTGGAAACCACCGGCGATACGGCTGTGTTGGATGAACAGATACCTTTCTTAAAAGGGGCGGTGCTTGAAGAAGGCCAGCATGATGCCTTCTATCAGCCGGAAATCACCGAGCACACGGTGAGTGTCTATGAGCATTGTGCCTTGGCGCTTGATCTTGCCATCAAACGCACCGGCCAGCATGGTTTGCCATTGATGTTGGGGGGCGACTGGAATGACGGCATGAACCTTGTTGGCGTTGAAGGGCGTGGCGAAAGCGTCTGGCTTGGCTGGTTCTTGAGCTATACACTCAAACAAATGCTGCCGATTGCCCAAAGCCGTAACGACCAAATTCGTGTGAAAGAGTGGGGTGCACATCTGGAAAGCCTCTCACAAGCCTTGGAGCGTGATGGCTGGGACGGTGCATGGTATCGCCGTGGCTTCTACGACAATGGCGCTTTGCTTGGCTCGAAAGAGAGTGACGAATGCTCAATTGATGCGATCGCGCAATCATGGGGCGTTTTGTCGGGCACGGCTTCTGATGAACGTGCAGAACAGGCAATGCAATCGCTGCATGAGCACCTGTTGGATGATGAGGGCGGGTTGCTACGTCTCTTTACGCCGCCATTTAACAAGACCGAGCAACAGCCGGGTTATATTAAAGGCTATCCGCCGGGTGTGCGTGAAAATGGCGGCCAATATACCCATGGTGCGACATGGGCCATTCTGGCACTGACCAAAATGGGTAAGGCTAAAGAAGCCTATCAGCTGTTCTCGATGATCAATCCGGTCAATCACGGGGCAGAACCTGAGATCTACCGCGTCGAGCCTTATGTGATTGCCGCTGATATTTACTCGGTGGAGCCGCGACGCGGACAGGGCGGCTGGACATGGTATACAGGCTCCGCCGGTTGGTTCTTCCGTGTTGCTACAGAAGGCATTTTGGGGCTTAAACGCCGTGGTGATCAGCTCTTTATCGAGCCTTGTTTGCCACCGGAATGGGATGGTTTTGAAGCCGATCTGCACTTTGGCAAAGCGCATTATCATGTGGTGGTGAAACGCGGTGCCAAGGCGCGAACAGTAATGGTTGACGGTAAAAAACTAGCCCAATCCATGGAAAGCATCACGATTGCTGAAGATGGCAACCATGAAATTTTGCTTGAGCTTCTGTAATTAAGCTGAAATGATTGAAAAGGCGGGTAGTATCCCGCCTTTTTTATTGCAGGTTTTCGTTTATTGGCTAAGCGTAATGCTTAGCCAAATTGTTAAGTGGAATGGGAGCCGTTATGGCCAGAACAGATATTGCCCGGCGTGTTTATAACCATGCATGGAAGCTGGATCCGATCGTCCGCAGTCTGCTGGATACGGATTTTTATAAACTGCTTATGCTGCAAATGATCTGGGGGCTCTATCCGAAAGTTGATGCAACTTTTTCGCTGATCAACCGTACCAAAACCGTGCGTTTGGCTGACGAGATTGATGAAGGCGAATTACGCGCTCAGCTAGACCATGCCCGCACGTTGCGCATTTCAAAGAAGGAAATGATCTGGCTGGCCGGTAATACATTTTATGGCCGCAAGCAGATTTTCCAGCCGGAATTTCTGCATTGGCTGCAGGATTTCCAACTGCCGGAATATGAGCTGATCCGCCGTGATGGTCAGTATGAGCTCAATTTCCACGGGCCTTGGTCACACACCACCATGTGGGAAATTCCGGCCCTTGCCATCATCAATGAAATGCGCTCGCGCGCCGCGATGAAGAATTTAGGGCCTTTCGCACTTGATGTGCTTTATGCCCGTGCGAAAGCTAAAATGTGGAGCAAGGTCGAGCGGTTACGTGAATTGCCGGACCTGAAAGTATCGGATTTCGGTACCCGCCGCCGCCATTCTTTCCTGTGGCAGCGCTGGTGTGTGGAAGCTTTGAAAGAAGGTATCGGCGATTCTTTCACCGGCACCAGCAATGTGTTGCTGGCGATGGATACCGATCTGGAAGCGCTTGGCACCAACGCGCATGAATTGCCGATGGTGCTTGCAGCCCTTGCTAATACGGATGAAGAACTACGTACCGCTCCTTACCGCGTCTTACAGGACTGGAACCGCTATTATGGCGGCAATCTTTTAATTGTGCTGCCGGATGCATTCGGTACGGCTGCATTTTTGCACGATGCACCTGATTGGGTGGCGGATTGGACAGGTTTCCGTCCTGACAGCGCTCCGCCGATTGAAGGTGGTGAGCGTATTATTCAATGGTGGAAAGAACACGGCAAAGACCCGCGTGAGAAAATGTTGATTTTTTCCGATGCTTTGGATGTGGATACGATTGAAGAAACCTACCACCATTTTAAAGATCGCGTGCGGATGAGCTTTGGTTGGGGCACGAACCTAACCAATGATTTTGCCGGATGCGCGCCAAACAGCATTGATGGTTTGAAAGCCATTTCGCTGGTTTGCAAAGTGATTGATGCCAATGGCCGTCCGGCAGTAAAATTGTCGGACAATATCCAGAAGGCCACCGGCGATCCGGCAGAAGTGGAGCGCTATATTAAATTCTTCGGCAACGAAGAGCGCAGCGACCATCTGGTGCGGGTTTAATGATCCCGCACAGCTGATTGTTAAAGCTCATGCGCCCAAGGTGGATTGGCTCCTGCACGGGAAATCGTCACTGATGCCGCATTAATACCAAGGCGCAGAGCTTGCAAAATGGCCATGTCGGAGAGTTTCGCAACAGCTTGCTTGTTTAAAAGCTGCTGGCTGTGGAGGCTTGCTAAAATACCGGCATTGACGGTGTCACCGGCACCGACTGTATCAACGACATTCACTTTTTGCGCAGCCACGCATAATTTGCCATGCGGTGTATAAGCATCCGCACCATTGGCGCCGCGGGTAATGATAATAAGTCTCACGCCTTGGGCAAGCCATTCATCAATCTTGGCATCTTGATTGTCTTCGCTGGCAAACCAGCCTAAATCTTCATCCGATAATTTGATGATGTCGGCATGTTTGATCATACGGTTGAGACGCGACAGGTAGGCGTCGCGGTCTTGAACGAAATTGGCGCGGATATTGGGGTCAAGCATAATGACCCGTTTGGTTTTTTCCCGCATCATCAGCGCTTCAAAAGTGCTGCCGCATGGTTCGGAAATCAGGCTGATGCCGCCAAAAAGCAAGGCCGACACAGCGTCATCCAAAGCTGGAATATCATCGATATGCAGCAGGCGGGTTGCGGTATTTTCATCATAAAAAGCATAGGATGCCTGACCATTGACAAGGCGGACGAAGGCAAGTGTTGTCGGGCGGTCGGATGGAATAGCGTATTTGTCACTGACATTGGATGCGGCCATGGTGCCACGCAACACGTCACCGAAAAAATCGGATGAGAGGCCGGTGAGCAAGCCGGAAGGCGCACCAAGGCGGCCAATGGCAACGGCGCTATTGAAAATTGCACCACCCGCATGAGGCTTGAAAACGGGTTCGCCAGCTTCATTAATCTCCACAATCATGTCAATCAAAGCTTCGCCGCAGCACAGGATCATGTTGTCCCCCTGTTTTATAAATAATCAGACGTGTTGTCCGCCGTTAATGTGGATTTCAGAGCCGGTGACATAAGACGAGGCTTCGGAGCACAAATAATAAATTGTTTCGGCAACTTCCGAGGTCTGGCCCAAACGGCGTAATGGCAGCTGGTCTACCAGCTTTTCGGTACCGGGCGAGAGAATGGATGTTTCAATTTCACCCGGTGCAATTGCATTAACACGAATGCCGTGCGGACCGAAATCCGAAGCCATCTCGCGGGTGAGGGCTGCAAGCGCTGCTTTGGAGGTGGAATAGGCGGTGCCGGCAAAAGGATGCACACGGCTTCCGGCAATAGAGGTTACGTTGACGATGGAACCTTGTGCCGCTTCCAATTCTTTAAAAAGGCCGCGTCCCAACATGATCGGAGCCATGAAATTGACCTGAAAGACATCACGCCAAATCTGCATCGGGGTTTCCAGCGAGTTGAGACGGCGCCCGCCTTCGGCTTTGGGCGATATACCGGCATTGTTGACGAGTGCATGCAACCGGCTTCCTTGCGCCTCAAGGCGTCGACGAATTTCGCCAATTCCGCGCCCGATATCTTCTGCATCGGCCAGATCAATTTTGATATGGTCTTCAGGCCCCGCAGGCCACGGGCAATTTTCGGAAAAATCCTGCCGCGAGCAGGTGATAACCCGCCATCCGGCTTTGGAAAAACGTTTGACGGTAGCATGGCCGATACCTCGGCTGGCGCCGGTCAATACAAGAGTTTTACGCTCTGATTCACTCATAATTGCCTCACTGTTCAACCTTGAATAACCTATTGATTAAAGGAATTCGAGTAGACTTATTGATCATCTCACCGTTAATCCGTAGTTTGGCATTCTTTATGGAGGCCATATGCAAAAATTTATATTGGCAATTGATCAGGGAACAACATCAACACGCAGTATTGTGTTCAATCAAAGGCGGCGCGTTGTTGGTGTGGGACAGGAAGAATTTGAACAGCATTTTCCACAATCCGGCTGGGTCGAGCACGATCCGGAGGATATCTGGCGCACCGTTGTGGAAACAAGCCGTCAAGCCATCCGCAACGCGCATATAGAGGCCGGTCAAGTTGCTGCCATCGGCATAACCAATCAGCGCGAAACTGTGGTTGTTTGGGACAAACATACCGGTCGCCCACTTTATAATGCGATTGTCTGGCAAGACAGGCGAACTGCTTTGTTTTGCTCGCAATTGCGCGATAGCGACCACGAGGAGATGGTGGTTTCCAAAACGGGTTTGTTGCTTGATCCATATTTTTCGGCAAGCAAAATCCGCTGGATTTTAGATAATGTCCGCAATGCCAGAGTGCGCGCCGAAAAAGGCGAATTACTATTTGGCACTATTGATTGTTTTTTAATCTGGCGACTGACGGGGGGGCAAGTTCATGCGACCGACGCCACCAATGCCTCGCGCACGCAGCTGTTCAATATTGCTGAGCAGACTTGGGATGACGAGCTGTTAAAGCTATTTGATATTCCGCAGGCAATGCTGCCGGAGGTAAAAGATTGCGCTGATAATTTTGGCGTCACAAGCGCCGAAATTTTAGGAGCGGAAATCCCAATCCTTGGTGTTGCGGGCGATCAGCATGCCGCTTTGATGGGGCAAGCTTGTTTTCAACCAGGTATGGTTAAATCAACCTATGGCACTGGTTGTTTTGCACTGATTAATACCGGCGAAGATATTGTGCGCTCAAAGAACCGGCTTTTGACCACGATTGCTTATCGTTTGAACGGCAAAGTCGCTTATGCACTGGAAGGGTCAATTTTTATTGCCGGTGCGGCAGTGCAATGGTTACGCGATGGTTTGAGAATTATTGAAAGCGCCGATCAGTCGGGCAAGCTTGCAGATGATGCTGATCCGCATCAGGATGTTTATCTGGTTCCGGCTTTTGTTGGCCTTGGTGCGCCGCATTGGGATGCGGATGCGCGTGGTGCGATATATGGTTTGACACGCAATACAGGCCCCGCCGAATTTTGCCGCGCTGCACTGGAATCGGTTGCCTATCAAACCGCTGATTTATTGCAGGCGATGCAAAAAGACTGGCAAAATGCTTCGCAAACCGTGCTTCGTGTCGATGGCGGCATGGTGGCTTCGAATTGGACCATGCAGCGTCTGGCCGATATTCTCAATGTCGAGGTGGATCGCCCTGAAATTCTGGAAACAACAGCATTGGGTGCGGCATGGCTTGCCGGTTCCAAGGCTGGTCTTTGGGCCGGTGCTGATGAGTTTTCCCAAACATGGGCGCTTGAGCGTCGTTTTGAGCCTAAAATGGATCAGATGGAGCGGACGCGTAAGATTTCGGGCTGGAAAGATGCGTTGTCGCGCACTTTGTCCCGCTAATTGTTCAGCGCATAAAAAAGGCTGCGTCCTGATGGGCGCAGTCTTTGTTTTTTTTATAGGTTGCTATTTTAATTGCCCATAATGATATCGAGCAATGTGGTTGGTTTATTTGCCGGTTGTGCCGGTGCGTTGTCATCAATAGCGGCATTTGGCTGTGTGGTTTCAGGTGCTGGTGGCCAATAGCCATCATCATCCTGTGGCACATTCTGGCCGTCATAACTGCCGAATGGCGCATCAATATCGGGCATATTATCGCTTCCGCCCGGTACGATATTTTCGATATGATAGGAGCCGGGAAGCGGTGTAATCGGCACGCCTTTATGCGCGGCGGTCATGAAGCTTTTCCATGCGGTCACCGGCAAAGTGGAGCCGAAAACACGCTTCATCGATTTACCGTCATCATTGCCAAACCAAACACCGGTGGTAAGGTTTGAAGTATAGCCGACAAACCATGCATCGCGGAAGTTTTGTCCGGTACCGGTTTTACCCGCAGCAGGCCAACCGAATTGCGCGCGCTTGGCGGTACCGTCTTCAACGGTACGGCTGAGCATCGCGTTCATCATGCCGATATTGCGTTCATCAATAACGCGTGGGCCTAAAATATTGTCACGTTGATAAAGCACGGTGCCGTCATTGGTTGTAACTTTTTCAATCATAAAGGGAGGCGCACTATAGCCGCCATTGGCAAATGGCACATAAGCATCGGTGAGTTCCACCAAGGATACTTCGGAGGTGCCAAGTGCCAGCGAAGCATTGTCGGCAAGCTTCGATTGGATGCCGAGACGATGGGCTGTATCAATGACCGCTTGCGGGCCGACTTCCATCACCAATTGCGCCGAAACGGAGTTGAGCGAATGGGAAAGGGCGGTGGCAAGTGTCACTTCACCCATATATTTACCGCTGTCATTGCCCGGTGTCCATTTACCGATGCGGATCGGTGCATCATTGCGAACGGAATCCGGTGTGCGTCCTTGTTCAAGAGCGGTCAGATAGACAAAAGGTTTAAATGCAGAAGCGGGCTGACGACGGGCGTCACTTGCGCGGTCAAACTGGCTGGCAGCGTAATCATAGCCACCAATCCAGGCGCGCACAGCGCCTGTTGCATCAATGGAGACAAGTGCGCCTTGTGAAACCTGCATTTTGTCTTTGTTTTGCGAAATCAGATCACGAATGATTTCCTCGCCCGTATGTTGCAGGTTCATGTCGATGGTGGTTTGAACCGTGATGTCGTCATGCACATCGCCGATCAGACTTTTCAATGAACCGACAATACGGTCTGCGGCATAGTTTTCCGAACCTTGCCAATAGCTGGCGGCGCGTGTTGGCGGCTCGCTTTCAGCAATGGCTTTATCGGTATCGTTGATCATGCCTTGTTCACGCATGGCGGCCAGCACCAGTTTGGCACGGTCGGAGGCAGCTTGCGGGTCACGTGCAGGCGAGAGACGGGAAGGGGCTTTTAAAAGGCCAGCCAGAGTAGCTGCTTCAATAAGCGTGACATCACGGGCGGATTTGTCGAAATAACGCCTTGAAGCGGCATCGACACCAAAAGCACCGGAACCCAGATAAACGCGGTTGAGATACATCTCCAAAATCTGGTCTTTGGTATATTTATGCTCAAGCCATAAAGCGAGCATGACTTCCTGCACCTTACGCTCGATGGTGCGCTCAGGTGAAAGAAACAGGTTTTTAGCCAACTGCTGGGTCAGGGTGGAGCCGCCCTGTGCTGCGCGCCCCTTGGTGATGTTGGTTACCACTGCACGAGCAAGGCCAATCGGATCAATACCGAAATGGGAGTAAAAACGTCTGTCCTCAATGGCGACAACGGCTTGCGGAATATAAGGCGACATTTCATGTAAGCCTACAGATTCACCACCCGTTGTACCGCGATTGGCGATCAGATTGCCGTTGGCATCGAGAATTTTGACATTTGGTGGACGGTCAGGAATTTCCCAATCAGTTGTCGGTGGCATTTTAGCGGCAAAATAAACCAGTACACCGGCAAAACCGATGGCGCCCCAAAGGCCAAGAACCATTAACCAGTAAATCAACCGGCGCAATCTGCCCCAAAAGCCGGCAGGCTTTTTCTTTGAGCGTTTGCCTTTTTGTTTCGGTTGCGGCGTGCGTCTGCCAGATGTGCGATCACTTTCGTCAGCACGAAAATCATCATGGCCATTTTTTTGTTTTGAACCACCAAAGCTCGGCTCAATGCGATTGTTGTTATTTTTGCGTGACGACATACGTGATCAGATTCTGTCCGGCTAATAATTTTTGTCTGCTCTGTATGATAAATGCGGCGGTTTAAAGGGGGGTAAAGATTGTAACCGGATTTATTGTTTGCCCCGCTTGATTGGTAATGAGTGAAACCTGCCCTGACCATGGAGGCATTGGTCAGAGCAGACTTCAAGGAACGTGAATATGATCACGCCTTAGAAGCGATAGGCAACCCCGATGCGAACCTCGTCGGTTTTAAGCTTGGTTTTGTATTCAAAATTATCAATGGCAAAGGTTTTGCGGCCATAATCTGTGTGGCGATATTCAAGGCGCAGTGCTGTATTGCTGGCAAGTGCGTAATCAACACCTACACCAGCTGTCCAACCGGTCATGGTGGAGTTAGCGTCTTGATAATTGAAGTTTGTGTCATAAAGCGAATTTTTTACTTGAGCGAAGGCAATACCACCGGCGAGGTAGGGCATCCAGCGATCCATCGCAAAGCCAAGACGTGCGCGTACAGCACCTGACCATTCCAGCTTGCTTTCATGATTGAAATCTTGTGATGTAGTGGAATCGATAACCGCAGTATAGATCAGGTTTTGGCGCGCGCTATTGTAGGTTAAATCTGCATCAATACCGAGAATCATATTATTCCAGAATTCAAAGTTATAACCGCCATAAATTCCACCTAACACTCCGTCGGAACTGTTGCGCGTGTGATGCTGACCGTCAAAGCGTTCTTTGAAGCTGCCATTCTGATAACCAGTCTGGAAGCCTAAATAAGCGCCTGTCCAAGAGTGTCCGTAGTCAATAACGGGCACGATTTCGTGATGCATAATGGCATCGGCTGCCTGAGCATAATTGGCAGTGGTTAATGCAAGTGTAGATGCTATAAGTAATTTTTTCATGAAAACCTCAATTGTGAAATAATGTATAGGGTAGATAATGAAGACATCGTCTCATGATAACCTGTATATGTATGTAGTATTAAAGTAACACATCATGGATTGTTGCTTTTAATATATTATTATATTTGATTTATATGAATGAATATTTGTTTATTTTTAATAAAATAAGTATTATTGGAAATATAGGTTTGATGGAATAAAATATTAAAATGAAAAAGGCGACAAAGCTTTCGCACTGTCACCTTTTGCTGATTCTATTTGAATTGAGATGCAGATAAATCAGGCGTGCGAGAAAATATCCTGCTCATCCCAGCCCATCAGATCAAGTTCTGCGCGGGTCGGCAGAAATTTGAAGCATTCTGCGGCTTGGTTTTTACGGCCATCGCGTTCCAGTCTCTGCTCAAGAATGGTTTTGAGGCGGTGCAGATAAAGCACATCCGAGGCTGCATATTCCAACTGAGCTTGCGACAGGGTTTCTGCCGCCCAATCCGATGACTGCTGTTGCTTGGAAATCGAAACATCCAGCAGCTCGCCGCAAATTTCCTTCAGGCCGTGGCGGTCTGTATAGGTGCGGGTCAGTTTTGAAGCAATTTTGGTGCAGAAAACCGGCAGCGGCATCACGCCGAATGTGTGATAAAGAACAGCAATATCAAAACGGCCGAAGTGGAAAATTTTGGTGATGTTGTCATCGCTCAAAAGTTTCATCAGGTTCGGTGCCTGTTTTTGCCCCTTTTCAATCTGGATGATGTCGGCAGTACCGTCACCGGGCGAAATCTGCACCACGCATAGGCGGTCGCGCAGTGGATTAAGTCCCAGTGTTTCGGTGTCGATGGCAACGGAATCCACCTGATAATTGCTTAAATCAGGCAGATCGTTTTTGTGAAAGCGAATAGTCATTGCATGCCGTTTCTTTGCGGGGATTATTTTTGTGCCAGGGCGTTTAGAATGCGAGCCCATGAGCGCTGCCCCTTATGGAAGGAAGTGATTTCGTATTTTTCGTTTGGTGAGTGGATACGGTCGTCTTCAAGGCCGAAGCCGACGAGCAGCGATTCCATGCCCAGATAAGTGTTGAAATCGCCAACGATTGGAATGGAGCCGCCCATAGCGATGAGAGCTGCCGGATTTGGCCATTCGTCGGACAATGCGTCTTTAGCTTTGTTGACGAGGGAGGAATCGTAAGGCAGTTGAATGGCAGGTGAGCCGCCGTGATCGGAAAATTCTGCGCGGCAATCGGTTGGCAATCTGTCGAGAACAAACTGATGGAAAGCGGCGCGGATTTTTTCCGGATCTTGTTTATGTACAAGGCGGAATGAGATTTTGGCAGAAGCTTGAGCAGCAATAACGGTTTTGAAGCCGTCGCCTGTGTAGCCGCCGGTGATGCCGTTGACTTCGGCAGTCGGGCGCGCCCATGTCAGCTCCAGAATACTGCGGCCTTTTTCGCCACTTGGCTGGGAAAGACCAATAGGACCTAAGAAATTTTCAGCTGTGCGACCGAGATTGTCCCATGATTGCAGGATTTGTGATGGAGTTTCTTCAACGCCGTCATAAAAGCCAGGAATAGTGATATGGCCGTTTTCATCATGAATATCGGCAATGATCTTGCTCAAAATATGGATAGGGTTGGCCGCAGCGCCACCGAAAAAGCCGGAATGAAGGTCGCGGTCAGCTGCAAAAATGGTAACTTCCGTGCCTACAAGACCGCGTAAGCCTACCGAAATAGCCGGTGTGTTGATATCCCACATCGAGGTGTCGCAAACGAGCGCGCAATCGGCTTTCAGTTCTTGTTTGTTTTGCTCCAAAAACGGCTTCAATGATGGTGAACCGGATTCTTCTTCGCCTTCAAACAGAAGGGTGACTTTAACAGGCAATTTGCCATGGACGGCTTTATAAGCGCGGCAAGCTTCAACAAAGGTCATCAATTGGCCTTTATCGTCCGAGGTGCCGCGACCGGTCATGATTTTGCGGCCATTGCCCAAATCTTTGACGGCAGGTGCAAACGGATCATTTTCCCAAAGATTGAGCGGATCAACAGGCTGCACATCATAATGGCCGTAGAAAAGCACATGTGGTGCATCGCTTGAGGGGCCTTCATGATGGGCAACAACCATCGGATGCCCCGGTGTATCACGAACACTTGCCTCAAAGCCGATGGATTGCAGGTCTTTGACCAGCCACTCGGCGGCTTGGCGGCAATCGGCTTTGAAAGCCGGATCGGTGGAAATGGATTTGATGCGCAACAAATCGAACAAATGTTCGACGCTGGCGTCAAAACTGGTATCAATATGCGACAAAACGGGATCGAGAGCGATTGTGGACATTGCTAAGCCTGACTTGGTGTAAAATCCGGTTTGGACATTAAACCAGATTTGGACGCGAAATGAAGTAAAGGCACACTACAGCATCGTATCATTGTGCTGCAAGGATGAAAGCGCGTGTCGGGTCTTAAGACTTTAAGGGAATGGGTAAATGTACTGACCGTCGTGGCGAGGGGGAAGGCCACAACGGTCATACTCTCAAGTTGCACATTTCCCGAAAGGGGTGGGGGAAACGGCTTTGGTCAGCTTTAGTTGGGGGAAAAGCTGACGATCAACAGTGCGTTGATGAAAATGAATTGACCATGGAATCATGTCCTTTCAAGGGCAAAATTACGAAATTTCAGCGTCGTTTTTGCGTGTTTTTTGAAAATAATAATCATATGCGTGGATGGGGCATGGAGATTATCAAGGTTTTATTTCTTTTCGCGGCAGATTGCTTTAAGACTTTGAGCCATGAAAAAAGGCGATCATTTATTTCTCATCGACGGTTCGGGTTATATTTTCCGGGCTTACCATGCATTACCACCGCTGACGCGCAAATCTGATGGTTTGCCGGTTGGCGCGGTGTCGGGTTTCTGCAACATGTTGTGGAAGCTTTTAAAAGATGCCCGCGACACGGATTTGGGCGTGGTGCCGACGCATTTTGCAGTGATTTTTGACTATTCGTCGAAAACCTTCCGCAATGAAATTTATCCGGAATATAAAGCTAATCGTACCGCGCCGCCGGAAGATTTGATCCCGCAATTCGGGCTTATCCGTCAGGCAACGCGCGCTTTCGATCTGCCCTGCATCGAAAAAGAAGGCTTTGAGGCGGATGATCTGATTGCCACTTATGCCCGCCATGCAACGCAAGCTGGCGGTGATGTAACGATTGTTTCGTCGGATAAAGATTTGATGCAGCTCGTTTCGCCACAAGTGTGGATGTATGACGGGATGAAAGACAAGCAGATTGCTATTCCGGAAGTGATTGAAAAATGGGGCGTTCCGCCGGAAAAAATGATTGATCTGCAATCATTGACCGGTGACAGCACCGATAATATTCCGGGCATTCCGGGAATCGGACCCAAAACCGCCGCTCTTCTTTTGGAAGAATATGGCGATCTTGATACATTGCTGGCGCGTGCTGGCGAGATCAAGCAAAATAAGCGCCGTGAGAATATTATCGCTTATGCCGAGCAGACCAAAATTGCGCGTGAACTGGTGACATTACGCACCGATGTGCCGGTGGATGTTGATCTGGATGCTTTTGTACTTGAGCCGCAAAACGGGCCCAAATTGATCAGCTTCCTGAAGGCGATGGAATTTACCTCATTGGTTCGCCGTGTGGCGGATGCAACTGATACGGATGCGTCTGTGGTCGAACCATGTCATGTGGAAACCGAATGGGGCGCGGATGCCCGTGGACCTGATCTGGATTTGGGCACGGCAGTGACAGCAGCTGATGCAGATAATGCCGGGTCTGCCGCAGCGGTCGCAGGCGGTATGCCGTCCGATCTGGTGGCGTCGCGCATAGGTCAAGCACTGACGAAAAAGATTGATACATCATCCTATACCTGTATCCGTGATCTAAAATTGTTGGAAAGCTGGCTCGATGAAGCGCTTGAAAAAGGCGTGATGTCCTTTGACACCGAAACCAATTCGCTTGATCCGATGCAGGCTGATCTGATTGGTTTTTCTATCGCTCTTGAAAGCGGCAAAGTAGGTTATGTGCCGTTGCAACATAAGTCCGGTCAGGATGATTTGCTGGGCGGCGGATTGGTTGAAAACCAAATCCCGTTCGATGCTGCCATTCAAGCGCTGAAGGTGGTTTTGGAAGATAAATCTGTGCTGAAAATTGCGCAGAACATGAAATATGACTGGCTGATCATGCGCCGCTACGGCGTCAATATCGTGTCTTTTGATGATACGATGTTGCTGTCTTATGTGCTTGATGCGGGTGCCAATGCGCATGGCATGGATGCACTGGCCGAGCGCTGGTTGGGTCATAAAACCATTGTCTATAAAGATGTTGCCGGCACTGGCAAAAATGCCGTCACCTTTGATATGGTCAATCTGGAAAAAGCCACCGCCTATGCCGGCGAAGATGCTGATGTTACTTTACGTCTGTGGCAGGTGTTGAAGCCACGCCTCATTGCTGATGGACTGACTTCCGTTTATGAACGTCTGGAACGTCCGCTGGTTGCTGTTCTGGCGCGGATGGAAGAGCGCGGCATTTCCGTTGATCGCCAGATATTGTCGCGTCTTTCAGGTGAATTGGCACAAGCAGCCGCCGGATATGAGGAAGAAATTTACGAACTGGCCGGTGAAAAGCTCAATATTGCATCACCAAAACAGCTTGGTGATATACTGTTTGGTAAGCTCAACCTGCCGGGTGGCGCAAAAACCAAAACCGGCCAATGGTCAACCTCGGCGCAAGTATTGGAAGATTTGGCCGCAGAAGGCCATGAGTTGCCGCGCAAAATCGTTGATTGGCGTCAGCTTACCAAATTAAAATCTACCTATACGGATGCGCTGCCGGGCTTTATTAATCCGCAAACCAAGCGCGTGCATACATCTTATTCGATGGCTGCAACCACCACAGGGCGCTTGTCGTCATCGGATCCGAATTTGCAGAATATTCCGGTGCGCACCAGTGAAGGCCGCAAAATCAGAACCGCTTTTGTGGCTGAGCAAGGCAATAAGCTGATTTCTGCCGACTATAGCCAGATTGAATTGCGCGTGCTTGCCCATGTGGCGGATATTGCACAACTCAAACAGGCCTTTGCCGATGGTATTGATATTCATGCCATGACGGCTTCTGAAATGTTTGGTGTGCCGGTGGAAGGCATGCCGTCTGAAGTGCGCCGCCGCGCCAAAGCGATCAATTTCGGCATCATTTATGGTATCTCGGCTTTTGGCCTTGCCAATCAATTGTCGATTTCGCGTGAAGAGGCGAGCCAATATATTAAAACTTATTTCGTGCGTTTTCCTGGAATTCGTGATTATATGGATGCGACCAAGGAATTTGCGCGTGAACATGGCTATGTCGAAACCATTTTCGGCCGACGCGCGCATTACCCTGAAATTAAAGCGTCTAATGCGCAAATCCGTGCTTTTAACGAGCGCGCTGCCATTAATGCGCCAATTCAGGGCTCTGCTGCTGATATTATCCGCCGTGCGATGGTGCGCATGGAAGATGCTCTTGATGCGGTGGGTCTGTCGGCACGGATGCTTTTGCAGGTGCACGACGAATTAATCTTTGAAACCCCTGAAGAAGAGGTAGAAAAAACCATACCGGTGATCCGCGATATTATGGAAAATGCTGCCATGCCGGCAGTGTCTCTTTCGGTTCCGTTACAGGTAGATGCGCGTGCAGCGCATAACTGGGATGAGGCACACTAAGCATGAGCAAGGTTGACCACGGGCGCTGTACCCTTTAGGGAGAACGTAACCAATTTGTTTTCTGTATCCGTCGTGCCAAGGCGATCTTTGCGTCCCGGATGTGGAATTCTTTTTTCGAAAGTCATTCATGTCCCTGCCTGAAACAATCGCTCCGGCTCTGTCCGGCGCTCTTGCCGCTCGTGGTTATGCCTCGCTTACTGCCGTTCAAACGGCAGTATTGGCACCCGAAGCGGCCGATACTGACCTTTTAGTCTCTGCCCAGACGGGCTCCGGTAAAACCGTTGCATTTGGTATTGCTATTGCTGCCAAGCTTTTGGACGGTAAAGAACGTTTTGGTGCGGCGCGCACCCCTTTGGCAATGATTATTGCACCAACCCGTGAGCTTGCTTTGCAGGTGCGTCGTGAACTGGAATGGCTCTATGCCCAGACCGGTGCACGTATTGCCTCTTGTGTTGGCGGTATGGATATCCGTTCTGAGCGCCGCGCGCTGGAACAGGGTGCCCATATTGTGGTCGGCACACCCGGTCGTCTTCGCGACCATATCACCCGCAATGCACTTGATATGTCGACGCTGCAAGCTGTTGTGCTTGACGAAGCCGACGAAATGCTTGATCTTGGTTTCCGTGATGATCTGGAATTCATTCTGGGTGAAGCGCCGGAAGACCGCCGCACATTGATGTTCTCGGCCACAGTACCAAAACAAATCGCATTGCTTGCCAAGCGCTTTCAGCGTGATGCATTGCGCATCACTGCTGCCGGTGAAGCTGGCCAGCATGTGGATATTGAATATAAAGCCATGGTTGTGCCGCCACATGAGCGCGACCTCGCCATCGTCAATACGCTGCTTTATTATGATGCACAAAATACAATTATTTTCTGCGCCACCCGTGAAGCAGTCAAGCATTTGGCAAGCCGTTTGTCTAACCGTGGTTTTGCGGTTGTAGCCCTTTCCGGTGAGTTGAGTCAGGCCGAGCGTAACAATGCGCTGCAATCCATGCGTGATGGCCGTGCCCGCGTTTGCGTTGCAACTGACGTTGCTGCTCGCGGTATTGATTTGCCAAATCTGGATTTGGTGATCCACGCTGAATTGCCGACCAACCCTGAAACTTTGCTGCACCGCTCCGGCCGTACCGGTCGTGCGGGTCGTAAAGGAACTTGTGTTCTTGTTGTGCCTTTCTCTCGCCGCCGTTCGGCTGAGCGTTTGTTGCAAATGGCAAAACTGAGCGCCGAAACAATGCCGGCACCAGGTATTGCCGCGGTTCAGGCCAAGAACAACGAGCGTATCCTTAACGAAGTTGAGCAGGTCGAGGCTTTGGATGAAGAGCATCACGATCTTCTGAAAACCTTGCAGGAACGTTACACGCCGGAACAGATCGCCAGTGCATATCTGGCTCGCGAATTGTCTCTGCGTCCTGTGCCGGAAGAATTGTCCGATGCACAGATCCGTCCATTGGAAAACCGCCGCGGTAATGACCGTTTCGAACGTAATGACCGTAATGATCGCGGCGATCGTGGTGGCCGTGGCGAACGTGGCGACCGCTTTGGTGGCGAGCGTCAGGAACGTGGTCCACGTTTTGATGGTGTTTGGTACTCGCTTTCAGCTGGTCGTAAACACCGCGCTGATCCGCGTTGGTTGCTGCCTTTGATTTGTAAAGCGGGCGGTATTACCAAGCGTGAAGTTGGCTCTATCCGCATTCTGGATAATGAAACCCGTTTTGAAATTCTGACCGAAAAATCCGGTGAGTTTTTCCAAAATGTGCAAGAGCACGGAACCGGTGAAAAAGGTCTGGTCATTCGTCAGGCCAATGATGGTGGCGTTGCTGCACCACGTCGTGATGACGGCGATTTCAAACCACGCGGTTTTAAGCCTAAGGGCGACCGTTTCGGTGGCAAACCATCTTTTGATGGTCCTAAGCGCGGTGGCTGGGACAAGCCAAAGGGTGGCAAAAGAGACGGTGAAGGTTCTTTCAAAAAGAAACCGCGCCGCGAGGATTAAGAGCATGTCTCCCAAAAGTGGGCGCCGGTTTTGGGATGAAGACATGCTTAAAAGAAAGTTTTAGAGCGAACACATTGAGTGCGATTAAGTGCGAAACGCTCTAAAAATCTCTGAGGCTTAACTTCGACATTTAGAATAATGAAAAGCCCGCCCGAAACATTTCGGGTGGGCTTTTTTATTGTCATTAAAATTGGCACTTAAGAGCATAAAAAAAACCGGAGCTATGTTGGCTCCGGTTTTATTTTAATAGGTATTTCAGCCAAGCTTAAACGTCCAGATTGGCCACATTCAGCGCATTGGTCTGAATGAATTCGCGGCGTGGTTCCACTTCGTCACCCATCAGACGGCTGAAGAGGCTGTCCGCGTCGGTGGCATCTGTGACTTTCACCTGCAACAGCGAACGTGCATTTGGATCAAGAGTTGTTTCCCACAGCTGCTCGGCGTTCATTTCGCCAAGACCTTTATAGCGCTGCAAACTCAAGCCCTTGCGGCCGGTGGCAAAAACTGCATCCAGAAGTGACATCGGGCCGGAAACTTCCTCACTCTTGTCTTTGCGACGCAAGATCGGTGGTTCGGCATAAACTTCCTTCAAACGCTCGGTGAGGCGGTCGATCTGGCGCGCATCAGCAGAGCCAATCAGGCTCATATCAAGCACGAGAATATCTTTTACGCCACGCAATGTGCGTTCAAAACGATAACCGCCATCTTCATGGATATGGCCAGTCCAGCCAAGTTCGGTTTCTTCTGCAATCAAATCCAAACGCTTGGCCACTGCATCGGCAGAGGCCTGCGTCCTCTCGTCATTGGCAACCGATTCAGGGTTGAGAACACCGGCAATGGCTGCCTGTTCCACAACGCGCTTATCATAACGTGTGTGCAAACCTTGCAAAAGCTGGCGCAACATGCGCGCATCTTCGATCACATTTTTAAGATCGTGACCTGCACGCACTTCGCCGCCCTTCAATTCAAGGGATGCTTCTTCAAGGCCGGTTTCAATGAGGAAATCCTCAAAGGCTGCTTCGTTCTTGATATATTGCGAGCTCTTGCCGCGCGTTACTTTGTAAAGCGGAGGCTGGGCGATATAAATATGACCACGTTCGATCAGTTCCGGCATCTGACGGAAGAAGAAGGTCAAAAGCAGGGTTCGGATATGTGCACCATCGACGTCCGCGTCAGTCATGATGATGATTTTGTGATAGCGCAATTTGTCCGGATTGAACTCGTCCTTACCAATCGAGGTGCCGAGCGCTGTAATCAACGTTCCGACCTGATCGGAGCCAAGCATACGGTCAAAACGGGCACGTTCCACATTGAGGATTTTACCGCGTAGCGGCAAAATCGCCTGATTTTGACGCGAACGGCCACCCTTGGCGGAACCACCGGCAGAATCACCCTCAACGATGAAGATTTCTGATTTAGCCGGATCACGTTCCTGACAGTCGGCAAGTTTGCCTGGCAGCGAGGTGATGTCCAGCGCGCCTTTACGGCGGGTCAGATCACGCGCTTTGCGTGCTGCTTCACGCGCTGCTGCTGCTTCGACAATTTTGCTCATCAACAATTTGGCTTCGGTCGGATGTTCTTCCAGCCAGATTGAAAGCGCTTCATTGACGAGGCTTTCCACAACAGGGCGCACTTCTGACGAAACCAGCTTGTCCTTGGTCTGTGACGAGAATTTCGGATCAGGCACTTTGACGGAAAGAACCGCGGTCAAACCTTCACGACAATCATCGGCGGTCATCGTGACTTTTTCTTTTTTGGCAATACCGGAGCTTTCCGCATAGCCGGTCAGCTGACGGGTCAGCGCACCGCGGAAGCCAGCCAAATGTGTACCGCCGTCACGTTGCGGAATATTGTTTGTAAAACACAAAACCCGCTCGTGATAGGTATCATTCCACCACATTGCAACTTCAACGGTCATGCCGTCTTTCTCGCTGTGGATATAAATCGGCTCTTCAATGATCGGTTTTTTGCTCTGATCCAGATAGCGCACAAAAGCCTGCAAACCGCCGTCATAATGGAGCTCTTCCATGCGATGATCGGCAGGGCGTTTGTCGGTGAGAAGAATGCGCACACCGGAGTTTAAAAACGCCAATTCACGCAGGCGCCGCTCTAAAGTTTCATAGTCAAACTCGACCATGGTAAATGTGTCGGTCGATGGCATGAAGGATACTTCGGTGCCTTTTTCATCGCCTGCATCGCCGGTCACGATAAGCGGTGCATCGGCTACGCCGTGTGTAAAGCTCATTTCATGGATTTTGCCGCCACGGCGGATTTTCAGGCGCAGCCACTCCGACAAGGCGTTCACAACAGAAACACCCACACCATGCAGACCGCCGGAAACTTTATAGGAGTTCTGGTCGAACTTACCGCCCGCGTGAAGCTGGGTCATGATAACTTCGGCAGCAGAAACGCCTTCTTCTTTGTGGATGTCGGTCGGGATGCCACGACCATTATCGGTGACGGTGCAGGAACCGTCGGCGTTGAGTGTTACTGTGACCAGTGTTGCATGGCCGGCAAGTGTTTCGTCGATAGCATTATCAACGACTTCGTACACCATATGGTGCAGGCCGGAGCCGTCATCTGTGTCGCCAATGTACATGCCAGGACGTTTACGCACGGCATCGAGGCCTTTGAGCACCCGGATAGAGTCAGCGCCATAATCCGGAGTTGCTTCAGGGGTCATCTCTGGTGTCTCGGTCATGAAAAACTTTCGATTATCTGTTACGATAATGGTTTCCGGTACATCTTTGAAAAAGCCGCACCAAATTACCTTGTCGAATCATACGACATATATGAATTCAATATAGGCTCTCGCGCCGTTTTCTCCAAATTTATAGCCACGATTTAAGTGGATTTCTCATCACTTTTAGCGTGTTTTTTGAGGATTTATGCTTCTTTTCAACAAAAGCACTGTTGTACCGGTAAAAACGTCAGAGCCGGATAATTTTTACGCATGAAAAAAGCCCCTGAACAACCATGTTGAGGGGCTTTGAGAATTTTGAAATTGTAGTTTACGCAAATAGTCTTGCCGCATGCCAGCGCAAATGATCATCCATGAATGTGGAAATAAAATAATAAGAATGATCATAACCTTCGCGCATATTGAGCGTCAGCGGAATGTTGGCTTTTCTACAAACTTCTTCCAATATCCAAGGGCGCAAACCATCATCAAGAAAACCATCAGCCGTTCCTTGATCAATCAGCAGTTCCGGTACACGGTGGCCATCTTCAATCAGAAGTGTGCTGTCGTAAGAGCGCCATTGTGATTGGTCGGAGCCTAAATATTTCTCAAAGGCAGGCTTTGACCATCCGGCGGTGGAGGGCTGGGCAATTGGCGCAAAAGCTGAAACCGATTTGAACAATCCATCATTTTTAAGCGCGATGATAATGGCGCCATGCCCACCCATCGAATGGCCGAAAATGCTTTGACGTGTGAAATCAACCGGAAAGTTCTGCGCGATCAGTGCGGGTAGTTCTTGGCTAATATAGCGCTCCATCTGATAGTTTTTATCATATGGGGCTTGGGTGGCATTAAGATAAAAACCGGCACCCTGGCCAAACTGCCAGTTGTCTTTTTCATCCGGAACATTCTCGCCCCGTGGTGAGGTATCGGGGCAGATAATAGCGATGCCCAGTTCTGCAGCCATGCGGCGATATTCGCCTTTATCCATCACATTTTGATGGGTACAGGTGAGGCCGGAAAGATACCATAAAACCGGTACAGGTCCTTGTTCGGCCTGTGGTGGCAAAAAAATTGCAAATGTCATATCGCATTGGCAGGCTTCGCTTTTATGACGATAGACGCCTTGTTTGCCGCCAAAGGCTTTGGCTGTTGAAATGGTTTCCATAGATATTCCTCCAAAGCAAAAACTGTATGAACAAGAGCGCCATTCAAGTTAAAAAATGGCGCTGCTTGATTGTCATCAGATATGTGGGGCTAGGCGCATGTCGATATGCGGAATATTATCCTCGAGATATTCATCCGATATCGGAATAAAGCCAAATGAGCCGTAAAAATTCTGCAAATGACTTTGTGCGCCAAGTTCTGTCATTTGATGAGGGAAGCGCTTTTGTATAAATTCTATTGCTTCTTGCATCAGGCGGTGCCCGAGTTTGTGACCGCGATAACCTTCTGCCACCACAACGCGCCCGATTTTGACCGGTTTGCCTTCGCTTTCCGGTGGTAGAACCCGCAAATAGGCTGCAAGTTCGTCACCATCCAACAGGCGCAAATGGAAGGCATCATAGTCTTTGCCGTCAATTTCCGGATAGGGGCAATTCTGTTCGACCACGAAAACATCCACGCGCAGCTTCAGCATGGTATAAACTGCGCGCGGGGTCAGATCGTCGAGCTCGCCCCAATGAGAGGTGAAGTGCTTTTGCGTCATCAGAATGTAATCACCGAACGAATGGACTTGCCTTCATGCATCAGATCAAAAGCGGTGTTGATCTCTTCCAAAGGCATTTTATGGGTGATGAGATCATCAATATTGATCTTTCCTTCCATGTACCAGTCAACGATTTTCGGCACATCGGTGCGGCCACGCGCGCCACCAAATGCTGTGCCTTTCCAGACGCGGCCGGTGACAAGCTGGAACGGACGGGTAGAAATTTCTTTGCCGGCTTCCGCCACGCCGATGATGATTGATTCACCCCAGCCACGATGGCAGCACTCGAGCGCCTGACGCATCACATCGGTATTACCTGTGGCATCAAATGAATAATCCGCGCCGCCGTCGGTTAAATCCTGAATGGCCTGTACCACTTTGTCATTACCGATTTCGCGCGGGTTGATGAAGTCGGTCATGCCGAATTTCTTCGCCATTTCCACTTTTGCCGGATTGATGTCGACACCAATAATCTTGTCGGCACCTACCATGCGCGCACCTTGAATAACATTAAGGCCAATGCCACCAAGGCCGAACACCACCACATTGGAGCCCGGACGTACTTTTGCGGTGTAAATCACAGCGCCGATACCGGTGGTAACACCACAGCCGATATAGCAGATTTTGTCGAAAGGTGCGTCTTCACGCACTTTTGCCAATGCGATTTCCGGCAAAACAGTGAAGTTGGAGAAGGTCGAGCAACCCATATAATGGAAGATCTCGCCACCGTCGCAGGAAAAACGGCTGGTGCGATCCGGCATCAGCCCTTGGCCTTGGGTGGCTCGGATGGAGGTGCAAAGATTGGAACGCTGCGACAGGCAGGTTTTGCAAGAGCGGCATTCCGGTGTGTAAAGCGGAATGACATGGTCGCCCGGTCTCAAAGTGGTCACACCTGCACCAACTTCGCGGACAATACCCGCACCTTCATGGCCGAGAATGGCCGGAAATTTACCTTCCGAGTCAAGGCCGGAAAGGGTGTAGGCATCGGTATGACAAACACCGGTTGCCATAATTTCCACCAGCACTTCACCCGGCTTCGGGCCGCCGATTTCAATAGTTTCGATGGTTAGCGGCTTATTTGCTTCCCATGCCACAGCTGCGCGTGATTTCATTTTTGTTTCTCCTCGCGGATTATTGATTTTTATTTTAAATAGCTGCGGATGATCCGCATGATCTGGTCAATTTCGGCTTCGGCTTTTTCAAGCGGCACTGCTTTGCCTGCATCAGCACTGGCTGCGCCAAAAGTTTCACGTAAGTGGCTTTCCAGCACTTCCGCCATTAATCCGGTGGCTGCACCGCGCAAGGCTGCAAGCTGCTGCAATAATGCACCGCATTCCGTGCCTGTATCAACCGCACGTTCCAGCGCTTCCGCCTGACCTTTGATGCGGCGCAGGCGGGTGATGACGCGTTTTTTCTCTTCCGGTGTGTGCGGCATGATGTGAAAGCCCTTTAAAGCTTGATACTAAAAAACTATATACTATGGGGGAGTATGTCAATGGTGGATTTTGGCACGCGTTTATACTGGACAAACTCCGTCAAACTGGTGCAGAGCTTTTATTTGACGTCTTCACTGGCAAGTGCAAATTGAGATGGGCATTTTTATTGCGAAGCTTACCTGATCTACCTGTCACCTATATATTGCCGCAGCTGGATCAAGCTATGGAGCATGGCAATAAACATGTACTGGTAGCACCTCCCGGTGCCGGTAAAACAACGCTGGTGCCATTGCATTTTTTGCATCAGGACTGGTCAGGTGCGGATAAGATCATTGTGCTTGAGCCGCGCCGTATTGCGGCGCGTGCGAGCGCCAAGCGCATGGCGCAATTGCTGGGGGAGGAGGTCGGGCAAACGGTCGGCTACCGGATGCGGCTTGAAAACAAGACAAGTGCCTCCACTCGCGTGCTGGTGGTGACTGAAGGTGTTTTCGCCCGTATGATCTTGGAGGACCCTGAGCTTAAAGACGTCAAGGCTGTTCTGTTCGATGAATTTCATGAGCGCAGTTTAGACGCGGATTTCGGCCTTGCTTTAGTGCTGGATGTGCAGGCCGCATTACGTCCTGATTTAAAAATTTTGGTGATGTCGGCAACGCTTGACGGTGCGCGGGTGGCAGCACTTTTGGGCGATGATGCACAGGTGATCAAAAGCGAAGGCCGCAGTTACCCTATCGATATCCGCTACCGCGAGCGCAAACCACAGGAGCGGGTTGAGGATGCAATGGCGCAGGCCATTCGCGATGCGCTTTTTGATGAAACGGGTAGTATTCTGGCGTTTTTACCCGGCCAAGGCGAGATCGATCGGGTTGCCCGTTTGCTGGAGCCGTCTTTGGGCGCAAATATCATGCTTTGCCCTCTTTATGGGGCGATGGAAGGGCGCGATCAGGATGCAGCAATCAAACCTTCACCTGAGGGTAAGCGCAAAGTCGTGCTTGCTACATCGATTGCCGAAACCTCGCTGACCATTGATGGTGTGCGGGTGGTGATTGATAGCGGTTTGAGCCGTGTGCCGCATTATGAACCGGCAACCGGTCTGACACGCCTTGAAACGGTTCGTGCCTCACGTGCGGCGGTCGATCAGCGGGCAGGGCGCGCAGGGCGAACTGAAGCAGGCATTGCCATCCGGCTTTGGCATCAGGGGCAGACGGCTTCGTTGCCGCCGTTCAGTACACCGGAAATTCTGGAAGCGGATTTATCCGGCTTATTGTTGGATTGTGCGGCTTGGGGGGTAAATGATCCGTCAGAATTGCAGTTTTTAGATGAGCCACCACGGCCAGCATTGAATGAAGCACGCAATTTGCTGATGGAACTGGGTGCATTGGACGGCGATGGTCGATTGACCCCTGACGGCCAAGCAATGCGTGAACTGGCTTTGCCTGCGCGCCTTGCCCATATGGTGGCAAAAGCCAAGCCGCGTGGTGAAGGGCTCTATGCTGCTGAACTGGCGCTTTTATTAACCGAGCGTGGTCTAGGCGGCTCCGATATCGATCTGGAAGAGCGTTTCCGCAAATTTAAACAAGATCGCTCCGACCGAGCGCAACGTGCCAAGCAATTAGCCAAGCGTATAGGCGGCAATTCCGATGGTGAGACCTCTAGCATCGGGCGCTTGTTGCTCGATGCCTATCCTGATCGTCTGGCCAAGCCGCGCGGTGCCGCGGGGCAATTTGTACTGGCCAATGGTCGCGGCGGCGAGATAGACGCTGCATCATCTTTATCCAAAGCGTCGTGGTTGGTGGTGGCGGAACTGACAGGGCGCGCTGATCGCAGCCGCATTCTGGCCGCAGCCGAGGTGAGTGAAGCAGAGATCAGGTTTGTTTTGGGACACAAGATCAAAACCGGTCGTCAAGTTCTCTATGACGCAGAGAAAAACAGTCTGCGTGCCCGTGAAGCAACGCGTATTGGTCAGTTTGCTTTGCAGGAAAAACAAATGGCTGCTCCTTCGGGTGAAGAAGCGGATTTAGGCGTCATTGATACAGTGCGCCAATATGGATTGCAGATTTTGCCTTGGGGCAAAGAGGCTGAAACCCTGCGTTGCCGCTTAAGCTGGCTTTACCAGGGATTAGGCGAGCCGTGGCCTGCAATGGATGATAAAACGCTGATCGACAGGCTTGAAGATTGGTTGTTACCGTTTTTAACAGGTGAAGCGCGGCTCGATAAAATTCCGTTTGCAACGATCAGCAATGGTCTGCGTTTGCTGGTGCCTTATGATTTGCAGCGCAAAATTGATGCACTGGCGCCGGTGAGTTTTGAAGTGCCGACAGGCTCCAATATCACCATCCGTTATGATGCCGATCAGCCCGTCATTGCTGTAAGGGTGCAGGAATTGTTTGGCCTGACTACTCATCCTTCCATCGCCGATGGCAAAGTGCCGCTGGTGCTGGAACTATTGTCGCCGGCACATAAGCCGATCCAGATCACGCGGGATTTGCCGCGTTTTTGGGCGGGCTCATGGGCGGATGTGCGCGCCGATATGCGCGGTCGTTATCCCAAACATGTCTGGCCGGAAGACCCGGCCAATGCGCCACCGACAGGCCGCGCCAAGCCACGCGGGCAATGAGGCGGACGCGGAAAACGAACTGGCAGGACTTACCTTGATTTAAAACTTGCCTTATATGGTCAACAAAAAAATGGTACGGAGTGGTCATGCAGACAGATTTTCACAGCCGCGCTTCAAGCCAGTCGCGGCGTCCGCGCCTGACTACGCTGGTGCGTATTCGCTGGCTGGCGATTGCCGGACAAACGGCCGCGGTGATGTTTGTGGCGCTTTATCTGCGCTTTCCGTTTCCTGTCGGTATTTGTTTTGCACTGATTGCACTCTCCGCATGGCTTAATCTGCTTTTGAGCTTTCGTTATCCGGTCAGCCATCGCTTAAATCCGACGGCCGCCAGCTTTGTGCTGGGCTTTGATGTGTTGCAATTGGCAGGGCTGTTATATCTGACCGGTGGTTTGCAAAATCCGTTTACGATCTTGATGATTGTGCCGGTGATTATTTCAGCAACCTCATTGCCCAAACGCCATACGATTGTACTTGGGTTGTTGGTGACAATCTGCACCACATATCTCACTTTTTATCATCTCAATCTGCCGTGGTATCCGGATACGGTGCTGGAACTGCCGTTTTTGCTGGTGGCGGGCATATGGAGCGCGGTCATTTCAACGCTTGGCTTTACCGGTGTTTATGCTTACCGGATTGCTGAAGAAGCGCGCCAGCTCGGTGACGCGTTGACGGCAACCGAACTGATTTTGCAGCGCGAACATCATTTGACGGCTTTGGACGGATTGGCGGCTGCTGCTGCGCATGAGCTTGGCACACCTTTGGCCACTATCGCTTTGGTGGTTAAGGAGATGCAGCGTTCCCACGCCAAAGACGAGGGGCTAGCCGACGATATCAGCCTGTTGCAATCACAAACGCAGCGTTGCCGCGAGATTTTGCAGCGTCTCACTAGCCTTTCATCCGAAAATGAAGAACATATGTCACGTATGCCGCTTTCTTCATTGATCGAGGAGGTGGTCGCACCGCACCGTAATTTCGGCATTGATCTGGAAGTGGTACGCCAGGAAGGCTCAAAACCTGAGCCGGTGGTGCGGCGCAATCCGGGGCTATTATACGGGCTTGGAAATCTGATTGAAAATGCGGTGGATTTTGCCCGTGAAAAAGCAACAGTTTCATGGAGCTGGAGCGAAACGGAAGTGCGCGTCATCATTCAGGATGACGGGCAGGGCTTCAAACCGGAAATTCTGGAGCGAATCGGTGAGCCTTACACAACCAGTCGTGAGAACGGCCATAATGGCGGCGGCTTGGGATTGGGCCTCTTCATCGCGAAAACGTTACTGGAACGTTCGGGCGCCCATATAAGCTTCCATAATAGAAGCAATCCGGGGCAGGGCGCGGAAATCCGAGTGGTCTGGTCCCGTGATATTTTAGCCGGAAATGTGAAATAAATACGGTTCGCAAGCATTTTTTCAAATTGCTCATTTGACTTTTTGCCGCAGGGCTACAATAAGGAAATAAAAAAACCGAGTAGGAAAACCTGATGGACGACTTGATTCAGGACGACAGTGAAGCAATCGGCACCGATCCTTCTCTTCTTCTGGTCGATGACGACAAGCCGTTTTTGCAACGTCTGGCACGTGCTATGGAAAGCCGTGGTTTTAACGTGATCGCAGCAGAATCGGTTGAAGAGGGTCTTGCCGCCGTAAAGGCTGGCGCACCGGCTTATGCCGTTGTGGATATGCGTTTGGGTGACGGAAATGGTCTCGATATCATTGAGGCAATCCGTGCCAAACGTGCCGATACACGTGCCATTATTCTCACCGGCTACGGTAATATTGCCACCGCAGTCAATGCGGTCAAACTGGGTGCGGTTGATTATCTGTCCAAGCCGGCCGATGCAGACGAGGTTTTTGCGGCACTTACCCGCAGACCGGGTGAAAAAGTGATTCCACCGGAAAATCCAATGTCGGCTGATCGTGTCCGCTGGGAGCATATTCAGCGTGTTTATGAAATGTGCGAACGCAATGTTTCAGAAACGGCACGTCGTTTGAACATGCATCGCCGCACCTTGCAGCGTATTCTTGCCAAACGCGCTCCGCGCTGATTTCTAAAGGCTCTATACGATTGGGCAGAATCAATCTGTAAGACTGATTCTGCCCTTGCTTATCTAGTGTAGTTTTATGGATTTGATAATCAGCAGTAAAAAGCGTTGTTATATTTAAAAGAATCCCCCATTTAAAAGTTAATAAGTATAGTTAATAGAAGTTTAACTATATCTATTGCACATTGGGCAGAGATCAGTCGGTTCGAGTGCGGAAGCGGCTTGTATATTCGGGGGAATTTATGAAATTCAAATCATTGCAAATACCCGTCGCGATTACTCTGACCGGCCTTTTGGCTGCTTGCTCAACAACCGGTTCGCCGTTTCAGGCAACGGCGTCTTATCCGGCAGTCACAGATGCAGGCTATACATTGCCAGCGATTCCCAAAGAGAAGATACCTGAGCAATATCGTCGTCAGACTGTCACTTATAAAACCACGCAAAAGCCTGGTTCGATTGTGGTCGATACCAAGGACAAGCATCTCTATTATGTGCTGCCAGATAATAAAGCCGTGCGTTATGGCATTGGTGTCGGGCGTGAAGGCTTTGGCTGGTCAGGCACGGCACGCGTTGCTGCCAAGCGTGAGTGGCCGACATGGACACCACCAGCACCGATGATCAAGCGTCAGCCTGAATTGGCAAAATATCGTAATGGCATGGGGCCGGGTTTGAAAAATCCGCTGGGTGCCCGTGCACTTTATCTGCACAATAAAAACGGCGATACCGGCTATCGTCTGCATGGCACACCGGAATGGTGGACAATCGGCAAGTCGATGTCTTCGGGTTGTATCCGCCTGATGAACCAAGACATTATGGATCTTTACGACCGTGTCGATAAAGATGCGCAGGTTACCGTGCTTTAAATTCATTATTGCAATTTAAAATCAAAAAAGCCGCATGAGACAGAGTTTCATACGGCTTTTTTAATATGATGTGAGGTAATCAGATCAGATCGCTTCGACCTGCAAAACTTCCGGCACAAAGTGCTTGAGAAGGTTCTGGATGCCGTGTTTCAGAGTTGCCGTTGAAGATGGGCAACCGGCGCAAGCGCCCTTCATATGCAAGTAAACAACGCCGTTTTCAAAACCGCGGAAGGTAATATCGCCGCCGTCTTGTGCAACGGCAGGGCGCACACGGGTTTCCAGCAATTCTTTGATGGTGTCGACAATTTCGCGGTCGCCCGAATCAAAAAATTCATCAGCCGTATGATCGGTCGCAGCCGGTGCGCGGGCACCAGCCATCACAGGCGCGCCGGACATGAAATGCTCCATAATGGTACCGAGAACCGCAGGCTTCAAATGCTGCCATTCAGCGTCTTCTTTGGTGACTGTGATAAAATCATAGCCGAAAAAGACGCCGGTAATGCCGGGTACGGAGAACAATTTAGCCGCAAGCGGAGAAGCGTCTGCCGCAGTTTCCGCACTGCGGAAATCAGCTGTGCCCTCAGGCAAAACAACTTTGCCGGGGAGAAATTTCAATGTCGCCGGATTTGGCGTTGTTTCAGTCTGGATGAACACGTCGTTCTCCCGCGTTGGGCAGCTCTGAAGCGGTTTTTCACGCTGCTAATGTCTGCCGATAGAGATGATCGGAATATTCCAACCGCTGTCGGATATATCACACCTTGGAACTATTCTAATATACCCAGATGAGCTAGGAGGCAAGCCTGATCATGTCATCATCAATATCAGAATAGCGGATTAAACATGAGAATTCTTATCAATATAGTGTGTTCAGGCGACGGCATCAATATCTTCGTCACTTAAATTGGCAGGGATTACCGTGACGGGAATAGGGAAAGATGCACTTTTTCCGGCCAGCATCTGGATAAGGGGGCCGGGGCCATCTTTGCCCGACGCAGCGGCCAGCACCAGAATGGCAATATCCTGATCTTCTTCGACAAGGCTTTGCAACTCTTCCGTGGTTTCACCGGCTCGCACGATCAGCTCAGGCTCAAGTCCTTGCTTTTCACGCACCTGTGCCGAAAGTTTTTCCAGTGCCAATCGGGCGCGTTCTTCAGCTTCGGAGCGCATGATCTCACCGACGCCTAAAAAATGCTGGAAATCGGATGTATCAATGACAAACAGTAAGACGAGCGCGCCGCCGGTGTTTTTAGCGCGCTTTGATGCATAAGCGACAGCACGCCCGCATTCAGGCGTATCATCAATAATAACCAGAAATTTGCGGCGGTGTCCGGCTTCCCGGCTCAGTCGTTTTGAAACCATTTGCGCAATTTGCCATTTCATTACGCTTGCTGCAAGCGCCATAATGAGAAATCAGCATGGCGCTTGTCGATTATTGAATAAGCTTAGTTCTGCAACCAGCCGATAATATTGCGGACATCTTTCATGGTCTGCTCTGCAATCACACCGGCGCGTTCGCCACCATCTTTCAGCACACTGTCGATATAAGCAGGGTCTGCGATCAGTTTACGCATTTCCTGTGTAATCGGCGACATTTGCGCAACTGCCAGATCGGCAAGCGATGCCTTGAATTCGGAGAATTGTTTGCCACCGAAATCACGCAAAACGTCTTCTTTGGAAACACCTGAAAGAGCTGCATAAATGCCGATCAGATTGTCAGCCTCAGGGCGACCTGTCAGACCTGTCAGTTCTGAAGGGATCGCATCCGCATCGGTTTTGGCTTTGCGGATCTTCCTGGTGATGGTTTCTGCATCATCAATCAGATTGATGCGCGACAAATCAGACGGATCAGATTTCGACATTTTCTTGGTGCCGTCACGCAGCGACATGATGCGCATGGCAGGGCCTGAAATCATCGGCTCGGTGAGCGGAAAATAACCGGTGACAATTTCATCGCCAACGGGCATTTCTACACCAATGCCGAGATCGGCAATACGGGCACAATAGTCATTGTTGAATTTCTGTGCGATGTCGCGGGTCAGTTCCAGATGCTGTTTTTGATCGTCGCCAACCGGCACATGAGTGGCGCGGTAAAGCAGAATGTCAGCAGCCATCAGGCTTGGATAAGCGAAGAGACCGAGCGACGCATTTTCGCGGTCTTTACCGGCTTTATCTTTAAATTGCGTCATGCGGCTCATCCAGCCGATACGTGCAATACAGTTAAATACCCATGCCAGTTCAGCGTGTTGGATGACGCGGCTCTGGTTGAAAACCATGTTCTTTTTCGGATCAATTCCGGCGGCCAGATAGGCTGCGGTCAATTCGCGGGTGGCCTGTGCCAGTTCTGCCGGATCCGGCGAAATGGTGAGTGCGTGCATGTCCACAACGCAATAGATGCACTCATGGTCATCCTGCAATTCAACCCAGCGTTTGATGGCGCCAAGATAGTTACCAAGATGGAGATTACCGGTTGGCTGGGCACCGGAAAAAATTCGTTCTTTAAAGCCACTCATAATGGGTATTTCCTCAAGCTGTTGGAAAGCCGGGCGAGTATCGTTTTCATGTCTTTAATGATCTGACATACTCTGACTTGGTTATATCAAGAGCGACGTATGTGGTTTGGACGCATGCGGACGCTCTTTAACAGGAGCACTCGTGCCAGAGTGCAAGTGTGCAAGCAAGCTCTTTTTAGATTCAGGCGGCTTTTGATTTTCTGCGTATACTGTTGCGCAACATGGCAAAACTTGCACCACCACTGGCAAAAGCTGCGCCAAAATAGACAATCATTGCACAGATAACCAGCAGACCAACGGTTAAAGCCTGTATTACAAAGCCCGCACTTTTCTGTAAATAATCAGACAGATAATGTGCGCCAAAATAAAGCATGGCGGCCATGATGGCTGCTGACAAAATCAGACGCGGAATGCGGCTGATAAGCTGCGCATCATAACCCCAATGGCCGCGATAAATCAGCAGGCTCAAAAGCAGAATTGCATTTGCCCAGCCAGCAACCACTTCTGCGGTGGCAATGCCCCGAACACCCCAGATCGGGAATAATGTAAGGGCGAGGCATACATTAATGACCACTGCAATACCGGCAAAAATCATTGGCGTGCGCGTGTCTTCACGGGCAAAAAAGCCAGGCAAAAAGGCTTTGATTAAGACAAAAGCTGGCAAGCCAATACCGTAAATGGCCAGAATATGAGAAACAATTGCTGTCGACTCTGTGCCAAATTTGCCGCGTTCGAACAATAGACGCACGATTGGCTCGGAAAAAACCAGCAAAGCCGCAGCCGCAGGCAGGGTTAAAAACAATGTGAATTCAACCGAGCGGTTTTGTAAATTACCGGCTTCCTTTTCATTTCCGCTTTGAAGGGCGCGCGATAATTCGGGCAGCAAAACGGTGGCAACGGCAATACCGACTACGCCAAGCGGCAATTGCGAAATACGATCGGCATAAACCAAGGACGAAACCGCGCCATCTTGTGATGAGGCGATATTGGTATTGATCAGCAGATTGATCTGGGTGATGCCGCCGGTAATGGCGGCAGGCAATGCCAGCACCAGTAATCGGCGCACATTGGGGGTGAGTTTGGGAAATCGGAAACCGATTTTAATACCTGCATGACGTACTGCTCCCCAAACGATTGCAAGCTGCACCAAACCTGCCGCCATTACGCCCCATGAAAGGCTAAGGCCGATATCAAGGGCATCATAACCTTGCCACCATGCCCAGACCAGCACGGCGATGAGGATGATGTTGAGGAAAACCGGAGCAATGGCGGCTGCAAAAAAGCGATGCAAGGTGTTGAGCATCCCGCCCATCATTGCCGCCAGCGACATACAGGCAAGATACGGAAACATGATGACGGCCAAGCGCACGGTGTGATCATATTTGACCGGATCATCAACAAAGCCCGGTGCGATAATGGTGCGTACCAAAAACGGCATGGAAAGCTCCATGACGATAGTCAGCACCAGCAAAATGGTGAACAGCACACCGAAAACTTCTTCA
This sequence comes from Paenochrobactrum pullorum, assembly GCF_041929845.1. Taxonomy (NCBI): domain Bacteria; kingdom Pseudomonadati; phylum Pseudomonadota; class Alphaproteobacteria; order Hyphomicrobiales; family Brucellaceae; genus Paenochrobactrum; species Paenochrobactrum pullorum. The sequence goes on from NZ_JBHEEH010000001.1 coordinate 470,925, forward strand.
GAAAACTTGGCGGCGCCTTCCATGCCGTTTTTCTCGATCTCTTTGGAAAAGAGCGGCACAAAAGCGGTGTTGAGCGCACCTTCGGCAAAAAGACGACGGAAAGTGTTAGGAAAACGAAAGGCCGCATTAAATGCATCCGCAACAGGGCCGGTACCGAGCGCTGCCGCCATCATCATTTCACGGGTGAAGCCGAAAATGCGGCTCATCAATGTGCCTGATGCAACGGTTGCGAATTTTTTAACCAAGCTCATAGGATTAATGCCTGTCAGTTGCTCGTTTGCGCGGCTGCTTTGGCCACTATCTCATCATTAAAAAGGCTGAGAAGTTTGCGTTTAATATTATTTTGTTTTGTGGTCGAAGCGATTTTTTCGCCGCTTAAATCTGTCACATAAAATGTATCAACAGCCTTTTCACCAAAGGTGGTAATGTGGGCGGAAGCAATATTGAGCGAAAGATCGGAAATCACCCCGGTTAGTTCCCACAACAGGCCGGGGCGGTCGAGTCCTTTTACTTCCAAAACAGTAAATTTATTGGAAAGACTGTTATTGATCACCACGCGTGGTTCAATACGGAAGGTTTTAGGAGCACGTTTTGGCTTGGCTTTTTTAGCCATCACATCCGGCAAATGGGCGATGCCGGCCAGTGCGTCTTCAATCAACTGGCCGACACGTTCGGCGCGGCGACGCTCATCTTCATCGAGTTCAAAAGCGCGGCTGATCAAAATCGTGTCTAAAGCGCGTCCGTCCCGGGTGGTGAAAATTTGCGCGTCGACAATATTGGCGCCTGCTGCCGCGCAGGCACCGGTGATGATGGTGAGAAGGCGTGGTGAATCGGGTGCCAGAACCGTGATTTCGGTGACCGCTTCAAAACGATGCGGCTGCGCTAAAGTGGCGACACTGCGCTGTTGCAGATCACTTTTGTGAATAAATTCTGCATGCCTGATCTGGTCTTCTAAAGAAACACTCAAAAGATAATTGGTATAAAGCAATGGTATATAAGCGCTTACCGCTTCTTGCGGCCAATGGCTTAAATTCTCTGCCAGTATTTTTCGGGCTTCTTCGCTGCGTTCGGTGCGTGATTGTTCAGAAAAACCACCGGTTAAAACCAGTTCGGTTTCATAATAAAGTGTGCGTAACAACTGGCCTTTCCAGCCATTCCATACACCGGGGCCAACAGCTTTGATGTCGCAAACAGTAAGAATGAGCAGCAGTTTCAGCCGGTCCTTGGTTTGCACAATATCTGCAAAATCCTGAATGGTTTTGCGATCATTGAGATCTCGCGATTGGGCAATTTTGCTCATGGTCAGGTGCTGTTCGATCAGCCATGCAACCGTGTCTGTTTCAGATGCTGTGAGGCCAAAACGCGGACAGAGTTTGCGGGCAATACGTGCGCCCGCCACCGAGTGGGCTTCAGGGCGGCCTTTGGCAATATCATGCAGAAAAAGCGCGACATAAAGAATATTGCGCGCTGTTTTAAGCGATGCCATCAGCTCGTTGGAAAGCGGGTGTTCTTCCTCCAGAGTGCCATGTTCAATCTCCGACAACACTTTGATTGAGCGCAATAAATGCTCATCTACCGTGTAATGATGATACATGTTGAATTGCATCATCGCAACGATGCGGCCAAAATCGGGGATGAATTTGCCAAGCACGCCAGTTTCATTCATGCGGCGCAAGATCAGTGCCGGATCACGTGGTGAGGTGACAATTTCCAGAAACATTTTGTTGGCTTCCGGATTTTCACGTAATTCTGCTTTGATGAGCTTTAACGAGCGTGAAACCTGCTGCATGGCGGCTGGATGCAGCGCAAGCCCATGTTTATCTGCCAGATGAAACAGGCGAATGATATTGACCGGATTTTCTTGGAAAACCGTGTCGCGGGCAATATTGATGCGGTGGTTTTCATCGACGAAATCATTGCCGCGGCTCAGTTTACGTTTATGAGGCTCGCTGCTGATGAAAATCTGGTTATAGCCGGGCACATGCTTGACTTGCTGCTCTTCCAAAGCCGCACAGATGATACGGGTTAAATCACCGACATCTTTGGCCACCAGAAAATAGTGTTTCATGAAGCGTTCGACCGCATTTTGACCCGGATGTGCGGTATAGCCAAGCCGATCGGCAATGTCGGGCTGCAACTCGAAAGATAAACGCTCGGTGGCGCGATTGGTCAAAAAATGCATATGGCAGCGCACTGCCCAGAGAAAATCTTTGGCCTTGTTGAACAGCCGATGCTCGGCACGTGATAAAACGCCTAGCTTCACCAGACCTTCACTGCTGCGGATGCCATAGAAATAACGGGCGATCCAGAAGAGGGTTTGCAGGTCGCGCTGGCCGCCTTTGCTCTCTTTGACATTCGGTTCGACGAGATAGCGCGTGACACCGGATTTTTGATGGCGCAGATCGCGTTCATGCAGTTTGGCGGCAATAAATTCAGACCCTGTTCCGGAAACAACTTCGCTTTCAAAGCGGGTTTCCAGTTCTTCAAACAGCGCATGATTGCCAATCAGCAAGCGCTTTTCCAGCACCGCTGTGCGGATTGTCATATCTTCCCGCGAAAGCCGGATAGTATCATCAATCGTACGGGTGGCGTGTCCCACTTTCAGCTTCATATCCCAAAGCATATAGAGGATATATTCCACCACCTGCTCGCCCCACGGTGTTTGTTTATATGGCAGTAAAAACAACAGATCGATGTCGGAACCGGGTGCCAAACCACCGCGGCCATAGCCGCCAACGGCAACAATCGCCATAGTTTCTGCCATGGATGGATTATTGACCGGATAAATACGGGTGGTGATTATATGATAGAGGGCGCAGATTATCACATCCATCAGATGCGAGATGCGTCTGGCGCATAAAGTGCCGCCACCATCTTTGTTCAGCAATTCTTCTGATTTTGCCAAACCTTGTTGATGGGTTTCCTTCAGAAGACTGAGGATATGACGGCGTAGCTCCTGATGGTCGCAATAGGTGTCCGCTAACAGGTTGAGCTTGGCAATAAAGGCTTCTTCATCAATCGTCTGGAGTATTTTCAAGAGACTGCCTCATATTGCTTACCAATAAAGTATCTTAAACGTCGGCTCCACAGTGTGAGGCCGGCGTTTAATCTAATCGAAGCTATGCTTAGTTGGAAGCATTATAGGCAGTGATTGCCGCCATGTTGACGATGTCGGTATCTTTGGCACCGAGGCTTACAATCTGGGCAGGCTTATCAAGGCCAACCAAGAGTGGGCCAATCACTGTAGCACCACCCAGTTCTTGCAGCATATCGGCTGCAATGGTGGCCGAGTGGTGATCCGGTGTGATCAGCACATTGGCAGGGCCGGAAAGCCGGATGAACGGATATTGTGTCATCAGCTTGCCGTTGAGCGCTACTTCCGCACTCATTTCACCATCAAATTCGAAGTCCACATGACGCTTTGTCAGTATGCGGACAGCTTCCTGAATGGTTGCCGAACGTTCGCCGCCCATATGGCCGAAGGTGGAATAAGCGGTGAGGGCAACACGTGGTGTGTAGCCCATGCGGCGTGCCATGCCCGCAGCTTCCACAGCAATATCAGCCAGCTCTTCAGCAGATGGTGATTCATGTACGGCAGTGTCGGCAATAAAGACAGTGCGGTCACGGCAGATGGCAATTGAAACGCCGACAACGCGGTGACCCGGCTTGCTGTCGATGACGCGGCGCACATCTTCAAGGCCGGTGGCGTAATTGCGGGTGATACCGGTGACCATGCCATCCGCATCGCCAAGGGCAACCATGCAGGCCGCAAAATGGTTGCGGTCATTGTTGATCAGGCGGTGGCAATCACGGAACAAAAAGCCCTGACGCTGCAATTTTTGATAAAGATAATCAGCATAAGCCGTGTTGCGGCTGGAAAGACGTGCATTGATGATTTCAATATTCGGCTTGGTCAGATCAACACCGGCGGCTTCTGCGGTGGAACGAATACGGTCTTCACGACCAACCAGAATGGCGGTTCCAAGTTCCTGATTAACGAAGGAAACTGCGGCACGCATCACTTGCTCTTCTTCACCTTCGGCAAAGACGATGCGTTTTGGCTTGCTGCGTACGCGCTCATAAATACCGCGAAGCGTTGAAGCTATCGGATCACGACGCGCCGACAATTCGCGGGAATAAGCATCAAGATCGGTGATGGCACGACCGGCAACACCTGTCTCCATTGCAGCTTTGGCAACCGCTACTGAAACAGAGGCGAGCAGACGCGGGTCAAACGGCACCGGAATGATGTAATTGCGACCAAAGCGCGGGCGGTTGCCCTGATAGGCTGCCACAACATCATCAGGCACATCTTCACGCGCCAGCAGTGCCAGTGCATTGGCTGCGGCAATTTTCATCTCTTCATTGATGGTGGTTGCACGCACATCGAGCGCACCACGGAAGATATAAGGGAAGCCCAGAACATTGTTGACCTGATTGGGATAGTCGGAACGGCCGGTTGCAACAATCGCATCATCACGAATTTTCGCGACATCTTCAGGTGTTACTTCCGGATCAGGATTTGCCATCGCAAAAATGATCGGATTAGGTGCCATTGAGGCGACCATTTCATCGGTCAAGGCACCCTTGGCGGAAAGACCGAAGAAGACATCGGCGCCTTCTATTGCCTGTGCCAGTGTGCGCTTGTTGGTTTTGACAGCATGCGCGGATTTCCACTGGTTCATGCCCTCTTCACGTCCTTGATAAACAACACCCTTGGTGTCGCAAAGAATGACGTTTTCAGAGGCAAAGCCCATCGCTTTGATCAGTTCGATACAAGCAATACCGGCAGAGCCTGCACCATTACAGACCAGCTTGGTTGTCTTCATATCGCGGCCGGTCAGATGCAGCGCATTGATGAGACCGGCGGCAGAAATAATTGCGGTGCCGTGCTGGTCATCGTGGAACACCGGAATGTCCATCATTTCGCGCAAGCGCTGTTCAATAATGAAGCAGTCGGGAGCTTTGATATCTTCCAGATTGATGCCGCCGAAAGACGGGCCCAAATAGCGCACTGAATTGATGAAAGCGTCAATATCGGTGGTATCAACTTCCAGATCGATGGAATCCACATCGGCAAAACGTTTGAACAGGACGGATTTACCTTCCATCACTGGCTTGGAAGCCAGCGCGCCAAGGTTGCCAAGTCCTAAAATAGCGGTACCATTGGAAATAACGGCAACAAGATTGCCTTTGGCAGTGTAATCATAAGCACTGGCCGGATTTTCAGCGATTGCTCTCACCGGAACAGCAACGCCCGGAGAATAGGCCAGTGACAAATCACGTTGGGTTGTCATAGGCTTGGTCGGAACGATCTCTAACTTACCGGGGCGCCCCATCGAATGGAAATCGAGCGCTTCTTTATCACTGGCAGCCTGTGCGGCAGTGGGGGTTTTGTTATTGTTTTTTTCTGAGGCTGACATGTCAACTCCGGTTATCATCTGTGGAGAATTCTAGGTAATCTCTGTTGGGTGGTGCGTAAATATCATTTCGGGAATAGATATTGTGATGAATTTTACACTTTACGCAAGATTCAATGGTTTTGAGTGGTTTATGCGTAACAAAATTGTGTTTTATGGAAGGCGGAGCTGAAGATTGACGAACCAACCAGAGATTATCAACGATATTTCCGCGTCTTCCACCGAAACTGAAGCTCGATCAGCAGCTCTTAATGATGCGCCAACCCGACTCACTCCGATGATGGAGCAATATATCGAGATTAAAGCGGCGAATGTTGATTCGCTGCTTTTTTATCGGATGGGCGATTTTTACGAACTGTTTTTCCAAGATGCGGTTGAAGCCTCCAAAGCGCTTGGCATAACACTCACCAAACGTGGCAAGCATCTGGGCGATGAAATTCCGATGTGTGGTGTGCCGTTTCATGCCGCTGATGATTATCTGCAAAAGCTGATTGCCAAAGGTTACCGCGTTGCCGTGTGCGAGCAGGTAGAAGATCCGGCAGAGGCGAAAAAGCGCGGCTCTAAATCGGTAGTCAAACGCGATGTGGTGCGCCTCGTAACACCGGGCACTCTAACCGAAGAAAAACTGCTTGATCCGTCAGAAGCTAATTTTCTGATGACTTTAGGCCGCGTCAAAGGTGAGGCCGAAAATGTATTGGCACTGGCGTGGATTGATATTTCTACCGGCACATTCCGTGTAACCGAAAGCTCGCCGGAGCGGTTGTTTGCCGATGTTATGCGGGTTGATCCGCGCGAGTTGATCGTGGCGGAGCCGGTATTTCATGATGCGGAGCTACGCCCTGTCTTTGATCTGATTGGCCGCTCGGTCATTCCGCAGCCAGCCATTTTGTTTGATAGTGCGGCCGCGCAATCGCGCATCCAGCGTTATTATGATGTGGCGACCTTGGATGGTTTCGGTCAGTTTTCGCGCTCCGAATTGTCGGCCATTTCCGGTGCGATTGCCTATATCGAGAAAACGCAGATTTCCGAGCGTCCGCCATTGATGCGTCCAGAGCGTGAGCAGGAAGGCTCGACGCTTTTCATTGATCCGGCAACGCGCGCCAATCTTGAAATGGTACGCACCCTTGCAGGTCATCGTGACGGCAGTTTACTCAAAGCGATTGACCGCACTGTAACAGGCGGCGGCAGCCGCTTGCTGGCTGAGCGTTTGACGGCACCTTTGACCTCGCCACAGGCCATTCATGCGCGGCTTGATGCGGTGTCTTATTTTCTTAATGAACCGGTTTTAAGCGATGCTTTGCGCCTAGAGTTGAAGGGTGTGCCTGATATGCCACGCGGTCTTTCAAGGCTGGCCGTTGGTCGTGGTGGTCCGCGTGATATGGGCGCTTTGCAGCAAGGCTTTGAAGCAGCACGCAGTATTGTTGGTTTGCTAAGCAACAAAGATCTGCCGTCAGAACTTAAAGCTGCATTGCATGCACTTGAAAGCATACCTGAAACGCTGTGTGATCATCTCGACAAGGCTTTGGCGGATGAACTACCGCTTTTAAAGCGCGATGGTGGCTTTGTCCGGCAGGGATATCATGCTGAACTGGATGAAATGCGGGCGCTGCGTGATCAGTCGCGCCGCGTGATTGCCGGATTGCAGCAGAATTATATTGATGAAACCGGCATTAAAACGCTCAAAATCAAACATAATAATGTGCTGGGTTATTTCATCGAAGTCACTGCCAACAATGCCGGTGTGATGACCGACAGCGACGAGGCAAAGGCACGTTTTATCCATCGCCAGACCATGGCCAATGCCATGCGCTTTACCACCACCGAATTGGCGGAACTGGAAACGAAAATTGCCAATGCCGCGGATCGTGCATTGTCCATCGAAAGCGCAATTTTTGATAATTTGACCGCCGAGATCGTGCTTTTTGCCGATTTGATCCGCGCAGCAGCAGCAGCTCTTTCTGTATATGATGTGTCGGTGGCTTTGGCGGTGCTGGCTGATGAGCAGGGCTATTGTCGCCCGATTGTTGATGACAGCTTGGCTTTCAACATTGTCGGCGGGCGTCATCCGGTGGTGGAGCAGGCATTGCGACGCCAAGCCGCCAACCCTTTTGTTGCCAATGATTGTAATTTGTCACCGCAAAACAATGACAAACACGGTGCGATCTGGCTGCTGACCGGCCCTAATATGGGCGGTAAATCGACCTTCTTACGCCAAAATGCCTTGATTGCGATGATGGCGCAGATGGGGTCGTTTGTGCCGGCCGGTTCGGCACATATCGGTATTGTTGACCGCTTGTTCTCACGCGTTGGTGCATCTGATGATCTGGCGCGCGGGCGTTCCACTTTCATGGTGGAAATGGTGGAAACTGCCGCCATTCTCAATCAGGCGGGCGAACGCGCGCTGGTGATCTTGGACGAAATCGGTCGCGGTACCGCGACTTTTGACGGGCTTTCGATTGCATGGGCTGCGGTTGAATATCTGCATGAGAAAAACCGTTGCCGTTCGCTTTTTGCGACCCACTTCCATGAAATGACGGCATTGTCGGAAAAGCTTAACCGCTTGTCTAATGTCACTATGCGGGTGAAGGAATGGGACAATGATGTCGTGTTCCTGCATGAGGTGGCACAGGGTGCAGCGGATCGCTCTTATGGTGTGCAGGTGGCACGTCTGGCGGGCTTGCCGGAAGCGGTGGTTAATCGTGCGCGCGATGTGCTGAAGCAGCTGGAAGAAGGTGAAACTTCAGGCAAAGCCAATAAGCTGATTGATGATCTGCCGCTCTTTTCAGTAGTGTTGAAACAAGAAACACCAAAAACACAAGTTCAGGCCAATGAATTGCAACACGCATTGGATGCCATTCGTCCGGATGATTTGAGCCCGCGTGAAGCACTGGAAGCGCTTTATCGCTTGAAGGAAATCTCACTGGCTAAAGCTTGAATTTCCAAAGCACAGAAAAAAGGCTGCCTGAGTAATCAGGCAGCCTTTTTTTGTTTGATGGGACGTTTAAAAGCGTCGAACTGAGGCGAAAATCGCCTTTTGCAGCCCTGCTTTACGCTTTTATCATTCAAATAAAGCGGTCAGCTTCAGCACCATAATAACTAATATAACGGCTGGAAATGCGGGAAACCGGCAGGATGATAAATACATCTGTGGTGCCGAAAGATTCATCCGCCACCGCACCATCACCAATCATACCGCCAAGGCGTAAGTAACCTTTAATCAGTGGCGGCATGGAGAACAGCGCAAGCTTCATGTTGACACCTTCGGCAGGCATCAAATCCATGGCATGATAATGTTCCGGCAAGGCGCGCACATCCCATTCACTGTCGGCACGGGCATTTTGATGCAGGAAGGACAGGCACAAGGCATGTGCCATAGGTACAGCACCCTGGAAAGACGCACAGCCCATCATCACATCAATGGAATGACGACGGCAATAAGCCCAAATGCCTTGCCACAAAAGCTCGACAGTGCGCTTGGAGCGGTATTCCGGCTTGACGCAAGATCGGCCAAGTTCGAGAAAATTCAATTCCGGTTTCGAGAGTGTCAGGCGCTGCACATCATATTCACTGGCAGAATAAAACCCATGGGTTTTATTGGCCTGATCGGTACGCATCAGGCGATAGGTGCCGACAATTTGTTTATGCTGCGGGCCCGGAAGCGCTGTGTCATAAACCAGCAAATGATCGCAAACCGGATCAAAACGATCCGCATCACGTTGTTCAATAGCTTGCAGCGCGTCTTTTTTCGCGCCCATTTCATCATAGAAAACACGGAAGCGCAGCTCTTGTGCGGCTTCGATCTCTTCTGTTGTCGTGGCCAGCCGAACTTCCAATGCACCCATACGTCCGAGCAACGCGGAATTGCCAGTGGCGTTCCCATTGGAGTTTTCCGTGGCGTCGTTTGTCACACCTGATGTATTTTGTTTTATCATGGCATCATTATCGACTATTTGCGTAGTCTTTCCAAGCTGTAGAGCCATCCTGCTTTGCTCCCGATGTGTTTGTTCACTTTTTCCGAGTATTTCAAAGCGGTTCGGCTGTTTCAAAACTCATCCAGCATTACCACATTTATGGGCAAGGTAACGATCATTTTATTAGGCGATAATGGTGACAATTGAATGTCATTTCTTTGCGGTTTTTTCTTGTTTCCAGTTCAGATACTCTTGCAGCAGGATTAATCCTGCACCGATCGTGATGAAAACATCTGCCAGATTGAAAATGGCAAATGACCAGTTAGGCAGATGAAATAGAACATAATCAACCACATAGCCAAGCATCGAGCGGTCAATCAGATTGCCGAGTGCACCACCGATAATGAGGGCAAAGCCAACACGGGCAAAGACGCGGGTCTGGGCTGTTGTCCACCATAAATAAATCACAAAACCGACAATTACCAAGGTGAAAGCCACAAGCGCTTTGTCATGAAGGCCGGATAAAAGCGAAAAAGCAATGCCGGTATTATGGGTGCGATAAAGCGCCAGAAACGGCAGAATGTCGATTTGCTCGCCATATGCCATCGTATCTTCAACGCGCAACTTCACCATCTGATCGATAAAAATCGCAGCAACAATCACTAAAATAGTCGGTAAAGAAGCTCTGAGTTTGCTCATCAGGCAGGTCTTTCGTCTAAAATGAGCGCTTCGCGGCGAACTTCATAAAGCATCACAGCGGTGGCAATGGCGAGATTAAGCGAATCGGCGCGGCCGGCTTGCGGAATACGGGCAAGCTTGTCGCAAGTTTCCGCCAATGGATCGGGCAAGCCTTGCTGCTCGTTACCCATCATCAAGATGACCGGTTTTTTGGCATAATCAATAGTTCGGTAATCAACCGACCCTTTTAAATGCGTACCGACGATCATGCCGGAAAAGCCCTTGCGCCATTGTAAGAAATCAGCTTCGGTTGCACGGTAAAGCGGCAATGCAAAAACCGACCCCATGGTGGCGCGCACGGTTTCAAGTGAATAAGGATCGGTGGTGTCGCCAATCAGGATCACACCCTTGGCGCCCACTGCATCGGCAGTCCGGATAACAGTGCCCAGATTGCCCGGATCGCGCACACGATCAAGCGCGATATAAGTATCATTGCCGGATGGTTTTAAATTTTTGAGCGATTGATATTGCTGCTCGAAAACGCCGACAACCATTTGCGGATTATCGCGGCGTGTAATGCCGGCCATTACTTTTTCGCTGACTTCCAAAACCAAGCCGCCGGAGGCAACGGTGCGCGCTGCTGTCTGTTCGGCCAGCTTGTTGCCTTTGCCGGATTTGGCGAAAACCAGCACTTTGATTTTCCAGTTGAGATCCAGCGCATCAATGACGAGCTTCAAGCCCTCGGCCATAAACACGCCTTGCTGGTCGCGGAATTTTTTCATCGCCAGCGCGCGCAGATCCTTCACAATCGGATTGGCCAGACTGGTGACTTCTTTCACCTGTCCATTGCGTGGTGTCGAAGAACGGTTGGAAGCGGAAAAGTCGTGATTTTGGCTCATTGTTGAACCCATCTGCTGAAGAGAGAAGTGGAAAGCGCACGATTGGCTGAGCGCTCACGCAAAATTAATTCGCCTGATTCCACCACACCGCCAAGGCCGGTAAAGCGGTCACACATGAGCGCGTGAATAGCAAAGAATGAGGCGCGGATTGAATAGGCGGTCAAAATAACTGCCAGCGCATCTTTGGTGGTGATCGAGCGGCACAGATCAACCATGGCAGGCAAATGATCAAATAGCTGCCAAACCTCGCCATTGGGGCCGCGACCATAGGCTGGCGGGTCAAGCAGGATGATATCGTAATGGCTGCCGCGACGTTCTTCACGCGCGACAAATTTCATTGCATCATCGCAAATCCAGCGAATAGGTTTGGTCTCAAGACCGGCTATTTCCTGATTTTCTTTTGCCCAGTTGATTGCTTTCTTGGAAGCGTCCACATGGGTGACTTCCGCACCTGCTTGTGCTGCAATCAGTGATGCAACGCCGGTATAACCAAAGAGGTTGAGCACGCGAACAGTTTTGCCTTTAGCGACTTCGCGGCGAATAAGCTCGGCCATATAAGACCAGTGCGCTGCCTGTTCAGGAAACACGCCGACATGGCGAAAAGAGGTGAAACGGCCATGAAATTTGATGCCGTCATGTTTCATCGGCCATGTTTCGCCAAGCGGCTTTTTAGGAAAAGCCCAGCGCCCCATGCCTTCTTCATCGGTATTGCCGGTGAAAACGGCATCCGCTTTGTCCCATTCGGCCTTATCCCATGCCGGTAACCAGATCGCCTGACCTTCAGGGCGGATGATGCGGTAAGAGCCATATTGCTCAAGCTTCAAACCATTGCCGCTGTCGAGCAGGGCATAATCATCCGTTGGCAATGTTTCTAAGATAACAGCGCTGCGCTCAATGGGCTTTTTGCCTGTCTGCGGGCTTAAAATGCGGGTTGGCTGATCAAGCTTGTCTTGGGGACGTTCTTTAGCGCGGATGTTTTCCGGTGCCTCAGCAGGCCGGTTAGAAGCTTTGTCAGTCGTCTTGGCAAATTGCGGGCGCGGCTTTTTAAAGCCACCTGTTTTGGGGCCGCGTTCAGCATTCGGGGCAAAATGATCTGCCCGTTCATTTTTGCCGCGCGGTTTCTGTCCGGCCGGACGTTTGTTTTTTGGTTTGGCTGCCTTCACCGGACTAACTCCATAAAGCTCTTTTATTGTCTCGTAGGATAAAGTGCCGGCAGGTGAAAGAGAAAAACTCCAATCAAGGCTCGGTTCGCACCATAAATGTGAGAAATGAGGAGGATATTTTACAAATATCCATCATTTCCCAACAGGTTTTTTTGATTATGTTGCTTTAGATTGGCGAGTTCCAGTTTTTGGATTCTCACTTGTTTACGGTGTTTTCCTTGCGCCAGCCAGGTAACCGCACCACCGATCACCAGTCCCACCAGCAAAGTTGCGAACAACCAGATGAAAAGCGGAGCAGTGTAAGATAATGCCGGATTGCCAGGATTAAACGGATCGAATGTCACTGTTACGCTCATACGATTGGCAACAGATAAAGCGATCAGAATAACAGCCAGCGGCACCAGAATAATGAGGGTTACCAAGCGGCGTGTCGGAATTTTTTTCATAAAAATCTCAGTCGATGTCGTTTAACCGGTCACGCAGTTCTTTGCCGGTTTTAAAAAATGGCACCCATTTTTCTTCAACACTGACAGATTCACCGGTGCGTGGGTTTCGACCGCTTCTGGCTGGTCTGTTTTTGACGGAAAAAGCACCAAAGCCGCGCAGCTCCACACGATTGCCTTCTGCAAGGGCATTCGTGATTTCATCAAAAACCGCACCGACGATGTTTTCAACGTCGCGCTGGAAAAGATGCGGGTTTCGGCTGGCAATGATCTGAACGAGTTCGGATTTGATCAAGCTATTCATCCCTCTTTTTGCTGCGCATCGGATTTTGTTAAAAAACCGATTATGGTTTCACTTTATTTATGTCCAACAGTATCAGTAACTTGCATGACAGAAAGCAGGCCGTCAAGGAAGATACGTTCACTGATCGTATCACGAATGAAATGATGGCTGTCATCGGGCAGGCCAAACATGCGAACAGCACCGCGCACCAGCAGGTCTTTCATCGATAAGAGCGTTTCATCCTTTTCCGGTTTCCACTCAATCACCGACAGATCAGGTGACAGGCCTTTTTTCAATAACCATTCACGTGCGGCTTCTTCGCCGCCCAAACCGTCGATCAATTTTTTCTCTAAAGCCTGACGACCGGTGAAAATAGAACCGTCAGCCAGAGCCAGCGTTTCTTCGCGGGTAAAGGAGCGGCGTGTTTCAACAAGACCGACAAACCAATCATAAGAATCCATAATCATATTGCGGATCATGGCTTTAGTTTCTTCGCTGGCAGGATTGAAGAAATTCGGCTCTGCTTTCATCGGGGAAGATTTAACCGCTTCCATTTTTACGCCGATCTTGTTCATCAGCTCGGAAATGTCAGGATATTGGAACAGCACGCCTATGGAGCCGACGATGGAAGATTGGTGCGCGACAATATGATCCGATGCCACTGCAATCATATAGCCGGCAGAGGCGGCCAGATTGCCGACACTGGTAACGACGGGTTTTTTCTCGGCAATTTTGCGGATGGCATTGAAAATAGTTTCGCCGCCGACCGTGGTGCCGCCTGGTGAATCAACAATGACGATCAGACCTTTGACCGCGTCATTTTTTGCGATCAGCTCCAGCCGCTTCAGCAGTTCTTCATTTTGGGTGATCGTACCTTCAATGCGCACTTTGGCAATATGCGGCGTGTTGAGGCCGATAAAATTACTGGATTGTGTGGTTGCAATTGCAATCAAAGCCAGTGCAAGAACAATTAAAAATGCACCACGCCAGAAGGTGAGTTTGCGTCTGATACGACGTCTGTCGATCATGGCATCGGCGGTCTGAGTCATGTGAACCTTTTTATGTTTTCAACATTCCTGCTTTAAAATCTTGCGGCAGATTATCGCGTCGTTGCGTTTTAATCTATCTTTTTTACGGGAATTTATCTTTATAGTTGTATGTGACCTTGTGATAGGCCGGTTTGTACCCCAAATAAACCACATTGAAATGAATATTATGAGAATTCGGCAAGCAGTCCGGCAAGTATATGCGTCGGACGGTTGACTTTGGCCGGATTTATGAGTGTTGGAATAGTCTTTTGTCTGTAAACGAAAATAGCGGTGTTCTATATGCTGATCATGTTGCTGACGCGAATGCGCGGCGCGGCATGCGTTTTGGCGCGAGCGAGAAAGCTGTTTCGGTGTTTCAGGCAGCACAGCGTCACTCCACCCGTGTTAAAATTTTGAAAATCGGCTTGCCGATTGCAGCTGTGCTTGTTGGCGCTGTTTTTAGCTGGTTTACATTTTTGGCAACGCCCGCATCTACCGTTAAAGTCAATTTGGGTGATGGTCTGGAAGACGGAAAACTGGTGATGGCCAATCCCAATCTCAATGGGTTTACCAAAGAAAACCGTCCCTATAATTTAACGGCAACCAAAGCGATACAGGATGTTAAAAATGAAGGCATCATCACTTTGGAAGGTATTAGTGCCAAATTACCTGTAGGTGCGCAAAGTCAAGCCACGATCAATGCTAAAAACGGCGTTTACGATAACGTGAATGGTCGTATGAAACTGATTGGCGACTTTGTGGTGACCACTACCGATGGCCTGACTGCTAAAATGCGTTCAGCGGATGTGAACATTGCCACGGGGCAGATCATGACCGACAATCCGGTCGATATTCAAAGTGGTACAACCCATATTCAGGCCAATAAAATGCAGGTGCAGTCCAGCGGTGATGTGGTGGTTTTTGAAGATGAGGTGCATCTGACCATCGTTGCGCCTGAAAGTGTCGATTAAGATTTTTTGACGGTTGATTCTCTGCTCTTTCAGAGCGCGTTTTCTCAACGGACTGTATCAAATCCTCAAAGAAAGTGGCATCAAGCCACAGTGTGTTCTCATACCGCTTGCATTATGGCTGCGATTTTATGCTTCGCATTGATGTGTGTAGCTTTAGTCTATATTAAAACTTTAATGTTTGTTATGAATTTATTCATTATACGCTTTACGGTTGTACGATTCAGGGGATCAGATTATGCGCGCAAAATGCGTTGAAATGAAACAAAGCGCAGTTCGCTTCGCGCGCAGCAAGACATTTGCCGCCTTAGGCCTGGGCTTGGCTTTGAGTATGTCACCGTTGAGTGTTTCTGCACAAACCGAGCAGGTGCCTTTCGGCAGTCTTAATCTTTCCAATGGCAAAGAGCCGGTTAAAATTGATGCCGACCGCCTTGAAATGCGTGATAAAGAAGGCATCGCCATTTTTATTGGCAATGTTTCTGTTGTTCAGGGTGAAACTACATTGCGCGCCGGCAAAATGACCGTTCATTATAATAAAGATGGTGATAAGTCCGAGGCTGGTGCCCAGCAAGGTGCCGCCGGTCTTTCTTCTTCCGGTATTGATCGTCTGGAAGTGAGCGAGAAAGTTTATCTGAAATCCGGCCCGCAGGTCGCGACCGGCGATAGCGGTGTTTATAATGCCAAAACCCAGCAGATGGTTTTGGAAGGCAAAAAAGTTGTGCTGACTGACGGTGACAATGTCGCTACCGGCTGCAAGATGATTGCCCATATGGATACCGGCAAAGCGTTTTTGGAAGCATGTCAGGGCGCAAAAAAGGGACGTGTTTCCATTATTATGTCGCCTAAATCCGAAGATGGCGGTGCGCCCGCTAACAGACGCTAAGCTACAGGGGTTTACGTGGCATTTTTTTCACCTGAGCAAAAACAGAAATCTGCATCAACCGACGATAGCGCGCGTGACCATATGGAGCACGACGATTTTTCGTTGAATGAACGGCGCGGTGATCTGAACAATACGCTTGTCGCGCGTGGGCTGACCAAAAGCTATAATGGCCGTCAGGTTGTAAACGGCGTTTCTTTTGGTGTACGTGCCGGTGAGGCAGTTGGTATTTTAGGCCCGAATGGCGCCGGTAAAACCACCTGTTTTTATATGGTGACAGGGCTGGTGCCGGTGGATAATGGCACGATCGAGATCAATGGTTTTGATGTGACATCCATGCCGATGTACCGTCGTTCGCGCCTTGGCATTGGTTATCTGCCGCAGGAGGCCTCGATTTTCCGTGGACTTTCTGTGGAAAACAACATCAAAGCCGTTTTGGAAGTGGTTGAAAAAGACCGTAAAAAACGAGCCTTTGAGCTGGATGCTTTGCTGGAAGAGTTTCATATTTCGCATTTGCGCAAAGCGCCGGCTATTGCATTGTCGGGTGGTGAGCGCAGACGCCTTGAAATTGCACGCGCACTTGCATCACGACCCAACTTCATGCTGCTCGACGAGCCTTTTGCCGGAGTTGACCCGATTGCTGTTGCCGACATTCAGCAATTGGTACGTCATTTGACCAGCCGCGGCATTGGTGTGCTGATCACGGATCATAATGTGCGGGAAACGCTCGGGCTGATTGATCGGGCTTATATTATCCATGCCGGTCAGGTGCTGACCCATGGCAAGCCGGATGAGATTGTGTCTAATCCCGATGTGCGCCGTCTTTATCTGGGTGACCAGTTTACTCTTTAAAGTGATTTGTTCGAATTTTGATCGGGTCGGCTATGTCCGGCCCGTTTTTGTTGTAAAATCAGACCCTTCGCATCCCTTTTCAGAGACGTTCGGCAATTATTTTCGTTCAATAATTATTACATTGTAGTCTGAGATGAAATGATGCAGGTTGACATGTGCGCCCAGCATTCATAAATAACCCGCTTGGCTGCAACTGGAATGTCGCAAGAATAAACCAGTTGAAAAATAAAGTCGTTAACGGCATCATAGGATATTGATTCATGGTTAAGTAAAAACAATCATCCAATAGTTCTGCTTTAGTGAAACATTGTTGATTGTTTTGTAAAAGACGGATTTTGTAAGCAGTTTTATTATGAAATAATTGCTTTGTCCGGTCAGAGTATTTAAGTCGCGTTTTTGTTTTTGTGAGCTCAAATCAACGAACAGGATCAAATAGTTCATATTTGTGTAAAGTTTAACATCTGATCGCTTGGCGCTTTGCATTCCATGTGATTAGATTGAGTCGTAAGATGAACACATATGAGGTATTGCTATATGACTCTGCGTGTATCGGGTAAACACATGGACGTAGGCGATGCGTTCCGGACCCGCATTAATGATCGGGTAACAGAAACCGTCAGTAAATATTTTGAACATGGTTTTGCAGGGCAAGTTACTGTAACGAAGTCCGGCTCGCGTTATGCTGCTGATTGCATGCTGCATCTGGATAGTGGTGCAACTTTGCAAAGCACGGGGGAAGCGCAAGATCCGCAACTGGCTTTTGATATTGCGGCGGAAAAAATAGAAACACGTTTAAGACGCTATAAGCGACGTCTTAAATCACGGCAGACTGCTACAAACACAGGCTATGCTGATATCGCTTATCGTGTTATGGCTCCGCTTCTTGAGGAAGAAGAAGAGCTGCCCGAAGATTACGCACCGACAATTGTCGCGGAATCTTCGGTTACCTTGAGGACTATGAGTGTTGCCTCTGCAGTTGTGGAGCTGGATCTCACCGAACATCCGGTGCTGGTTTTCCGCAATGCGGGCAATGACGAAGTTAACATTGTTTACCGTCGGGCTGACGGCAATATCGGCTGGGTTGATCCGTCAACGGTTACCCGCCAGACTATGCCGGAAGCCTGATTCAATCGTGGAGTTGCGTGCAGCCTGTTTTAAAGGCTGTACGTATCTCTTCTGGGCCAGGAAGCCCGCTTGAAGAAGGAATGGAGAGAATGGATCTCAGCGATCTGATTCAGCCGGGGGCAATTATCCCTGCGTTGAAGGCCAGCTCCAAAAAACAGCTTTTGCAGATTTTGTCTGAAAAGGCTGCTGAACTGACCGGTCTCCCCGAGAGAGAAATTTTTGAAACGATTCTGCAGCGTGAGCGCCTTGGCTCTACCGGTGTGGGTAATGGTATTGCCATTCCACATGGAAAGCTGACAGGTATTTCAAAAATTGCCGGCGTATTTGCCCGTCTCGAAACACCGGTTGATTTTGAAGCATTGGACGATCAGCCCGTTGATCTCGTCTTTTTGCTGCTCGCACCGGAAAATGCCGGTGCAGATCATCTCAAAGCACTCTCGCGTATTGCAAGATTGCTGCGTGATGCCGATGTGGTTGCAAAACTGCGTGGCACCCATGATGTGCAGATTTTATATTCATTTTTAACGACGCATCCGGCGTCGAATGCTGCTTAAATTATTGAAATAACAAAGGCTGCGTCGTGTTTGGCGACGCAGCCTTTTTAAATTGGCTATCTTTGTATCGTCTGACTATTGCAACATAACTGTGCGCAGTTCGTGATCCCATGCGCCTGCGAGTGCATTGGCGCGTATATCGGACAGAATGATCGGCTCACCGCTGGCGCCAAACAAAGCCCAAAACTCCATATTGGGTGCAAGCGGGGGCAGAGACGGGAAATTGCGGCTCAGATCATCCGAGCGCATTTTACGCACATAGCCGATTTCACCGGCGCCAAGATTAGCAAATTCTGTCTCGGTTAAAATTGGTTTTGGATGGTTCATACTCATTACCTCCAGCTAGCGGACTTTTTATAAGCCCCGCCATTGAACCTAGAGCATGTCGCGTTCAAATGGATTCATTTGAGCTTCCGCGAACATGCGATAATTAAAAGAATTGAGAGCAAGCGCAGTGGCTACAATTAAACGCTACACGCTCTAGTCTCTTATTCCTTGACGTCAATACTGATGCGTTTGATCAGGCGCTCAGGCTCGGGTCTGTCGAGATCAATAGACAATAAGCCATTTTTCAATTCGCAGCCGATCACCCGCATTCCGTCTGCCAGCACAAACATGCGCTGGAACTGGCGGGCTGCGATGCCGCGATGTAAAAATTCACGCTCTGTATCATCCGTCTGGCGGCCACGAATAACCAATTGGTTGTCCTCTGTGGTGACTTCCAGATCTTCGCAAGAGAAACCGGCAACCGCTAATGAAATACGCAAACGCTCGGAGCCGCTTTCATGGCGTAAACGCTCGATATTATAAGGCGGATAGCCTTCACCGGATTTGGTCAAACGTTCTAGCGTTTTTTCCATCGTGTCGAAACCGAGCAGCAAAGGGCTCGAAAATGGTGTTAACCGTGTCATGTGTCAGTCCTTATCAAAGCGACCGTAGTGTATTGTAAAGACCCGAATCCGGCATCTTCATCATGTTTTATAATATGGCTTTTGCTTGTGCTGACTTCAAGAGGCGGGCAAACAGCTGTTTGTTTGAAATTATAATTAAACTAATAATCAGTTGCTTTTTGCTTCACGCAACGCCGATGAAAAAGCATTGGCAAAACTTTCCCGGTCATCGGCATTCAGAAAACTGCCGATTTTTAAAATCCGGCCACGGCTCTCAATATTCATGGCAGTGATGCCGATATCGGGGCGGCGGTCGACATGAAATTTTGTCCAGAACGGATTGAAACTGTGGTTTTGAATGTGGCCTGATGCAGCTATCTGGCGGATATGGAGTTCCGATTTAGAAACGGAAATTTCCTCACGTGCTTGTGCCGCGCGATAATTGACGCGAAATGCCCAGTAAATCAGCGCAATATCAAGGCCGAAAAAACCAAAGATCGGCCACGCGCCAAGCGAGAAAAAGATAAAGCTCACTAAAAGCCAGCAGGCAATCAGTGCAGACATCAAAATGATAAACCCTTTGCGCCCAAGCGAGCGATAAGGCTGGAGAAGCGCTTGGAAAATCGGCCTGTCATAATGGTCAGGCTGGGCACCGTCGGGATGATAATCAACCATGATAACCTGTTTCGGGCTGCGGCAAGCTTACGACTGTTATGTCACCATGTTAAAGATTATAGAGTGGATATGGAACAGACTAAAGTAAAATTATCCGCTACAGATGTCACAACTGCGCCAAAGCACAAACCGCGCCGTTTGGCGGGGTCGCTCTATACGCGTGATGAAATATACGAAATTTTTCGTCGTTTCAGCATTCAGCGCCCCGAACCAAAGGGTGAATTGGAACATGTGAATGTGTTTACATTGCTGGTGGCGGTGGTTTTATCGGCGCAGGCAACCGATGCTGGCGTCAATAAAGCAACGCGTGCTTTGTTTGCCATTGCCGATAGCCCACAAAAAATGCTGGCACTTGGTGAAGAAACGGTGGGTGAATATATCAAAACCATCGGTCTGTGGCGCAACAAGGCCAAGAATGTCATTTTGCTTTGTGAAGCTTTGATCCGCGATTATGGCGGCGAAGTGCCGGATAATCGTGATGATTTGGTGAAGCTTCCGGGGGTGGGGCGTAAAACTGCCAATGTGGTGCTGAATATGTCTTTTGGCCAGCCGACCATGGCGGTGGATACGCATATTTTGCGCATCGGCAATCGTATCGGACTGGCACCGGCTAAAACACCGGATGCGGTGGAAGCAATTTTGGTACGCATCATTCCGGCGGAATTTATGCAGCATGCCCATCATTGGCTGATCTTGTTCGGGCGCTATACCTGCAAGGCACGTAAACCCGAATGCGGGTTATGTGTGATTGCGGATATCTGCAAATCGGCTTCGAAAACCAATTCGATACCCGCACCATTGACAACTATCCCTGAAAAGCTGGGATAAGTTTTTTTTCCTGTTTCATGATCGTTTTGTGCAGATGCACCATCATGGTGGCGGCAAAAAGCGGTGTCAGCAGGCTTAAAAGCGGTATGGCCAGAAAGCCTGCAATGATGAGGCCGGCTAAAAATATGGTGCCGCCATAACGAGCACGCAAAGCTTTGGCTTCTTGCTCTGGATGATAGCGCATGGCGGCAAATTCGAAAAATTCACGCCCGAGCAAATAGCCGTTGATGATGAAAAAGGCAATGATATTGACGCCCGGCACCAGTAATAACAGCAATGCCAGAATGTTGCCCGCAATGACGATGCACAGAAATTTGAGCGACACGATGATGGCGCGCCTGATCGGCAGTTCGGTGCCGACAGGTTCATCGGGATAATCTTCACGTTCAACGATTTCGGCCACGTCATCGAGAAAAAGACCGGCAATCAAGGCTGTGACCGGAGCAATAAGAAGTGCCAGCACCAGTGCCAGCCCCATGCCTGCAATGATTGCTGTTACCAGCCCCAGCCAACCTGTCCATTCAGGCAGGCCAGGCAGCAGAGTTTCAAGCCATGGCCATGCTAATGAGAAAAATATCTGCCTGATTGCTGCCCACGCGCCCATCAATAGTAAAATTGTCAGGCCTAAAACTTTCCAGAAAACAGAGCGATATTCTGCACTGAACAGCCTTTGTAATGCGGTGTATGCAGCTTGCAGAACCATGTAAACTCCTGAATCGCGGTATGGTGCGGCTTTTAGATAGGTGCGCTACTTTAGTCCTACAAGAGACGATTTATAGGGCACTGCTCACAGATAATTCAGGTGATTGATCTTTGCAGGGTAGCTATTATCGAGCCAAAAGGCTAAATCATCGCATAAAATCACCGCAGGAAACTGCTTGATACATAACAACGGGAGCCTCTTGGTTTATCTCATGGCTACATATGACGTTCTTTGTATCGGTAACGCAATCGTTGATATTATTGCGCGTTCTGATGATGAGTTTCTGGTTACCAATGGCATTATCAAAGGCGCGATGAACCTCATTGATGGTTCACGTGCGGAACTTTTATATGACCGTATGGGGCCAGCTGTGGAAATGTCCGGCGGTAGCGCCGGCAATACCGCCGCCGGTATCGCCAATCTGGGCGGTAGGGCCGCTTATTTCGGCAAAGTGGCCAATGATAGTCTGGGCAGCGTCTTTGCTCATGATATCCGTTCCCAAGGCGTGGCCTTTGACACACGTCCGTTAGAAAACAAAATCCCGACCGCGCGTTGCATGATTTTTGTGACACCGGATGGCGAGCGTTCGATGAACACTTATCTGGGCGCCTGCGTGGAATTGGGGCCTGAAGATATTGAGGCCTCCAAAGTGGCTGATGCAAAAGTCACTTATTTTGAAGGTTATTTGTGGGATCCTCCACGTGCCAAAGAAGCCATTCGACTGGCTGCAAAAGTGGCGCATGATCACGGCCACGAAATGGCGATGACTTTGTCTGATCCGTTCTGCGTTGACCGCTATCGTGATGAGTTTCTGGAACTGATGCGCACAGGCACGGTGGATATTGTTTTTGCCAATGAAGAAGAGGCAAAATCACTTTATCAGACCGATAGTTTCGACACAGCTTTGCTGGCGCTTTCCAATGATTGCAAACTTGGCATTGTCACACGCTCCGAAAAAGGTGCGGTCGTGGTCAAAAAGGACGAGCGGATTGTCGTTCCGGCAATCGAGATTTCCGAATTGGTGGATTCAACCGGTGCCGGTGATCTGTTTGCAGCCGGATTCCTTTTTGGTTACACCAATGGCCGTTCACTGGAAGAAAGTGCGCGGCTTGGCGCTCTTGCTGCCGGTATTATTGTGCAGCAGGTTGGGCCACGTGCACAGGGGAGCCTTTCGGGCGCTGCCAAAAATGCCGGATTGCTTTAACATTTCTTGAATGCAAAAAACGGCTGATGTTTATTTAGTAACATCAGCCGTTTTTTTATGTATCTTATGTTACTTAATCTTTGCGGATAAAGCCATCACGTTTGAGCTCGGCTTCGGTGCGCCCTGGTTGCGGCTTGTAGACCGGCAATTTCCAGCCCCATATCAAAGCGCCGCCACGCACAATAAAAGCTGCAAGACTGCCGCATATAACAGCAATCATTGTATCGATCTGTGCCAGATGCATTGCCACATAAACACATGCGCCTGCCAGAGCAGCTGTCACATAAATCTCGCGTTTGAGCAGAACCGATGGTTCACCGGCGATAATATCACGCAAAACACCGCCAAGGGTTGCGGTAAAAATACCGGTTACAATTGCCACCAACGGATCGGAGCCGAGATCAAGCCCTTTAGCAGCACCCATGGCACTATAAAAAGCCAGCCCCAAAGCATCGAGCCATAACAACACGCGATAACGCGATTCCACCAAATGCGCGGTAAAATAAACGAGAATTGCTGCGGCTGTGCCGGTGACCAGATAAAGCGGCTCTCTTACCCAGAAAACCGGATCATCGCCAAGGATAAGATCGCGGATGGTACCCCCACCGATACCGGTGACATTGGCAAGAAAAATAAAGCCGACAATATCCAATTGACGTCTGGATGCAGCTAAAGCGCCGGTCGCCGCAAATACGAAAACGCCGGCATAATTTAAGAAAGTCAGTATCGTCACAACGACGCTCCCCGCAACGCCCCTCTTATCAGGGAGTGTTATTGAGACTGCGTAAGGGCGCAAATGATTTTTGCGCCCTTACTTGTAATATTGTGATTAAAATGTGGAATTTTATAAGATTTAAGCGTCTTTGGTTTGGTCGTCTGCTTCCGGTGCGCGTGCTGCGCCACCTTTGGAAACGCCAACGAGAGCCGGACGCAGCACACGGTCGCCAATGGCGTAACCGGTCTGAACCACCTGCACCACGGTGTTGTTTGGCACATCCGGGTTTGGCACTTCAAACATTGCCTGATGGAAATTCGGATCGAATTTCTGGCCTTCCGGATCAAGCTTGGTGACACCATGGCGTTCAAGCGCCTGCAACATGGAGCGTTCGGTGAGGTCAACGCCGTCGGCCAAGCCCTTCAGGCCGCTGTCTTCAACCAGCGATTCTGCCGGAATGGCATCAAGCGCACGGCGAAGATTGTCGGATACGCTTAGCATATCGCGGGCAAAATTGGTAACCGCATAGGTTTTGGCATCGGCCACATCACGTAAAGTGCGCTTGCGCAGATTTTCCATATCGGCTGCCAGACGCAGCAACTGATCTTTCAGCGCGGCATTTTCGTCAACCAGATGCGCGAAAGGATTGCTTTCCTCTTCTTCGGCAACTTCTTCCATTGCTTCCGCCTTGCGGGACTTCAAAAAATCATCAGCCGCTTTTTTCAGCGCATCCCGGTCACGGGGATTATTCAGGTCGCGCTTGTCAAGATCGGCTGTTTCAGGGTTTTTCTTTTCTTCAGTCATGATGTTCTTCCGTCTTGAATAAGTGTTTGTGGCGGATATCGAGTGTCAGCGCAGGAAAATCAAGGCTTAATGTGCATACCTTGTGCATTCTGACAGTTATAATTGCAATGCCCAGATGGTTATCGCTATGGTTATCGCAGCAATCTTGAGACAATTTGCGCGGTATAATCCACCATTGGCACGATACGGGCATAATTAAGCCGTGTCGGGCCAATGACGCCAAGCGCGCCGACCACGCGCTGTTCTGCGTCACGATAAGGCGCGACAACCAGTGATGAACCGGAGAGCGAAAAAAGTTTATTTTCCGAACCGATGAAAATCCGTACCCCTGATCCGGCTTCGGCCAGATCAAGCAATTGGATCATGCCGTCTTTGGTTTCAAGGTCGTCAAAGAGATGGCGCAGCCGTTCGATGTCTTCCTGTGCGCTGATATTTTCGAGCAGGTTGGAGCGCCCGCGCACAATGAGACGGGCTGGCTGATCTGAGCCGCTGCCGCCCCAGATGGCAAGACCTTGCGCGACAAGACTTTGCGACAGGCTGTCGAGCGCTTCGCGGGTTTCGTTTTTAAGCTTTTCCAATTCCGTGCGCGCTTCAGAAAGTGTGCGGCCATGAATATGCGCGTTGAGAAAATTAGAGGCTTCAATGAGTTGAGACGTGCTGACACCGGGTGGCAGTTCCAGCACGCGATTTTCCACATCACCATTTTTCATGACAAGCACGGCCAAAGCGCGTGTTGGTTCAAGGCGCACAAATTCAATATGTTTGAGCGCACCTTCGGCCTTGGTGGCAAGCACCAATCCGGCACCTCTTGAAAGGCCGGAAAGCACTTGGCTGGCCTCTGTCAGAATATTTTCTACCGAATGGGTTTGTCCGGCAGCACGCACCTGCGCTTCAATGCTGGAGCGTTCATCAGGGGGCAGGTCGCCGATTTCCAAAAACGCATCGACAAAGAAACGCAAGCCGATTTGTGTGGGCATACGGCCTGCCGAAATATGGGGCGAATAAATCAGCCCCAGATGTTCCAGATCGCTCATCACATTGCGGATGGTGGCGGGCGATAAGGCCTGCGGCAGAATGCGCGCCAGATTGCGGGAACCCACCGGATCACCATCATTCAGATAGCTTTCAACAATCCGGCGAAAAATATCGCGCGAACGCTGGTCAAGCGAACTGAGAACGTCATGTGCTGGTGACTGGATCATCGCCCCGCCTAAACCTTGTGTTTCATATGATGTTGCCCCTTAAATATAAGGTGGCAAGTGCCAAGGTCAAAGACTTTGAGTGAAACTGTTAAAACAGTTGTGTAAAGTGCTATCATATCAAAGCAACAGCGAAATACCTTTCTATTTGTGTGATTGCGGCTTAAAAGCAAAACCTTCTTATATGAATCGGGGTTAAATCTTATGCGTCCATCCAAACGTGCAGCCGATGAAATGCGGGCTGTTTCTTTCGAGCGTGCTATTTCCAAACATGCTGAAGGCTCTTGCCTCGTCAAATTTGGCGATACGCATGTGCTGTGCACGGCAAGCTTGGAAGAAAAAGTGCCGGGCTGGATGCGCAATACCGGTAAAGGTTGGGTCACTGCCGAATATGGCATGCTGCCGCGCTCCACCGGCGACCGTATGCGCCGCGAGGCAGCAGCCGGCAAGCAGGGTGGCCGTACGCAAGAAATCCAGCGTTTGATCGGCCGCTCATTGCGTGCGGTTGTCGATATGCAGGCTTTGGGCGAGTTTCAGATCACTGTTGACTGCGATGTCATTCAGGCTGATGGCGGCACCCGTACCGCTGCCATTACCGGTGGTTGGGTTGCGCTGCATGATTGCCTGCGCTGGATGGAAAGCCGTCAGATGGTCAAGCTCGACAAGGTGCTGAAAGACCATGTTGCAGCTATTTCCTGCGGCATTTACGAAGGTACTCCGGTTCTCGATCTGGATTATCCGGAAGATTCAGCCGCTCAGACCGATGCCAATTTTGTTATGACCGGCACTGGCGGCATTGTTGAAATTCAGGGCACCGCCGAAGGTGTGCCATTCTCTGAAGAAGAGTTTGCCAAGCTGATGGCTTTGGCCAAAACCGGTGTAAACCGTCTGGTTAGCTTACAGAAAATGGCCGTTGCCTGATCTTCTGATCCATAAAAATTTGAATGTGGTGCTGAAATTATGAAGAAACTTGAAGAAACCAAACTGATTGTCGCCTCGCATAATGCAGGAAAGCTGCGCGAATTTGATGACCTGTTGGGGCCGTTCGGTTTTGAAACACAGTCTGCCGGTCAGCTTGGCTTGCCGGAGCCTGATGAAACCGGCACCACATTTGAAGAAAACGCCTATATCAAAGCCTATGCTGCGGCCAGCGTCACAGGATTGCCGGCTTTATCTGATGATTCAGGCCTTGTTGTTGATGCACTTGATGGAAACCCGGGCGTTTACACCGCCAATTGGGCAGAATTGCCGGATGGCAGCCGTGATTTTGCCATGGCGATGGGCAAGGTTGAAGATGCTTTACAGGCCAAGGGCGCTACCGAACCGCATGAGCGTAAAGGTCGTTTCGTGTCGGTGATTTGTCTGGCAAAGCCTGATGGCTCGGCTGAATATTATCGCGGCGAAGTGGAAGGTCAGCTGGTTTGGCCGCCGCGTGGTGAACTGGGCTTCGGTTTTGATCCTGTCTTTTTGCCGGATGGTTATGACAAGACCTTTGGCGAAATGACCGCACAGGAAAAACATGGCTGGAAACCGGGTGATAAACATGCGCTTTCACATCGCGCCCGTGCCTTCCAGCTCTTTGCCAAAGATGTGTTAGATATTTGACTTGCCGGGCATTGATTGAGATAATTAAGAATAGGCGTTTAAGAATTTGGAACTGAACACCGCGCTGGCTTCACAGCACCCGATTGCAACCATTGATGGGGAAAATGCTTTCGGCATTTATCTGCATTGGCCGTTTTGCATGGCCAAATGCCCATATTGTGACTTTAACAGTCATGTGCGGCATCAGCCGGTGGATCAGGAACGTTTTGCAGCTGCCTTTAATCGTGAAATGGAAACTCTGCGTGAGCGCACAGGGCCGCGCAGGGTTACCAGCATCTTTTTGGGCGGCGGCACACCGTCTTTGATGCAGCCAGCAACAGTTGCCTCGCTATTGGATGGTATCGCCAAGCGCTGGTCGGTTGCCGATAATATTGAAGTGAGCTTGGAAGCCAATCCGACCAGTGTGGAAGCCGATCGTTTTCGCGGCTATCGTGCGGCCGGTGTCAATCGTGTGTCGCTCGGTGTGCAGGCACTCAATGATCGTGATCTGCGCCGTCTTGGTCGTTTGCACTCGGTCGATGAAGCAAAAGTGGCCATCGGTCTGGCGCGCGAGATTTTCCCGCGTCTCTCATTCGATCTGATCTATGCCCGCCCTGACCAGACCATTGAAGAGTGGCGCGAAGAATTGAAGCAAGCGATTGCGCTCGCTGCCGATCATTTGTCGCTTTATCAGCTGACAATTGAAGAAGGCACGCAGTTTTATAATCTTTGGAAGGCTGGCAAACTGGTGACACCGGAGCCGGATCATGCCGCAGCCCTTTATGAAGAAACGCAACGGGTGACTGCGGAGCATGGTTTGCCTGCTTATGAAGTTTCCAACCATGCAGTGCCGGGGCGTGAGTCGCAGCATAATCTGGTTTATTGGCGCTATGGCCAATATGTCGGTGTGGGACCGGGGGCGCATGGTCGCTTCATTGAAAATGGTACGCGTACGGTGACGATCACGGAAAAACATCCGGAAACTTGGCTGGAGCGCGTTGAGAAGACCGGCCACGGTATTGTCGAGCAGGAACATCTCAACGGTAATCAGCAAGGCGACGAGTTTCTGATGATGGGCTTGCGTCTGCGTGAAGGCATTGATTTGCGCCGCTATCAGCGTTTGAGCGGACATGCCATTAATGCAGATCGCTTGAACCGCTTGATCGAGCAGGGAGCACTTGAACGCATGAATGATGATTTCATTCGTGCCACGCCTGCCGGATCATTATTGCTGGATGCAGTGGTGGCTGATCTGTCTTTATAATGCTATCCACATAATTGGTGGATTTTTTAAGGTTTTTTCTGGTGCAAGACGAAGTTAAATCGCGCGATTATGTCATTGGTGGTGTTCCGCAACGGGCACGCCCATTGGAGCCTGCGCTTTATATTGTCTCGACCCCCATCGGCAATTTAGGTGACATGACCCTGCGTGGGGTGGAAACCATTGCCGGTGCCGATATTCTGGCTTGCGAAGATACCCGTGTTACACGCGTGCTGCTTGATCGTTTTGGTGTTACCCGCCGCCCCATACCTTATCATGAACATAATGCTAGTGAAGCTGGGCCAAAGCTGATTGCGGCTCTTTTAGAGGGCAAAAGTGTTGCACTTGTCTCTGATGCCGGTACACCGCTGGTCTCTGATCCAGGCTTTCGCTTGGTGGGTGAAGCGCGTAGCGCAGGTATTAAAGTGGTTCCAGTGCCGGGTGCTTCCGCTGTTCTGGCAGCTTTGACCGCCACAGGCCTGCCGACCGACACATTCATGTTTTGCGGGTTTTTACCGCCGAAACAAGGCCAGCGACGTGCGCGGTTAGAGGCACTGAAAGCCATTGATACCACGCTGATTTTCTTTGAATCACCTAACCGTGCCGCAGCCGCTTTGAGCGATATGGTGCATGTGTTTGGTGAAACCCGCGAAGGCGCTTTGTGCCGTGAGCTGACCAAAGCCTATGAAACGGTTGTCACGGCTCCTTTGCGTGAATTGTCTGAAACCTATGACGGTGAAGACCGTATTCGCGGCGAGGTGGTTTTACTGGTGGCGCCACCCGAAGAACAGGCTGTGGTGACCAGTGCCGAAGATATGGACAAATTGCTGTTGTCTTTGGCGCAAGAAATGCCTGCCTCCAAAGCTGCTGCGGAAGCTGCCCGTATGACGGGGGCGAAAAAATCTGATCTTTATCAGCGGCTGATTGCGCTTAAGAGCGGCGAATGAATAAACTCAAGGAAAAGCGCAGAAAAGCATTTTCCTTAGGTCACCGTGCCGAATTTCTGGCAAGTCTTATCCTGATGCTCAAAGGCTATGCCATTGTCGAGCGTCGTTATCGCACCAAACTTGGCGAGATTGACCTGATTGCACGCCGCGGCAATCTGGTGCTGATTGTTGAGGTGAAGGCGCGGGCAGAAACTGCATCGGCGATGGATGCGGTGGATATGCAATCCATGCGCCGCATAGAAGCCGCGGCCGATTTATGGCTGGCACGACAGCCTGATTATGCGCAGCTTTCCTTGCGGTTTGATTTGATCATCGTGCGCCCATGGCGTGTGCCACGGCATTATCCAGCCTTTTTCATCAGTCGATAATTCGGGAATTAAAAACCTCAAGCTTGTGCAAGCGCAGAAAAGCAATTGCTATTTGCCAGCCCGTCGCGCAAGCGCATTTCTTATCAAGTGAGTGCCTTCAAGAGATACTATTGCTATCTTTTGAAAGGGCGGTGCAATGTCTCGGTCTGGGTCTCGATCTGTTTTTCTTCTGGCTGATTTTCCGGTTTTTTTCCGCGTGGCTGACAAGCCGGTGCTGGTGATTGGCAATGGTGAAGAAGCGCTGAATAAAATCAGACTATTGCATCAGACGAAGGCACATATCCGTGTGGTTGCTGATAAGCCTGAACCTGTTCTGGCTGATTTTTTACGTGATGCCGCCCTTGAGCATTTATCGCGCGATTTGAAAGACACGGATTTTCTGGATGCCAAACTGGTTTTTATTGCAACCGAAGATGAAGCAACAGATCGCGCACTAGCAATGCGCGTTAAAGCGCATCGTATTCCGGTCAATGTCGTTGATCGCCCGCATCTTTGCGATTTTCTCACTCCCGCTATTGTTAATCGTGCACCTGTGACCATTGCGATTGGATCGGAAGGGGCAGGGCCTGTTTTGACGCAAATAATCCGTGCGCGGATTGAGGCGATGTTAGCGCCGCAATTGGGTGCATTGGCGAGACTGGCGGTTGGATTTCGTGATCAAGCCGAACGGCTCATTGAAAAAGGCGCGGCAAGACGCGGGTTTTGGCGCGGGTTTTTTGAAGGTACGGTCGCAAAAGCCATTGAACAAGGCGATGAGAAGGCCGCGCATCGTGCAGCCAGCGCTTTGTTGCATGAAGCAGGGGCACAAAAACAAACTGGCTTTGTGCGCTTGGTGGGGGCAGGCGCTGGTGCCGAAGATTTGCTGACTTTACGCGCTCAACGTGCACTGATGGATGCCGATATTATTATTTATGATGCGCTGGTGCCGGAAGCTATTGTTGCGATGGGCAGGCGTGATGCCGAGCGGGTTTTGGTGGGCAAGCGCAAAGGCTGCCATTCTAAAAGTCAGGATCAGATCAATCAGTTACTGATTGAACAGGCGCGTCTTGGTAAACAGGTGGTGCGGTTGAAATCTGGCGATCCATTGATTTATGGTCGTGCGGGCGAAGAAATGGCAGCGCTGAGAGCCGCAAACATTCCGTTTGAAGTTGTGCCCGGCATCACCTCTGCTTTTGCGGCTGCTGCCGATATGGAATTGCCGCTGACATTGCGCGGCGTTGCCTCATCACTGATTTTCACCACCGGTCACGATATGCATGGTGAGACCTTGCCGGATTGGGCGCGACTTGCCGTTTCAGGCGCTACTATCGCCATTTATATGGGGCGCAGTGTTGCCGGTGATGTGGCTTCTCGTTTGATGAGTGCTGGTTTGCCTGCTGATACGAGTGTTGCGGCCATCGAAAATGCCAGCCGTCAGGACAAACGCTTGTTTCATGGCACATTGAAGGATTTATCCGGCTTGAGTTTACGTGATGATTTGAGCGGGCCGGTGATG
Organism: Paenochrobactrum pullorum; assembly: GCF_041929845.1. Classification (NCBI taxonomy): domain Bacteria; kingdom Pseudomonadati; phylum Pseudomonadota; class Alphaproteobacteria; order Hyphomicrobiales; family Brucellaceae; genus Paenochrobactrum; species Paenochrobactrum pullorum. The sequence continues at coordinate 501,802 of NZ_JBHEEH010000001.1, forward strand.
GTGATTATCGGCGAGGCGGTAGCCGGTGCATCCTTGCAAAATACAGAACCTCTAAGCCTGCGTCAGCAATTTGCTGCGGCTTGAAACATTCAACAGGAGCGAAAAACATGGTTGTAAAAGTTCTGACTGCCAATCGTTTGCTGGATGGTGTGGTTGTATGGCTTGGCGCAGACGGCAAATGGCAAAATTCTCTCAAAGGCGCATTAGTCGCCCGCCATGCGCAGGCCGTGGAAGCATTGGAAGCGGCAGGTCGCGCCGCCTCGCTTTTTGATGAAGTGGTGGATGTCAACCTGATCGATGTTGAAGACAATGACGAAGGCTTAAGCCCTTTACGTCTGCGTGAACGCATCAGATTGAGCGGCCCGACCATTATCCATTTTGGCACGGCTAAAGTTGCCGCTTCCTATTAAATTTAAAAGGCCAGACTATGTATCGTTATGACGAGTTTGACCGCGATTTTGTTAAAGCGCGTGTTGCCCAGTTTAAAGATCAGGTGGAGCGTCGCCTCTCAGGTGAAATGAGCGAAGACCAGTTTAAACCATTGCGGTTGATGAATGGTCTCTATCTGCAATTGCATGCCTATATGCTGCGGGTGGCTATTCCTTATGGCACTTTGTCATCACGCCAAATGCGCAAGCTTGGTTCGATTGCGCGGCGCTATGATCGTGGCTACGGCCATTTCACCACCAGACAAAATATCCAGTTCAACTGGCCAGCCTTGAAAGATGTGCCTGCCATATTGGATGAATTGGCAGAAGTGGAGATGCATGCGATCCAAACCTCGGGTAACTGCATCCGCAATGTGACGGCCGACCATTTTGCCGGTGCAGCTGCCGATGAGGTAGCAGATCCTCGACCATTTGCCGAAATTTTGCGGCAATGGTCGTCGCTTCATCCGGAATTTTCCTATCTGCCGCGCAAATTTAAAATTGCGATTGTTGGTGCTGACAATGATCGTGCTGCCATTCAGGTGCATGATATCGGCTTGCAACTGAAGAGAGACGAAAAAGGCGCATTGGGCTTGAGTGTCTATATTGGTGGCGGACAAGGACGCACGCCGATGGTGGCGCGTAAAATCCGCGAATTTTTGCCCGTTGAAGATATGCTGACTTATATCACGGCAATTGTGCGGGTTTATAATCTGCATGGGCGGCGCGATAATAAATATAAAGCGCGTATTAAAATTCTGGTGCACGAAACCGGCATTGAAGAATTGACGCGCGAAATTGAAGCGCAATGGCAAGACATTCGCCACACGAATTTGAAGCTGCCGCAAGGTGATATTGATGCCATTCAGCATTATTTCCAAATGCCGGATTTGCCGGAACGGGCAGAAGGCTGGGCGTTATTGGCGCAAGCACAAAAGCTGGATGAAAATTTCAGTGCGTGGGTAGCGCAAAATGTAACGCCCCATAAACATCCCGATTATGGCGTCGTGACAATTTCGCTAAAACCCATTGGCGGTATTCCAGGGGATGCCAGTGCCGAACAAATGGAACTGATTGCCGATATTGCCGAGAAATATTCGGTTGATGAAATTCGTGTCAGCCATGAGCAAAATCTGGTACTGCCGCATGTGGCTTTGGCAGATTTGAAGGCAGTTTATGATGCTTTTAAAGATCAGCAATTGGTGACAGCCAATGCAGGGCTGATTACCGATATCATCGCTTGCCCCGGTCTTGATTATTGCTCGCTCGCCAATGCCCGCGCTATTCCGGTGGCTCAGCGTATCAGCAAACGTTTTGGCGACCATCAGCGCCAGCTTGATATCGGCGCTCTTAAAATTAAAATTTCGGGCTGCATCAATGCTTGCGGCCATCATCATGTCGGCCATATCGGCATTTTGGGCGTTGAGAAAAAAGGCGAGGAACTTTACCAAATCACTTTGGGCGGTTCGGCTGATGCTCATACCAGTATCGGCGATATTGTCGGGCGTGGTTTTTCCTCTGAAGATATTGTCGATGCGATTGAAAAGCTGGTGGATGCTTATCTCGACGTGCGGCTAGACCGGAGTGAAAACTTCCTGACCACTTATCGCCGTTTGGGGGCAGAACCTTTCAAACAAGCACTTTATGGCGAGCCTGCTTATGCCGGTTGAACTGTACCTGAACCATGAGACGCGGGTGGCAGCACAAGCGAGGCTGCTGGAGCTAAGTCATGGTGCGCGTGAGCCGCAGGCAATTATCGAGCAGAGTTATCAGACTTTTGCAAATAATGGCTTGGCGCTGGTTTCGTCTTTCGGGGCGGAATCGGCCGTGCTTTTGCATATGGTGGCGTCAGTTGATCAGAGCATTCCGGTTCTGTTTCTGGATACCGGCAAACATTTTACCGCGACGCTGGAATACCGTAAACAATTGACGACAAATCTGGGCTTGCAGAATGTGCAGGATATCACGCCGCTTCAAGAAAATTTGAAGCGTGATGATCCCTATGGCGCTTTATCGATGACCGACAAAGATCGCTGCTGTTTTTTGCGCAAAGTTGAACCGATGACGCGCGCTGTTGCGCCTTATCAAGCATGGATGACAGGGCGCAAACAGTTTCAGGCAGCAACCCGTCAGCAACTACCGGTTTTTGAAGCGGTGGGGGTGCGTATTCGTATCAACCCTCTGGCACATTGGAACAGCGATGATTTGTTAGCCTATATGCGGCATCATGATTTGACCGTGCATCCGCTGACTCTGCAAAATTATCGTTCCATCGGCTGTATGCCTTGCACGCGCCCTGTTGAGGAGGGCGAAGATCAGCGCGCAGGGCGTTGGGCTGGCTCGGATAAGGTTGAATGCGGCATTCATTTGAGCGATTTGAGCGAGCAGCTGGAGCAAAAAGGAGTGTCAAAATGAGCGCGGCTTATTTGTGGACGGCAGATGGTTTCAAGCCGGATGCTTATCAAGCCTTAGATGATTTATCAGACGTAACAGATGCCGAAGCTGTGCTATTGCCGTTTCATGTCTGGGTGGAAAAGAGCGAAATATTGCTTGCTCAAACCAACCGTAAACTGGGTGTGCGTGTCGGCTCAGGTGAAGATGTTACTCTTCTGTTTCAATCTCTCCATCGGTTGTCGCTGATTGCACTGGATTTTCCGGCTTTTAATGACGGTCGCTCTTATTCCAAAGCAGAGCTTTTGCGGGCACAAGGTTTTAAAGGCGAACTGCGTGCTGTAGGTGATGTGCTGATCGATCAGGCCGCATTGATGCTGCGTGCAGGTTTTGACACGCTGGAAGTGCACCATCTTGTAACAGTTAAACGTTTGCAGGAAGGCGCACTGGTCGATACGCCGCATTATTATCAACCGGGCTCGGGTTCTGTACCTATAAAAGGTGAATTTAGCTGGCGCCGTTTCAGGGAATAAACATATTCGGACATTAAAGCATTTTCGTTTTTGCTTATATGGGCTAAGAAGCCTTTATATCATTTAAGGGAAGTGGTGAAAATGATCCGTCATATCGTGTTTTTTAGCGTCAAAGAGGGACAGGACATTGATGTCGTGCGTGAAGGGCTGGAACGTTTGAAAGCCATTCCGCATTCGGATTTATTCGAGATTTTACCCAATAGCAAAGTTGACCCGATGTGCGACCGGATTGATCTGGTTGTCTACGGCGAGTTTAAAGACGAAGCCGCTTTGTTTGCATTTAAATCTGATCCGATCTACACTTCGACAACAGAATATGTTCGCCCGATGCGCGAAATGCGCTTTTCTGCGGATGTGGAAACCAAGCTTTAAACACAATGCTGGTGCTTAATTTACTGTGGATTTGCTGATTTTATCGCGAAAACCACACTGTTTCTGTGCTGACTGCCAACAGAAATGTTGAAGAATGACAAGAATAGTGATTGTGTAAGCGCTGGGTTGATTAAACTTTTCGCATTCGGCGTATGAACAATAAATCTTCCGGCCTCTTGTCAGGTCAATCAATCAGGAAATTCAAATGGACGATTATGAAAAATATGCCACAGGTCTGATGATCGTATTCGGCGCTCTGATCATTGGTGGTTTGATGGCTGTTAATATCGTCGCGCATGACAAGCCGGGCTTTTTGTTCGCGTTAGGTGCTGCCGTTGTGGCTTGGTTCTCAGCTTTTGCAGTTATTTTTGATAAACCGCGCCTTTATGGCGTGATGATTGCAGCGGCCATCGCATTAGTTGGAGCTTCGATCACCGCTTATGTCACTTGAGCCTATAGGGACGGTTTTCATTTGGTTTATCAGCAATAACCCTGGTTCAGCCGGGGTTATTGCGTTTAAGGCCGCCGTATAAAAACAACAGTGATGAATTTGACATAAAGATATGTTTATGTCATTAAATCAAAAAATGATACCCTTGATAAGGTCTGGTGATTCTTATGACGTCTTCTCTTGACGATCTTTTTGGTGCTGTTGCACCGCGTACCGATGGTTCTGAAATTTTCACAGGCTTAAAAAAAGCTGCCAGTGAACGTATCATGATCCTTGACGGTGCGATGGGAACCCAGATTCAGGGCTTGGGCTTTCACGAAGAACATTTCCGTGGGTCACGGTTCGTGGGCTGTGAATGCCATTTGCAGGGCAATAACGATCTGTTGACGCTAACCCAGCCAAAGGCGATTGAAGATATTCATTATGCTTATGCCATGGCTGGTGCCGATATTCTGGAAACTAATACATTCTCCTCCACCTCCATCGCACAGGCCGATTATGGCATGGAGCATGTGGTTTATGAGCTGAACCGCGATGGCGCACGTCTGGCGCGTCGCGCCGCTTTACGAGCAGAGAGCCAAGATGGCCGCCGCCGTTTTGTCGCTGGTGCCTTGGGCCCGACAAACCGCACCGCCTCGCTTTCGCCGGATGTGAACAATCCGGGCTATCGCGCCGTGACCTTTGATGATCTGCGCATTGCCTATGCCGAGCAAATCCACGGCCTGATTGATGGTGGTGCAGATATTATTCTGATTGAAACCATCTTTGATACGCTGAATGCCAAGGCTGCAATTTTTGCCTGTGAACAGGTGTTTGAAGAAAAGCAGATCCGTCTGCCTTTGATGATTTCCGGCACGATCACCGACTTATCTGGCCGTACACTTTCCGGCCAGACCCCAACTGCCTTCTGGTATTCTTTACGTCATGCCAAGCCGTTTTCCATCGGGCTTAACTGTGCGCTTGGTGCTAATGCCATGCGCGCGCATCTGGCCGAAATTTCAAGCGTTGCTGACACGTTTGTTTGTGCTTATCCAAATGCCGGTCTGCCAAATGAATTTGGCCGCTATGACGAAACGCCGGAAGTGATGGCGGCGCAAATGGAAAATTTTGCCCGCGATGGTCTCGTCAATATTATGGGCGGCTGCTGTGGTTCGACGCCGGAACATATTGCGGCGCTTGCAGAAGTGGCTAAAAAATACAGCCCACGTAAACCGGTCAAGCTTGAGCCACTGATGCGTTTGTCCGGCCTTGAGCCATTTACACTCACCAAAGATATTCCTTTCGTCAATGTCGGCGAACGTACCAATATCACCGGTTCTGCCCGTTTCCGCAAACTCATCAAAGAAGGTGATTTTGCCACCGCTTTGGATGTCGCGCGCGATCAGGTGAATAATGGTGCGCAGATTATTGACATCAACATGGACGAAGGGCTGATCGACAGCCAGAAGGTCATGGTTGAATATCTGAATTTAGTGGCATCAGAACCTGATATTGCCCGCGTGCCGGTGATGATCGACAGTTCCAAATGGGAAGTCATTGAAGCCGGTCTTAAATGTGTGCAGGGCAAGCCGCTGGTTAACTCCATTTCGTTGAAAGAAGGTGAGGAAGCTTTCATCCATCATGCCAAGCTGGTTCGCGCTTATGGTGCGGCTGTGGTGGTGATGGCTTTTGACGAAACCGGTCAGGCGGATACGCTTGAGCGTAAGGTCGAGATTTGTACCCGTGCTTATAAAATTTTGACCGAAACAGTTGGCCTGCCACCGGAAGATATTGTCTTTGATCCGAATGTCTTTGCGGTGGCGACCGGTATTGAAGAACATAATAATTACGGTAATGATTTTATTGATGCGACCAAGATCATTATTGATACCCTGCCGCATGTGCATGTGTCGGGTGGTATTTCCAACCTGTCTTTCTCCTTCCGCGGTAATGAGCCTGTGCGTGAAGCCATGCATGCGGTTTTCCTCTATCATGCCATTCAGGTTGGTATGGATATGGGGATTGTGAATGCGGGTCAGCTGGCAGTTTACGAATCCATTGATCCGGAATTGCGTGAGGCTTGCGAAGATGTGGTGTTGAACCGTCGCTCTGATGCGACCGAACGTTTGCTTGAATTGGCCGAGCGTTATCGCGGCACGGCTGGCAAAGAAGCCAAAGCTAAGGATTTGAGCTGGCGCGAATTAAGCGTTGCGGAGCGTATTTCCCATGCGCTGGTCAATGGTATCACTGAATTCATTGAGGCCGACACTGAAGAAGCCCGCCAACAGGCTGAGCGTCCGCTGCATGTGATTGAAGGCCCGTTGATGGCCGGCATGAATGTGGTAGGCGATCTTTTCGGTTCGGGTAAAATGTTCCTGCCGCAGGTGGTTAAATCTGCCCGTGTGATGAAACAGGCTGTGGCTGTTCTTTTACCCTTTATGGAAGAAGAAAAACGCTTGAATGGTGGTGACGGCGAGCGCCAAACTGCCGGTAAGGTGTTGATGGCAACCGTTAAGGGTGATGTGCACGATATTGGTAAAAATATCGTCGGCGTGGTGTTGGCCTGTAACAATTATGAAATCATTGACCTTGGCGTGATGGTTCCGGCCGCTAAAATCCTGCAGGTCGCGCGTGAGGAAAATGTCGACATTATCGGCCTTTCCGGCCTGATTACGCCGTCGCTGGATGAGATGGTGCATGTGGCATCCGAAATGGAGCGTGAAGGGCTTGATCTGCCATTGCTGATTGGTGGTGCCACCACCAGTCGCGTGCATACAGCGGTGAAAATCCACCCGAAATATGAGCGTGGACAAACCGTTTATGTGGTGGATGCCAGCCGTGCGGTTGGTGTGGTTTCGCAACTTTTGTCGCCGGATGCCAAGGCTGGTTATGTTCAATCGATCAGAGATGAATATGCCAAAGTAGCCGCAGCCCATGCGCGCAATGAAGCCGAAAAGCAGCGCCTGCCATTGGCAAGTGCGCGCGCCAATCCGTTTAAAATTGATTGGAGCAACTATCAGCCGCCGCGTCCAAGTTTCCTTGGCACCAAGGTGATTGATGATATCGATCTGGAAACCTTGTCGAGCTATATTGACTGGACACCTTTTTTCCAGACATGGGAACTAAAGGGACGTTTTCCGGCGATTTTGGAAGATGAAAAACAAGGCGAAGCCGCACGTCAGCTCTATGATGACGCGCAAAGCATGCTGAAAAAAATCATTGATGAAAAATGGTTTGTGCCACGTGCAGTGATCGGTTTCTGGCCAGCCAATGCGGTTGGCGATGATATCGAGCTTTATACGGATGAAAGCCGCAAGGAACATTCCGATACGTTCTTCACACTTCGTCAGCAATTGTCGAAACGTGGTGATCGCCCGAATGTCGCGCTATCAGATTTTGTCGCACCGAAAGACAGCGGCAAAGCCGATTATATCGGTGGTTTCGTCGTCACTGCCGGTATTGAAGAAGTGGCGATTTCCGAGCGTTTCGAGCGCTCCAATGATGATTATTCGGCAATTTTGGTCAAAGCTCTGGCCGACCGTTTTGCAGAAGCTTTTGCCGAAATGATGCATGAGCGTGTGCGCAAAGAATATTGGGGTTATTCACCGGAAGAAAGCTTAAGCAATGAAGAATTGGTGTCGGAAGCCTATCAGGGCATTCGTCCGGCACCCGGTTATCCGGCACAGCCTGATCACACCGAAAAAACGACCTTGTTCCGTCTGCTGGAAGCCACCAACACGACCGGTGTGGAACTGACCGAAAGCTATGCCATGTGGCCGGGTTCTTCTGTGTCCGGTCTCTATATCGGCCATCCGGATAGTTATTATTTTGGTGTAGCCAAAGTGGAGCGTGATCAGGTGGAAGATTATGCAAAACGTAAAGGCATGAGCATTGAGGAGGTCGAGCGCTGGCTTGGACCTATCCTCAATTATATGCCGAAGCAGGCCGGACAATCTAAGGAATCAGCTGCTTAATTTGCCATTTTTATTAAAAACAAGGCCTGAGAATTGTCATTATTCTCAGGTCTTGTTTGTTTTTGACCATAATTATCTTTGTTTTTTGAAATAAGATAAAAACTATACAACTACGAATGATAGCCTGTTTATTTAACTTGTGTTACTGTCAAACTGTATAGCATTACCTATATTTATTTAAATTAATTAAGCTTGATTGAATATAAATATTGATATTCCGGTATAAATTCGGAAGTTGAAAATAACACGGGGTTTAAAATATGTTATGGGAAAGAATTTACAACGACGTAAAGTCGGTGGATGATGCTGCATGCCTTTTGAAGGTGATTGCGGATTTTGCTGTTCAATGCGGTTTTGATTATTGCACCTATAGTATCAGTATTCCTGCATTGAACTCGAAATCGAAGTTTTTTCTTTTTGATAATTGTCCGCCATCATGGGGGGAGGAATATCGCGCCACTAATGCTCATGAAAATGATCCGGTCATCCGTAAGGGTATGAAAAGCAATCAACCTATCATCTGGTCGGAGGCGGTTTTTGCAGATGCCGCGCCGCTTTGGCAAAAAGCGCGACAATCAGGGCTCAATATCGGCATTTCAGTGCCGTGCTGGTCAGCGCATGGTGTGTTTGGCATGCTGAGCTTCATCCGGCGTGAAAAAGCCATCAGTGATGAAGAATTGCAGGTGCTTTCCACCAAAATGCAGGTGATCGGCAGTCTTATTCATTTGTCGATGTATCAGCTATTGGAGGTGGAAAAAAACACCGGTATGCAGGATGTGACGCTAACCGCGCGCGAACGGGAAATTTTGCTCTGGACGAGCGAGGGCAAGACCGCTGAAATTATTGGCGCGATCCTCAGTATTTCCACCCGCACGGTTAATTTCCATATCAGCAATGTTTTGGCTAAACTAATGGCGGTCAATAAAGTGCAGGCGGTGATGAAAGCCCGCACTCTCGGACTACTCTAATTGCATGATTGCCTATAGCGGTTTGGTCTGTAGGTATTTTTGAATTTCTCTATCTCACATGATTATGCGCAGGACAGATTTTCGTCCCTCAAGTCTCTGACCAAAGTGTCATCGAAGACCGCAATTTTTAAAATCACCTTTTACAATCTGCAAACTCTGCTCAGCCACTTGTCATTTTTTGCAAGCGGGTTTTTGTATCTGTTGGTGCATGCCAACCTGTTTGTGCAAGCTTTTGCGAACTCACCATCAAGGGCCCTGTCAAAGCTTGAAACGCTTTTTGCTGGCCAGCCAAACATGCCGCTAATTCCAGTATTTTATGCGGGAACGGAACGAGCTTAGGCTTGCGTCCCATGCCTTGACGAAGAGCTGCTAGAATATCGGCAATGGTCACCGCTGACTGATCGGCAACCAGATAGGTTTCTCCATCTGTCACCGGAGTTTTTAAAACATGGATAATCGCATCGTAAAGTGCATCTCTGTCAAGCAGGCTGCGCTTTTGCGTTTGATTGGCAAAGGGTAGGGGAATGGGGAGACGAGCAAGTTTTATTAATCGTGCAAGATTGCCGCCGGCACCTTTGCCATAAACCAAAACGGGGCGTAAAATTGTAAAGCGTTTATTCTGCCCGTAAACGGCATGGATGGCTTCCTCGGCCAGTAACTTGGCGCGGCCATAGGCACGCTCCGGCAGGGTTGGATCAGTTTCCGTTAAAATGCCTTCGCGTACCGATCCGGTCTGAACGCCGACAGACGAGATAAAGACAAATTTGCCGGTTATTTTGGTCTTTGCCGCTTGTGCAAGTTTTTCAGAGAGTAAGCGATTGGCTTTGTCATAGGTTTCAGCTGGCAATTCATGCATCACATGCGCAATGGCAGCCAGATGAATGACATGGTCGCACCCTTCAACCAATTGTTCAAAGGCTTGGATACCTGCATCAGGTTCGGGCAGCAGTGCCATATCCGGCTGTGGGGTGCGTGATGCTGACCTGACCTGATAGCCTTCGTTTTGCAAAAAAGGCACCAGTGCACGGCCGATAAAACCCGTTGCACCGGTGACAAGAACGAGCGGCGATTTTTGTTTTTGATCACGCAAGACTTAAATCCTGAAGAGAACTCTTAAATACTACTAAATTAGTAGAATTATCAATGTGTTATAATCCCGCTCGAAGTGCTTCGGGTATTATATTACTGGCTAGCACGGGAATGCGAGTAAGAATTTATCTGCACTTTTGAATCTTCGTTAAACCATCCTTTTAAATCCGCGCTTCTCCGCCCGATAATAAACGCCACGGCAGTGACGATATGGGCATTTAAACCTTGCGTCTGCTATCACGTCAATCGCGGGGAATAATATGCAGCTGGTGGCTTCGGTAAAAACATTAACCCATCTGGATAGGTTAGAGGCTGAAGCCATCCATATTTTCCGCGAGGTGGCGGCAAGCTTTTCCAAGCCGGTGATGCTTTATTCGGTGGGTAAAGATTCATCCGTTTTATTACATCTGGCGCGTAAAGCTTTTTATCCGGCTAAACTGCCTTTTCCGCTTTTACATGTCGATACGACATGGAAATTTAAGGAAATGATTGCCTTTCGTGATCAGCGGGCGCGCGAGGATGGTTTCGAAATGTTGGTGCATATCAATCAAGATGCGGTCGAGCAAAATATTGGCCCGTTTTCACATGGTTCCAATGTGCACACCCATTTATTCAAAACAGTGGCGTTGCGGCAGGCTTTGGAAAAATACGGTTTTGATGCAGCCTTTGGGGGTGCGCGCCGCGATGAAGAAAAATCGCGCGCGAAAGAGCGGATCTTTTCTTTCCGCAACCGCCAGCATGGTTGGGATCCGAAACATCAGCGCCCCGAAATGTGGAAGATTTATAATACCCGTATCTCAACCGGTGAATCGATCAGGGTGTTTCCACTTTCCAATTGGACAGAACTTGATATCTGGCAATATATTATGCGGGAAAATATTCCGCTGGTGCCGCTTTATTTCGCAAAACCGCGCCCGGTTGTCGAGCGTGACGGCATGCTGATTATGGCAGATGATGATCGGTTGGTGTTGCGCGAGGGTGAAAAAATTCTCACCCGCAAAGTGCGGTTTCGCACCCTTGGTTGCTATCCGTTGACGGGCGCTATTCCGTCGGAAGCTGATAGTCTTGCAGGTATTATTGAAGAAATGTTGATTTCTAAAACCTCCGAGCGTGAAGGCCGGATGATTGACCGCGATGAAAGCGGTTCAATGGAAAAGAAAAAGCGTGAGGGATATTTTTGATGGTCTTGTTGCACGAGCCTCAGGCTGGTTCTGCTGATGTGGAAAGCCGCATTGCCGATTATTTGCAGGAGCAGGAAAACAAAACCCTGTTGCGCTTTTTAGCCTGCGGTTCTGTCGATGATGGCAAATCCACTTTGATCGGACGTTTGCTTTATGATGCGAAAGGCATTTTTGAAGACCAGCTGGCGCATTTGAAAAATGACAGCCGGAAGTTTGGCACCACCGGTGATGATATTGATTTTGCGCTTCTCATGGATGGATTGGAAGCCGAGCGCGAGCAAGGCATTACCATTGATGTGGCTTATCGGTTTTTCTCGACAAAAAGACGAAAATTCATTGTGGCCGATACACCAGGCCATGCCGAATATACCCGCAATATGGCAACTGGTGCGTCAACCGCTGATCTGGCGATTGTGCTGGTCGATGCACGCGAAGGGTTGATTACGCAAACGCGGCGCCATAGTTTTATCGCGAGCTTGTTGGGTGTGCGCCATATCATTCTGGCGGTAAACAAAATTGATCTGATCGATTTTTCTAAAGAGATTTTTGAGGCAATTGCAGCAGATTATCTGGAGATGACCAAGGATTTCGGCTTTGCCAGCATTGAAACTATCCCGATTTCTGCCCGTTTTGGCGATAATGTCAGTGTGCGTTCAGCCCATACACCTTGGTATCAGGGGCCGACATTGCTGGAACACTTAGAAACGGTGCCATTGGGAAAAACGGCGGACGCGGATGTGTTTCGTTTTCCGGTGCAATATGTCAGCCGCCCCAATGCTGATTTTCGCGGATTTTCCGGTACACTTAGTTCCGGCCATGTGCGGGTGGGTGAAACGGTCGTGGTGGCTAATACCGGCAAACAAACAAAATTACGTCGCATCATCAGCCCGCAAGGTGATTTGCAGGAAGCTTTCGAGGGGCAGGCGGTCACATTGCTGTTGGAAGATGAGCTGGAATTATCGCGCGGCTCAATGCTGAGTGGTTTGAACGACCGGCCAATTTTAAGCGATCAGCTGGTGGCGCAAATGATCAATTTTGACGATGCGCCATTGCGTGCTGGACAAAGCTATTGGTTGCGCACCGAAACGGATCAGGTCAGCGCGACCATCACAAAACTTCAACATCGTATTGATATCGAAACCTTTATCCCTTCCGATGCTCACGAATTGGCGCTTAATGAAATCGGCCTTTGTCATTTACAGCTAAATTTACCGCTGGTTTTTGATCTTTATCAAAAGCAGCGCTCCACCGGCGCTTTTGTGCTGATTGACCGCGTCACCAACAAAACCATTGCCGCCGGTATGATTCGCGAAAACGGTCATAAAACCAGCAATATCCATTGGCAAGCATTGGTGCTTGATGCCAAAGCGCGTGCCGAGCAAAAATTTCAAAAGCCGGTTGTTTTGTGGTTTACCGGCCTTTCCGGCTCTGGAAAATCGACTTTGGCGGGCTTGCTGGAAAAACGCCTGCATAGTTTGGGCAAGCATACTTATCTGCTTGATGGCGATAATCTGCGTCATGGTTTGAACCACGATTTAGGCTTTAGCGAAAAAGATCGCAGCGAAAATATCCGCCGCATTGGTGAAGTGTCGCATTTGATGCTGGATGCAGGATTGATCGTGCTGGCAGCACTGATTACACCATTACAGGCGGACAGAGACCGTTTGCGCACCCGTTTTAACGATGATGAATTGATTGAAATTTTTGTTGATACATCACTGGAAATCTGTATCGAGCGTGATCCAAAAGGGCTTTATGCTAAAGCTTTGGCCGGAGAGATAAAGGATTTCACCGGTATTGATGCACCTTATCAGCGCCCCGTTGCACCAGATTTGCACCTGAAAACCAAAGGGCGCAGTGTGGAAGAATTATTGGGCGAGATTGAGCATTATCTGACGAAGCGCGGTATAATCGGCAGCTATGGTACTGATTCTTGGTCGATTTAAACAATGAATGAAATGACATCCGCTCTATTAAATGAAGTTTTGCTGCTGCAAGAGCTGGAGCTTGCAGCTCTTGAGGCAGGGCGTGAGATTATGCGGATTTATGCGGCGGGTTGTGATGTTTCGGAAAAAGCTGACCAGTCGCCGGTGACAGAAGCTGATCAACTGGCTGAAAAACTGATCTTAAAAAGATTACGCGTGTTTGCACCGGATATTCCGATTGTGGCCGAAGAAGAAATGGCGGCAGGTCTTTCGCCACAAGAGTTGGGCGCACGCTTTTTTCTGGTCGATCCGCTTGATGGTACCAAAGAATTTGTCAAGCGCAATGGCGACTTTACCGTCAATATTGCATTGATTGAAAATGGTGTGCCGGTTTTAGGTGTCGTTTATGCGCCTGTGGGCGGCCAATTATATATTGGTGGCTCTAATGGTGCGGTGAAGGTACTGGTTGATGATGCGGGCCAAGAGCTTTCGCGCACAGCAATCCATGTGCGCCAAGCGCCTGAGCAGATCACAGCTGTTGCCAGCCGCTCGCATAACACACCAGAAACCGATATTTGCCTGCAAAATTATGGTATTGAAACATGTGTGTCGGTTGGCTCTTCATTGAAGTTTTGTTTGGTGGCGGAAGGCCAGGCGGATTTATACCCGCGCTATAGCCGCACGATGGAATGGGACACCGCCGCAGGTGATGCTGTTTTGCGCGCTGCCGGTGGTTTAAGCACCACATTGGATGGCAAGCCGATGTTATATGGCAAACGCGGGCAGGTGTATGATTGCGACTTTGCCAATGGTTTCTTCATTGCGCGTGGTTGTTCCAGCCTTGATAAAACGCAACAGCCAAATGATTGATATGAAAATCAATTGCGAGCGCCCTTGGCTTACAGTTGATTTAGGCCACTCGCATCAAGTTTTGAGCTGGACGCTGAATGCACCGGGCTTTGTTGAAACAGATCGGATTGTCTGGCGTGAGGTGCGTAATAGCGATTTAACGCCGGAGCTTGATGCCCATCAATGGTTGTTGCAGGAATTGCAGCGAACCGGCAACAAGAATGCTGTGGCCTTTCTCACATCGCGCAATATCGATTTTCATCATTATGCGGAAGCGTGTGTAGAGAGTGAAATAGTGTCGTGTTTGGTGACGGCAGGCTTGTCCAATGCCGAGCGCGTCGGTACGCGGCACGGGCCACAAAGCCGTTTTGGCACTATCAATATTTTAGTTAAAACCTCCAGCACATTATCAGAAGCGGCGATGATCGAGCTAATGTCGGTGGTGGTGCAGGCGCGGACATTAGCGGTGTTGGAAACTGATATTAAAATCGGCAATCAACAATTAAAAGCTACCGGAACAGGCACGGATTGCGTGGCCATTGCCAGCCCGTTGGGAAATTTATCGTCGCATTGCTTCCATGCTGGTCTTCATACAGCTATTGCAGAAGCTGCGGGTGCTGCTGTGTTGAGCGCTATGTATGAGGCGCTTGATGTCTGGAAGAAAAACCACTTGAAATAGGCATCCGGCCTGCGCTTCTATGCGCATTTCACTTTTCGCTTTTTTTCACTATTGTGCCATTCTGGAAAAATGGGAAAGCAGCATGCAATTAACGCCACGTCATAGTGCCATTCTGGAACGCGCCAAATTACATGGTCAGGTCATGGTAGATGATCTGGCATTGGAATTTGATGTGACACCGCAAACTGTGCGCAAAGACCTGAATGATCTTTGCAAAGCGCGTTTGCTGCGACGCATTCATGGTGGCGCACTTTATCCATCCGGCATTGAAAATATGGAATATGAGGCACGTCGTCAGCTTTGTGCGCGTGAAAAAGGTATCATCGGTAATGCTGCCGCCTCGATTATTCCTGATGGTGCCTCGCTTTTCATCAATATTGGCACCACCACTGAGGCAGTCAGTCAGGCATTGAGCGAGCATAGCCGCTTGATGGTGATAACCAATAATATCAATGTCGCAAATAGTTTACGCATTTTTCCATCCATTGAAGTGGTCATTGCAGGCGGCGTTGTGCGCGGCTCCGATGGCGGTATTGTCGGAGAGGCGGCTGTCGATTTCATCCGCCAGTTCAAGGTGGATTTCGCGATTATCGGCGCGTCTGCCATCGATCAGGATGGCGCTTTATTGGATTTCGATTACCGTGAAGTGAAAGTGGCACAGGCGATTATGGCCAATGCACGCCATGTTATTCTGGTGGCTGATTCCTCAAAAATGGAACGAACCGCACCGGTTCGCATCGGTCATTTGTCGCAAATCGGCACTTTTATTACCGATTTTTGC
The DNA here is from genome assembly GCF_041929845.1 of Paenochrobactrum pullorum. Lineage (NCBI taxonomy): Bacteria > Pseudomonadati > Pseudomonadota > Alphaproteobacteria > Hyphomicrobiales > Brucellaceae > Paenochrobactrum > Paenochrobactrum pullorum. The sequence goes on from NZ_JBHEEH010000001.1 coordinate 517,402, forward strand.
AGCGAGCCGAAACTGCGCGACCTGTGCGTTGCCCATGATGTGAAGCTGATTGAAACGGAAAGCGAAAAAATAGTCGAATAGTTTCATTTATTTTCATATTGCTTTCACATGAAACTGATTTATATTCTGTTTATAGTTTTCTGAAAGCAAATGGAGCCATATTATGGCTGAAATTCCTGCATTCGATATTTTTGTCATCGGTGGCGGCATTAATGGCTGTTCGATTGCGCGTGATGCGATCGGGCGCGGCTATTCGGTGGCGCTGGCAGAGATGAATGATCTGGCAAGCGGCACCTCTTCGCGTGCCACCAAGCTCATCCATGGCGGTTTGCGTTATCTGGAATATTACGAGTTTCGTCTGGTGCGCGAAGCACTGATGGAGCGTGAGATTTTATGGGCGAATGCGCCGCATATTATCGCACCGATGCGTTTTATTTTACCCTATCATAAAGGTGGCACGCGCCCTGCATGGCTGCTGCGCCTAGGTCTTTTTCTTTACGACCATCTGGGCGGGCGCAAAAAATTGGCCGCCACCCGCACGCTTGATATGAAGCGCGATCCGGCAGCAAAACCTTTGAAGCCGCTTTTTACCAAAGCTTTTGAATATTCTGATTGCTGGGTGGATGATGCGCGTTTTGTGGTGCTCAATGCGCGTGATGCTGCCGATCGTGGCGCACAAATTTACACCCGTTCCAAAGTGGTCAAAGCTTCGCGTGATAAGACCGGCTGGCTCATCACTTTGCAGGATGTCCACGCAGGTGAAACCCGACAAATCCGCGCCCGTTTGCTGGTCAATGCGGCAGGCCCTTGGGCAGATAAAGTGCTGGAAGGTGTCGAGGGTGAAAAAAACGCGCATAATGTGCGCCTTGTGCAGGGCAGCCATATTGTTATCCGTAAGAAGTTTAACGACAGCCGCGCTTATTTCTTCCAGAATAATGATGGCCGCATCATTTTTGCCATTCCTTATGAGCAGGATTTCACCCTGATTGGTACGACCGATCAGGATTATCAGGGTGATCCGGCCAAAGTGGCAATCACCCAAAGTGAAACGAATTATCTTTGTGCAGCGGCGAGCGAATATTTCCGTGAGCCAGTGACAGAGGCTGATATGGTCTGGGCTTATTCCGGTGTGCGCCCGCTTTATGATGATGGCGCTTCCCAAGCACAGGAAGCAACCCGCGATTATGTTTTGAAAGAAGACGTTAGCGGCGGCTTGGCGCCACTCGTCAATGTTTTTGGCGGCAAGCTCACCACATCGCGCCGTCTGGCCGAACATATGCTGGAAAAGATCGAAAGCCTGATTGGTAAAAAAGGCTTGGCTTGGACAGATAAAGCGGCTCTTACGGGCGGTGAATTTGCCATTGCTGATTATGATGCGGAATTGGCAAAGCTACAAAAATCCTATGGTTTTTTAACGCCACAACATGCCGCAAGACTATTTCGCCTTTACGGTTTGAAAGCGCATGTTCTGTTAGGCGAGGCCAAATCATTGCGTGATCTGGGCGAGCATTTTGGGGCAGATCTTTATGAGGCTGAGGTCAAATATTTGCTGAACCATGAATGGGCGCAAACGGCAGAAGATATTCTTTGGCGGCGCACCAAACTTGGGCTGCGTTTCACGGCCGATGAGTTTGCCAAGTTGCAAGCATATCTGGCGAAATAATTAAAAAGCCCCGTTTAAACGGGGCTTTTTTCTTATGATTTGGAGATCAGGATTGCGGTGTGGATTTGCGGAAGAACCGTTCGCCTGCATAATCCTGACCAAACATCTGGTCATATTGGATAAGCTGATAATCGCGCACCAGCTTTGGCCATTCCGCCTCTCGCTGCCAGTTTTCCTGTGTGGTTCTGTCACTGGCAAAAAGCACGTGATTATCAATCACCGCATATTTATCATGCAGGGCGCCGAGAAAATCGGTGTAAAACGGATGGCTGACACCGGCCATATTGAGTATATGCAACGGTAGGAAAGCAGGGCTGATCGTGCCGGTCTCGCGTTGAATGCCGCTTTTGCTCGACCATAAAACCAGTGGCGTTTCATGTTCACGCGCCATTTGTGCAGCTGGTGCCGTGCGGCTTGCAACACGTGCGGTCATGAAGCCTGTATCGACATAAGCAGGGCCTAATGGTGGCAGATGATCGCCAAAGAATACCAGTATGGTTTCACGCTCACGACTTTTTGCCCATTCCATCAAACGCAACAGACTGGCATCGGCTTCGCTGGCCCCTTGCGCAAAAGCTTTAATGGCTTCGCGTGCATGTTCAGGGGCGTGGCCTGTTACTTCCAGCTTGCTGTCCGGATAGCGGCTGGCGGCATAAGGGCCATGACCTTGCAAGGAAACAGCAAAGAAGAAAAACGGCTGATCGATGTTTTCTGCTTCTTTGATCATTTCACTGACCATGGCATCATCGGAGGCAAGCGTGCCGCTTTTTTCAAGTTCTGGTAGCGTTTCTTCGGACATGAAGCCATCAAAGCCTAAATGCTGATAGACATTGCCGCGGTTCCAGAAAAATGCGCGGAACGGATGCACAGCGCGGGTGGCATAGCCTTGCTCTTTGAAGAATGACGCAAGGGAGGGCACCGAGCCACGGATATATTGCTGGTAAGGAATGCTGCCGGTTGGCAAAAAAGCCTTCGAGAAACCGGTCAGTGCTTCAAATTCCACATTGGCAGTCATGCCGCCAAATTCCGGTGAAAATATATGGCCGGATTGGAATTGGCGCACGGTCGGGATTGGGTCTGTATTGAAATTTACCCCTGGCAGACGGGTCGGATCCCAGAAGGATTCGCTCATCACCACGATAATATCAGGCTGCTGGCGATTGTTGAGTGCCGCACCACTGATGCGGTTGACTTCAATATTTTCAATTGCACCGGCTGAATAGCTTTCAGGCGCAAAAACCTTTGCCATCGGAATGTTTAAAATGAAGGCAATCGCAAAGCCGTTATGCTGATAATTGGCGGTTTGATCCCACATCATCGGCGCGATTTTTAGTCTGTCGCGCGACCATGAATAGGTGGCAAAATCTGATATATAACCAAACCAGCACAGTGCAGGCAACGCAATGACAAGCCGCCAAACGCGGGCATTCATGCTTAAAGGTTTGAACTTGGTGCGGCCATAAAAAACCGCTACGACCAAGGCGATTGCGAGCACCACAAGACAAATGGCAATCAAAATGGCGCTGAACGGGCGATCACGCACCAAGAGCGGCAACAAATCCACAATCTGTCGGGCATAGAGAAAGTCGCTCGGATAAAGTGGATCACCCAAATAAAGGCTCTTTTGATAGGCAACAGCTCCGCTGATCAAACCGGCGATGCCGATAAAAACAGCACTGAAAAAACGGCGCCCCAGCAAGGCATCACAAGCCGTGATGGTGAAGGCAAACAACAGTACAGTTGTCCATGATGGCTTCTGCCGGTTTGTAAAAAACTGGATTGTATTGGACAAAGAACCGCGTGCCAGCCATTCAATGCAAAATACCAACAGAGTAGAAATCACCAGCGAGAATAGTGCAACGCCTGCAATATGTTTGATATTGGCTGATAATTGCGACGGATAAATTAGACTGTTTTGCGCAGCCGGATGTTCCGCCTTCACATTGTCAAAAAGCTGGCTCACAGACGATCCCTTATTGCGAAGCTTCACCTGTCACATTTCTGTCATGGAAATGTCAAGTCGGTGAGCTCTGTGCGTGATCGGCTGGGTTTTTGCAAATCAAAACTGCGTTGCAAGTGTTGATAAGCAGTCACAGATGGTGAAGGCTTTGAAATAAATAAAGCAGCGGATGATCTCCGCCGCTTTATTAATTGGATAAGAACTGGCGTTTCTTTAGAAAACGTCTTCCAATCCTTTGGTCAGTTCCAGTGCCTGACGCTCAAACAGACGGCGGTAAATACCACCGTTCAAACGGATCAGTTCGTCATGATCACCTTCTTCGATGATTTCGCCGCGGTCGAAAACCAATAAGCGATCAAGCGAACGCACGGTTGAAAGGCGATGCGCAATCACCAAAGTTGTGCGCCCCACCATTAAGCGTTCCATTGCCTGCTGGATGAGCACTTCGGATTCTGAATCAAGGCTTGATGTTGCCTCGTCCAAAATTAGCACGGGCGCATCCGCCAAAAAGGCACGGGCAATGGCCACACGCTGGCGCTCGCCACCGGAAAGCTTGATACCGCGCTCACCAACCAATGTGGCGTAGCCTTTCGGCAGGCGCATGATGAAATCATGGGCGCTGGCGAGTTTTGCCGCTTGCTCGATTTCGGCCAGACTTGCACTTGGTCTTGCATAGGCAATGTTTTCAGCCAATGTGCGGTGGAACAAGATCGGTTCCTGTTGCACGATGGCAATCTGCGAACGCAGCGATGATTGCGTGACATCGGCAATATTCTGCCCGTCAATCAGGATGGCGCCGCCACTGACATCATAAAGCCGCTGGATCAGCTTCACGAAAGTGGTTTTACCGGAGCCCGAATGCCCCACCAGACCGACACGTTCACCGGCTTTGATATTGACGCTGAAGTCTTTGTAAAGCGGGTTTTTATGATCGCCGTAATGGAAGGTGACATGGTCAAAATCAATCTGGCCTTTAGAAATATCAATAGCTGGCGCACCCGCTTTATCAGCAATGCCAAAGGGGCGCGCTTCAATATCAACCAGCTCTTCCATATCATTGACCGAGCGTTGCAGGTTGCGGATATGCATACCCACATCGCGCAAGTAACCTTGCAGAATGAAGAAGGCGGTCAGCACGAAAGTGATATCACCGGCGGTGGCTTTTCCTTGGCTCCATAAGTAAAGCGCAAAGAAAATCACCAGACCACGCATGACAAGCAAGTTCAAGCCTTGGATGAATCCGTTGAGCGTACCGCGCAACCATGTGCGGCGCGTACGCCCGCGCCACTTGGTAACCACTTTGGTCAAAAGTGCATCTTCACGTGCTTCTGCACCAAAGGCTTTTACCACCGAATTGCAGGAAATCGCATCGGCCAAAGCACCACCCATGCGGGTGTCCCAGGCATTGGCAAGCGTTGCAGCGGGTGCCACAATACCCAATGAAATAACCACGGTGCAGATGATGAACAGGATCGAACCAATGGCAACGATCACACCCATCATCGGCCAATACCAAGCCAGCAATGCGGTAGAACCAACCAGCATCACAAAGGACGGAAACAATGCCACCAGCAAGGTGTCATTGAGCAAATCCACTGCCCACATCGCGCGCGTTACTTTACGCACGGTGGAACCGGCAAAAGAATTGGCGTGCCAGTCAGTGGAAAAACGCTGCAAACGATAGAAAGCGCTCTGCGCCATGTCGCTCATGATTTTCAAGGTAAAATCAGTGATGACATAAAAAGTGAGCTGACGCATAACCAAGGCTACACCGCCAAGGCAAAGCAGGATGATGAGCGCGGAAATGGCAGCGCTCCACGCATCATTTTTCGTCAAAACATCGTTGGCGAGTGCATCAACGAGCTTGCCTGAATAAAGCGGTGTCAAAACGTCAGCCACTGTTGCCAGCATCATTCCGACAAGCATCAGTGCAATTCTGACCGGTTGGTTTTTCCATTGCCGGAAGGTGTATTTGAGGACATTGCGGAAGGCCGGCCCTCGAAAATCAAGACGTAATCGTGACATGAGACTTTTCGCACATGACTTATCCTCATGCGCGAACCTTATGAATGAGATGCAATGACAGCCTGACGGACTGCCTTGCACGAGGTGATTTAGGTTTTAAGCGAAACAAACGACTTGAGTGGCAATAGCGGCAAACGGGTCGGGCCGTATTTCGGGCGTCTGTTTTTATAAGTTTGAGCGTATTTTAGGAAAATGAGCCGGAAGAGTGCTCTGCAACTCGAGACTTCCGGCGCGGTGTAAAGGCTTTTAATGTGTTAATAATTAAAAGCGGAAACCACTGAACGCGCGCCGCGAGGTTCACGAGGTAGCGAAGAAAAACGTGCAATAAACATTTTTTATACCTCCTGTGCGCGTGAATAATCTTTGAACCGTAATAGAATTCGTAATGCTCGCCAAGAGGCTAGTTTTAAAAATGGCACTTCAACTATACAAATGTGCTAAATATATCACATTTGTTTTTATGGTTTCTGCGGCCAGACGGTAAGCTTTTTGGCAAAATGCGAGATTACTTTATGCAAAATCAAAGTAAAAATTGCCAAAATAAACAAAGCTGCAAACATCAGATCAGTTTTGGCACGGCCATTAGCAAGCAGCATGAGATAGCCCAGTCCTTTCGATGCGCCCACCCATTCGCCGATAACAGCACCAATGGGCGCATAAACGGCAGCCAGACTTAAACCGGAGGCAAGGGACGGGAATGCGGCCGGAATACGCACCCTAAATAATGTTGAGAACTGGCTTGAACCTAAAATTGCCGCCGCATCCAGTAAGCTTTGATCAGTGCGCCGTAAACCATCTAAAAAAGTGGAAACAACGGGAAAGAAAATCATCAGCACCGAGACGGCGACTTTTGAGCCTGCACCATAGCCAAGCCAAAGGGTCATAATTGGTGCCAGCGCAAAGATTGGAATTGCCTGACTGAAAATCAGCATCGGCAAAACTATGCGTTGTGCAAGTGGTGACATCATCAGGCCGATCGCTGCAACAACGCCGATGAGACTTCCTAAAAACAGGCCGGATAAAATCTCGCCAAATGTGATGAGAGCGTTCGGTATCAGCAGTTCAATATTGTCATAAAAGGCAACTATAACATCAACCGGCCCGGGCAAAATAAAACGCGGTATTGCAAAAAACCAGATCACCCCCTGCCACAGCATCAGCGCTGTGAGGGCAGAAATAACACCATCGGGCAGAAATTTGCGTGACGTTTTGACGTGCACAGGCCGATTGCTCATTTGTTATTTACCTTGCAGACCCATCAGCCAAAATCCTGCTTCCAGCTTGGTGGCAGTCGCAAAGATGCGGCAAAGCTGCGGCCAGCGCGGGCTGGCTTCAAAATTGTCGCCAATACGGTTGGCAACCGCATGTTCGAGTAATTCACCACCAAGCTGGCAAAGGGCTTGAAACTCTTCGCCTGCATAAGTGTCGATCCATTCCTGATAAGGCGTGTTGTCAGCCTGCGTGGCAGCCAATCTCAGGCCAATTTCGCCATAGCCTAACACGCATGGCAGCAGTGCCACCAACAGATCAAGAAAATCACCTGATTGTCCGGCATCCAGCACAAAGCGGGTATAGGCAAGATTAGCCGCTTCTTCTTCCGCGTTGAAAAGCTCTTCTTCGCTGATCCCTTCGCGGGCACAAATCTTGATATGCAGCGGCATTTCCACATGGATGAGGCCATTGACGGTGGCGGCCGCGTGTTTCATTTCCTGCAAACTGGTGGACTTCACCACACCCAGCGCCCATGCGCGGGAAAAATGGCGCAGGAAAACATAATCCTGCACGAGATAATGCAGAAAAGAGGCTTTTGGCAAAGTGCCATCCGCCATACCGCGCACAAAAGCATGGTCGATATAGTCATTCCACTCTTGGCTTGCCGCCTCACGCAAAGCGCTGAAGGTTTTGGATGAATAATCCGGTTTTGGTAACATTATTTGTTCCTTTCCACATTCACATCGACAGCAAATTTCTCGACGCTAAAGATTTCCGGCACGAGTTTATGTTCAAAAAGAAAAGCTTCCTGACGCTGATAACGGCCATAATCAAAGGCCGCAGGAGTGCGGGCAAAGCGCGGGTAAGTGTCTTTCCAGGCGCGCTTATTCAATTCGTCTTTGAGCTCTGGGCTATAAGAAACATATGTCTCATAAGCTTGCTCGGGATGATTGATGATGTAATTGGCAGCTTTTTCTGTGGCAGCCAAAAAGCGGCTGATTTTATCGGCATCATAGCCTTTAGCATTGGCGACATAAATCAGCTCGTCATAGGCAGGTACGCCCTGTTCTTCGACGAAGAAACATTTGCCTTTCACGCCTTCAATATCCATCTGGTTCAGCTCGACATTGCGATAGGCGCCAATCACCGCATCGACTTGGCCGGACATCAAAGCAGGTGAGAGCGAGAAATTGACATTGATCATTTCCACATCATCTTTGGTCATGCCATGATGGCTTAAAATGGTCGTCATCACCGCTTCTTCGACGCCTGCTACCGAGAATCCGATCTTCTTGCCTTTGAGGTCAGTCATTTCATTGACCGAACCATCATCGCGAACAGCCAGGCAATTAAGTGGTGTGTCAACCAGTGTGCCAACACGAATGAGTGGCAAGCCTTCATGCACATCCAAATGCAATTGCTGCTGATAAGAGACAGCGAGATCAGCTTGTCCGGCAGCTACTTGTTTGGATGGCGTAGAAGCATCAGCTGGCGCAATGATTTCCACATCAAGACCGTTTTCTTTGAAGAAACCAAGCTTGTCAGCGACAATAATTGGGCCGTGATCGGGGTTCACATACCAGTCTAGGATGAGGGATAATCTATCATTTGCCAAAGCTGTTGAAACCATCATAGGGGCGTGCAAAACCGTGGCGCTCAAAAGCGCAGCAAAGCTAAATTTGCGGAACATTCTATCTCTCCGTTAGTAAACTGAAGGGGATGGAGGTGAACTATCTCCGGCAGCAACAAGAACGATGTGGCCGGAAAAGACTTGTCGTAAGGCACTGGCTGCACGCCATGCCCGAAGGCCGGAGCGGCAGCACAAAGCAACACGTTTATCAGTGGCAAGATCAACGCGGTTTTCTAAGAAATCCTGTGTTGAATAGCGCAAAGCATCTTCACGCAGACTTTGCGGTGCTTCGGTTGTGTCGCGCAATTCAATCAATACATCATCGATCAAAAGCTGTTCCGGTGCGATAAATGCAAAGGGAACGGTTTTTGGCTCCGGTGCTTTATCAAAGCGGAAACTGCGGAAACCATATTGGCTCAAATTGACCGTCACCATCTGCCCTAAAGGTGATGGCGACATATCGGTCAGGGCTGCAATGGCCATTTGCGCCTGAATAGTGCCGAGTGTTCCGACCAATGGCCCCAGCACACCGGCACTGGCGCAAGTGGCAAGGTTTTTGGGCAGATCAGGAAAGAGTGCCCGCACCGATGGCGCCCCATTTTCAGCATTGCCGCAATAGCCACCGACATAACCGTTTAATCCCAAGGCCGAAGCCGAAATCAGCGGCTTTCCAAGTGCTTTACAGGCATCAGACAGAATATAAGTCACGGCATAACTATCGGCACAATCGAGAGCGATATCGGCGTCTTTCAACAGCGCATCCACGTTGGCAGGTGTCAGGCGTACCGTCAGAGGCGTGACTATAACATCCGGATTAAGATCATTCAGACGGTCGCGTGCGGCTTCGGCTTTCTTGCGGCCTAGGTCCTTTTCACCATAAAGCGGCTGGCGATGCAGATTGCTGCGCTCGATACTATCATCATCAACAAGTGTGATATGTCCTACACCTGCACCCACCAGATAATTGAGCGCCGGACAGCCAAGGCCACCCGCACCGATGATGAGAATATGTGCATTCTCCAAGCGCTTTTGGCGCTCGATGCCCATCTCTTCCACAATGATCTGTCTGGCGTAACGGCTCATTTTACATAAGCTTCCGTCAGCTTCAGCCATTCCTGCACGCGCTGTTCAGGGCTTGCATGAAGGGTGATGTCGGTCACCGCGGCCACAATATCTGCGCCATGTTCAAAAACACCAGTTGCGCGATCAAGGCTGATGCCGCCAATGCCGACAAGCGGCATGTCGCTTAACTTATCTTTCCAGATACGCACACGTTCCAGCCCTTGTGGCTCCCAGATCATCTTTTTCAAAATGGTTGGATAGACGGGGCCAAGCGCGACATAATCAGGCTTAAGCGCTAATGCGCGTTCCAGCTCTTCTTCATTATGGGTGCTGACGCCAAGTTTGAGTTGAGCCTTACGAATAACGGTAATGTCCGCCTCATCCAGATCTTCCTGACCGAGATGGATGTAATCGCAACCTTCATCAATGGCGAGTTGCCAATAATCATTAACGATCAACTGACATTGATGTGCGTCACAAATTGTTTTGGCAGCACGGATTTCAGCACGCAATTCAGTTGTAGTTTTATCTTTAACGCGCAGTTGCACCAGTTTGATGCCAAGCGGAACTAAGCGCTCCAGCCATTCAGCGCTGTCGAAAATCGGATAAAAAGGATGAAGTGCCATTTTAGAAAAATGCCTTTCCCATCAAAGGTGTGGAAGGAGCTGCCATGTCGCGCGGTTCAATCGGATCGGCCTCAACCGCCAGATGTCCGGCTTCCACGGCAAGAGCAAAGCTTTTGGCCATGCGAACCGGATCACCGGCCTTGGCCACGGCGGTGTTGAGAAGCACTGCGTCATAGCCTAGTTCCATTGCCTGTGCGGCATGGGAGGGAACGCCAATCCCCGCATCAACAATCAGCGAAATATCTGGGAAATGCGCGCGCAAGGTTTTGAGTGCATAGGGGTTGTTAAGGCCGCGCCCCGAACCAATTGGCGCGCCCCACGGCATCAGCACTTTGCATCCGGCTTGCACCAGCTTTTCGGCGACCACCAGATCGTCATTCATATAAGGGAAAACTTCAAAACCCTCATTGACCAGAATGCGTGCCGCTTCCACCAGTCCGAAAGGGTCGGGCTGGAATGTGTCCTGCTCGCCGATCACTTCCAGCTTGATCCATGATGTGCCAAAAATCTCGCGCGCCATTTTTGCGGTGGTCACCGCTTCACGCGCTGTGTGGCATCCGGCTGTGTTGGGCAAAACATGGACACCCAGCTCTTTGATCAGTGACCAGAAACTTTGCCCCGCACGCTCAAATCCGCTTTCACGGCGAAGTGAAACGGTGACGATTTCGGTGCCTGATGCTTTCACCGCTTCTTCCAAAATTGCCGGTGAGGGGTAAAGGGCTGTGCCCAACAGCAAACGGCTGGTGACTGTTTTGTCATAGAGTTTTAGCATGTCAGCCCCCTTGCATGGGTGCCAGAACTTCAATCTGGTCTCCAGCGGAAAGTGTTGTTTCTTCACGCATATCCGCACTGACAAATTCGCCATTGAGAGCTGTTGCCACCACCGCATCGCTCAAATCAATCTCGGCAAGCAATTCGCTCATATTGTGGGCTGTGGTTTGGTGGATTTGGCCGTTGAGAGAAATATTCATCAAATTCACTCCATAAGCTCTGGTATGTTTTGCGGATTTTCCACCGCTTCACGCACCATTTTAGCAAGTGCGGGAGACATCAAAAATCCGTGCCGGTAAAAGCCGTTGACATAAAGTTTCGTGCCTTGGCGGCGTATTTTGGGCAGATTGTCGTTAAATGCAGGGCGGGCATCGACGCCGGTTTCCAGCACTTCACTTTCGGCGAATGCGGGATGCAGCGCATAGGCCGCGCCCAAAAGCTCCAAGGTGGAACGCACACTGATATGCGGGCTGGCTTCGGCTTCCAGCATTGTTGCGCCCACCATATGCACACCATCCCCGCGTGGCACGATATAAAGCGGAATACGCGGATGCAGCAGGCGCACAGGGCGGGTGAGGTTGATGTCGCGTGAGCGGATCATCAGCATTTCACCTTTGACACCGCGCAGATCGCTTAAATCGTCCCGCGCCCGAAGTCCACGGCAATCAATGGTCAGATCACTGTTGATTGTGGCCTTATCGGCATTGGTGCCAAGCTGAAAGCGCACAGCCTTCCGGCGCAGATTTTCAGCCAGTTCCGGCAAGGCACGGCGCGGGTTGAGATGGCCTTCATGCTCAAAGAACAAGCCTTGATTGAAGCGATTGCCAAGATCAGGCTCCAGTTCTTCAATGCGGGTTGCATCAATCAACTCGTGCTGGCTGGTGCGGCGTGAAAAGCGGCGCAATTCACTGGCATCGCGGGTGTGGGAAAGCACCAATGTGCCGCGTCGCTCCACACCGCTGACATGGTTTTCCCACCAATCGAGCGCTTGCTGGCCAAGGCGCACGACTTGCTCCGGTGCGCTTTCGCCCTCGCACCAAGGTGCAAGCATACCTCCGGCAAACCATGAACAAGCATCTTCGCCAATGCGCTCACTGAGCGCGATCACTTCAACATTATGGCCTTGGGCATTCAGTTCCGTGGCACAGGTTAAGCCAGCGACACCGGCACCGATAATGGTAATTTTCATGGGGCTACCTGTGAAGGATTGGTCCATAGTTCATAAAAATGGTGGACGGGACCGTGACCGCTGCCGATGGTTAGTTGATCGGCGGCCAAAATTGCCTGATGCAGATAGTCGTGGGCTTCTTCAAAAGCTTGTTTTAAATCTAACCCATGTCCAAGCTTTGTCGCCAGAGCTGCCGACAGAGTGCAGCCGGTGCCGTGGGTGTTTTTGGTGTGGATGCGGGGCGCAGAAATGGCAAATGTCGGGGCGTCTGCGGTGATCAAGAGATCAGTGCAAATTTCACCTTCCGCATGGCCGCCCTTCATCAAAACGGCTTTGGCACCTAAGCGAAGCAAGGCGCGGCCTTGTGCTTCGGCTTCCTCATCGCTTTTTGCTTCATCCATATCCAGCAGACAGGCAGCTTCGGGACGGTTCGGGGTGATCAAGGTTGCTAAAGGGATCAGTTTTTGGCGCAATACATCAATCGCGGTTTCGCTAAGCAGGCGATTGCCGGATTTAGCTACCATCACCGGATCAAGCACGATCGGCCCTTGGAAGTGGCTCAAACCGTCCATCACCGTTTCGATGGTTTCAGGTTGTGAGAGCATGCCGATTTTAACGGCAGCAACATTAAGATCGCTGAACACCGCCTCCATCTGCCCGCGAATGATCGCCGGTGTCATATCCATTACGTCAGTGACGCCGCGGGTGTTTTGTGCGGTGATGGCGGTGATGACGCTCGCACCATAGGTTTTAAGCGCAGAAAAAGCTTTTAAATCGGCCTGAATACCGGCACCGCCGCTGCTGTCAGAGCCAGCAATGGTTACGCAGATCGGAACTGAACTGAGGGTGGAAGATGTGTCTAACCGTCTCGTCATGTCGTTTCTCTTCTCTGAACAGAAAGTGAAACATCATGACTGGCTGAAGCTTTTGTTTTGCTTCTGGTTGGAAAATTCGCCTGTTGCCCAAATTACCAAGCAAGACCAATTCCCATTACGCCCGTTCGTGACGCGCCAAATTCCGTTCCCTACGCAGGTATTACCCGGATCAGGTTCAATGGGTTAGCGCTTTTGCGCCTCTCAGTCTTTCGACACCCCAACGAATATTTGCTGCCTCTATGAGTAGAATTTAAAATCAGATTGGTCAAGCCCGCGTCAAAAGCATCTGAAATCGATTGGAATTACAGTCGGGATTTTTCTTTAAAAAAGCTCTTGACCTTCCCATGATGGGAAGCCTTAGTTTAAGCGCCATGATGAAGTGTCTGTTTAAGAGCAGCGATGTGGCAGGGGATAACCTATGAGCCAGAAAAATGACAGCGAGTTAACAAGCAACATCTTGTTAACTAAGTATAATTTCAATGTGGAAGGCATGAGTTGTGCCTCTTGTGTGGGGCGGGTGGAGCGCGCACTGACAGGTACTGATGGTGTGGTTAAAGCCAGTGTCAACCTGATGACAGAGCGCGCCCATGTGGAAGTGAGTGACAGCAATATCACGGCTGATGATTTGGTGAAAATCATCGGCGGAGCAGGTTATAAAGCTGAGCTGATTGATGAGCAAAAGCCGGTGGAAGCACTTAAAAGCTCTGGTTGCGGTTGCGGTTCAAAAAAAGCTGAAAGCGTAGAAACATGTCAATCGGAAGCCAAACTGGCTGCTGTTGTGCCATCATCATCCGCGCCGCAAAAATTTGATTTGAACATTGAAGGCATGACCTGTGCATCTTGTGTCGGCACTGTCGAGCGTGCTTTACTCGCGGTTGACGGCGTTACATCAGCCAGCGTTAATCTGGCCACTGAACGGGCGCAGATCGTGGTGGATGGTACGCGGGTCAATATAGATAAGCTGATTGGTGCGGTGGCAAAAGCTGGCTATCAGGCGCGTAAAATTGATGTCGCCGCCAAGCAATCTACCGGTGAAATGCGCGCGCAAAAACGTGAAAAAGAAGCACAAACCTTACAGCGTCAAACTTTGCTGGCAGTCGTGCTGACCTTGCCGGTTTTTGTACTTGAAATGGGGTCGCACTTAATCCCTGGCATGCATATGCTGATTGACCGCACAATTGGTATGCAAAATAGTTGGTATTTGCAATTTGTGCTGACAACGCTGGTGCTTTTCGGGCCGGGATTGCGCTTTTTCAAGCTGGGCATTCCGGCACTTTTAAAAGCCGCACCGGATATGAATTCGCTGGTAGCGGTCGGTACATTGGCCGCTTGGGGCTTTTCAACGATCGCCACTTTCATGCCGTCCGTTTTGCCTGAAGGCACGGTGAATGTTTATTTTGAAGCCGCAGCCGTTATCGTGGCGCTGATCCTGCTTGGCCGTTATCTGGAAGCGCGCGCCAAGGGCAGAACCAGTGCTGCCATCAGCCGTTTGGTTGATTTGCAGGCGAAAACTGCACGCGTTTTGCGCGATGGCAAGGCGGTTGATGTGCCGTTGGAAGATGTGCGCGTGGGCGACCATGTGCAGGTCAGACCAGGTGAAAAAGTACCGGTCGATGGCGTGCTCATCGAGGGCTCTTCTTATATTGATGAATCGATGATTACCGGTGAACCAGTGCCCGTTGCCAAGGAAATTGGCGCCGAAGTGGTCGGCGGCACCATCAATAAATCCGGTTTTTTCACCTATCAGGCGACCAAGGTTGGCAGTGATATGGTGATCGCCCAGATCATCCGTATGGTGGAAGATGCGCAGGCCGACAAGCTGCCCATTCAGGCGATGGTGGATAAAGTAACGCGCTGGTTTGTGCCCGCAGTGATGGCAGCCGCAGTTGTCACCTTTGTCATCTGGTTGATATTCGGTCAGTCGCCGTCATTAGGCTTTGCGCTTGTGAATGCCATTGCGGTGCTGATTATCGCTTGCCCTTGTGCGATGGGGCTTGCCACGCCAACGTCAATTATGGTTGGCACCGGACGTGCGGCAGAAATGGGCGTGTTGTTCCGTCGTGGCGATGCATTGCAACGTTTACGTGAAGCATCTGTCATTGCTTTTGACAAAACCGGAACACTGACCTTGGGCAAGCCGGTTCTGGCACATTTTGAAACTGTTGCCGGACAGGATGAGGCGAAAATTCTGACCCTTGCTGCGAGTGTTGAGGCACGCTCCGAACATCCGATTGCCGCCGCCGTTGTGCAGGCGGCAGAAGAAAAAGGCTTGACCTTAAAGGATGTGCAGAACTTCAACGCTATTGCTGGCATGGGGCTGGTTGCAGATGTTGATGGTCAACAAGTGGCCGTGGGTGCTGGCCGTCATATGGCAGCATTCAATATTGATATTACAGCTTTGGAAAAAGTGGCCGATCAACTGGCCGCGCAAGGACGCTCGTCCATTTACGTGGCCGTTGATGGTCAATTGGCTGCAATCCTGTCGATTGCCGATCCGCTCAAACCATCAACGAAAGAAGCGATTGATGCGCTACATCAGATGGGCTTGAAAGTAGCGATGATCACCGGTGACGGTCGTGCAACGGCAGAAGCCATTGCCCGTTCGCTGTCGATTGACCATGTGGAAGCCGAAGTGCTGCCGGGCGGCAAAGTGGATGCTTTAAAGCGTATGTCGACGAAAGGTGAGGTGCTGGTATTTGTCGGCGATGGCATCAATGATGCACCGGCACTAGCTGCGGCTGATGTGGGTATTGCTTTGGGCACCGGCACCGATGTGGCGATGGAAAGCGCCGATATTGTGCTGATGTCGGGTGATTTGCGTGGTGTTATCAATGCGTTGGCGGTATCTCGTGCTACCATCCGCAATATTCGTGAAAACCTGTTCTGGGCATTTGCTTATAATATTGCGCTTATTCCGGTGGCTGCTGGTGTGCTTTATCCATTGTGGGGCACATTATTGTCGCCAATGCTGGCGGCAGGTGCGATGGCGCTTTCCAGCATCTTCGTGCTTTCCAATGCGCTGCGTCTGCGTAAGGTTAAACCTGCATTGCAGGTTTAACTGATAAGATTAAGATCTGGCTGCATTGCTGGCCAGATCATGCAAAATCGGACAGTCAGGGCGGTTATTGCCCTGACAGTTCTGTGCCAGATGGCGCAATGTATCCGCCATTTCGCGCAATTGTTCCATCTTGGCTTCCAGCTCCGCCACATGGGTGAGGGCTATTTGCTTCACATCAGATGAAGCACGGCTGTGGTCCTGCCAAAGGGTCAGTAAATCTTTGATTTGATCCAGTGAAAAACCTAAATCGCGCCCGCGCCGTATGAAGCGCAATGTTTCTACATCGCGTTTGGAATAAACGCGGTATCCAGCCTCGGTGCGCCCTGCTTTTTCAATCAGCCCGACCGTCTCATAATGGCGTATCATTTTGGCACTTATACCCGACGCAGTTGCTGCTTCGCCAATATTCATCATGTTAAAGCTCCGTGGTTGTGCTATATATAGGCCATCTCCTGACAGCTTACAAAATAATTCATTGGACAGCGCCAAACTATATGTTGACGTCTGCTCGCATTAATTGTCTATATCTAGTGGTCACGGTCTCTCGAATCGCAAGATAGAGAGATAATAGGGAATCCGGAAAGGCTGGTGCTTTTCACCGTTTAAACCGGAGCTGCCCCCGCAACTGTAAAGCGGCGAGCTTTTGTCTATTTACGTCACTGAGGTTATTCTTGGGAAGACGGACAAAAGCCCAGACCCGCCAGCCAGGAGACCTGCCGCGACACGAAATGTTCTCCCTGGGCGGGGTGTCCCGGTGGTGTGCTGGCAACAGAGCAGACGTATGGCGTCGCTCTTTTTCATGCATGCATCCGTCTGACCTTGCCCCCAACAAAAATTGGGGTAAGCCAATGTCGATTTCTCTTGTGCGTGAGCCTGCCGACGGCGACGCTTTTTCTGCCGCAAACACAGCTGCAAATAATTCCGAGCTTGGGTTTCAGGTCATCCGTCGTAATGGATCAGTCACACCATTTGATGGTGATAAAATTGCTGTTGCGTTGCAAAAAGCATTTCTGGCTGTTGAAGGCACAAGTGCTGCCTCGTCGCGCCGCGTTCATGATGTTGTTGCAGAACTGTCTGAAGTTATCATTGGAGGTCTTACCCGCCATGCAACAGAAGGTCGTACCTTCCATATTGAAGATGTTCAGGATCAGGTCGAGCTGGCATTGATGCGTGGCGGCCATCACAAAGTGGCACGTGCTTATGTGCTGTACCGTGAAGAGCGTGCCCGTGAACGTGCTGAACAGGCCGCCAATAATCCGCAAGCAAAGCCGCAATTGCAGATGAAAAGCGCGAGCGGTCAATTGGTGCCGCTTGATGAAGCACGTTTGAAACATGTGGTTGAAGAAGCTTGTTCTGGTTTGGCCTCTGTCTCAGCAGAAGCCATTTTGACCGAAACCAAACGCAATCTTTATAGCGGCATCACACAGGATGAATTAGCGCTGGCGCCTATCTTGGCTGCGCGCACCTTGATTGAAACCGAGCCGGATTATTCCAAAGTTAGCGCTCGTTTATTGCTGGATAAATTGCGCCGTGAAGTACTGACCTTTGTTGAAGGTTCTCCGCGTGAAGCAACACACAAGCAGATGTGCGAGCTTTATCCGAACTATTTGAAATCCTATATCCGTGTGGGTATTGATGCCGATCAGCTTGATCCGGAATTGGCATTGTTCGATCTCGACCGTATGGCCGCTGCCATCAAACCAGAGCGCGATCTGCAATTTGATTATTTGGGCTTGCAAACCCTTTATGACCGCTATTTCCTGCACGTTCAAAACAAGCGTTTTGAATTGCCGCAAGCTTTCTTCATGCGCGTTGCCATGGGGCTGTCCTTACGTGAAGAAGAGCGCGAAACCAAAGCAATTGAGTTCTATAATCTGCTTTCAAGCTTTGATTTCATGGCTTCAACGCCAACTTTGTTTAATGCCGGAACGCGCCGCCCGCAGCTTTCTTCCTGTTTCCTGACCACTGTTCCGGATGATCTCGACGGTATTTTCAAAAGCGTTAAAGACAATGCTTTGCTTGCTAAATATTCCGGCGGTCTGGGTAATGACTGGAGCCGTGTCCGTGGTCTTGGAGCGCGTATTAAAGGCACCAATGGCGAAAGTCAGGGTGTTGTACCTTTCTTAAAAGTTGCCAATGATACTGCGATTGCGGTTAATCAGGGCGGTAAGCGCAAGGGTGCGGTGTGTGCTTACTTAGAAACATGGCATATCGACATCGAAGAGTTTTTGGATCTTCGTAAAAACACCGGTGATGACCGTCGCCGTACCCATGACATGAACACGGCCAACTGGGTGCCGGATCTGTTTATGGAACGTGTGGAAAAAGACGGTGACTGGACATTGTTTTCGCCGGATGAAACTCCTGATTTGCACGATCTTTATGGGGCGGCCTTTAAATATGCTTATGAAGCCTATGAGCAAAAAGCTGCTAAAGGCGGCATCAAAGTCTACCGCACTGTAAAGGCAAAAGACTTGTGGCGTCGTATGTTGACGATGCTGTTTGAAACCGGCCATCCTTGGATCACCTTCAAAGATCCGTGCAATATCCGTTCGCCACAGCAGCATGCCGGTGTGGTGCATTCATCCAACCTCTGCACGGAAATTACGCTCAATACATCGAATGATGAAGTGGCTGTTTGTAATCTGGGTTCAGTCAATCTGGCAGCACACACAACAGCGGAAGGCATTGATCAGGAACGTTTGGCGCGCACTGTAGCAACCGCTATGCGTATGCTCGACAATGTGGTGGACATCAATTTCTACACCATTCCGGAAGCGCGCCGCTCGAACCTGCGCCACCGTCCGGTTGGTCTGGGTCTGATGGGCTTTCAGGATGCGTTGCAGATTTTGCGCCTGCCATATGCCTCCGACGAAGCGATTAAATTTGCAGATCAGAGCATGGAAGCCATTTCCTATCATGCTATTTCTGCCTCTGTAGATCTGGCAGCTGAACGCGGCAGCTATCAAAGCTACGAAGGCTCGCTCTGGTCAAAAGGCATTTTGCCGATTGATTCACTGCGTATGCTTTCGGATGCGCGTGCTCACAATAATTTGGCGAGCATGGATTTGAACTATGATGAGACACTTGACTGGAAAACCTTGCGTGAACGCGTCAAGACCGTCGGTATGCGCAATTCCAACTGCATGGCGATTGCTCCAACGGCCACTATTTCCAATATTTGCGGTGTATCGCAGTCAATCGAACCAGCCTATCAAAACCTGTTCGTTAAATCGAACATGTCGGGCGACTTTACCGTAGTTAATGCCGGTCTTATTCACGATCTGAAAGCACGTGGTCTTTGGGACGAAGTGATGATTTCTGATCTGAAATATTTCGACGGCAGCATCGGGCAGATCGACCGTATTCCCGATGATCTGAAAGCGCTTTATGCAACGGCTTTTGAAATCGACACCGCGTGGCTGATCGAAGCTGCAAGCCGCCGTCAAAAGTGGATTGATCAGGGTCAGTCGCTCAATCTCTATATCGCCAATCCAAGCGGTAAGAAGCTTGACGAATTGTATCGCCTGAGCTGGTATCGTGGTTTGAAAACCACATATTACCTGCGATCCCGCTCCGCCAGCCATGTGGAAAAATCCACATTGAAGGGCACAGACGGCAAGCTCAATGCAGTGTCTGTCGCACCGGTGCAGAGTCTTCCGGCCTCTGATGTGCGTGCCTGTTCTATTGATGATCCAACTTGTGAAGCCTGTCAGTAAAATTGGCCGATTATGGACGCTTCCTTTTGTTTCATGCCTATTTGAAAGGGTTTTATAATGTCTAATCTCGATTGGTCAGAGACCGAAATGAACAGTGCATCTGCGCCTTTAGGTGCTGATGAGACTGCCGATGCCACGGGTCTGGGCTCGATTGAGCGTAATGCTGCCCGTGTGACTGTTGATGAAAAGCGCATGATCAATGCGCGCGCCGACGTTAATCAGCTGTTGCCGTTAAAATATAAATGGGCATGGGAAAAATATCTGGCTGGTTGTAACAATCACTGGATGCCGACCGAAGTTTCCATGCAGGCAGATATCGCACTGTGGAAATCCAAAGACGGTTTGACCGATGATGAACGCTTGATGCTCAAGCGTAATTTAGGCTTCTTCGCAGCCTCGGAAAGTCTGGTTGCCAACAATATCGTGCTGGCGATTTATCGTCATCTGACCAATCCTGAATGCCGTCAATATTTGCTGCGTCAGGCGTTTGAAGAAGCCGTTCATACCCATACATTCCAATATATCGTGGAAAGTCTGGGTCTTGATGAGGGTGAATTGTTCAACATGTACCGTGAGGTACCATCCATCACCGATAAGGCTGCATGGGCGCTCAATTACACCCGTAATCTGGATAATGCCGAGTTTAAAACCGGGACACCGGAAGCTGACCGCGACTTCCTGCGTGATCTGATTGCGTTCTATGTCGTGTTTGAAGGCATGTGGTTCTATACCGGTTTTGCCCAGCTTCTTTCCCTTGGTCGTCGTAACAAGATGGTGGGTATTGCCGAACAATATCAGTACATCCTGCGTGATGAATCGATCCATATGAATTTTGGTATCGACGTCATCAATCAGATCAAGCATGAGAACCCGCATCTTTGGACAAAAGAGTTTCAGGAAGAAGTGCGCAACATGTTGCGTGATGCGGCAGAACTGGAAGCAGCCTATGGCCGCGATACCATGCCGAACGGTTTGCTGGGTCTGAATGCTGCCCTGTGTGAACAATATATGCATTTCATCGCCAATCGTCGCTGTGCACAGCTTGGATTGGAATCCGTATTCCCGGAAACGGATAACCCGTTTCCTTGGATGTCGGAAACGATGGATTTGAAGAAAGAGAAAAACTTCTTTGAGACCCGCGTGATCGAATATCAAAATGGCGGCGCCTTGAGCTGGGATTGATATTTATCGTTCTGATTTGAATAAAGAAAAGCCCCGCCGGTCAGATGATCGGCGGGGCTTTTTGGTCAGTCATTTTAGTCTTGGGGAGGAAATTTAAGCAATGAAGTCGCTCTGGGTGCCATGTGCTTCAATGGCCTGTGCCAAGCGTAAGAGTGCGTGGACATAAGCACCGGTGCGAAGCGAGAATTTCTTTTCCTTTGAGAGTTCCCAAATCGCACGGCCTTCGCGTTCCATGATGCTCTGGAGGCGCTGATGGATTTCTTCCAAAGTCCAGTAATAGCCTTGCTTGTTCTGTACCCATTCAAAATATGAAACTGTAACACCACCGGCATTGGCCAGAATGTCAGGCAGAACGATCACGCCTTTTTTCGCCAGAATTTCGTCAGCTTCAGCAGTCAGCGGGCCATTGGCGAGTTCCACAATCAGCTTGGCATTGATACTGTCGGCATTGCCCTCGTGGATCATGTTTTCCATGGCTGACGGCACCAGAATATCACAATTGGCTGCCACCAGTTCATCTGGTGTCATGGCTTTGTGACCATTTTGACCGATGGTTGAGACCACTGATTTGCCGTCCGCTTTGGCTGCAAAAAGGCTCGCCAAATTCAAGCCTTCATCACATTGTACTGCGCCTTCCGAATCGGAAACAGCAGTGATTTTATGGCCGTCGGCACAAAACAACCGTGCCATATGCTGGCCGGCATTACCAAAGCCTTGAATGGCAACGCGCAAACTACCGGCAAGACCCAAATCATCAGACAGATGACGAACGAGATAATAACCACCGCGTGCCGTTGCATCATCACGACCAAGCGAGCCGCCCAATGCCAAAGGCTTGCCGGTGATGACAGCTGGTGAATGTTGATCGACGATTTGTGAATATTCGTCTGCCATCCAGCCCATGATCATCGAGTTGGTGTAAACATCGGGTGCGGGAATATCGCGGTCTGGACCCAAAATGCCGGCAAAAGCCTGAATATAGGCGCGGGACAATCGCTCCAACTCGGCTTTCGACAATTTGCGCGGATCAACCTGAATGGCACCTTTACCGCCACCATAAGGCAGGTTCATGACCGCACATTTAAAGGTCATCCAGAAAGCAAGCGTCTCAACTTCTTCTGCGGTTGCATCCGGATGGTAACGGATGCCGCCCTTGGTTGGTCCGCGGGTATCATCATAACGGCAGCGCCATGCAAGAAAAGATTTTCGTGAACCGTCGTCCATACGGATCATCAGGCGCACTTTCATTGTCTCGCGTGCGAATTTCAATTTTTCGATCACATCAGCGTCGATATTAATATGGCTTGCAGCCTCATCCAGCCGCACTAATGCATTCTCAAGAAGATTGTCCTGTGACACGAAATCACCTTTCTTGCGTATGGCGTTATGAAAAGATATTTTTAGAATTCATGTATGCACTTTCGCGCAACAAAAGAAAAGAAAAAAGGACAGTACTGTTGTCCTATATTTATTTGCAATCGTCATTTTTTACATTTTCCTGAAATATTGTGTGATTTTCGCATCAGTGGAAAAGACGGTGCATCACACTCAGATTTAATCAATCTGTCATGTTTCATATAAAGCACTGTCACAATGGCTGGCTAACACTTCCCCCGTACTCATTGTCCGCTCACGGTCTTTCCGAAGATTACAACCGGCATTTTTCCAGCACGAAAGGGGCAGAACCGGAAGAGGTTCTGATCGGTTGCAGGAAGAATTACCGCTAAAGGGGTTTGATAAAACCATGCGTCAACTTGTTAAGTTACTCTCTGCCACTACAGTTCTGTCGGCTGCACTTTTTGCAACAGCATCGCAAGCTGCAACCGTTTACCCGCTTGACCGTGCAACGATTCTAGCCGGTTCGCCTTTTGATTTTAAGGTCGAGTTTGACAATGTTGTTAAAGCGGATGATGTCAAAATCACAGTCAACGGCGAAGATTACAAAGCTGTTTTCGGCAAAGATGTTGAATTTATCGCTGCTGAAAAAGACGCATCCGACAAAGATCTGGGCTCGGCGGTTATTCTGCGTTCATTGGCTTTGCCAAAGGCTGGTGCTTACACGATTGAAGTGCAGGCCGGTAACGACAAGAAAAGCGTTACCTGGGATGTTTACGGCACATCCGATGCGCCAAAAGCCAAAAACGTGATCTTCCTCGTTGCTGATGGTCTGTCGGTTGCTCATCGTACCGGTGCGCGCATCATGTCGAAAGGCATGAGCGAAGGGAAGGCCAATGGCCGCCTCAATATGGACGATCTGCAATATATGGCTTTCATCGGTACATCAGCCACCAACTCGATTGCAACCGATAGCGCCAACACCATGTCGGCCTATATGACCGGTCATAAGACTGCCATCAATGCACTGGGTGTTTATGCTGATCGCACACCGGACAGCCTTGATGATCCGCGCGTGGAAAACATCAGTGAAGCATTGCGCCGCCAGACCGGCAAATCTATTGGTATTGTCACCACATCCGAATTGCAGGATGCAACGCCTGCTGCAGTTGCCTCACACACACGCCGCCGTGCTGATAAAGCCGAAATCACCGGCATGTTGTTTGATGTAAAGCCTGATGTGCTGTTGGGCGGTGGCTCTGCTTACTTCCTCAACAAGGAAGTACCGGGCTCCAAGCGTAAAGATGACAAAGACTATATCAAAGAGTTTCAGCAAGCCGGTTATGCTTTGGCAACCAGCAAGGAAGAACTTGAAAAAGCAGCAAGCACTGAAGGCGACAAACTGCTCGGCCTGTTCCATACCGGTAACATGGATACCGCGATGGACCGCAATATGCTGAAGAAGGGTACAATCGATAAATTCCCTGATCAGCCGGGTCTGGTTGAAATGGCCGACATTGCTTTGAAAAAGCTCTCTCAGAACGAAGAAGGCTTCTTCCTGATGGTTGAAGCGGCAAATGTCGACAAGATGTCCCATCCACTGGATTGGGAACGTGCGGTTTATGATACGATCGAATTTGATAAAGTGATCGGTCTGGCGCAGGAATTTGCTAAAAACAATCCGGACACCATGATTGTAGTCACCGGTGACCATACCCACGGCGTATCCATCATCGGCACCATCGATGATAACAAGCCGGGCAATGAAATGCGTGAAAAAGTCGGCACTTATGAAAAAGCTGGCTTTACCAATTACGTTGACAGCAATGGTGACGGCTATCCGGACAGCGTGGATGTAAACCCGCGTCTGGCGATCTTCTCCAACAATTTCCCTGACTATTATGAAACCTTCCGTCCGAAGCTGGATAATCCTTTTGTTCCGGCGATCCAGAACGAGAAGAACGAATATGTTGCCAACGAAGCCTATAAGGATATTCCGGGTGCCGTATTCCGCGAGGGTAATATCCCGCGCTCTGATGATACCGGCGTCCACTCTGTAGATGATGTAGTCTTGCAGGCGAGCGGTGCGGGTGCGGAACTTTTCCGCGGCTACATGGAACAGAGCGACGTTTACAAGATTTTGGCTGAAGTTTTCGCGCTCGGTGCGGAGAAGAAATAAGCCGGAGTTTGGATGATAAAAAATGCCGGAAAGAAATTTCCGGCATTTCACTTTTTAAGGATGGAACCATGTCATTTCTATCATCAATGCCGCGTCGTCATTTTCTCAAACTCATGAGTGTCGCACCTTTGGCCTATGCGGTAGCCGGAACATTGCCACAGGCAAAAGCCGCAACGGGCAATTTAAGCTTTGCCGAGCTCTACAGTAAGATCAGCGTCTTGGGGCTTGAGTTTTCAGAAAAAGTCAAATCGCTGAATGGCGAGAAGGTAGTGATGGGTGGTTTCATGGCACCACCTTTGAAAGCGGAAGCCGATTTTTTTGTACTGACCGAAATCCCGATGTCGATCTGCCCTTTTTGTTCGTCCGATGCTGATTGGCCGGATAATATTCTGGTGGTCTATCTCGATAAAAAACAAACTTTCGTGCAACCCTCAACCTTGATTGAAGTGACCGGAAAACTGGAAGTCGGATCGTGGACAGATCCCGAAACCGGCTTTGTCAGTTTGCTGCGCCTGCGTGATGCACGCTATAAGGTTGCCTGATATGCAACTTGTTTTAGATCATATCAGCGTCAGCTTTGCCGGACTTTCAGAACCCGCCTTGCAAATCGATCATTTGGAAGTGCCCGATGGTGCAGTGGTGGGTCTCACCGGCGCATCAGGTTCCGGCAAAAGTACATTTATCAATATTATCAGCGGTCTTGCCCGTCCGCAAAAAGGTTTGGTTCTCTGGGGCGGTCAACCGATCAATCAGCTGTCGGAAACTGCGGCAGATCGTTGGCGGGGCGAACATATCGGCCTCATTATGCAGGATTTCTACCTTTTTGACGGCTTGTCGGCGCTGGAAAATATCTTGCTGCCGCTGCGTCTGGCTGGTGGTGTGGATAAAGAAGCTTTATCGCGTGCGCATGAATTACTGGAACGGGTCGGGCTGAAACGGCCTGACCAGGCAGTGCAATTGATGTCACGAGGGGAAATGCAGCGCGTGGCGATTGCTCGTGCCCTGCAACGCAAACCCGCCATTATTATTGCCGATGAACCAACCGCCAGTCTGGACAAGGAAAACGGGGCATCCGTTGGCAATCTTATTCTGGAACTGGCGACCCAAGAAAAATGCACGACGATTATTGCCTCCCATGATGACCGGCTGATTTCCAGATTGGCGCGCACTATCAACCTTGCTGCGGGGAGAATTACCTCAGATGTTTAGATTTATCGCCGCAGATTTAAAACGCCATTGGCTTGGTGCTTTGGCACTGGTGCTACTGGTTGCTTTCGCAACCGCTTTAAGTGTTGCCGTGACATTGCAGGAGCGTGCATTGCGTCTTGGCAGTGCGCGCGCTGCCGATCATTTTGATCTGGTGATTGGTGCTGCTGCCAGTGAAACGCAATTGGTACTTTCATCGGTATTTTTACAAACGTCATTGCTGCCGTTGATGGAAGGTAATGAACTGGAAAAACTAAGCCATGACCCGCGCGTCGCATGGGCTGCGCCTGTTGGTTTTGGCGATAGTTACAAGAATTATCCGATTATCGGCACCACTTCAAAGCTGGTTGAAACTTTAAGCCCGAAACTGGCATCCGGCAAAATGTTTACCGCACATCATGAGGCCGTCGTTGGTGCCAATGTGGATGTGAGTGCTGAAACCTCTATGGTGCCTTTGCACGGCAATGCAGGCGAGGGCGGCCATCATCATACTGAAATTACTTATAAAATGGTTGGCCGTATGGCACCGACTGGTGGCGCATGGGACAATGCGATTTTGGTGCCGATTGAAGCTGTCTGGGCGGTGCATGGCATGGAGCATGATCATGAACATAGCCATGCCGATGAAACTGCGGAAGAACATGCAGCTCACGGCGATCATGACCATGAACATGAGCATGAACATCAACACGGTGAAGAAGCGCTGCAAACAAGTTTTGAACATGGTGCGGCCGGTGTTCCGGCTATCATCGTGAAGCCTAAAACGATTGCCGATGCTTACAAGCTCAGGCAAGAATATCGCGGCAATGGTACAACGGCAGTCTTTCCGGCCGAGGTCCTGACCAATCTTTACGGCATGCTCGGCAATGCCAAATCAATCCTGATGTTCGTGGCACTGGGCACACAGATTCTGATTGGTTGTGCTTTGGTTTTTGTTGCTCTTTTGCATATCGGCGAACGTCGTCGTCAAATCGGTGCTTTACGAGCACTTGGAGCATCGCGAGGCAAAATCTTCACGCTGGTTTGGTCTGAAGTGGCTATTTTATTGGGTGCTGGAATTTTCAGTGGTTTTGCACTTGGTTTTGTCGCGTCAAAAATTCTGTCCCGCATCGTCACGCAATCCAGCGGCTTCGCCATGCCGGTTGCTTTTGAAATGCAGGATCTCAATAGTATGATTGTCATGCTTGTCGGTGCGTCTGTCATTGGATTGTTGCCGGCCATGATGGCTTATCGCCAGTCACCGGTCAGCGCCTTGCGTGGTTGACGGATGCTTGAATATTGATGTCTAACTGACCTGATAAAGTTTTCTTGTATTTAACAATCGAAAACTTGATATTAAAAGTATAGTATTAAAGGGTGTCACTTGCGTGGCACTCTTTAATTCATACTCCGGCATTTTCGCCGGCAGGGCAGGAGAGCAAAATGCAGCAACCAGTGTCCCCCAAACAGACCGCCCAAACGATCAGCACCCAATGTGTGATTGCGGGCTCGGGGCCGGGTGGTCTGATGCTCGGCCTATTGCTGGCGCGCGCTGGTGTTGATGTGACTGTATTGGAAAAACACGCCGATTTTCTGCGTGATTTTCGTGGTGACACAGTGCATCCTGCAACGCTTGATATTATCGATAAGCTAGGGCTTTTGGATGAGTTTTTGAAAGTGCCGCATACACAGGCGCCAAAACTTCATGCCGAAATTGGCGGGCAGAATGTCACTATTGCTGATTTTTCACGCCTGCCGGTTAAATGCCGCTTCATTGCCTTCATGCCGCAATGGGATTTTTTAGGTTTTCTGGCGCGTGAAGCACGTAAATTGCCCAATTTTCATTTGATGATGTCGACCAAAGTGACTGATCTGATTGAAAATAACGGCCGTATCGAAGGCCTTTTTGCCCAAAACCATGAAGGCAGCATCGAGATTAAAGCCTCTCTCGTGGTGGGAGCCGACGGGCGCAATTCGCTGGTGCGGGCAAAAGCCGGATTGGAGAGCACCAGTTTTGGTGCGCCAAGTGATGTGTTGTGGATCAAACTTTCGCATAAACCTGAAGACCCTCCCTATACAATGGGGCATGGCGGGCCTCGTCAGGGCTTTGTCATGGTCGACCGTGGCGATTATTGGCAATGCGGTTATGTGGTGCGCAAGGGCAGTTTTGCGCAAGTGAAAGAAAAAGGGCTGGAAGCGTTCCGGCATGCAGTGGCTGAGGTTTCACCATTATCGCCTGATCGGGTGCAAGAAATCACCTCATGGGATGATGTGCATCTTTTGTCCATCCGCATTGACCGGCTGAACCGCTGGTGGCGCTCCGGTCTGTTGTGCATCGGTGATGCGGCCCATGCAATGTCGCCGATTGGTGGTTTCGGAGTTAACCTGGCGATACAGGATGCGGTGGCTGCCGCCAATATTTTGGTGGTTCCGCTGCGAGATAATAAATTGACCGATCAGCATCTGGCGCGCGTGGAAAAACGCCGTGCATTTCCAACCAAAGCCATTCAGAAAATCCAGCTGATGATGCAATCAAGCAGCAAGAAACGTCAAAATAGCGAAGTCAAACGCAGTGGCCCGCCAGCCTTTGTTAAGGGCATAGCCCGCTGGCCGATTCTTGCACATTTGGCCGGTCGGTTAGTGGGCATGGGTGTGCGCCGCGAAAAACTGCGTAGTTCTCTTTTCAAGCTGCGCTGAAATCAAGACGTGAATGATTGTGCATCTGTCTGAAGAAATTTGGGCAGATGCTAAATTGATTCTGCTAATCAAACACAATTCATTCTCACATGCGTGAAACCTAATGGCTTAAGAAAAATAAGTTATGAGGGGGAGTTATTTTGATAGCTAAATGGCGCGCCCGAAAGGATTCGAACCTCTGACCCCCAGATTCGTAGTCTGGTGCTCTATCCAGCTGAGCTACGGGCGCAACATTTAAAAAGGAAAGATGATCTTACCTTCATAATTCTAAGTGAATGGCGCGCCCGAAAGGATTCGAACCTCTGACCCCCAGATTCGTAGTCTGGTGCTCTATCCAGCTGAGCTACGGGCG
>NZ_JBHEEH010000001.1:546199-624974 GCF_041929845.1 Paenochrobactrum pullorum
GCTTATCACTTAAAGCGACTTTTCAATAAGAAATTATCATTATCTCTCATCGAAGAGTGCTTGCGGTTGGTAATCCGGATCGAATTTAAATGCAAGCACCTAAATGAAAAAAATGTACATAACTGATAAAATATTGAAATTAGTCAGGTTTCTTGAGCCTTTGCTTATGTGGATAGATTTTAAACAGCTTCAGCGGGTAAAATAATTCTGAAATGCGTGCCCGGCTCGCTTTCTTCACAATAGAGAATCTCCCCGCCATTGGCACGAACCAGATCCTGCACGATTACCAAGCCTAATCCGGTACCGTCATTGCGGGTGGAGCCACGAAATGCGGTAAAAAGGTTTTCTTTGGCTTTGGGTGAAAGGCCGGGGCCATTGTCTCTGACATCGATGTAAATCTGATTGTCGTCGCAACTCGCCTCGACAATGATTTGCTTTTTGAAATTATCTTCACCAATCGGGGCGGGCATGCTTTGCAGCGCCTGCATTGCATTGCGGCAGAGATTGGTGAGAATACGGAAAAGCTGTTCGTCATCTGTTGTCAGAATGAAATCTTGCGGCACAGCATTAATGAAGCTGATATTATGCAACTGATCGCTATTGATGACCTCTTCAACATCCTGCACAATTGCATGCAAGACGATCCGGCGCGGATTGGGCGGCGCTTCTCTGGTGCGCCCGTAAGCCACCACACTTTCAGAGTAGCTGATGGCACGGCTTAATGTCCGTATAAGACGCGGTGCAAAACGCTTGACCGCGGGATCTTTCACATCTGCCAGACTATCCGACATTAATTGTGCTGAGGCCAGAATATTGCGCATATCGTGATTGATCTTTGAAACCGCCATACCGAGATCGGCCAGATGTTTGCGCTCGGTATAGGTTTGCTGCAAATTGGTTTGCATCAAAGCCAGTTGTTGCTGGGCAATGCCGAGCTCGTCATGGCGTTGTTCGGGTTGGATGATACGTGCCGGATCATCCGGCTTTTCAGCAAATTTGATCATATCGCGATGCATACGGATGACAGGGCGCAGCAGCATTTCATGAATAATCAAATAAATGAAGCCAGCGGCCATGATCGAAATAAGCAAGGATATGATCGAAACATAACGCGCATATACCAATAAGGCATTGCGCAAAGGTTGGCTGGAAATGACAATTTCGAGGGTTTTGTTAGTATTGGGTATGGCGCTGTAAACGCGGATATTACGCTCTGCCGGATCAAAAAGCGTCGCAAAAGCATCCCAAATGGCTTGTGATTCACTGGTCTGGCGTGGATTTACGCTGGCATCAATGATGAATGGCTGTGCACTGGCAGCCAATAATGTTTTTTGATCATTGGTTGTAATGCTGATTGATTTGGCATTGGTGGCATAAAGAATTTTGTCTTGTGCCTCGCGTGGCCTGATCCCGTCTTTTTCATCTTCCAACACCAGTGCAACCGGTGCGACAGTATCCAATAGATTGGTAAGCCACCTTATCCGCATGCTGGCTGTCGAGGGAATAAAAATCAGAATTTCGGCAACCAGAACCGCAAGCATAGTAAGAAGCAGGAATTTATTGCTCAAACGCTGAAAAAAAGCAGGTCTTTTGATTTTAGCAGCGGGTGCAGCCGATTCTGCCACGGCTTCATTCGCGTGGGCAATAGTTTGAGCAGGCTGATAATGGTCTGACTGACGCAGATGCGCGGGTTCGGAGGCCATGCTGATCTTTCGGTATGCAGAAGTCGGATACGGCTGAATTGCCTTTTTTAAAGGGAAAGATGTTTCTCGTCATATATAGGTTATATTTTTGTGCTTGCCATATGTTAAGCTGCGCTTTGTTTTCCATTACAGAAGTTTAATTGGACTAGACGTTTTTCACGTGCATTTTGTAGTGATTGTTTTTATGCCGTTTTAGACGGTTATTTTGCATTTTACGCTGGGGTTACGAATGAAATTATGGAAGCAGCTGGTTATTTGTCTGCTCGTTATTATTGCAGCTGGTGCAGGTTGGTATGCTTATAAAGCACGTCAAACCGACACTGGTTCGAACGCTGCGGTTTCTCAAAATGCAGGTTTTGGAGGTGGCGCTGCGCATGGTGGTTCCGGCGGACGAAGCGCGCAACTTGTGGTCAGCGATGCGGTTCGAACGGATATTGTTAACGGACGCCTGGAAGCGATCGGTACTGTGCGGGCGTTTCAAACGGTTTCTATTACTCCTTATACCAGCGGTACATTGATGGCGCTGAAGGTCAAAGCCGGACAGGCTTTGCAGGCTGGCGACGTGATTGCCGAGCTGGATTCTGAAAGCGAAGAAATTATTTTACAAAAAGCCAAAGCAGAGTTGCAAGATTTGGCGAACACGCTAGAGCGTATTGTGCGTTTGCGTAAAACCAATACAGCAACGCAGGTGCAGGAAGTGACTGCCGAGCTTGCTGTTGCCAAGGCTAAACTGACGGTACAGGATGCTGAATTGGCGCTTTCGCGACGGACCGTGAAAGCGCCGATTTCCGGCACTGTGGGTATTTTGCCGGTAGATGCCGGCAATTATGTCACCGCTCAGACAGTGCTGGCGCGTCTTGATGATACATCCAAAATGTTGATTGATATTTATGTACCGGAGCGGTTTGTACCACAAATCAAGATCGGTCAGAAAATTCAGGCCGAATCGACTGCTCTGCCGGGTCAGATCTATGACGGGCAGATCATCGAAGTGGATAATATGCTGGATGAGGCAAGCCGTACGATGCGGGTGCGCGGCATGTTTGAAAATGTCGAAAACCGTTTGCTGTCCGGTATGTCTTTTTCCACCACCATGCTTTTTCCGGGTGATCAATACCCGTCCGTCAGTGCTTTGGCGATTCAATGGGGCGCAGAAGGTGCTTATGTCTGGCGTATTAAAGACGATAAAGTGGAACGGGTACCGGTCACTATAGTGCAGCGTAATTCAGCCAGCGTTTTGGTCAATGGTGCTTTGAATGAAGGCGAATTGATTGTGACCGAAGGCGTACAGGCATTGCGCGAGGGGATGCAGGTAACGTTTAAAAATGCATCCTCTAAAACCACTGCGAAAGCAGACTGAGGGGAAAAGCGTTGAGTGAATTAAAAACCCCATCAGGTCATAACAACAAATCCGGCGGCTTGACTGCATTATTCATTCGCCGTCCGGTTTCGGCTCTTGTTCTTAATATCCTGATCATCGTGGCTGGCCTTGCTGCTTTTTCAGGCATTGATATTCGTGAACTGCCGGATGTCGATCGTCCGGTTGTCACCATCAGCACCGAGTTTAGCGGGGCTTCTGCTGAAACGATTGACCGTCAGCTGACGCAGGTGATTGAAAATGCAGTGGCGCGTGTTTCTGGTGTAAAGGCGATTTCATCAAATTCTTCATTCGGCCGTAGCCGTGTCACGGTTGAGTTCAACGATGGTGTTGATCTGAATGTGGCGGCTGCTGATATGCGGGATGCGATCTCGCGTATTGTCAATTCGCTGCCCGATGAAGCGGATGCGTCGCGCATTATTAAAGCGGACGCCAATGCAGATGCGGTGATGCGTCTGGCGGTCACCTCCGACACGATGTCGATCGATGATATGACCGTGTTGGTCGATGATCAGATCACCGATGTGCTTTCCGCTGTGCCGGGCGTTGCTGATGTGCAGATCAATGGTGATCGCGACAAGATTTTCCGCATTGATATTCATCAGGGGCGGTTGGCAAGTTATGGTCTGACCATTGCCGATATTACCAAAGCGTTGGCCTCAATGGCACTGGATGCACCTGCCGGTTCATTGCGCAGCAGCGATCAGTCGATAGTGGTGCGTGCAACCGCCAATGTGACTACACCGGAAGGCTTTGAAAATATCAGCCTGAATGACCGCACCAAACTACGTGATGTGGCAACGGTGACCCTGGGGCCTGATATTATCACTTCTGAAGTGCGCTCCAACGGCAAAACGGCCATTGGTCTTGGTATTGTACGCCAAGCGCAGTCCAATACGCTTGATATTTCTGAAGGTGTGCGCCTAGCCGTTGAAAACTTG
The DNA here is from genome assembly GCF_041929845.1 of Paenochrobactrum pullorum. Classification (NCBI taxonomy): domain Bacteria; kingdom Pseudomonadati; phylum Pseudomonadota; class Alphaproteobacteria; order Hyphomicrobiales; family Brucellaceae; genus Paenochrobactrum; species Paenochrobactrum pullorum. Next base: position 550,222 of record NZ_JBHEEH010000001.1, read on the forward strand.
CAAGACACGCTGCCGGAAGGCATTGAAATTAGTGTTACCAGTGATGATGCGACCTTCATTAATGGCGCTATTCATGAGGTGATTTTGGCGCTGATTATTTCCGGTATCATCGTGGTACTGGTAATTTTCGTCTTCTTGTGGGATTTGCGCGCAACCATCATTCCGGCGGTGTCGCTGCCGGTGGCGTTGATTGGTACAGTGGCAGCCGTCTATCTGGCGGGTTTCTCCATCAATATTATCACGCTTTTAGCGCTGGTGCTGGCCACAGGACTGGTTGTGGATGATGCGATTGTGGTGTTGGAAAATATCGTACGCCGTCGTAATATGGGGCTGGGGCCACGTGCTGCTGCCGTGCTTGGTACACAGGAAGTGTTTTTTGCGGTGATTGCCACGACCCTGACACTTGTCGCGGTTTTTGTGCCGATTTCATTTCTGCCGGGGCAGGCTGGCGGTCTTTTCCGCGAATTTGGTTTCGTACTGGCGATTGCCGTGCTGCTTTCAGGTGTTGTCGCACTCACCCTTTGTCCGATGTTGGCTTCACGTTTTCTCAAGGAGAGCAATGGCGAAGATAACCACGAAAAAGCGCCCGGTACCATTCGTAAAGTCGGTGGTGCTTTAAGCAATATTTATCGTGTGTCTTTACGTTTTTGTCTCAATGTGCCTTTCGCAATTGTGTTGCTGTCGGTGATTTTTGCAAGCTTCAGCTATATTGGCTATACGCAGATCCGTCAGGAATTGACACCAAGTGAAGACCGCTCGGCCGCCATGCTACGCGTGACAGGTCCACAAGGCATTAGTGTTGATTTTTTGCGTGAGCAGATGGACAAAGTGGAAGTTGCACTGCGTCCATTACGTGAAAGTGGCGAAATTCTCACCACCTATGCCATTTCCGGTAGCTTTGGATCATCCAATAGCGGTTTTGTGGTGCTGACTTTGGCGCCGTGGGACAAGCGTAGCCGCAGCCAGCAGGAAATTATGACCGATGCCAATGCGCGTTTGCGCGGCATAACGGGTGCGCGTATTTTCTCCATGCAACCAAACAGTCTTGGCATTCGCGGAGCGGGTAATGGTTTGCAATTTGCGATTTTGGGCAACGATTACGATAAATTGCAAGATGCTGCACAAGCGATTGTACGTGAACTGGAAAAAGACCCGCGCTTTGACCAACCGCGTTTGTCGGTAGAGCCGACACAACCGCAATTATCAATCACAATCAATCGAGAGCGTGCGTCTGATTTAGGTATTGATATTACTGGTCTTGCTAATGCTGTACAGGCGATGCTTGATGGTCGAAAAATCGGTTCGGTATATGTGGGTGACCGCAGCTTTGACGTGAAGCTCGTCTCCACCACCCATCCGGTTGATGATCCGACTGATCTGGAGAATATTTTTCTTAAAACATCGGATGGCCGCTATGTGCCAATGGCTTCTATTGTAGACATTGAAGAAAAGGCCGTCCCGCCGCAATTAAACCGTGAAGAACGTATGCGTTCGGTTTCTATCACCACTGGTTTACGTGATGATTTTGCCCTTGGTAATGCCTATCAGACTGCTTTGACAGTGGCTGCACCTTTGTTGCCTGCCGGTTCGCACATCATTCCGTTGGCAGAAGCAAGCACGCTGGATGAAACATCTCAAGGTCTGATGCTGGTTTTCGGTTTTGCGATTGTCATTATTCTGCTGGTGCTGGCTGCACAGTTTGAAAGTTTTATCAGTGCCGTCATCGTGATGGCAACAGTGCCGCTGGGGCTTGGCTGTGCCGTGGTCGCAATGCTGTTAACGGGCACCAATCTTAATGTGTATAGTCAGATCGGACTGGTACTTTTGGTGGGTATTATGGCGAAAAACGGTATTCTGATCGTGGAATTCGCCGATCAGTTACGAGACCGGGGCTATCAGCTGCGTGAGGCGATTGAAGAGGCAGCCAACATTCGTCTGCGTCCTGTCTGTATGACGATGATTTGTGGTGTGCTGGGTGGTGTGCCGCTGATAATGGCATCAGGTGCTGGTGCAGAAGCGCGTATCTCGCTTGGTTGGGTTATTGTCGGCGGGCTTGGCCTTGCAACCATTGCAACGCTTTATGTCACACCGGTTGCTTATTTGTTGCTTGGTCGTTTCGTCAATCCGAAAGCCCATGAGGCAGCACGCCTTGATGACGAGTTGCGTCACGCGGCTTTGGTGGAGCAAAAAGGTGAATAAGACATCCATCAAGTAATAAATAAAAACCGCGGCGGATGTTCAATCCGCCGCGGTTTTTGTTTGGTTAAGATCAACGGCGCTTAAAGCTCTTTCATCGCGTCGGTCACTTTAGATGTCCATGCGCCTTCCGGGCGTTTGGTAATCACCGGATCAGAACCGCCGCCAAGCAATGTATCAACCGTGCGTTCTGCAGCAGCCGTATCCAACACGCCGGTATCATCCAGAAGCTTGCCGATTTCGGCCACCATGCGCTCTTGCACTTCTACCGTCTGGGCACCGGACGAGTCATTTTCCACGATGATTTCACCGGCTTCCTTCGGGTTTTCAGCGGCATATTTCCAGCCCTTCATGGTTGCGCGCACAAAGCGCGCAAGCTTGTTGACCATAGCCGGATCTTCAAGGCTTTTTTCAAGCACATAGAGGCCGTCTTCCAGTGTGGCAACGCCTTGCTCTTCATAAGGGAAGACAACGAGCTGATCTGCCGGAATACCTGCATCAATCACCTGCCAATATTCATTATAGGTCATGGTGGAGATGCAATCGGCTTGTTTTTGAATGAGTGGATCGACATTGAAGCCTTGTTTGAGCACGACAACACCATCTTTTCCGCCTTCGGTCGGAATATTTAAATGGCTCATCCATGACAGAAACGGATATTCATTGCCGCCAAACCAGACACCTAAGGTCCGGCCGCGGAAATCTTCAGGCTTGGTAATATTGGTGTCTTTACGACAGGTCAGCATCATGCCGGATTTTTTATAAGGCTGGGCAATATTGACAAGCGGCACGCCTTTTTCACGGGTTGCCAAAGCCGATGGCAGCCAATCCACCACCACATCCGCGCCGCCACCGGCAATCACTTGTGGTGGTGCCACATCAGGACCGCCCGGTTTGATCTCGACATCGAGGTCTTCTTCTTCATAAAAGCCTTTATCTTTGGCGACATAATAACCGGCGAACTGCCCTTGCGTTACCCATTTAAGTTGTAAGGTGAGCTTATCGGCTGCCAATGCCGAGCCTGCCATTAAAGATAAAACAAGGCCGGTTGCTCCCACAGCACCCAGCGTTTTTGTGATTATTTTTTTCATTTTTAGTTCTCCTCTGGTTGCGGCTCCGCCTTATGTTTGGCGGATGCCGTTTTTTGTCATGCTTCAGCCTCTCCTGTAAGAAGAATGCCAGAATGTCACACGTCGCTCGAGCAATGCCAACAGCCCGTATGAAATCGAACCGGCAAGCGCTGCAACGAATATTTCCGCCCAGACCATATCAACATTCATTCTCCCGATTTCTGCTGATATGCGGAAACCCATGCCGACGACCGGTGTGCCGAAAAACTCGGCCACAATCGCGCCAATCAGGGCGAGGGTGGAATTGATTTTCAAAGCATTGAAAATAAAAGGCATGGCTGCGGGCAGGCGCAGCTTAAATAAGGACTGCCAATATGATGAGCCATAGGTTCGCATCATATCCCGCTCCATCGAGCCTGCGGCTGCAAGCCCTGCCACTGTGTTCACCAGCATTGGAAAGAAAGTCATGATAATCACGACTGCTGCTTTCGATTGCCAGTCAAAGCCGAACCACATCACCATGATAGGGGCAACACCCACAATAGGCAATGCCGCCACCAGATTGCCGACCGGCAGCAGGCCTTTGCGTAAAAATGGCACACGATCTACCAGAATGGCGGTGATGAAACCGGCCCCGCAACCCATTGCATAACCGGCAATCACTGCTTTAAGATAAGTCTGGCGAAAGTCGGCCCAAAGGATTGGTACTGAATTGGTGATACGTGCCCAGATCATCGAAGGAGCGGGCAATAAAACCGATGGAATTTCAAATCCTTTGACTGTTGCTTCCCAGAACACCAACATCCAGATGCCGAATAGGGTTGGTACGGCAATGTCGAGCAAGTGTTGGCCTTGACGTGAAGACGTGCGCAGGCTTGCCAGCCATTTGACCGAAAACCATGAGACAATGACGAGGAAAAATAAGAAGAGTAGAGGTTTGATCATGCCGCTGCCCTTTCCGGCTTAATGCCCATACGCTTGTTGACGTAATGCGCGGCAATGCCGACAAGTGCGACCAATGCGGCCGCCATAATGGCCGCCACCACCAATGCTGCCCAGATTTGCACGGTCTGCCCGTAATAAGAGCCTGCCAGCAAACGCGCTCCAAGCCCTGCTACTGCACCGGTGGGCAATTCACCAACAATTGCCCCAACAAGGCTGATCGCCACCGCAATTTGCATGGAGGTGAAAAGATAGGGCAGGGCTGTTGGCCAGCGCAGCTTCCAAAACATTTGTGTGTTGGAAGCATTATAAGTGCGCATCAAATCCATATGCATCACATCCGGTGATCTTAAGCCCTTCACCATACCGACAGCGACAGGGAAGAAAGACAGATAGGTGGAGATGATGGCTTTAGGCAGCAGGCCGGAAATGCCAATGGCGTTGAGCACCACAATGATCATTGGGGCGATGGCCAGAATGGGGATTGTCTGTGAGGTGATAATCCAGGGCATCAGGCTTTTATCAAGCGTGCGCGAATGGACAATGCCGACCGCCAGCAAAATGCCGAGCAATGAGCCAAAAACAAAGCCCAACAGTGTTGAAGAAAGCGTCACCCAGCCGTGATAGACGAGACTGCGCTTGGAGCTTGGTTTAACTTCGAAAACTGTTTTCCAGACTTCTGCCGCTACCTGATGCGGAGTGGGTAATACAGGACGCGCTTGGTTCATGGTGTTTTTAATCACCGTGGAGGTGCTGATCTCAACACCGGCTCGCTCCGCCTGATCCCGTTCAAAAGGCGCATTCAAAAAGGCCGCCATTATGTACCAGATGAGGATAATGGCGGCCAATACGACGAGGACAGGAAAGAAACGATCCCTGAAAAAATTTGATCCGAAGATCTGAGAAGTGAGAGGTGGTTTACTGCTCAAGAGTGCACCTCATCATAAGAATGCCCCAGCCGTAGACCTTCACGAACCTGATGGGCAATTTTCAAGAATGCTTCAGATTCTCTGATTTCCAATGTGCGGTCTGGCCCCAGATCACAATCAATAATTTCATGAATACGACCCGGGCGTGGGCTCATAACAACAATTTTTGTCGATAGAAATACGGCCTCCGGAATGGAGTGGGTGACAAAAATGACCGTTTTTTTAGTAGCCGCCCATAATTTCAGCAATTGTTCGTTGAGGTGATCACGTACAATTTCATCCAGCGCACCGAAAGGTTCGTCCATCAATAGCATATCCGGATCAAAAGACAGGGCTCTGGCAATGGAGGCACGCTGTTGCATGCCTCCTGATAATTGCCACGGATATTTTTTGCCAAAGCCGGAAAGATTGACCAGATCAAGATTTTTTCTGATCCTCTCTTTCTTTTCCGCCGGGCTGAATTTCATCACCTCCAGCGGCAGACCGATATTATCTTCAATCGTGCGCCACGGAAAAAGGGCAGCGGCCTGAAAAACATAACCATAGCTACGTTTCAAGCGTGCCTGTTCCGGTGTCATGCCATTAACGGTAATGCTACCGGAACTTGGTTTTTCCAGATCGGCGACCACGCGCATCAGCGTAGTTTTCCCGCAGCCCGAAGGGCCGATGAAAGATACGAATTCGCCACGATTGACGTGAAGGTCAATATCGGACAAAGCCTGCACTGGCCCGTCATTGGTTTCAAAAATCAACGATAGTTTTTTAATATCAATGACGCAGTTTTCGCTGTTGGCTGCGCCGGTGATATTGGTTTTTATTGGGGCTCTTGAGGGAGCTGATTGATAATCTGTCATTATGATCGCTTCCCGAAGCTGTGCATCAGATTGCGGTCTGTTCATGGATCAGACCCCGTATGGCATATGTTCCGGCTTGCGCTCGACTTTGCGTGGTGCAACAACTTCTTTCCATGTGGAAAGTGCCTTGTTGACGCTTGCATTTGGCTCGCGCTCGATGAAACGGCCATCGCCCGGTTCCGCCAGCACTTTGCCTTGATCAAAGGCAATTCTGCCACGCGACAACACCGTGCGTGGCAGCCCGGTCAGCTCTATGCCCTCGAACACATTATAATCAATGGAAGAATGTTGCGTTTTGGCCGAAATAGTTTTTTGGGCTTTCGGATCCCAGATGATGAGATCGGCGTCCGATCCTTCCAGAACGGCACCTTTTTGCGGATACATATTGAGGATTTTCGCAATATTGGTGGAGGTCACGGCCACAAATTCATTTGGTGTCAGACGGCCGGTGACAACACCTTTTGTCCATAATACCGGCAGACGCTCTTCCAGTCCTCCGGTGCCGTTTGGAATCTTGGTGAAATCATCAATACCGGTGCGCTTTTGTTCGCTGGTGAAGGCGCAATGGTCTGTAGCAACGCATTGCAAGCTTCCGGCAGAAAGACCTGCCCAGAGACTGTTTTGATTGAGTTTGTCGCGGAATGGCGGTGACATGACACGGCGTGCGGCATAGTCCCAATCTTGGTTGAAATATTCACTTTCATCCAATGTCAGATGCTGAATAAGCGGTTCGCCATACACACGCATACCTTTTTGGCGCGCACGGCGGATGGCTTCATGCGCTTGTTCGCAGGATGTATGCACCACATAAAGTGGCACACCGGCCTGATCGGCAATCATGATGGCGCGGTTGGTGGCTTCCCCTTCAATTTCCGGTGGGCGCGAGAAGGCATGGGCTTCAGGGCCTTTGTTGCCCTCAGTCAGCAGTTTTTGCTGTAACTGCGCTACCACGTCCCCATTTTCGGCATGCACAAATGCTGTGGCACCCAGTTCAGCGCAACGCTGGAATGAAGCAAACATTTCATCATCATTGACCATCAATGCGCCTTTATAGGCCATGAAATGTTTAAATGAATTGATGCCGCGATTGACCACTTCCGGCATTTCATTGAAGGCGCGCTCGCTCCAGCCGGTAATCGCCATATGGAAAGAGTAATCGGTGCGCGCTTTGCCGGATTTCTGGAACCATTCCTGCAATGCCTCCAACAAATTGCCCTCAGATCCGGGCAGGACAAAATCAATCACCATTGTGGTGCCGCCTGCAAGGGCGGCGGCGGTGCCGGTGTCAAAATCATCGGATGAGTAGGTGCCCATAAACGGCATCTGCAAATGGGTGTGCGGGTCAATGCCGCCTGGCATGATGTAACAGCCTGTTGCATCAATGATCTGATCACCGGAAAGATTATTGCCTATTTTTACGATTTTTTCGCCATCGATGAGAACATCCGCATCATATGTACGGTCAGCAGTAATGATGGTACCGCCTTTAATCACCTTGGTTGCCATTGTTCGTTCCCCTTTTTGGTTTCGTTGCGAACAGTTGCAGATATTAACGGAACTGATGCGGGGTGATTGAGTCCCGCCAGCTTATACTGTAATCACTCGCAGATTTGAGCCGTTTCCAGCACTGCATGCAAAAGCACATCAGCTCCCGCACTTGCCCATTCTTTGGAAATGGATTCATCTTCATTATGGCTTAAGCCGTCGACACATGGGCACATGATCATGGCAGTCGGCGCCACCCGATTAACCCAGCAAGCGTCATGTCCTGCGCCCGAAATGATGTTCATGTGACTATAGCCGAGCCGCTCTGCGGCGTTACGCACGGAGTTCACACAATTTTCGTCAAAAGTAACAGGATCAAAATGGCCGATCGCTTCGATTTCAACCTGTATGCCAAGTTCGGTGGCAATTTTTGGCGCTTCAGCTTCAAATTTTGCCTTCATGCCATCCAGCACTTTACGATCCGGCGAGCGGAAATCGACAGTAAAGACGATCTGACCGGGAAGCACATTGCGCGAATTGGGCGTCACATCAATATGGCCGACACCACCAACAGCGGCCGGCTGATGTTCCATGGCAATATCATTGACGAGTTGCAGCAATTTGCCCAAGCCAAGGCTGGCATTTTTTCGCATCGGCATTGGTGTCGAGCCGGTATGAGCTTCCTTGCCGGTAATCGTGACTTCCAGCCACCACAGCCCCTGTCCGTGGGTCACAACGCCGATATCTTTATGCTCAGCTTCCAAAATTGGCCCTTGTTCGATATGTAGCTCAAACATGGCATGGATTTTACGTTTGCCTACCGGCTCGTCACCAAGCCAGCCAATGCGTTTTAATTCATCGCCAAATTTTTTGCCCTTGGCATCAACGCGCTCATAAGCCCAGTCCTGATCAAGCTCGCCTGCAAAAACACCGGATGCCAGCATGGCGGGGGCAAAGCGGGTGCCTTCTTCATTGGTCCAGTTGGTCACAACAATCGGATGCTTGGTTTTGATCTTTAGATCGTTGAGCGTGCGCACAACTTCCAAGCCACCAAGTACACCCAACACGCCGTCAAAATTACCGCCTGTCGGCTGTGTATCCAAATGGCTGCCCATATAAACCGGATCGGCATCCGGATCAGTGCCTTCACGATAGAAAAACATGTTACCCATCGTATCGACAGACATAGTCATACCGGCATCTTCACACCATGATTGGAAAAGTCTGCGGCCTTGCGCATCTTCATCGGTCAAAGTCTGACGGTTATTGCCGCCGCGCAGTCCGGGGCCAATTTTGGCCATCTCCATCAAACTATCCCACAAGCGATCGGAGTTGATCTTGAGATTGCTGTTAAGCGCCATGAGAGAGCTGCCTTTCTGTTACATGCTATTAAAAAACCTGATCAAAAATAGATTGCGTGCCGGTGTGTCCTGAATTTTTACGTTGAAATTCAGATGCAGATACAGCTTCCCTGTCCACGCACCTGCTCATGCAGCCGTTGCGTGTTAAAAAGATGGGCAGGCTTGTCGCATATGACATGCTGGCTCTCCCCCTTGCCGCGGTTCAAACGCCGCTCTATTGTTCCCGCTACCAGTCGCACTTACGGCGGCAATATTTTTGACTTGCGTAAAAAACTTGACTACTTGGTAAAAATACAGGCTAGAAGAGGCATCGATGGCGGTCAAGCGCTTTCGAAAGTTTCTCCGTCCGGCGGAAGGTGTCAAATGGCCACAGCTGCTCCCACTGCTGCCCGCAAAGGCGCAAGGCGTAAAAAAAGCGATAGTCCCGAAAACGAAACACGCATTCAGGGTATCAACCGACGCATTATTCTGGACGCTGCATTGGATGTGTTTTCTGCCTTTGGTTTCAGAGGCTCTACGCTGGATCAGATTGCCGAAAAAGCGGGCATGTCCAAGCCCAATTTGTTGTATTATTTCCCGCGCAAGCAGCATATTTACGTCAATGTCTTGGAAGATACCCTGGTTGAATGGTTGCGCCCGTTTGAAGAAATCGACCCGCAAGGCGATCCGCTGGAAGAGTTGAAAAAATATATTGTCCGCAAACTTGAAATGTCGGATAGCAAACCTGAAGCCTCGCGCCTTTTTGCTAATGAAATCATGCATGGCGCACCGGCTATCGGCACATTTTTGAAAACCCATTTGCGTGAATTGGTCGATGGCAAGGCGCAAGTGATCAATCGCTGGATTGCTGAAAAACGAATAGCTCCTGTTGATCCTTATCATTTGATTTTCACCATTTGGGCAACGACACAGCATTATTCTGACTTTGACGTACAGGTTCGCGCCATTATGGGCGAAAAAGTTGACAGGTCTTCATTCCGGGCAGAAACCGCCGAAGCGATAGTCGGCATTGTTCTCAACGGTATCCGTCCGCGTTCATTCTGATTGTATCACCATGCGCAAGGTGTCGATTGCACGCTTTGCGCCGGATTGAGATTTGAAGTTCGGACTTCCTCAATGGCGATTGTTTCAAACGCTCATGAAATCCTCAAAGCTTCAAAGACATCTTCAGGCAGGGCATGATCTTTATCATCATGCCCTGCCGGTCTTCGGGGGGAGCTTTATTCTGCTGCTTCCTGTACAGACATCGGATTGTTCGGATGGGTTGTCCAGTTGGCGTAGTTTGGATCGATCGGCGCTTTAGTGCGCGGATCAAAACCGCTGATTGGTTCCATCGTGATACAATCATTAACCGGACAGACATTGACGCAGAGATTGCAGCCAACGCATTCTTCATCAATCACTTCAAAGTGGCGGGCGCCGTCAACCAGTGAGGTAATCGCTTGGTGCGAAGTATCTTCACAAGCTGCAAAGCAGCGGCCGCATTTGATGCAAAGATCCTGATTGATCTTGGCTTTGGTGACATAATTGAGGTTGAGATAACGCCAATCGGTAACATTCGGCACGGCACGACCGCGGAAATCATCCAGCGTTTCAAAGCCTTTGCTATCCATCCAATCGGACAGGCCGTCGATCATTTCCTGAACGATCTTGAAACCATAGGTCATGGCAGCGGTACAGACCTGCACAGTGCCGCAACCAAGCGAGATGAATTCTGCCGCATCGCGCCATGTCGATACACCGCCAATACCGGAAATCGGGCGACCGGCAGTTTCCGCATCACGGGCAATTTCCGCCACCATATTGAGCGCAATCGGCTTGACCGCAGGGCCGCAATAACCGCCGTGCGAACCGCGTCCGTCAATGGTAGGTTCAGGTGCAAAACTGTCAAGATTGACACTGGTGATCGAGTTGATCGTGTTGATCAGTGACACAGCATCAGTGCCATTGGCAAAAGCATTGCGTGCCGGATAACGGATGTCGGTGATGTTGGGTGTCAGCTTGGTAATGACCGGCATGCGCGTATATTGCTTACACCACTTCACCACCATGCCGACATATTCCGGAACCTGACCGACAGCCGCACCCATGCCGCGTTCGCTCATGCCGTGCGGGCAACCGAAATTGAGCTCGATACCGTCAGCGCCGGTTTCTTCAACCAGTGGCAGAATGGCTTTCCATGCTTCCTCCTCACATGGCACCATGATGGAGGCAATGAGGGCTCGATCCGGCCAGCGGCGCTTGATCTCTTTCATTTCGCGTAAGTTTATTTCCAGCGAGCGGTCGGTAATCAACTCAATATTGTTCAAACCGATCAAACGACGGTCAGCACTATAAATAGCGCCGTAACGCGGACCATTGACGTTAACAACCGGCGGGCCTTCGGAGCCCAGCGTTTTCCATACCACACCGCCCCAACCTGCTTTGAAAGCACGCTCCACATTATAGGCTTTATCGGTTGGAGGGGCAGAAGCCAGCCAAAACGGATTGGGCGACTTGATCCCGAGAAAATTGGTGGAAAGGTCAGCCATTGTCGAAATTCCCCTGATACGACTTACCGGTTTTTAGCGGCTCTTACGGCCGCTTTTTAAAACCACGGATGAAAAAATTAGTGACCCCATTCAATGGGTTCAGGCCCTTGAATATGACGCTGGCCGTTATTGGCGCCGCCTTGTGCGGAGAGTACCGCATCGGCAAATCCGACAACTTCTTGCGTTAGGTTCATCAAGGTGTGGTGAATGGATTCTGCCGCGACTTTACCGTCTTCAACGGATGCAACGGTGAGGTCTTCGCCGCCTTCCACGCAGTCGCCGCCAGCCCAGATACCTTCAACGGATGTACGTCTGTGCTCATCCACTTTGATACGGCCTTTGGCGAGTGCCACACCGGTTTTACCAAGCGGTTCGGCGAGGAAATTTTGCCCGATGGCTTTGAAAACCTGATCGGCTTTGAGCGTGATGGTTTCACCGGTGCCGGAGAGCTTGCCATCTTTTTGGGTCGTATATTCCAGCACCATATGGCTGACAGTACCATCCGCATTGCGGGTCAGGCTTGAAGGCTGCACCCAGTGGCGGATATTGACCCCATGAACCTGCGCCAATTCTTGCTCATATGCACTGGCATTCATCTGTTCCTGACCGCGACGATAGGCGATGGTGACATTTTCAGCGCCCAAAAGCTTGATCTGGATGGCAATATCAATGGCGGTCATACCACCACCAATCACCACCACATTGCGTCCGACCGGCAGATTGGAGAGGTCTTTGGCTTGGCGAAGCTGGCCGATATAATCCACCGCATCCATCACATTGGGTGCATCTTCGCCTATCAGTCCCAAACCATTGACGCCTGGCAAACCCATTCCAAGAAAGACGCCATCATAGCCGGATTTCAAGGCATCAAGCGAAATATCGCGGCCTAAAGCCTTATTGTAATTAATTTTGATGCCGCCGATTTTCAGCACGAATTCCAATTCGCGGGCGGCAAAATCATCAACGGTTTTATAAGCGGCAATACCATATTCATTGAGGCCGCCGCCTTTTGGACGGGCTTCAAAAATGCTGACTTCATGACCATGCATCGCAAGGCGGTGTGCAGCGGAAAGACCGGCAGGGCCTGCGCCCACAATGGCAATGCTTTTGCCGGTAGCGGCTGCACGTTTAAACGGATGTGTGCCGTCTTCCATCAGATCATCAGTGGCATAGCGCTGGAGCAGGCCAATTTTAACCGGCTTGCCTTCGGCGGTTTCACGCACACAGGCTTCTTCGCACAAGGTTTCAGTGGGGCAAACACGGGCGCACATGCCGCCGAGAATGTTTTCTGAAAGAATGGTTTTTGCCGCGCCTTTTGGATTTTCAGCCGAAATTTGGCGTATAAAAAGCGGAATATCGATGCTGGTCGGGCATGCGGTCATGCACGGAGCATCATAGCAAAAATAGCACCGATCCGCCTCTACAATCGCTTCATGATGTGTGAGGGGCGGATGCAGATCATCAAAGACATCTGCATAGGCAGAGTGGTCTAACCGCGCCGTTTTGATGTCCGGCTGGTTTTGCGTGTTTTCTGCACGAATAGATGTGTTATCTGCTGATCCCATCAGATCGCATCTCCCATTTTTAAGTTCAAGCGGCGCTGTTCCTTTTGACGCCAGCTTTTCTATATGCGGGTGGCGGTTATTCCGCCTTGTCCCTTAAATTGCAGCTTCTCCTGAAAGCTTTTAAGCTTTCTTGTACGGGAGAATGCTTATGCTGTTATCAGCATGACAGATTTTTTCAGAAGGTCAAATTTTTTATCATTTGGTCAATTATTGACGAAAACTTGCTTTCAACCAGATAAAATAACGTGCGAGAGAAGATGATGGTTTTAGTTTTTTGCGGCGACTTGCGCGGCAGCAGCTTCACCAATATTGGCAAAGAACCGGTCAGCAATTTTGCGTGCTGCAGAGCCTAGAATCCTGGTGCCGATTTGTGCAATTTTCCCGCCTGCATCTCCTTGTATTGCATAGGATAAAATTGTTTCTTCACCATCTTGCGTGAGGCGCACATCAGCGGCACCTTCGGCGAAACCGGCAATGGTTCCTTCCCCTTTTCCGGAGATGGTATAAGAGTGCGGCGGCACCATATTGGAAAGCTCCAAAAGCCCGTGAAAGCCGACTTTTATGACTCCAAAACTCACCTTTATACTGGCTCTGATTTGATGTTCGTTGATTCGCTCCAAATTGTCGCAACCAGGAATCGCAGCTTTCAGCGTCTCAATGTCATTGAGCGCATTCCACACTGCTTCACGAGGGGCTGATATGCGCTCTTCACCGGTCAAATCCATGATATCTCCATAATTGTTGCTTAGACTTCATGCATGAATGCTAAAGACTGTTATAGACGTAGTTGATGAAAGACGATTACCAGCGGTGATATTGTTTTATGCAATCTGGCACTTTTGCTGAAATCCTCGTGAAAGCATGCCAACAAAATACTAAACTGTGAATGTTTAGTTTACACTCTGGCTAAATTTGATTCGGGAGTTGTTAAATGGCACGGAATGAAGCTCAGGTAACCGAGGCAGTTGCAGCGCTTAAAAACCATTGGAGCACATCTGCACCAAAAGATATGCGCAAAGCTTTTGCCGAAAATTTAAATCGGTTTAAATCATTCTCGCTGCAATTCGATGACCTGCTTTTCGACTGGTCAAAATGTTTGGCCAATGAAGAGACTATGCAGCTTTTGGCAAGACTTGCAAGAGCTGCCGATGTGGAAGGGCGCCGTGCAGCAATGTTTGCCGGCGAGCCGATTAATACCAGTGAAAATCGTGCCGTTTTGCATGTGGCTTTACGTGACACATCGTCGGATGCAATTTTGGTCGCGGGCGAAAATATATTGCCCGAAGTCAAAGCAACGCTTGCGCGTATGGGTGATTTTTCGGATGCCATTCGTTCCGGCCATTTAAAAGGTGCAACCGGCAAAGCATTTACCGATATCGTCAATATCGGCATTGGCGGTTCCGATTTGGGGCCGGTGATGGCGACCACTGCGCTTGTCCCTTATCATGACGGACCGCGTACACATTTCGTGTCCAATATTGATGGCGCACATATTGCTGATGTGCTGGGGCCACTTGATCCGGCGACAACGCTCATCATTATTGCCTCAAAAACCTTCACTACTATTGAAACCATGACCAACGCACAGACCGCGCGTCAATGGATTGTACAGAATTTGAGCGAAGCGGCAGTGTCTGATCATTTTGTCGCTGTTTCCACAGCGCTCGACAAAGTGGCAGATTTTGGCATTGATGAAACCCGTGTTTTCGGTTTCTGGGACTGGGTTGGTGGCCGTTATTCGGTTTGGTCGGCTATCGGTTTACCGGTGATGATCGCAGTTGGTCGGACAAATTTTGCGCAAATGCTGGCCGGTGCGCATGCAATGGACAAGCATTTCCGCGATGCACCATTGCTTGAAAATATGCCGGTTGTACTGGGGCTGATTGGCTATTGGCATCGCGCCATCTGCAATTATACCAGCCGTGCTGTCATTCCTTATGATCAGCGCCTTGCCCGTTTGCCTGCTTATTTGCAGCAATTGGATATGGAATCAAACGGCAAAAGCGTGATGCTGGATGGTTCCCCTGTGAATGGGCCGACAGGGCCGGTTGTGTGGGGGGAGCCTGGCACCAATGGTCAGCATGCTTTCTTCCAGTTGTTGCATCAAGGCACAGATACAATACCGCTGGAATTTATCGTTGGCTGCAAATCGCATGAGCCGCAGCTTGATCATCAGCATGAAATGCTGCTCGCAAATTGCTTGGCGCAATCTGAAGCTTTGATGAAAGGCCGCACATTGGAAGAAGCGCGCGCGCAATTGCTGGCTAAGGGCATGGATGAAGCGCGTGCTGAAGAAATCGCTCCGCATCGTGTTTTCTCCGGCAATCGTCCCTCTCTCACCATTGTTCATGATCTGCTGACACCATTTGCGCTTGGGCGTTTGATTGCGCTTTATGAGCACCGTGTTTTTGTCGAGGCGCAATTGTTTGGCATCAATGCGTTTGACCAATGGGGCGTGGAGCTTGGCAAGGAGCTTGCCACCGAATTGCTCGATGTGGTGACGGGTGACAAACCAGTTGGCAATCGTGACAGTTCAACGCAAGGGCTGGTAAATCACTTGCATGTACGTCGCAAACACTGACATTGTCGGGAAATATTGCCGGTTCAAAGCGAACCGGCAAATCTGGCATGGAGGAGCGCTGAGATTTCATGAAGACGGAATTGATTAAATTTGCCTGTGATGTGCCGGGCAATGAAATTGAACTGCGTGTTTTGCGTTTTGAAGGCCATGATGAAACGGCAGCAACTGCCTATCTGCAATCATCCCTTCATGGTGGTGAATTGCCGGGGCAGGCAGCACTTCATTTTCTGGTGCCGATGCTGCAAAAGGCGGCTGATGAAGGGCGCATCAAAGGCAATATTACCGTGGTGCCACAGGCCAATCCGGTTGCTTCCAACCAGTGGCAGGCATACCAGCATCAAGGCCGTTTTGATACATTTTCAGCGGTCAATTTCAACCGCGCTTTTCCGCTGTTGCCGGACTTTGACACATCAAATCTGCCGCAACCGGATGCGCCGGAAGCACTGATCAAGCGCTTGAAGGCGGCTCTGCTACGCTTTGCATTGCCGCATGATATTGTGCTGGATCTGCACTGCGATGATGAGAGCGAAAACTATCTTTATATTGCTGAAGACTTCGTCGAAGACATGAAAGATTTGGCCGTAGCGCTGAATTCCACCGCTATTCTGGCATGGGATACCACTGCTGATGCCGCTTTCGAAGAAGCTTGTGCGCATCCTGTTTTGCAAATACCGCGTGATCAACGCAATATGAAACGTCGCGCTGTCACGACGGTTGAGTTTCGGGGCTTAAGCGATGTTTATGCAGAGCAGGGCGCAGAAGATGCTGCCGGACTTTATAAGTTTTTAGTGCATCGCGGTGTTATTGAAGACGGTTCAGTACAGTTAAACCTTGATTATCAAGGTCTTGTTACGCCGCTCACCCATGTGGAAATGATCCGCGCCCCGCAAGGCGGCATGGTTTTCTATCATGTGAAACCGGGTGATGTGGTAAGCGAAGGTGCAAAGCTTGCGACAATCGTCACAACCCCTGGAAGCCCGAGTGGTGATATTGTTCTGACTGCTCCGCAGGCAGGGCGCATTCTAACACGCCGTTCTTTGCGCTATCTGCGCCGTGGTGATGACGTGTTGAAACTGTTGGGCGACAAGCCTTCTAAAGTGACCAAACGTGCCGGAGCCTTAGAGGCATAATGAGCTTTGGAAGCATGAGCGAATTGGCTGACAAATTGAAATCAATCCGTGCCATCCTGTTCGACAAGGATGGCACATTGATTGATTTTGAACGCACATGGTTTGCGTTCTCTTATTCTATGGCGGAGAAAGCCGCCAATGGTGACGAGGCAAAAGCCCGTCATTTGATGGATATTGGCGGCTATGATTGGGAAGCCAAACGTTTTCGCGGCAATTCGGTAATTGCTGCGGGAACGGTTGAGGAAATGGTGGCGCTGTGGCACCCCGATATTGATGCTGTCACACAATCTGCAATTGTTGACCGCTACAATCAGGCAAGCCTTGAGGCGGGCCCGCGATCAGCGGTGGCGATTGATGGGCTTTATGAGGCTTTGGAAGCACTCAAAGCGCAGGGTTTTATCCTGGGCATTTGCACCAATGATTCTGAAGCGGGAGCACTGAAAACCGCGCAATTGCTAGGCATTGATCACTTTTTTTCGGGCTTTATCGGCTATGATACGGCGGCACGGCCAAAACCATTTGCCGATCCTTTGATTTATTTTGCGCAAAAAACCGGCATTGAATTGTCGCAATTAGCAATGGTCGGCGATAATAGCCACGATATGGAGGCCGCGCATGCGGCACAGGCTGGCTTGAGCATCGGTGTGCTTTCCGGCAATGCGGGAGCGGATATTTTAGAACCGCTCGCCGATATTGTTTTGCCCTCTGTTGCCGATATTCCGGCTTTATTTGCTTAAATTTGCGTCTCGTAATTTGCGGCGTAAAATTTTGCCGACATTGCTTTTCGGCAGTTCGTCACGAAACTCGATCATGCGCGGGCGCTTGTAATTGGTCAGGCGCTCGGCGCAATAGGCTTTCACCTCTTCTTCGCTTAAATTAGGATCCTTACGCACAATAAAGAGTTTGACCACTTCGCCGGATATTGCATCTGGTACACCGATGGCGGCGGCTTCTTTAATGCTATCATGCGCAACCAACACTTCTTCCAATTCGTTAGGATAGACATTGAAGCCGGAGACAAGGATCATATCCTTTTTGCGGTCAACAATTTTGGTGTAGCCATTTTCATCCATGAAGCCCAAATCACCGGTGCGGAAAAAACCGTCCTTGGTGAATGAGCAGGCAGTGTCGTCATCGCGTTGCCAGTAGCCCAGCATTAATTGCGGGCCGCGCACACAAATTTCGCCCACCTCTCCAAGCGGCAGATAGTTGCCGTCATCATCCAGAATAGCAATATCGGTGGAGGGCATTGGTAAGCCGATTGTGCCGGTAAATTGCGTGGCATCCAAACCATTGGCCGCAACAACCGGCGATGTTTCAGAAAGCCCATAACCTTCAGTGATCAGGCAACCTGTCATTTGCTGCCAGCGTTCTGCGACAGGTTTTTGCACTGCCATACCACCGCCTAGGGTGAGGATCAGCGGCTTGAAATTGAGGTTTTTGAAATCCGGATTGTTCATCAAAGCATTGAACAACGTGTTGAGTGCCGGAAAAATATGAAACGGATATTTTTGCAGCTCTTTGACAAAGCTTTTGATGTCACGCGGATTGGGAATGAGAATATTGCGCGCACCCTGCTGGATGCCGATCATCGCATTCACAGTGAGTGCAAAGACATGGTAAAGCGGCAAGGCGCAGATATAATTGACATCATCTGGCTTGCCTTTGATGCGATAAGCCACATCCAGCCAAAGCCGCATCTGATCAAGATTGGCCAGAATATTGCCGTGAGACAGCATTGCGCCTTTGGAAGCGCCGGTGGTGCCGCCGGTATATTGTAAAAAAGCAAGGTCGGAACGCTTTAAAACAGGCATAGGAACAGCATGAGCACGCCCGATTTTCAGCGCTGCTTTAAAACGCGTATAATGTGGCAAATGCCATCGCGGCACCAGTTTTTTAATGCGGCGCACCACCAGATTGATCAGATGTCCTTTTAGCCCGTGCATGTCGCCCATGCTCGCCACCAAAATATGTGGCTTTTGAATATCCGCAATTTTAATTTCAGGCAGGGCTTTTTCCAGCGTGCTGGCAAAATTTTCTAAAATGATGATGGCTTTTGCACCGGCATCATTCAATTGCTGCGCCAGCTCGCGCGGCGTATAAAGCGGATTGATATTCACCACGACCAGTCCTGCGCGCAAAATGGCGGCAATGCTGAGCGGATATTGTAAAATATTGGGCATCATCACGGCAACGCGGTCGCCCTTCACCAATCCTTTGGCGCTCAACCATGCGGCAAGCCAACCGGATTGCTCATGAAGCGCACGATAGGTTAGCGACTTGTCCATGCAGGTAAAAGCTGGTCTGTCATCAAACCGCTTGCAGGCATCGGTGATCATGGCGGAAATAGAATTGAATACGGGAGAGGGGATAGTTTCCGGCACTTCAGGTGCATAGGATTTCAGCCAGATTTTTTCTGTTGTGCTTGAATTGCTCACAGAGCGATGAGGGTCTGGCGCATGTTCAAGCGCATTATCGGCTGTCATAAAATCTTTGGTTCCACCGGCAGCTGTCAATCCTCATTCCATCGTAATCGCCTTACGATGGTTCCTCCTGAGGGTTGACCGTCATAATCTGTCATTCAGTGCCGCAGAGTTACACTGGCAAAAGCTTTTATCAAGCAGTTTATTCACCGATATCAGTTAATTATATTGAAACTGGCGTGGAAAAGTGCCCAGCCTAAAATGGCTGCAGGTGCGATGAGTGTACACAGCATAATGCCTAAAAAGACTGTAGCCGGATGAATGGCGTTGGTCTTTTGTGGGATATTGGCGGTGCGGCTATGTGAACGAACAGTTTGAAAGGTGCGGTGACCGCTCACTCTGCCTGTATCAAACTGGCCTTTGCGTTCTATCCAGCGTCCATGTGTGATATCTGCCATTTTTCTTCTCCTCGTTCCCATTGTTATTATGCGCCGTCTTTAAAATAGTGCAAGAATAAAAATAATAATATTGATTGCAATCTGCTTTGTTTTTGATAATACATTTTCTGTATAAGTAATAATTTTAACTATACAGTATCTATTGTAATAATAGTAATTTCCGAATTTACATGTATTTCTGAAATGAATGTCATTCATTTGTTGCTTTTGAAAACTGCCGCTAAACGCAAAAGCTGTGTGCCTACATAAGCTTGCATTCAAAAAGTGGTTCAAACTATTTGGTGCTTGATGCAAAAATATATGAGGAAAGCAGTGGCCAAGGCTTATGTCGGGGACATGCAGCATCTGAAGCATTGAAAAACGATGGTTTCTTATATTTGAAACTGGTTTTATGATGCTCTCTTGCCTCTTTTGCATATCAGCTATGCATGATTGTTCGTTGATCTAAACGATTTAGATCGGTATGTATGCGTCATCGGACTTACTCCTCCTCCCAAAGTCCGATACCGGAATGCGGCACTCCTCCTCCCAGCCGCGTTCAAAGATTGGGCCGCGCATCCTCCTCCCGCGCGGCCTTTTTTTTGCTCATTTTTTGTGCGCCAATTACTTTTCCCCGTTCTATTGTCATTGCCTGATACACATTGTGTTCGGTCTGCTGCTCTTTGGCTTTTGAGAAAAAGTGCCTATATCTGCGCCAGATGTATAATAACAATAATGTAAAGGCGAAAAACCATGAGCAACGGCATCCATCATGTCACTCTGATTACCGGTAAGGTTCAGCCGAATGTGGATTTTTATGCGGGCTTTCTTGGGCTTCGTCTTGTCAAGCAAACGGCCGGTTATGAAGATACCGAGCAGCTGCATTTGTTTTACGGCGATCAGCACGGCAATCCGGGTTCACTGATAACATTTCTGGTCTGGGAAGACGGCGTGCGCGGGCGTGCCGGTCACGGCCAGATCAGCGAAATTGCGCTTGCTATCGATCAAAGCGCTATCGGCTTTTGGATGGAACGTGGTTTGCGCCATAACATCGCCATTGAAGGGCCGAAGGTGGAAATGGGCGAAACTGTTTTACGCATGAAAGACCCTGATGGTGTAATCGTCAAGCTGGTTGCTTCCACATTAAAATCGCCTGATGCGGCCGTCGCTGGTGATATTCCAACCTTCGCAGCAGTACAGCGCTTGCAAGGCGTAACGCTTCTGTCGGAAGTGCCGGAGCAGACACAGGCTTTTCTGGTTAAGCATTTTGGTTTGAAGCCGGATTTGCGGACAGACACAATCAGCCGTCTTGCCTCGCAAAGCGGTGACTATCTGGATGTGCGTGATGCAACCGGTTTTTGGGAAGCAATGCAGGGCACAGGTACGGTGGATCATGTTGCGCTTCGTGCCAAAAACTTAGGCGAGATTGATGCCATTTCTGTTGAGTTTTCCAAGCTTAATGCGGTGGAAACGACGGTGCATGACCGTAAATATTTTCATTCGCTATATGTACGTGAACCGGGCGGCAGCCTGATTGAGTTTGCCACCGATGCGCCGGGCATGAGCGTGGATGAAGCGCTGGCTGATCTTGGTAAAACCTTGTTTGTGCCGCCCGCATCCGAAGATGATCTGGGTGATAACAGCTTGCGTTTGCCGCAATTTGCTTTGCCAGGTGAGGAGCGGATTATTTACCGTGAATTGCCTTTCATCCACCGGATTTACCAGCCGGAAAATCCGGATGGCACATTTATGGTGCTATTGCATGGCACAGGTGGCAATGAAAATGATCTGATGCCATTGGCGCATAAGATTGCGCCCAACGCCACGCTGATCGGGGTGCGGGGACGTGCGACTGAAGAGGGTGTGCATCGCTGGTTCAAGCGTATAACGATGAGCCGTTTTGATCAGGCGGATATTGCATTTGAAGCGGAAGCCTTCATGGCTTTTGTGGAAGGCATTGTGAAGTCTTATCAGGTGGATTTAAGCAAAACGGTATTTTTGGGTTATTCCAATGGAGCTAATTTGCTTGGAGCTATTTTGCGTCTGCATCCGCATGTGTTGCAAAAGGTGATTTTGTTGCGCGGTGGCGAGGTGCTGGAAAATGCACCCGTGACGGATTTATCAGATGTTTGCCTGCTGATGCTGAACGGAGAGGATGATATTTACGGCGGCTTTGCCAAGCCTTTGGTGGAGGCGCTGCAACTTGGCGCCGCTAAGCTGCAAGCAGACATGCTTAAAGCGGGTCATAATCTGTCGCAAGAAGATATCAGTCGCAGTCAAAAATGGCTTGAGCGATTCTAAAAAGTGAAACCGTTCTGTTGTTCAGGGCGGTTTTTTTAGTCTTGGCTTTTAATTATGTGGCTACTTTACGTCTCGCACATAAAAAAGCACCGGACAACTTGTCTTTACGCTGGACTCTGACATTGCGATCAAACAGACTGCCGCAGTCTTCAAGATAGTTGTACGGGGTTTTTCTTGCTCAATTCATTCAGGCAGATAGTGTGCATTCTTGCCTTCAGCTTGGTGCTGAGCAGTTGCGCTTCCCGACCGGAAGGGGTTTTGATACCGGTTCCTGTTAATGAGCCAAACGTTTCCAAGGTTGATTTGCTGGTTACAACCACACGTATGCCGACCTATGATCCGCGTACATTATTTTCAGGAGAACGTGGCAGCAGTTTGATTGTAACCGATATTGGTATTTCGATTCCGCCGGATGCCAACCGTACAATCGGACAGGTGCAATGGCCAAAACGATTGCCTGCTAATCCGTTAAAAGAGTTTACCACTTATCGTGTCGCCGGTCTTGAGCAAAAAGACGGCGAGAAGCAATGGCTTGATAAACATATTCCTGCCAATGGCAGCGTGATGATTTTCATTCACGGCTTCAACAATACATTTGAAGATTCGGTCTATCGTTTTGCGCAGATTGTGCATGACTCAGAAGCAAAAGTAGCGCCGATCATTTTCACATGGCCGTCCCGCGCCAGCATTTTCGATTATAATTATGATAAAGACAGCACCACCTATTCGCGCGATGCGCTGGAAGAGGTGATCCGTGCGGCTGCCGCCCATCCAAAAGTTAAAGATATCACCATCATGGCGCATTCGATGGGTACATGGCTGACCATGGAAACCTTGCGCCAGATTGCCATCCGTGACGGACATATCATGCCGAAGGTGAAGGATGTGATCTTGGCGTCGCCTGATCTGGACGTGGATGTGTTTAGCCAGCAATGGCGTGTCATGCAGAAACAAGCGCCGAAAATGACAATTTTTGTTTCGCAGGATGATCGCGCACTTAAAGTCTCGCGTCGTATTGCGGGCAATATTGATCGTTTGGGACAAATCAATCCCGGACAAGAGCCTTATCGCTCGGCCTTGGAGGCAACAGGTATTACCGTCATTGATCTTACCAAGCTGAAGGTTGGTGACCGTCTTAATCATGGTAAATTTGCTGAAAGTCCTGAAGTGGTGCAATTGATCGGCAAGCGGCTCGTTGCCGGACAAACCATCACCGATTCCGATATTGGTTTGGGTGAGCGTATTGGTGCCGTGGCCTTGGGGGTCGGGCAAGGTGTAGGTAGCGCTGCTTCTGTTGCGGTCAGTACACCAATTGCGATTTTCGACCCAACGACAAGACGCACTTATAACCAGCAGATCGACCGTTTTGGTCAGGCGATTGGCGGCACGTTAGAAAGTGCGACAGGTCAGTAATTGATGACTGATACAGAAGTCCGATATATTCATTTATACCGGACTTTTTGTTGTTTTCGGGCAGAAAAATCGTTACCAGATGCACGCATAGACATATCGCGGGGGCATCATGCAAATTATCCACACCATCTCTGAGCTGCGCAGCCTGATTGCCGGTCAACGCAAGCTTGAGAAGTCTGTCGGTTTCGTGCCGACAATGGGATATTTGCATGCAGGACACATGGAACTGGTGCGCCATTCCCGCGAGAATAATGATTTCACCATTGTGTCGGTGTTTCTCAATCCGCTGCAATTTGGTGCCAATGAAGACTTGTCGAAATATCCGCGTGATTTGGAGCGTGATGCTAGCTTATTGCGCGCAGGCGGTGTCGATGTATTATTTGCGCCATCGGTGCGTGAAATGTATCCACAACCCATGCAGACGGTGGTGGATGTGCCGACCCTTGGTTCGCAATTGGAAGGCGAAGTGCGCCCCGGCCATTTTGCAGGAGTGGCAACTGTTGTATCCAAGCTTTTCAATATTTTGCAACCGGATCGTGCTTATTTTGGCGAGAAGGATTTTCAGCAGGTTGTGATCATCAAGCGTATGGTTGAAGATCTGCTGATGCCTGTTGAGGTGATCGCAGTGCCGACAGTGCGTGAGCCCGATGGTTTGGCCTATTCTTCGCGTAATAGTTATTTGAGCGAAGGCGAAAGAAAGGCAGCTGTTATCGTTCCGCAGGCGCTGGTATTGGCTGAAAAATTGGTTTCCGAAGGGGGACTCAATGCAGCCGGTTTGGAAGAGGCTTTGAGTGATTTTATCAGAACCGAACCCTTGGCGGAGCCAGAGATGGTGGCGGTTAGAAATCCTCATACATTGGAACGTGTCAGTTCTTTAAAAGATGATGATTTACTGGTCGCCCTTTTTGTGCGGATCGGCACAACCAAACTGTTGGATAATCGCGTTTTTAAGGTCAAAAGATAGGCAGGTTCAGCTTATTCTCTCTCAGCTTGTTGTGAAAACCGTATTGTGGCTACGCAACGGTTGAAAACATGCGACAACCTGATTGTAAAATCTTGGCAACTATTTGTTTTGAACGTCTGTTCGGGTTATGATTGATTTTGTTTTTTACGCTTTAATGCAGGAAATTTATTATTAACGTGACAAGCGATATTGCCCATACAGAGTTGATCGCGGTTTTGGCGGCGGTCACACTGGAAGAACCGCGCGTGATGACAATCAGTCAGGGCACAGCCTTGCCTTCGGGGCCGTTTGAAACGGGCCATCGCTCGCTGCAAGCAGGTTTGCGGGCTTGGGTGCAGGCACAAACCAATTGTCCGCTTGGCTATCTGGAACAGCTTTACACATTTGCCGACCGTGATCGTCATCCTGATGGTCAGCGCACCATTTCGATCAGCTATTTAGGTTTGGGACGGGAAAATCCGGCGGCTCAAGGTGGTGCTGGTTGGCGCGGCTGGTATGAATATTTTCCGTGGGAAGATCATCGTCAGGGGCAGCCTGAATGTTTGGATGAAATCGCAATAGCACTTAAAAACTGGGCGAATATGGCGGGTGATGCCAAACAGGCAAGCTATCGTCATCGCCGCATTGCTTTTGCCTTTGGGCTTGATGATGGCGGCTGGAATGAAGACCTGACCCTGCAACGCTATGAATTATTATTCGAAGCTGGTTTGGTTAAAGAGGCGGGGCATCAAAGCGGGTTTGGTATGCCGATGTTTGCTGATCACCGGCGCATTCTGGCAACCGCCATTGCACGTCTGCGTGCCAAGATCAAATATCGGCCAGTCGTGTTTGAACTGATGCCGGAAACCTTCACATTGCTGCAATTACAGCGCACTGTGGAAGCGCTGGCGGGTTTACGTCTGCACAAACAAAACTTCCGCCGCTTGATGGAGCAGCAGAACTTGGTGGAAGAAACCGGCGAGAGCGACAGCGAAACCGGGGGGCGTCCGGCCAAGCTTTTCCGTTTCCGTCACTCCATCCTTGAAGAACGCGCTTTAACCGGATCAAAATTACCTCTCTCCCGCGGTTGACATTATACTCTTTATGAGTATATCTGCGCACCCATAATATACTCATAAAGAGTATAAGGAGGGGTCATGAACCAATTCACATCAGTTTCAGAACTTTACCAGCGCGTCGCACGTGTTTTGCCAAAAGCCGAATGGCTGTCTTATCAAGATGATGTCGAGGCGATCTTAGAGCTCAAGCGCAGCCGCAATGCGGTTATTCTGGCGCATAATTACCAAACACCGGAAATCTTTCACGGGGTAGCAGATATTGTTGGCGACAGTCTGGCGCTGGCGCGTGAGGCCGCCAATGCGGATGCTGATGTGATTGTGGTGGCGGGTGTGCATTTCATGGCTGAAACGGCTAAATTGCTGAACCCGTCCAAAACAGTACTGATCCCTGATCTGGGGGCAGGGTGCTCATTAGCAGACTCAATTACACCCGAAGATGTCGCTCTGTTGCGTCAGACCCATCCGGGTGTGCCGATTATCACTTATGTCAACACATCAGCGGCAGTGAAGGCTGCATCTGATATTTGCTGCACATCGGGCAATGCCAAAAAGGTGGTGGAATCTTTAGGTGTGACGAAAGTGCTGATGATACCCGACGAGTTTTTGGCACAAAATATTGCGCGTGAAACCGATGTCGAAATCATCGCATGGAAAGGCCATTGCGAAGTCCATGAACGCTTTACGCCATCAGATATTACCGAACTGCGCGATAGCCATCCGGGCGTGGTGATTTTGGCGCATCCCGAATGTCCACCCGAAGTGGTAGAAGTTGCCGATTTTTCCGGCTCCACCGCAATGATGTCGGATTTTGTGGCGGTTGAAAAACCTGCCCGCGTTGTGCTTTTGACCGAATGTTCGATGAGCGACAATGTGGCCGTGCAGCATCCGCAAGTGGATTTTATCCGCCCGTGCAATCTCTGCCCGCACATGAAGTTGATCACCTTGAAAAACATCCGTGATGCGTTGGAAAACAACCGCCATGAAGTGGTGATTGATCCGGCGATTGCAGCACCTGCACGCTTTGCAGTCGAGCGGATGCTGGCGGTTAAATAAGAAATAAGCAGGAGATCATCATGACATTAACCTCTTTGCCGCGCTTCACGATAGAGCCATTGGTGCGTGCTGCTTTATCCGAAGATTTAGGTCTTGCGGGTGATATTACCAGCAATGCCGTTATTCCGGCGGATCATCGCTCGATAATGGTTTTTCGTGCCCGCACCAAAGGTGTGATTGCAGGTTTGGATCTTGCTGCTCTAAGCTTTGAGCTGGTTGATCCGAGCGTGGGGTTTCAACCACTTTGCCAGGATGGTGATGAGCTGGAGGCGGGATCTGTCATTGCCAAGGTCAGTGGATTATCGCGCAGCCTTTTGATGGCGGAGCGCACAGCCCTTAATCTGCTGGGCCATCTATCCGGTATTGCGACGGTGACCTATCAATTAATGCAGGCGGTCAACCACACCAAAGCACATGTCACTTGCACCCGCAAAACTATGCCGGGCTTACGTGCGATAGAAAAATATGCCGTGCGGGCAGGGGGCGCTAAAAACCATCGTTTTGCACTTTATGATGCGGTGCTGATTAAAGACAATCACGTGGCGGTGGCAGGCGGTGTTGGCGAGGCGATCAAACGCGCGCGCGCCAATGTCGGCCATATGGTGAAAATCGAGGTGGAGGTCGACACGATTGAGCAATTACATGAAGCAATGGCTGTTGGTGTCGATGCGGTGCTTCTTGATAATATGTCGCCAGCTATGTTGGTGGAGGCGGTGAAGATTGTTGATGGTCGCGCGATCACCGAAGCATCGGGCGGTATCACACCGGCAACAGCGGTGGCAATTGCCGAAAGCGGCGTTGACCTTTTATCAATCGGCTGGTTGACCCATAGTGCACCAAATCTTGATATCGGCTTGGATTTTGAAGCTTAGTCGTTGAGAAGCTTTTGCATGCTGATAGGTGTCGTTAAAAAAAGCCCCCAAAACCTGTCGGGGGCTTTTTTTCATATTTTATTCGAATGTCAGAGCGCGGTCGCCATCTGCATCTTTGATGCGGGTTTTAAGACCGATATGGTTCATAATGTGCAGGAACGGACGCGGGTTCAGTTCTTCCACATTGACCATGCGCTTGGTATCCCATTCACCCGATGCAATCAGCATGGCTGCTGCAACCGGCGGAACACCGGCAGTGTAAGAAATGCCTTGGCTCCCCACTTCTTCATAGGCTTCTTTGTGGTCGGCAACGTTATAAATAAAGACTTCGCGTTCAGCGCCGTCTTTCGTGCCCTTCACAAAGTCACCAATGCAGGTCTTGCCAACATAATTTGGAGCCAATGATGCCGGATCCGGCAGTACAGCCTTGACCACTTTCAGCGGCACAACTTCCAGACCTTCAGCGGTTTTAACCGGCTGTTCGGAGAGAAGGCCGAGATTGTTCAACACGGTGAAAACATTGATATAGTGATCACCGAAGCCCATCCAGAAGCGCACATCGGCATTCGGATAGTTTTTCGACAACGAATGCACTTCATCATGGCCGGTCATGTAGGCTTTGCGTTTGCCAACCACCGGCAGATCGAACTCTTTGCCGATTTCGAACATTTTGTTCTTCTGCCATTCCTGGTTCTGCCAGGAATAAACGGTGCCGGTAAATTCGCGGAAGTTGATTTCCGGATCAAAATTAGTGGCAAACCAATGGCCGTGATCGCCGGCATTGATGTCGACTATATCGATGGATTTAACTTCATCGAGATAATCGTCGGCAGCCAGTCGTGCATAGGCATTGACCACGCCGGGATCAAAGCCGATGCCGAGAATGGCAGTGATGCCTTTTTCTTCACATTCGGCAGCATGTTTCCACTCGTAGTTGCCATACCACGGCGGGGTCTCGCAGATCTTTTTCGGATCTTCGTGAATGGCTGTGTCCATATAGGCTACGCCCGTGTCGATACAAGCGCGCAAAACAGACATATTGAGGAAGGGCGAGCCGACATTGATCACGATATTGACGCCAAGCTTGGTAATCAGAGCTTTAGTGGCTTCGATATCAAGAGCATCCAGCGCATGAGCTTCAAGCTTAACCGGAGTTTTCAGGTTCTTCTTGTCATGCACGGATTTAATAATTTCGCGGCATTTCTCAACCGTCCGGGACGCAATGTGTATATCTCCTAATACATCACTGTTTTGAGCGCATTTATGCGCCACGACCTGTGCTACGCCACCGGCGCCGATGATGAGAACGTTCTTCTTCATTTATGTTGATGCACCTTTTAATTACTTACACCAGTTACCAAGTCTCTTAAAAAGAAGGAGTTTCAAGCCTTCTGTTTAAGAAAGAGACTGCTCGAAGTCCGCGAAGGTAAATTCGCGAACCACATTGATTTGACCGTCTAATTCGCGAACTGCTATAGCGGGCATTTTCACGCCATTAAACCAGTTTTTCTTGACCATAGTATAACCGGCTGCGTCTTCAAAAGACAAACGATCGCCGATTTTCAATTCTTTTTCAAAGTTGAACTCACCGAAAACATCACCGGCAAGGCAGGATTTACCACAAACCATATATTGGTGTTTGCCATTATTAGGCACCATTTTTGCGGTCTCACGATAGATCAGCAGATCCAGCATATGGGCTTCAATCGAGCTGTCGACAACGGCCAAGTTTTTGCCGTTGAACAATGTATCAAGGACTGTGACTTCCAGCGTGGTGCTTTTGGTAATCGAAGCTTCACCTGGTTCCAGATAGACCTGCACATGGAAGCGCTCGGAAAACTGTTTCAATCGGGCGCAAAAAGCATCAAGCGGATAATCATCACCGGTAAAGTGGATGCCGCCGCCAAGACTTACCCATTCAGCGCGCTCCAAAAGCGAGCCGAATTTTTCTTCTGTCTGGCTCAAAACTTCGTCAAACAGGGCAAAATTATTGTTCTCGCAATTGTTGTGGATCATAAAGCCGCTGATGCGATCCATCACCTTTTCAACCTTTGTAACATCCCATTCGCCAAGGCGGCTGAAAGGGCGTGCCGGATCGGCCAGATCAAAGCTTGAAGTGCTCACCTGCGGGTTGAGGCGCAGGCCGCGTTTAATGGATGAAGCTTTGTCGGCAAAGCGTTCCAGCTGGCTGATCGAGTTGAAAATGATCTTGTCGGCATTTTCAATCACTTCATCAATTTCATAATCGGCATAAGCCACACTATAGGCATGGGTTTCACCGCCGAATTTCTCACGGCCAAGCTTCACTTCATTCAAGGATGAAGAGGTGGTGCCATCCATATATTGGCTCATCAGATCAAACACAGACCATGTAGCAAAGCATTTTAAAGCCAGCAGTGCTTTGGCACCGGACTTCTCGCGCACATAAGCAATCTTTTCCATATTGCGCAAAAGCTTCGACTTATCGATCAGGTAATAAGGGGTCTGGATCATGAGCATTCCATCGGGAAAGAAATGTTAATTGCTGCACTTAGCCTGAAGCTTACAGTAAGCTTGTGACGTAATTACAAAGATGCAGCTGCTTAATTTATCTTATGCAATATATAGAATACCCAAGAACCGCAATACCAAGCTTTGCAGGTTAGATATGCGACATTGCTTTATACCAAATATATTAAGCGCTGCTGTTAATCCTATATAGGCAGTTTTTATCAAATTCCCAACTTATAATTTTCCAAGCGATGTCTTGACAAAATGTAGTGTCGGGATTAGTCGACAATCGACATAGCTCTCACTGCTTTTTGCAGTCCGCGATTATTAATTCATAATAATTATTCACTCGCGATAGGGCTTTTATGCCGGCAATGCTGGTTTGAAGGACATAAGATGCAAACTCAACAACAAGCCGGAAGCTGGGGTCAGCTTTTTTCCGGCTCCAATGCAATTCGCAGTCTAACGCTGGTGGGCGGTGTGGCTCTGCATGCAATTAATGTATTTATCTCGACAACGATTTTACCAACTGTCATTCAAGATATTGGCGGTCTTGATTTTTATGCATGGAATACTACGCTTTTCGTAGCGGCCTCCATTTTGGGTTCAATGATGGCGCCACGCCTGCTGGGTCAGGTGGGGCCACGCTACGCCTATCTAGTTGCTGCAATCATCTTTGCCATCGGCACTTCGATATGTGCTTTTGCGCCTTCCATGCCAATCATGCTCGCCGGGCGTAGTGTGCAGGGTTTTGGCGGCGGCTTTTTGCTGGCTTTGTCTTTCTCGATGGTGCGTCTGGTGTTCGAACCACGGCTTTGGACTTTTGCTATTGCGCTGATTTCCGGCATGTGGGGCGTGGCATCACTGGTTGGCCCTGCCATTGGTGGTGTATTCGCGCAATATGGCCATTGGCGCATGGCGTTCGGTTCGATCATTCCGGTGATTGTGCTGTTTGGTTTGCTGGCAGTGTTTATTCTGCCGAAAGAAGCCGGCAAGGGGGATAAAACGGGCGGTTTGCCTTGGGCACAATTGGTGCTGTTGACCGCAGCCGTTTTACTGGTGTCATGGGCAAGCCTTTCACCGTCCTTCTTTTATAATGCACTGGGCATTTTGGCGGCAATCGCACTGTTGGCATTGACCTATGTCATTGAGCGCAAATCGCCCAATCATGTGTTGCCGCGTGATGCTTTCAACATGAAAAAGCTTGCGCCGCTTTATATCACTATGGCGTTGTTGAGCTTGATGGTCACATGTAGTGAAGTCTTTATCCCATTGTTCTTCCAGACATTACATGCCCAAAAACCATTGGTTGCTGGTTATCTGGCAGCCTTGATGGGGCTTGGCTGGACATTGGGCTCACTCACCACATCCAGCCTTTCTGCCAGCAATACCAATCGTGTGATTGTGTCGGCGCCTTTTGTTGGATTGACCGGTTTGATCATTCTGGCACTGATGGTGCCGGGCGGAAGTCATGGTAGCTGGCTTGATCTGGCACCAATGTGCATCAGTCTTTTCATCGTTGGTTATAGTGTTGGTCTGACATGGCCGCATTTGCTTGCCAATGTGTTGCAGATCACCCCGCAAAACGAGCAAGGCCTTGCGTCTGCCTCACTCACCACTGTTCAGTTGGTCACAACAGCTTTTGGTGCGGCCTTAGCCGGAACTATCGCTAATCTGGCCGGTTTGAGCAATCCGGGTGGTGCTGGCGGCGTTGCCAATGCAGCTCTGTGGTTGTTTATTTCCTTGACGGCCTTGCCGGTGCTGGCGATTTTCATGACCCGCATCGTCGTGCGTTTACGCAAACAACGGGCTGTAAAGCCGGTTGCTGAAGAGTCGGTTGAAATGGCTGCTTAATGTGCTTCCAGACGCTGTATCGAATAGGTACAGCGTCTGTCGCCCGACAAGATATATTCCTCCCGCTCGACTTTGACATCTGTTCCTAAAAGCGCGCGGAAAATATTAAGCTCCGCACGGCAAAAGCCCTGACAAGCTGTTGCAGCAGCACAAATCGGGCAATGATTTTCAATGAAAATCAATCTGCCGTCCTTATCCGTTTCCACTTCCGCCATATAGCCTTCTGACGAACGAAGTTCTGCCAGTTTTGCCACGCGCTCTGTCAAGCTTATAGTTTGGTTCATGGCGCTCTGGTAAAGCTCGCGCGTTTGGTTTTCGCGGGCGCTGATCAGTATATCAAGTGCATCTTGCCCTAATAAATCGCGTATAGAGCTTAAAAGCTGCACTGTTAATTGCGCATGCGTATCGGGAAATCTTGCGTGACCAAGTGCCGTCAAATCCCAATATTGCGACGGGCGACCCACGCCGCGGCTTTGTGAATAAGAGACAACCAAACCTTCTTCATTGAGCCTTACCAATTGCTGGCGTACGGCTTCACCGGTGATGCCCAGTTTTTTACCCAAAACAGCGGCTGTATTGGCGCCATGCATTTTTAACAGCATCAAAATCCGCTGCCCGGGAGAACGTGCCAAGATAGTTTCGGAATTTAGTAGGTCATTTCTTGACATCTTCAACGCAATCTATTTTAAAAAGACATTCCTTGTAAAATAAACGATTGATGTTAAGGGCGCAAGCGGCAAGGAAAAAGAATACGACAGTCAACCAATGGCTGGTGCTTTTACGTTTCCGTGCCGGATGGCAAAAAGGCTTGATGTCTGTGCTGATAAAGATTATTTCGGCGTCAGACATTATTCCGGATTGGTAATGGCGCTCATGTTCATTGGTGGTTCGAACAAGCGCGTTGATATTGCCTGACCGCAATGGCTGCATGTTCAGGACACAGTCCGGGAACTTGAATTTAAGCTCTGTTTTCATGGTTCATGAAACAGCGCTTATTTTTTGAATATTTCATCAGCCTGTCGGGTTTCCCAAGTCCCTCAGGTATCAATCTGGTAGCAAAGCAGAGACACATTCCATCATGAGCAATTTCAATCAGGAAACCGTCCTTGAAGTTCATCACTGGACAGACCGGTTGTTTTCTTTCCGTACCACGCGCGATCAGGGTTTTCGTTTTCAAAGCGGCCAATTCATCATGATCGGCCTTGAAGTTGAAGGCAAACCATTGCTGCGCGCTTACTCCATCGCCAGTAGCATTTATGATGAACAGATGGAGTTCTTCTCCATCAAAGTGCCGAATGGCCCGCTGACATCCCGTTTGCAGCATTTACAAGTTGGCGACAAGATTCTGGCTGGTAAAAAACCAGTCGGCACATTGCTCTATGATAATTTGTTGCCGGGCAAAAACCTCTGGCTTTTATCAACCGGCACCGGCCTTGCACCTTTCATGTCGATCATCCGTGATCTGGAAGTTTACGAGCGCTATGAAAAGGTTATTTTGGTGCACGGTGTGCGTGAAGTGGCCGAGCTTGCTTATAAAGATTTCATCACTAAAGAATTGCCTGAAGATGAGTTTTTGGGCGAAATGGTGCGTGAAAAGCTGATTTATTATCCGACCGTTACCCGTGAAGCTTATAAAAATCAGGGTCGTATGACTGATCTCATCCGCTCGGGGAAATTATTCTCCGACATCAATATGTCGGCTTTTGATCAAGAAAACGATCGCATGATGTTGTGCGGCAGCCCTGAAATGCTTGCTGAAATGCGCGAGATTTTGGAAGGTCAGGGTTTGGAAGAGGGCAGCCAGACCACAGCCGGTCACTTCGTGATCGAAAAGGCATTTGTCGAGAAGTAAGTCTTGATGCTTCATGATCAATAAAAACACCCCTGTCTCGTTCAAGACAGGGGTGTTTTTTATATTATTTTTTGGAATAAGGCACACCGCCGACAATCCAGTCCGTTTTTTCCACCTCATCAAATATGATGGTGATGGCTTCGGGTTTATTATTCCAGATACGCTCAAAGCTTTTCGTTATTTCTTGTGCGAGCTCATGCTTTTCCTCGTCACTACGCCCGGATAACATGGAAATTCTGACCAGTGGCATTATGCGCTCCTGCCTTTGTGACTGATGCTGTGTAAGAAGGATCAGTATTGATATGATGTTATATCAGCATCATAAAATCTAATTGTGGTGTTGATTATCTCGAAAGCTCTGGTATCGGTTAAGTTCTGAAGATTTATCAGCACTTTGAATAACATTTTTTATAATGGCATTGCTCACCTGTAAATCGCTAATAGTGAGGTACAGTGCCGGAGGCTGTTTGCATGACAACACAAGTAATGCCCGAAAGCGGCACAGCACGCTGGCGCGCTGAATTCATCAGTGCCATGAAGCTGGGATGGCCGCTCATCCTTACCAATTTGTCACAAGCAGCTCTCACCGCAACCGATGTGATTCTGATCGGTCGTTTGGGGCCTGACACTTTGGCTTCAGCGGTACTTTCAACGTCTTTTTACCACACAACCATGATCTTCTGCATGGGACTGGTCACAGCCGTTATGCCGATGGTGGCGATCACTTTGGGTAAAAACAGACATTCGGTGCGCGAGGTTCGCCGCACCGTTCGTCAGGGGTTATGGACAGCTATCATGATCTCCATTCCCTTCTGGATCATGCTCTGGAATGCGGAACATATTTTCATCGCTCTCGGTCAACGCCCTGATGTAGCGGCGCGCTCAATCGAGCTGATGCACACTTTGCAATGGGCGTTGTTGCCCTATCTTGGCTATATCGTTTTGCGTTCGTTTCTGGCAGCACTTGAAAAACCGCTCTGGACACTGCTGATTGCGATGATGGCGATTGCCTTTAACGCTTTAGCTGCATGGAGCTTGATTTTCGGCCATTTCGGTTTGCCGGCACTGGGCTTGCGCGGGGCAGGTATTGCCACCACCTTGTCCAGCTGGATGATGTTCTTCGGGTTGGCAATGGTGATTGTCACCCATAAGAAGTTCCGGCGCTATGCCATGTTTGGCCGTTTCTGGCGTCCTGACTGGCCGCGTCTGCTGGAACTGTGGCGCTTGGGGCTGCCGATGGGGCTGACCTTCGTGTTTGAATCGTCAATTTTTTACGCAGCTGTTTTGATGATGGGTAAAATTAGCCCGACATCACTGGCAGCTCATGCGGTCGCGATGCAGATTGCAAGTTTGAGCTTTATGGTGCCGCTTGGTTTTGGGCAGGTGGCGACAGTGCGTGTCGGGCGCGCTTACGGTGCGCGTGACGCCAAGGGGCTCTATTATGCCGGCTGGAGCTCTTATATTTTAGGCATCGGCTTTATGGCTTTCATGGCATTTTTGATGACAGTTATGCCAAAAGTTTTCATCGGGGCTTTCTTGCCTTTAAATGATCCGGCCAATGCCGCAGTGATCCAACTGGCAATGTCTTATTTGGTGTTGGCGGCAATTTTCCAGATTTTTGATGGCGGGCAGGTGGTTGCGGCCGGTATGTTGCGCGGGCTGCAAGACACCCGTATTCCGATGTTATTGGCGCTGCTTGGATATTGGGGCATTGGTTTGCCGCTGGGTGCAGCACTGGCCTTCTGGGCAGATTGGAAGGGTATGGGGATCTGGATTGGCTTGGCAGCAGGCCTTGCGATGGTTGCCGTGTTGATGACAAGGCGCTGGATAAAATTACTCGAAATTGAAACCCGTCGTTTGAGCCAGCTTGTTTGACATAAAAAACCGCCCGAAGGGCGGTTTTTTATGCTTTATAATTGAAGAATTAATCGCGGATTGCCATGATTGATTTCGCCATACCGGCAACCATTTCATATTCAATCTTGGCATCCGGAAAGAGAGTTTTAACTTGCTTGCTGTTCAGCAAACGGATGGATTCAACATGAAAACGGGCCTCCTCAGTGCTTTCCTGACGGGCAAAAAAGCCAAGCCGCATTTTGGTCATTAACCAGACGCGCACCGAAACCGGCAGCCAATGGAAGCCGATAAAGCGGAAATGAGGCTCATAAGCAAACCAATGGTTTGGCGTTTGCATATAATAGCGCTTGCCCAAACGGCGGGTATTTTCGGCAAACTGGGTAATAGCATCCCAGTTCCCGACATGTTCAATCACCGAATTGGAATGGACGATATCGAAGCTTTTGCCGGTGAATAAATCAGGCGCTGTCGCATCACCGATCATGAAGGTGAATAGATCTGTATTCTTTTCTTCCTGCTTTTCCGGATTAATCAGGGTGAAATGCAAGCGGTCACGATGCTGATTGATGTAGTCCTCACCGATCAGCCAGTATTTTTCTGAACCGCCGAGATCCAGAATTTCTACTTTTTCTTTTTCAGCCAGTGCTGCTTCAATCAGTTTGCGGATATGTTCGAAACGCTTGGCACGAAATGAAAATTCAAGGCTTTTGCGATCCTTGTATGGGTCACGGGATGGAGTTTCCCCTTCAGGCGTTTGCGCAGTATTGGCCATGATAAAATCCCTGTATCGGCTGAAATATTATTATTTCATCCAATAAAGCATAAAAGTAAACGCACAATGAGTGAGTTTGTCACTTTAGATAGAAAACGGCTAAAAACAGTTTTTACTCGTCAATAGCACAGGCAAACATGGGGCCGCCTTTATGGGCTGGGAAGCCGTAGCCATTGATCATCACCAGATCAATGTTGCTGGCGCTCGCTGCAATGCCATTTCCCAGCAAGAGATTGCCTTGGGTTTGCATGGCTTGCAGCAGGCGTTGTTGTATCTGCTCTCTGCTAAACTTGTGCGGTGTGATGTTTTTTTCGCTTCGTGCTGCATCAATCAAATCAGTCACAACCGGATCAATCTCGCGTTTGCCTTGTGTGTATCGATACCAGCCAAGGCCGGATTTTTGGCCAAAACGACCAAGCTCGCAAAGCTGATCGGCAATTTTGACATAGCGCAATTGCGGGTCACGGGTGAGAGCCTCGCGTTTGCGCTTTGCCCAGGCAATTTCCAGACCTGCCATGTCATAAACGGCAAAAAGCCCCATGGCGAAACCATAGTCTTCGAGCGCCGCGTCAATATCTTGCGGATAGGCACCATCTTCCAACAAAAATTCTGCTTCACGCCGATAGGCCGAAAAAATACTGTTGCCGATAAAACCTTCAATCACACCGCTTAAAATCGGTAGCTTGCGCATTTTATTGGCGACAGCAAAACCGGTAGCAACGGCTTGCAGATCAGATTTTCCCGTGTGAATGACTTCCACTAACCGCATAATATGGGCTGGTGAAAAGAAATGCATACCGATAACGCGCTGCGGATAAAGTGTGGCGGCGGCAATCTCGTCAGGGTTTAAATAGCTGGTATTGGTGGCAAGGATCGCATTGGCACGAATGATTTGATCCAGTGCCTGAAACAGTTTTACCTTGACTTCCAAATCATCAAACACCGCTTCAATGACGAGATCAGCTACGCCCAAACTTTCCAGATTTCCGGCAATGGTCAGCGCTTTTTTCTGGCGCTCGAAGGCATCCGCACTTAAGCGACCAGATTGCAGGTTTTTCTCCAAAAGTCCTAAAATTCGCTGATGTCCGGCAAGGGCTGCTTCTTCTGTCTGTTCAACGCCGATCACCTGATAACCGGCATTGAGTGCCGAGACGATAATGCCGGAGCCCATCAGCCCCATACCGACGATGCCTAGAACTTTAACATCTTTCGGGCTGCTACCTTCCAGCATTGCTGGTTTTTTGGCCATACGCTCAGCCAAAAAAACATGGCGCAGCGCCTTCGCTTCATCGCTGTCTCTAAGTTGCAAAAATATTTGCCGCTCTTGTGCTAGTCCTTCGTTTAAGTCTATCTGTTTGGCTTGTTCCACTAGTTCGACGGCTTGTCGTGGCGCATTTTGCCCGCGGCTTTTACGCAAAATACCGGTTTTAATATTTGCGAATTTTTGCGCATCATATTGCGGTGTCACGCGCTTTGGTGCTGGTTTGAGGCTTGCATTTTTTGCGTGTGCTATCAGCGTATCTTCATCTGCTAATTCGTCAATCAGCCCGATTTCCAAGCATTCAACGCTTTTGAGCGTGCGGCCTGTGCCGATCATATCGAGTGCTATATCGACAGCAATCATACGCGGCAGACGTTGTGTTCCGCCAGCACCCGGTACAAGCCCGAGCTTCACCTCCGGCATCCCGAAGATACTTTTTTCACTCGCTACACGGCCATGGCAGGCAATGGCAATTTCGGCACCTCCACCCAAGGCCGCGCCATTGACGGCGGCAATGATGGTTTTACCGAAATTTGCCAGTCGCTGGGTCACTTGCGGCAGGGTTGGCTCGGTGACGGGTTGCCCAAATTCTTTAATATCGGCACCGGCAACAAAAGTGTTGCCCGCACCGGTTATCACAACACCTTGAATGGTGTCTGTTGTTTCTGCCTGATCGAGAGCCGCCATCAAACCCTGTCGCACCGAGGCGCTGACTGCGTTGACCGGCGGGTTATCAATGGTAATCAGCATGACATTATCTTCAACAATCGCACTGATTGTATCAGAAAATTGTGTGCTTGAATGGGAGCTCGTCATCAGGCAGCCTTTCTTGAATTTGGCTTAGTCAGGAATAACCGCAGTGGCCTGAATTTCGATCTTCGCTCGGTCTTCAATGAGCGCCACCACTTGCATGGCGGCCATGGCCGGAAAGTTCTTGCCGATTACTTCGCGGTAAGCCTGACCAATGCCTTTCATATTGTCGAGATATTCTTTTTTGTCGATAAAATACCATGTCATTGAGGTCAGGTGCTCAGGCCCTGCACCGGCAACAGCCAGCACATCGACAATATTTTGCAAAGTCTGGCGCACTTGGCCGACAAAATCATCAGTTTCAAATTGACATTGACCGTTCCAGCCGATTTGTCCGCCGACAAAAATGGTGCGCCCTTGTGCTTCAATACCATTGGCATAGCCGATTGGTGCTGCCCAACCTTCAGGTTGCAAGATTTTTTTCATGTCTACTCCGGATAATTAAGAGCCTTCACGGCCAAGGATTGGTCGGCGCTCATGCGAGCAGGTTTAAGTCTCATGTTTTCATCAATTCGCGGGCGATGATGAGTTTTTGCACCTCGGTGGCGCCTTCATAAATGCGCAAAGCCCGTATCTCGCGGTAAAGGCTTTCAACAATTTCACCGCGTGCGACACCGCGTCCGCCAAACATCTGTACGGCGCGGTCAATGACTTGCTGCGCCATTTCGGATGCTTGCATTTTTGCCATCGCCGCTTCACGCGTTGTCGGCAGTTTTTGCACATCACGCCGCCATGCCGCGCGATAGGTGAGGAGGGCGGCCGCATCAATGTCGGTTGCCATATCGCCAAGGGTTGCTTGGGTCAGCTGTAAATCGATGAGTTTCGCCCCAAACATATTACGGGTTTTGGCGTGGTTTAACGCTTCATCCAAGGCGCGGCGGGCAAAGCCCACTGAGGCGGCGGCAACTGAGGCGCGGAAAATATCGAGAGTGCGCATGGCGATTTTAAAGCCTTCACCAGCATTGCCAAGCAGCCGACCTGCCGGAATGCGGCAATTGTCAAAACGGATGGTTGCCAACGGATGGGGCGCGATCACATCAATACGTTTGGTGATCGAAAATCCCGGATCCGTGGCATAGACGACCAAAGCTGAAATGCCTCTTGTGCCCGGCGCTTCGCCGGTTCTGGCAAAGAGCGTATAGACATCGGCGATGCCGCCATTGGAAATCCATGTTTTTTCGCCGTTCAGCACATAATAGTCGCCTTCGCGAGTGGCTGCACATTGCATGGCTGCAACATCGGAACCAGCCTCTTCTTCCGAGAGTGCGAAAGCTGCGATCCATTCGCCACTGGTGACCTTCGGCAGCACGTCTTGTTTCAGCTGATCTGAACCGACAAGGCCGATGGCGCCGGTGCCAAGCCCCTGCATGGCAAAGGCAAAATCCGCCAAACCATCATGCCAAGCCAGTGTTTCGCGTGCCAGACAAACAGCGCGTGAATCAATAATATTCTGCCCTGCATTGCCGGTGGCGATTGCCAGCAATCCTGCTTCGCCAAGTTGTTTCACCAATTTACGGCAGCTATTGTCGGTATCTTCATGATTGATATGTTCAAGCGCGCCACTGATGGCAAAACTATGCAATTTCGTATGAATAGCCTTATGGTTTTCGTCAAAAAACGGCCATTGCAGATGCTCGGTGGAAGGGGCAAGGCTGGTTTTATCCATCGCCTTAATTTCCTTCAAAGGCTGGGCGTTGTTTGTTGGCAAAGGCTTCAAAAGCGCGGGTGAAATCCTGTGTCGCCATGCAGATGGCTTGCGCCTGAGCTTCGGCTTCCAACAACTCGTTCAAGCCCATTGACCATTCCTGATTGAGCATGTTTTTGGTCATGCCATGGGCAAACCACGGGCCATCGGCAATCGTACGGGCTAGCTTTTCAGCGGCTGCATCCAGCTCATCTTTAGCATGAAGCGCATTGTAAAAGCCCCATGCCTCGCCCTCTGTGGCACTCATTGAGCGACCGGTATAAAGCAGTTCAGCCGCCCGTCCCTGACCGATTAAACGCGGCAGAATTCCGCAAGCGCCCATATCCGCACCGGCCAAACCAACGCGAGTGAACAAAAATGCGGTTTTAGCCTCAGGGGTGGCGAGACGTAAGTCTGCCGCCATAGCAAGTATCGCACCGGCACCGGCACAAACACCATCAACAGCGGCAATAATTTGCTGCGGGCAATTGCGCATTGCTTTGACGAGATCGCCGGTCATGCGGGTAAAGGCTATGAGGTCGGGCATGGTCATTTTTGTCAGCGGCTCGATGATTTCAAACACATCGCCGCCGGAGCAAAAATTGCCGCCGGAACCCTTTAAAATAATCGTACGGATATCGGAGGCATAGACAAGATCACGAAACAAATCGCGCATCTCGGCATAACTTTCAAAAGTCAGCGGGTTTTTGCGGTCTGGCCGATTAAGGGTCAATGTCGCCACACGACCATCATCACTGACCGACCACAGAAAGTGCTTAGGCGTATAATCTTTTAAAGGCTTTTGCATCGCGCCCATACTGCTCTGTGTAACCATGATTATATTTCTCCTCCCGAGACGCTGATGGCTTGTCCGTTAATGGCACCGCTGGCGGAGCCTGCAAGCCATAAAACACAATTGGCAACTTCCTTCGGCTGAATGAGGCGGCCTTGCGGATTGGTGCTGGCCAGTGTCGCCACAGCCTCTTCTCGCGTACGTCCTGTTTTGTGAATAATTTTTTCAATGGATTTTTGAATGAGTGGCGTGTCGGTGAAACCGGGGCAGACCGCATTGACTGTAATGCCGGTTTTGGCGAGCTCCTGCGCCAGCGCACGGGTGAGGCCGATAACGCCATGTTTGGCCGCACAATAAGCAGACACGTAGCGGTAGCCTTTCAGCCCCGCAGTGGATGCAATATTGATGAGCCTTGCCCCTTCGCCGTGCAGTTTTAAGTCAGGCAATACCGCACGGGAAAGACGAAAAACGCTGGTCATATTAACCGCGATAATCTCTTCCCATTGCTCGTCGCTCATATTTTCAAACAGCTCGGTTGGGGCTTGTCCGGCATTATTGACGAGAATTGAAACCGTGCCGAATTGCGCACGCGCTTTTTCAAGGCCTGCGTGAATGGCGGCAGAAGATGTAACGTCAAAATCACCAAGCGCCAAGCTGCCGCTGCCCAAGTCATTTGCCAGCTTTTGCAATGGCTCGGAACGGCGTCCAGCCAATGTTACCTTGGCTCCGGCACCATGAAGCTGGCGCGCAATTTCTTCGCCGATGCCCGAACCAGCACCGGTGATCAATGCATGATGGCCGTTCAGCAATGCTGCATCTTTTTGCATGGCAATTCCTGTTGTTATTTTTGCGCCGCCGCTCGTTCGAGATTGGCTTCATACTGATATTTGGCCGAGTGATATTGCTTCGGCCAAGCAATACTCTTAATGCCGATTTTGGCCGCTTCATGTAAAATCCATGCATTGTCGGCCAGATGCGGACGGGCGATGGCGCATAGATCAGCACGACCTGCGGAAATAATGGAATTTGCGTGATCGGCTTCCGAAATCGCACCGACAGCAATGGTCGCAATGCCCACTTCATTGCGGATTTTGTCGGAAAATGGTGTCTGGAACAGACGGCCATAGACCGGCTTTTCAGCTTTTGATGTCTGGCCGGAAGAACAGTCGATCATATCCGCACCAGCCGTTTTGAACATTTTTGCAAAAATGGCAGCATCATCCGGCGTATTGCCGCCTTCCACCCAGTCATGGCAGGAAAGGCGCACGGAAATCGGCTTGACTTCCGGCCAATTGGCACGCACCGCTTCAAACACTTCCAGTGGATAGCGAGCACGGTTTTCATGAGAGCCGCCATATTCATCGGTACGGATATTGGTGAGCGGCGATAAGAAGCTTGCCAGCAGATAGCCGTGGGCAACGTGCAATTCCAACCAGTCGGCACCGGTTTCGGCGGCTCGTTTGGTGGCGGCGATAAAGTCCGCTTTGACGCGGTCCATATCGGCGCGATCCATCGCTTTTGGCGTGACACCATGTTCCAGATAGGCAATCGCTGATGCGGAATAGAGCGGCCAGCCACCGCTTTCCAGCGGTTGGTCGATGCCTTCCCAAGCGACTTTAGTAGCACCCTTGCGCCCTGCATGACCAAGCTGAATACCGACCTTGGCTGAACTGTTCTGATGGATGAAATTGACGAGGCGTTTCCAGCCCTCGATCTGTTCATCATTCCAAAGCCCCAGACAGCCCGGCGTGATGCGGGCATCGGGTGACACGCAGGTCATTTCGGCAAAAATCAACCCCGCGCCACCAATGGCACGGCTGCCTAAATGCACTATGTGGAAATCATTAATCAGGCCATCTTCAGCCGAATACATCGCCATTGGCGACATCACAATGCGGTTTGGCAGCACTGTGCCCCGCATGGTGTAAGGCGTAAACATCGGCGGCAGCGAGCGCTCATCATTTATCGCAAGTCCTGCTTGTTTGGCAAACCAACGCTCGTAATTTTCAAGCCATGTGGCATCGCGCAGACGTAAATTTTCATGGCTGATACGCTGCGAGCGGGTCAGCATCGAATACATGAACTGTTCCGGCGCCATTACATCGGCATAACGGTGGCCGACGACTTCAAACCATTCCATCGCATTGCGAGCCGCATTTTGAATGCGCGCCACATCAACACGGCGGATTTCCTCGTAATCCTCCAGCACTGCCGGAATATGGCTCTTGTCATGGCCGTGAATTTCAAATTGGCGGGTCAGTTCAATCGCATCATCAATGGCAAGCTTGGTGCCTGAACCAATGGCAAAATGCGCGGTATGCGCTGCATCACCCA
Source organism: Paenochrobactrum pullorum (assembly GCF_041929845.1). NCBI lineage: Bacteria > Pseudomonadati > Pseudomonadota > Alphaproteobacteria > Hyphomicrobiales > Brucellaceae > Paenochrobactrum > Paenochrobactrum pullorum. The sequence continues at coordinate 593,094 of NZ_JBHEEH010000001.1, forward strand.
TCAACACCACATGCGAATGACCGTTAAAATGGCTCCATTTTTCGCAAATCAGACGGTTGAAATTGAGCCATGCAGAGCCACGCAAATGACGGGAATTGCTCTTGAGCGATGCACCTTCAAGCACTTCCGAAAACAGGTTTTCGCAAAAGTGGATGGCCTGATCCTGATCCATCGCGTCGAAGCCGGAAGCCTGATAGGTGTCTTCGGTGGTTTCGATAATAAATGTCGAGGTCTGATCGTCAAATTTATAAATATGCGCTTGAAACCAGCCATGTTCGGTTTTGCGGAAATCAAAGGTAAAAGCATCATAGAGTTTGTCGGTACCAAGCCAGATAAAACGGTTTGGCCGCTTGAGCATATCCGGCTTGAAAATTTCGACATAGTGATTGCGGATTTTCGAGTTCACGCCGTCACTGGCAATGATCAGGTCGGAATCTTGATAATCGAGATCGCTGTTGACCTCGGTTTCAAAAACCAGCTCCACGCCCAATTCCTCGCAGCGGCGCTGTAAAATATTGAGCAGTTTTTTGCGCCCGATACCAACAAAGCCGTGGCCGGATGTGCGCTGTTTGGTGCCTTTGAAAAGCACCTCAATATCATCCCAATGGTTGAATGCATCCTGAATTTCATTGGCGCTTTTAGGATCCCATTCCTGCATGGATTCCATCGTTGCGTCAGAGAACACTACACCCCAGCCGAATGTGTCATAAGGGCGGTTGCGCTCAACCACACGAATATGATGTTCGGGGTGCAGTTTCTTCATCAAAAGTGCAAAATACAGCCCTGCCGGACCACCGCCGATGCAGACGATACGCATGATATGTTCCCTTGTTCGACGCACCGATCTTTGCCGGCTTTAAAAATAGTTTATGCTTAAAGTATTAGGTGGGAACAGGTCTGCGTCAAGCACCATTTTCAAGATTTATCATGAATTGAGAATCCAATCGGTTGGTCGGAACGGACAGCCTTGATGAAAAGCGCTGATTTGACGGCGAATTTTCACAAAATTGAGAGTTCCAACAAATAGTTTTTATTCTTGACTTTTCATTTTGCCATAATCGTGTTACCAGCCCTTGCCAATCCAAGGAAAAATACTTGAGAATTCGCTGCTCTGCCCCCCATGGTTGTTTTAGAACCAATGTATGACTGAGCAGCCTTTTGTTATTTAAAGGAACTGGCAATGGCAAAAATTATTGAAACGCCTACGGGACATTTAGCCCTAACATTTGATGATGTGCTGCTGCAGCCGGGTCACTCTGAGGTGATGCCGGGTCAGACAGATCTGCGCACAATTATTGCCGGTGATATTGAACTCAACCTGCCGCTGCTTTCAGCTGCAATGGATACTGTAACCGAATCGCGTCTGGCCATTGCGATGGCGCAGGCCGGTGGTATTGGCGTTATTCATCGTAATCTGACACCGGAACGTCAGGCTGAAGAAGTTCGCCGCGTCAAGAAATTTGAATCCGGTATGGTTATCAATCCGGTCACGATTGTTCCGGATGCTACTCTGGCTGAAGCACAGGCTTTGATGTCCGCGCACCACATTTCCGGCATTCCGGTTGTTGAAGGGGCAAATGGTACACCAGGTCGTCTGGTTGGTATTCTAACCCACCGCGATGTGCGTTTTGCATCCAATCCTGATCAGAAAATTCATGAGCTGATGACCCATGAAAACCTGATCACCGTGCGTGAAAATGTGGATCAGGACGAAGCCAAGCGCTTGCTGCATCAACACCGCATTGAAAAATTGCTGGTTGTTGATGATGCCGGTCGTTGCGTTGGTTTGATTACAGTCAAAGACATTGAAAAAACCCAACTAAACCCGAATGCTGCCAAAGATGCGCAAGGCCGTCTGCGTGCAGCTGCGGCCACCAGTGTTGGTGAAGACGGTTTTGAACGTGCCGAACGTCTGATTGATGCCGGCGTTGATCTGTTGGTTGTTGATACAGCCCACGGCCATTCGCAGCGCGTTCTCGATGCAGTGACCCGCATCAAAAAACTCTCCAGCGGTGTTCGCATTCTGGCTGGTAACGTGGCAACCGCCGGTGGTACCTTGGCGCTGATAGATGCCGGTGCCGATGCTGTTAAGGTTGGTATTGGCCCTGGCTCAATCTGCACCACCCGAATTGTTGCAGGCGTTGGGGTTCCGCAGCTTTCAGCCATTATGTCGGCTGTTGAAGTGGCGCAGAAACACAATATTCCGGTGATTGCTGACGGTGGTATCAAATTCTCCGGCGATTTCGCCAAGGCACTGGCCGCTGGTGCGGTTGCTGCTATGGCTGGGTCCTTGCTTGCCGGTACGGAAGAAAGCCCGGGCGAAGTTTACCTGCATCAGGGGCGTTCATTCAAAGCTTACCGCGGTATGGGTTCGGTTGGTGCAATGGCTCGTGGTTCTGCCGACCGTTATTTCCAGGCAGAAGTACGTGACGAACTGAAGCTGGTACCGGAAGGTATTGAAGGTCAGGTGGCTTACAAAGGCCCTGTCGGCAATGTGCTGCATCAGTTGGCTGGTGGTCTTCGCGCATCAATGGGCTATGTGGGCGCAAAAAATCTGGAAGAATTCCGCGAAAAAGCAACTTTCGTACGTATTTCTAATGCAGGTTTGAGGGAAAGCCATTCACATGGTGTGACCATCACCCGTGAAAGCCCGAATTACCCAAGCGCATAATAAGCTTGATTGAATATTACATTAAAAAAGCCCGCTTTTCTCAAAGCGGGCTTTTTTGCGTTAATTTTGCATCTTCGCGAGTGATTTCAGCTCCTGATCGCTGACCTTAAGCTGTTGCACAGCTTTTGAAATACAATCAGAAAGCGCCATAAAATCAGCCCGTCGCAGACTTTGTTTGCGCCATAACATGCCGATTTCGCGTGATGGCTGTTCGCCTTCGAAAGGGATAATTCGCATTTTCATGTGGCTTGCTTCGGCACGTACAGCAATTTCCGGAATGAGCGTCAACCCCATGCCGTGACTGACCATTTGCAGCAGCGTGGCCATGCTGGTGGCGCCATATTTCACCAATTGGCGTTGATGTGGTTTGGTGCAGAATTCCAGTGCTTGTTCGCGCAGACAATGACCTTCTTCCAGCAATAGCAACCGATCCAGTGCAACGCGATCCTGTGTCATTGGTCCATCGAGAATATCAGTGTCATTGGTGGCGGTTGCAATAAGAAAACGGTCGTTAAAAAGCGATGTATGCGCCAAGCGATCATCGTCGACGGGCAGTGCGGCGACAATGGCATCCAGCTCGCCATTGTTGAGATCTTCCAGCAAGCGTGCCGTCATTGCTTCGCGCAGTTCAAGGCGGAATTGCGGATATTGATTACGCAGTAACGGGATGAGCAGCGGCACAATATAGGGCGCGATGGTTGGAATGATACCAAGCCGCATCCGGGCGCTAAGCAAGCCTTTATTAATTGCCGTGACATCTTCCAGTGCCTGAATATCCATCAAAATTGCCTGAATACGCGGGCGCAGAATTTTGCCAAGCTCGGTGATGATCACACTGCGCTGGGTGCGCTCGAAAAGAGGCGCACCGGCGAGATCTTCCATTTCGGCAATTTGTGCCGACAAGGCTGGCTGCGAAACATGCACTGTTTCAGCGGCTTTGCGAAAATGAAGCGTAGTGGCGAGCGCTTCGAAATAGCGCATTTGTCTGACTGTAAACATGATAAGGTATTCCTATCAGTCTTTCATGAAAATGCAATTAGAGATTATGATAAGAATAGTTCTAAACTGCCTTTATCAAAGGGCGCGTCTGTGAGAGACTTGTATTTATAGACGTGAGCCTTGGCTCCATTCAGGAGCATTTAACATGTTTATACCAAAAGGGAGAGACCATTTATGACCGATCGCCCGATTATGACCACAACCGGTGGTGCACCTGTTCCGGACAATCAAAACTCGTTGACCGCCGGTGAGCGCGGCCCTGTTTTGATGCAGGATTATCAGCTGATTGAAAAGCTGGCGCATCAAAATCGTGAACGCATTCCTGAGCGTGCTGTGCATGCGAAAGGTTGGGGTGCACATGGCACTTTGACCATTACTGGTGACATTTCCAAATATACCAAGGCTTCCGCATTGCAGCCGGGAGCTGTTACCCCGATGTTGGCGCGTTTTTCGACCGTTGCCGGTGAGCAGGGTGCAGCGGATGCCGAGCGCGATGTACGCGGCTTTGCTTTGAAATTCTATACGCCTGAAGGCAATTGGGATTTGGTTGGCAATAATACGCCGGTGTTTTTTGTGCGTGACCCGATGAAGTTCCCGGATTTTATCCATACGCAGAAACGCCATCCGAAAACCAATCTGCGCTCGGCCACAGCGATGTGGGATTTCTGGTCATTGTCACCGGAAAGTCTGCATCAGGTGACAATTTTGATGTCTGACCGCGGTTTGCCGACCGATGTGCGCCACATCAATGGTTATGGTTCGCACACTTATTCTTTCTGGAATGATCAGGGTGAGCGTTATTGGGTAAAATTCCACTTTAAAACCATGCAGGGTCACAAGCATTGGACCAATGATGAAGCTGAGCATGTTGTGGGTAAAACCCGTGAATCGACACAGGAAGACCTCTACGGTTCTATTGAAAAAGGCGAGTTTCCGCGCTGGAAAGTGCAGGTGCAGATCATGCCTGAAACGGATGCCGACAAGACGCCTTATAATCCGTTTGATCTGACCAAAGTCTGGCCGCATGCGGATTATCCGCCAATTGATATTGGTGTGATGGAATTGAACCGTAATCCGGAAAACTATTTTGCGGAAATTGAAAACGCAGCCTTTTCTCCATCCAATATTGTGCCAGGGATCAGCTATTCGCCGGATAAAATGTTGCAGGCACGCTTATTCTCTTATGCGGATGCACATCGCCATCGTTTGGGCACCCATTATGAGCATATTCCGGTCAACCAGCCGAAATGCCCTGTGCATCACTATCACCGCGATGGTCAGATGAATACATTCGGTGGTATCGCAACCGGCAATCCTGATGCTTATTATGAGCCGAATTCTTTCAATGGCCCGGTCGAGCAGCCTTCTGCCAAAGAGCCGCCACTGAGAATCAACGGTGATGCCGAGCGTTACAATCACCGTATCGGCAACGATGATTATTCACAGCCACGCGCTTTGTTTAATCTTTTTAATGATGGCGAAAAAGCACGTCTTTTCTCGAATATTGCTGCAGCAATGGGTGGCGTGCCGGGCTTTATCATCGAGCGCCAGCTTGGCCATTTCAAGCTGATCCATCCGGATTATGAAGCGGGTGTACGTAAGGCTCTCCACCAAGCCCACGGCTATGATGCCAATACGATTTCCAACGAGGAAAAAGCGGGTATCAACGCTTAAGGCGTGTGATAAATCGAACGGATTGAAAAGGAGGGGGCAACCCCTCTTTTTTAAAAAGAGCAATCAGATGATTAAAATGTCTTTACTGCATTGTTAATATTTTGATGTTGATCATATAGATTTGTTATGGCCATTTATATAAATAAATAGAATATTATGTTTTGAATTTTCAATTTATATAATTGATTGTCATCTTATCGAGGCAAATTACTATCTATAGTTCTTAATGATATATTTTTATTGATCTTTGAATTATCTTAATCAGGTAATCGCTTTTGATTCTATGACGGAAGGCGAATAAGATGATGTTGTTTTTATTTGTTTTTATGACGATGGCACTCGGTTTTAATTGGCTTGGCTATCGAAAATTATCGCTGGTTTTTTTAGTTTTTTGCCTAAGTTTCGCGATTAAAGAGTTTTTATGGGAAATTCACAGCTCTGATTATGGCTATAGCATGCCGTGGCTTCAGCTATGATTTGAAGTCAATTTGAAGGCGGATTGATATGAGTATTTTCAATACAGGTGATCAGAATGGCTCCGTTAGGCAGCACCAATGGACGGGATTTCATTTCTTATATTTACTCGGTATGATGTTTGTTGTTGCTGCGATTTTGACCGCAGCAATGATATTGCAATATGCTTATGGTGAATTGCCTTGTCCGCTTTGTTTGCTGCAACGTCTTGCCATGTTGGGTGTGTGCTTTGGTGTGATGCTGCAATTTCGCTACGGTCTGACGTTCCAACATGCTGGCGTCACTCTGTTTTTTGCGATATTCCTGATGATTGTTTCTGTACGCCAAACACTTCTCGATATTTATGTCCGTCCAGGGCATGAATATATTGGCAGTGCTGTTTTTGGTTTGCATATGCCGGTATGGTCAGTTTTAATTGGTTTGGCTCTTATTTTGGCGACAGCATTACAAATGATGCTATGGGGCGGCATCAACTATCGCAGCAATGCAAAAATCAAAGCATTTCCGTTACTTAAGATCGCAGCAACCGTTCTGAGCTCTTATGTGCTTCTCATTGCTGTTGTGAACACGGTTTCAGTATTATTGCAATGCGGTGCAGGGCAGTGCCATACAATGGGCTATGCGTTGCTGAAATAATCCAAAAAGCGAAGTTGGGTCTGATCAATGGCTTAAGCCGCATCAATATACCATCCTTATTGTGTTTTATGTTGCCATTTGCAGCCGGGCATGATTATGCGGAGCTGGTAATACTGGTAATAAGGATGGCTAGGGAAAAATAATGCGGCTTGGCGGACGCCTACAGGCGGCGATAGAAGTACTGGAAGATATTGAGGCCAAAAAGCGCCCCGCTTCTGATGCTTTAAAAGATTGGGGCTCATCGCATCGTTTTGCCGGCGCGGGGGATCGCGCAGTGATTGGTAATATCGTTTACGATGCTTTGCGCCGCAAGCTTTCGCTTGGCTGGCTGATGGGCAGCGACAGCGCATCATCGCTTGCCTATGGCGCATTGCTGCGTGATGGTGGCCTGACTTATGAAGATATCATGGTCGCTATCGCGAATGACAAATTTCGCCCGCCGGAATTGTCGGGCGAACAGCTTGAGCATTGGCAGAACAGCGATATTACCAAAGCCGAAGAGTATATTCAGGCGGATGTGCCTTTATGGTGCGTTGATAAATTGCGCGGTACATTCGGCGATGATTGGGTGGCCCAATCTGCCGCTTTGGCTGATCGTCCGCCGGTAGATTTACGTGTTAATCGCCTTAAAGCCACCCGTGATCAGGTGTTGCAGGCATTGGATGGCACAGATGCGACTGCTGCACCTTTCCTTGATGATGCGGTTCGTATTCCACCCATTGAAGCGCTGGGTCGCCATCCCAATGTGCAAACCGGACAGGCATTTCAGGATGGCTGGTTTGAGGTGCAGGATTTAGGTTCGCAAATTGCGGCGAAACTCGCCAATGCAAAAGCTGGCGAGCAGGTGCTCGATTATTGCGCCGGAGCAGGGGGCAAAACCTTGTCACTGGCGGCTGCCATGGAAAATCGCGGCCAAATCCATGCTTTTGATGCGGAAGCTGCCCGTCTGTCACCGATTTATGATCGTTTGCAGCGTGCCGGTGTGCGCAACACGCAAGGCTATAATAAGCAGGCTGATCTGGAGCCTTTGAAAGGCCAGATGGATCTGGTTCTGACTGATGCACCATGCACGGGAGCAGGCACATGGCGCCGTCGCCCGGATGCAAAATGGCGCTTGACCGACCAGCAATTGGCCGCGCGCCAGCAAGATCAGCAGGAGGTGCTGAACAGCGCCAAACATTATCTGAAAGCGGGTGGTCGTTTCGTTTATGTCACCTGTTCGGTTTTCGACAGTGAAAACAATCTGCAAATTGAGCAGTTCTTGACTGAAAACAGCAATTTCTCTGAAGAGAAAATCGACCTTTCATGCATTTCCGGCGCAGATTTTGGCGATATACAGCCGGTTTTCTTGTCCAAAGGCTGTGTTTTCGCACCAAAACAAACCATGACTGATGGTTTTTATGTAGCAATTCTAAAGAAGCGCGCCTGACAACAGATTATTTATCATCTGTCAGGCAGTATAGGAAAAGAATAACTAGCTTCTTTGAGAACGGACTGCATAAATACAAAACTGTCATATGAAATCAGGTATGTTTTGGGAGGACTTATGTCAGATGCGAGAATAGCCGAAGCTGATTTCCAGCTGCGTGTTGAGGAAAGCTTCGCAAGGCAGCCGGCCTTGAAGCTGATCGGCGCGGATTTAACGCGCTGCGAACCGGGTATTGTGGAAATCGAATTGCCGTTTCGCAATGATCTCACCCAGCAGCACGGCTATTTGCATGCCGGCATTATTTCGGCAGCGCTTGATTCTGCCTGTGGTTATGCAGCTTTCACGCTGATGCCGGCAGATGCAGCCGTGCTGACCATCGAGTTCAAGGTCAATTTGCTGGCACCGGGGCAGGGCGACAGGTTTTTATTCCGTGGCGAAGTCACAAAGCCTGGTCGCACCATCATGGTGAGCGACGGACAGGCCTTTGCCGTGACCGACACGGAAGTGCGCTTGATTGCGACGATGACAGCGACCGTGATGGTCGTGCAGGATCGTAAAGGGTTGCAGGGTTAAAAAGTCACAGACACGGCTTTTGGAGTGGAGTAACGGGTTTTCCTGTATTTCTGCTTGCACTGTTGTTAAAAGCGACGAAAATGCCCATTGCAACAAGACAGTTTTTTCTTTAGATGCTTCACATGAGCACCAATCATCCCGACACCATCCTTATCATCGACTTCGGAAGTCAGGTCACGCAGCTGATAGCGCGTCGTGTCCGTGAGGCCGGAGTTTATTCTGAAATCGTGCCTTTCCAGCTGGCCGATGACGCATTCAAGCGGATCAATCCGCGTGCTGTCATCCTGTCCGGAAGCCCGCACTCAACCACTGATATCGGCAGCCCGCGTGCGCCGCAGGCAGTGTTTGAAGCCGGCATTCCGGTGCTTGGCATTTGCTATGGTGAACAGACCATGTGCGAACAGCTCGGCGGTAAAGTTGAAAGCGGCCATGACCGTGAATTTGGTCGTGCCTTCCTGGACGTTCAGGAAGACAGCGCGCTGTTCAACGGTCTGTGGGCAAAAGGCACCCGTCATCAGGTTTGGATGAGCCATGGTGACCGCGTAACTGCGCTGCCTGAAGGCTTCAAAATTATCGGAACCTCCACCAACGCGCCATATGCTGCTATCGCTGATGAAAAGCGCAAATATTATGGCGTGCAATTCCATCCGGAAGTGGTGCACACACCGGACGGTGCGAAACTCCTGCAAAATTTCGTCCACAATATCGCTGGCATCAAGCCGGACTGGACAATGACCGCTTACCGCCAGCAGGCTGTGGAAGCCATCCGCAAGCAGGTGGGTTCGGGCAAAGTGATTTGCGCCCTTTCAGGTGGTGTGGATTCCTCCGTTGCAGCTCTTCTCATCCATGAAGCGGTTGGCGATCAGCTGACCTGCATTCTGGTTGATCACGGGTTGATGCGCAAAAATGAAGCGGCTGACGTGGTTGCAATGTTCAAAGAACATTACAATCTTCCGTTGATTTTGGTGAATGCACAGGATCGTTTCATTTCCGCACTGGAAGGTGAAACCGACCCTGAGAAGAAGCGTAAAACCATTGGTCGTCTCTTCATCGAAGTGTTTGAAGAAGAAGCTAAAAAACTAGGCGGCGCTGACTTCCTCGCTCAAGGTACGCTCTATCCGGATGTGATTGAAAGTGTTTCTTTCACCGGTGGCCCGTCGGTTACGATCAAATCGCACCACAATGTGGGTGGCTTGCCTGAGCGCATGAATATGCAGCTCGTCGAACCTTTGCGCGAATTGTTTAAAGACGAAGTGCGCGTGTTGGGTAAAGAGCTTGGTTTGCCGGATAGCTTCATTGGCCGTCACCCGTTCCCGGGTCCGGGTCTTGCTATTCGCTGCCCGGGTGGCATCACCCGCGAAAAGCTGGAAATCCTGCGTGAAGCCGATGCGGTTTACTTGGATGAAATACGCAAAGCCGGTCTTTATGACACCATTTGGCAGGCTTTTGCCGTGCTGCTGCCGGTGCAAACCGTTGGCGTGATGGGCGATGGCCGTACCTATGAATTCGTATGTGCGTTGCGTGCAGTCACTTCCGTTGATGGTATGACTGCCGATTTTTACCACTACGACATGGACTTCTTGGCGAAAGCCGCCACTCGTATCATCAATGAAGTGCGCGGTATCAACCGCGTCGTCTATGACATCACTTCGAAGCCTCCGGGCACCATCGAGTGGGAATAAGTTAAAGAACAATGCGCCGATTGGCGCATTGTTTCTTTTTGGATCTATAATGAGCGCATAAACCTTAGCGAGCAAGTAAATGAACAGCAGCGAAAAGATTTATTCCGGCAAGACCAAAGACCTCTACGCACTAGAGAACGGCAACGTTCTTCTGGTGTTCAAGGATGATGTAACCGGCGCGGACGGTGTGATTGATCCGGGCGCAAATACCGTTATCGGTCAGGTTGAAGGCAAGGGACGCAAGTCTCTGGCTATGACGGATTATTTCTTTAAGCGTTTACATGCTGCTGATGTCGCCACCCATCTGGTCAATCTTGATCTTGAAAAAGGCACGATGGAAGTGCGCCGTGCCGAGCCTTTGGGCAAGGATATCAACGGCACCGGCGGTTTTGAATTTGTTTGCCGCACACGCCCTTGGGGCAGCTTCATTCGCCGTTATCAGCAATATATACGTGATACAGAACAGAAGTTTGATTATCTGGTTGAAATCACGGTTAAAGACGATGAACGCGGTGATCCGTTGATCAATGACGACACAATCGTGGCGCTTGGCCTTCTGAGTCCTGACCACTTGTCTAAGGCCAAAGACATTACCCGTAATGTATGCCGCATCGTTGAGGCTGACCTGCGCGGCCTCGGCCTGACCCTAATCGATATGAAAATCGAAATTGGTCTGATTGACGGTGAGGTTGTGGTGATTGATGAAATTTCTGCTGATGCGATGCGCGTTATGGACGAAAGCGGCAAGGTGCTTGAGCACGCCAAAGTCTATGAAAAGCTGATCGGCTGATTGATCATCCATAACGGATTGTGATGAAAACAACACCGCCGCGATTATTCATTCGTGGCGGTGTTTTTATTTCAAAGCCTTTTGAAATTGTGTGAGGCAGTTTTCATCAAAGGCTTTTTGGGTGTAAACACGAACAGCAGTGCATTGGCATGCGCGCCACTTTATTTCAGGGAGAAAATGAATGCGTATCGGTTTAATCGGCTATGGTAATATTTCGCGAACTTTGATGAAGTTGCTGAGCGATGAATTAGCCGCTCCTTTAACCTCCCTGACTGTTTTATGTTTGCCGGAATTTACTGAAATCACCCGCCAGCAATTGGCGGAAGAAGGCAAAAATGTTGCCAGCGAATTAACGGTTATTGATAATGGTGAAGTATTTTTAGCCGCTTCTTTTGATTTGGTTATTGAATGTGCCGGCCATGCAGCTGTTTCTGCCTATGTTCCGAATTTCTTAGGTCGAGGCACTGATACAATCATCGTCTCAATCGGTGCACTGGCAGATGATGAATTGGAAACACGTTTGCGCAAAGCGGCAGACATGGGTGGCGGTCAGATCATTCTGCCAGCTGGTGCCATTGGTGGCGTTGATATTCTGTCGGCACTGCGTCCAGCTGGTTTAACAAGTGTGACCTATCGCGGCCGTAAGCCACCAGTGGCGTGGTCTGGCACACCTGCTGAAGATATTCTGGATCTGCCGAATGTCAAAGAGGCGGTGGTTTTCTTTAAGGGCAATGCACGTGATGCGGCGCAGCAATATCCGAAAAATGCCAATGTCGCCGCAACGCTCGCGCTGGCAGGTTTAGGCTTTGAAGCTACTAAAGTGGAGCTGGTGGCTGATCCTTTAGCACCGGGCAATGTGCATGAATATCATGTGGAATCACCGGTCGCCAATTATCGTATCGAGATTGAAAACAAGCCGTCTGCGGGCAATGCAAAAACCTCTGTGACAACAGTTTACAGCGTCTTGCGTGCGGTGATGAACCGGATTCAGGCGGTGGTTATTTAAGCTCCAACACTGAACCTATTAAAAAAAGCGGCGTATTATTTGATGCGCCGCTTTTTTTGTTTTTAAAGAATACGGGTGGCATAAATTTCATTCGCTGGCAGTGGTAAAAGACGGTTGGCCATTTCGGCTTTCAGATCTTCCAGATGCGCGATTTCTTTCGGCGTTTTATCCGCTTTGGCTCCAAGGCGGACAAATTCTTCCCTGACATGGCCAGCCTTGATCACAGCTTCAACGGTTTTATCGCGATAGGTAAAGCGCCAGACATAGGGCCCCGGAAAATCGTCGATAACATTGCTGCCGCCCAAAGATTTGTCGATCGTCAGGCGGTTATCTGTGAGGGCGCGAGTGACCATTTCCATGCAATCGCGGCCACCGGGGCCGGAAAAAGCGGTGGTGATGTTAATTTCACGGCGTTCGATTGGCTTATCAAACAAAGTAAAAGCTGCCTGCATTGCTTTGAGTGCGTGGGTCACGCCACCTGGAAAACCGCCACCGTGATAGGTGTTGATATCATAAAATGAGAAAGTCAGCGTCATGCCGTTCTCGGCAACAGAAATGGTGTCATGCATGGGTTATGGCTTTCAGATTAGGGATGAAACGATCTAAAAAACGGGTGGTGGCAGGCATGAAATGCGAGCCATGGTGGAACATCGGATCAAGGGAGGAGATGATCATTCGTCCATTGGTTGATACATCATCTACATAAAGGACAGGGCGGTTGTCACCATCACGCACCAGAATGTCAGCACTTGTCGGCGGCTCGAACCAGCCATGCAAATGCCATGTCACATCTTGGGCCACCATATTTTGCATCAAAGGATGTTCAGGCGCGGTAATCCTCACACCAAGATCAGCTTGTTCGTCCAGCCACCACCACCAATTGGTCGGTGTCTCGTGAAAATTGATATGGTCAAGCCATAGGTCTGAACGGCTTTCACCTAAGGCAATGACCGTGCCGCCGTTTTCCAAATGTTTAGCAACAACAGGCTTTTGCGCGCTCATTCTTTGGGCCGGTGTGCGGCATGGAACCCAGAGAATGTCGGTTGGGGCGAGAACTGAACCAAGCTCTTCCGGTGTGGTGATCACATCAAAAGCGTCAGTGTAAGCCTCACCTTCAAGGCTGTGAATATGATAATAATTGCCGCTTGAAGGCACGACGATGCGTGGCGCATTTGCCTTGTCGCGCAACCTTGCACCCTGATAATTTTGTGCTTTGGCCAGTGGCAGATCAGCATGCGGCTGCTGAAAATGTGATGTGCTTTCCTCAAGACAAGCGCCGCCCAATACCCAATCCAAAATGCGTTCACTCAATAAAGGAGCGAGCCCCCATTCAAGCCCCATTGACGCCAGATCATTGCCGGAATGGGAAAAAAACTTGCCGCCTTTGGCACGGTGCCAAACCCAATCGACGGGTACAAATTTTGCGCCAAGTCCATTTATCGCTACCGCATTTTCCGGCAAAGGATTGCAGCCACGACCGTAAAAACCGGCAACATTTTTGTTGGTTTCGAGCTTTTTGAGGTCAATTTCTGCAAAAATCGGGTGAAAATTGAGCGAATTGAGATCAAAATCGGCACGTTTTGGTGCAAAAATTGGCTGATATTGATGCAAACCATCCAAAAATGGGCGCACAATATGGCCGTTAAAAAACCATCGGCCGCCTCTATCCATGAATGTTTCGAGGGCAGGTTTAAGCCGCAACAGAACATTCTGGTCGCATTGCTGGCCAGTGATCAACCCCTGATGTTGCGCGAATATCTGCGCATCAAAATCAGCCTGTGCAACAATGGTGACAAGGCCTTTATCTGCGGCTTGACGGATAATGGGTGAAACATCGCCAAAAGCGGATTTTAAATAAATGACACTCATGCTGCTTCTTTTCCGGCAAAAGCGGGGAGAATGGCTTTGCGCGCTTCTTCATTTGGGCCGCTGACATCAACCCAGCGCATCGGTACACCATAAAGTTCGGCCAGTTTTTCCGGCACAATCATATCGCCGACTTGGCCATGTTCTTCGCGGCCCTCAGGCAGCATCAGCAGAACATCGTCGGCGGCAGCCAGCGCATGGTTTGGATCATGGGTGGTGAAAATAATCGCATATTCACGCTTGCGGCGTAATGTATCGAGAAGTTTGAGGGTTTTATCCTGATTGCCCAGATCAAGCGCGGAAGTGGGTTCGTCAAAAACCAGCACAGGCGATCCGGTGGCAAGGGCGCGCGCGATCAGCACCAATTGGCGCTGGCCACCTGACATGCGGTCGTAGCGTAATTCCGCTAATGCGCAGGCCCCCACTTCTTCCATTGCCTGATAGGCAAATTCACGGTCTTGCTGACTTGGTTGCCCGAACAAACCTAAATGAGCAGCTCTGCCCATCGTGACAACTTCAAGGCCGGAGAGTTTTGCCTGCGATGCACCATGTTGGGGCACATAACCGGCAATTTTAGGCGCATGGCGCGCACCTTGATGCAAAGCCTGAAAGCCAAGCAGCGCACGCAGCAAAGTGGTTTTACCACGGCCATTGGGGCCAAGAATAGCGAGGGAACGCCCTACCGGTACGCTAAAATTGATATTTTGAAATAATGTCCGTTTGCCAAAAATAACGGATGCAGCTTCCAGGCCGATCATGTGCGGTTTGCCTCGCTGAAATGACGGCGCAGAAGGACTGCAAAAACCGGCGCACCAATGAGTGCCGTCAATACGCCAAGCGGAATTTCTGCCGCTGTTAATGTGCGCGCCAATGTGTCGATAAAGGTGAGATAGGCAGCACCTAGAATGGCGGATGCAGGGATCAATGCACGGTGATCGTCACCAACAATAATACGTGCTGCATGTGGCACAACAAGGCCGATCCAGCCGATAATGCCTGCAACCGCGACAGATGTACCCGTCATCAAGGAGATGGCGGCAAAAATAATCCAGCGCTCTTTGTCAGGATTAACACCAAGCGAACGTGCTTCGCTTTCTTCCAATGCCAGCAGGTTGAGGCGATAGCGCAGCATATAGATAATAAGCAGACCGATAGCCATGCCGGGAACAGCCAAGCCCAAGCGTGCCCATGTGGCGGTGGAGAAAGAGCCCATCAACCAATAGACAATGGCGGGAAGCGAAGTATTCGGATCGGCCAGAAACTGTACGATGGAAACAAGGGCGGCAAAAAGCGCGCCGATAATGGTGCCGGACAAGATAACGGTGATAACTTCGGTACGGCCATTAATACGTGCCAATGCGCCAACAATGATGAGCGCAACAAGCCCTAATGAAAAAGCCATACCGAGCAGTATGATGCCGGAAAGACCGAAGAAAATGGCTAATGCGCCGCCAAAAGCTGCACCTTGGCTGATGCCCAGAATTTGAGGGGATACAAGCGGGTTGCGAAACACGCCTTGTAAAGCTGCGCCACCCACAGCAAGGGCCGCACCGGAAATGGCTGCCAGCAGCACGCGAGGCAAACGCACCAGCAGCACGATGCGCTCATCCATCGTTTCGGGTGAGGCAGATGGATTAAAAAGACTATGGGTTAAAATTTCTAAAATACGTTGGGGACTGACGGAAAAACGACCGGCACCCATCGAAAAAAGCATGACTGCAACAAGACCGGCAATCATCAGCCCGAAGCTGCCAACCCGATACGCCGTCTGATGACGGCGTATCGTATTTGTCATGGCTTCTGTCGAAACAGAGCTCATATTATTTGCTCGCAAATTGGGCGTAATTGGTGGTGGCGCCCTGCATGTCCATCCACAAAATGCCGTCAATATCGGCATCAGTCAGGTCATAATTATAAAGGGTTTTATAAGCTTTCTTCATTTCATCGCGAAGATCATATTGGAAGAGATCAGGATGAAGAAGATTGGCCAGCCACATCCATGTCAGCGGGCTTTCCTGACTTGGCGGATCCCAGCGATAACCACCAAGCGGCAGTTTATAAACTTTTTTATCCTGTGCGGCTTTGGTCAGCGACAGGATCGGATCATTCATGACACGGTCAAGGCCAAGCTTGGCTTCAAAGCTGTTGAGCAGGATAACGTCAGGGTTCCATTCGGCGATCTGTTCAGGGCTGATGGTGGTGCCATTACCTTTGACATCGGCAGACGCATTAATGCCGCCGGTCAAATCAATATACCATGCGTTATAATTGCCTTCATTGCCGGATGCTGTGAGGTTTTCCATCGCGCGACCAAGATAAAGCACTTTAGGACGTTTATCGGTGGCAATATCTTTGGTTTTTGCTGCCATTTCGTTGGCAACTTCATCACGCCAGCCATTGATCAGCGCGGCGCGTTCCGGCTTGCCGATAGCGGTTGCGACCATGTTTTGGTAGTAGCGCGCTTTTTCTTCGGTGCCATAAGAAATAAGCGCCACATTCAAGCCCGCATTGGTCAGCGGATCAACCAGATCCGCGCCATAATCTGCCCACTGGATCACCAGATCAGGATTGGTGGCGGCAAGCTCTTCAATATTGGGAATGAAGTTTGGTGCGGTAATATCGGACGGAATCTCTTTGGCTTCAGGGAATATCTTGCCCAAGATACCTTCCATAATCGCTGATTTTGCCGTCGGGTTCATACCCACCAGTTTGGAAGTGCCGCCATCAATCGAAATGATGGTGGAGGCCATCGGGATGGGAATGGAGGCGATACGTTCGGCTGGTTTGGATAAGGTGACGGTGCGCCCGCCCTGATCTTTTAAAACAATGGGTTCTGCTGCTGCGCTTGATGCAGTGAGCGAAATAAGGGCAACAGAGACGGTGGCGGCAAGCATCTTGGCGTTCTTCAACACGATACGACCTCAAAGGTTGCTGGTCAGGTGTCAAACAAAATTTGGGAGGATTTTGCCTGAGAAACGCAGCGGGAAACATATCCGGGTGGTTTTGTTGAATGACAAACAAAACCACGCTTACAACTTTGAGCTAATACAAAATGATGAGTATCTGTGTCAAGTTTAATGTGGAGTGCTTAAATCAGGTTTTAGCTAGCGGTTTTGTTGTTCTTTAAGGAGCAACGCACGTTTACGTTCAACGCCCCAACGATAGCCTGAAAGGCCACCATCATTGCGTATAACGCGGTGACAGGGGATGATGACGGCTATTTTATTGGCGCCACAAGCACCGGCCACAGCGCGGCTGGCAGAGGGCTGACCGATACGGTTGGCCAGATCGGAATAGCTGGTGGTTTTACCGCTTGGAATGTTGCGTAAAGCTTGCCAGACTTTTTGTTGAAAAACTGTGCCTTGAATATCAAGCGGCAATTCAAATTTTTGTGCCGGATTTTCAATATGGGCGATCACGGCAGCAATATGCATATTAAAACCGGCATCGCCGCCGCTGAGCCTTGCCTGCGGAAAACGATCTTGCAGATTTTGCACCAATTCTTCCGGATCGTCGCCAAGTGTAACCGCGCAAATGCCTTTTGATGTTGCGGCAATGAGTACAGAGCCTAATGAGCATTCAGCAATTGCAAATTGGATGTCCATGTTCTTACCGCCTTTTTTAAAAGCTGTCGGGCTCATGCCAAGCATGTCGTCAGCATGGTGGTAAAATTGGCTTGATGATTGAAAACCGGCATCATAAATGGCTTGAGTGACGTTGTTATTCTCATTCGATAACGCCTCACGTATGCGGTCGGCACGATAGTTCTGCGCATAGCGTTTTGGCGTCAGGCCGGTCAGGGTTTTAAACTGCCGCTGGAAATAAAACGGGCTTAATCCAACCGATTTTGCCAGTTCAGCCAGTGGGATATTCTCTTCTGATTGTTCAATCAGTCGGCAGGCTTTTTCAATTGCAATCGTTAATTTGTCGGCAGCCTCTGCCTGATCGGGTTTGCAGCGCTTACAGGCACGAAAGCCCGCAGCTTCTGCTTGCGCGGGTGTATCATAGAAGCTGATATTTTCGGGATGAGGACGGCGCGCAGGGCAACAGGGCAAACAGTAAATGCCGGTTGTTTCAACTGCAAAAACGAAATCCTTTGCGGTCTTGTCTCTGTTCATGATCTTGAGCCAGCGCGGATCATCTTCAATTGTTATAGGGGCAACGGGTAATTTTTTATCGGTTCTGGTCATGAAACTTGCCTCATATTGTCTATACCTTCATAGAACTAACCGGCATTCGCTGCATCCTGATTCTTGCTTTTAAATTCTGTTGCATCCGATCAGATGCAGGTAAAGCAGCTTTAATCCAGTGTGTTTGGTAACGTTTAAAAATGTCCCACGCGTGCATAGAATTGCATTTTTTATGTAATATTTGAGAGAGAAGCAGGGTGTACTCTTTTCTTTGAATATGACTGCTTGATTGGCGCGAGATCTGGTGTGGTTTATATTCAGTATTTGTTCTTGCTAGAATATTTTTTTTCTAACAATTTGTAATTATTGTGTTTTTTATTTTTTTATTCAGAAATTCTGTATTTGTCATATCAATGTTACTTAATATTGCTAGATGGCATTTATGTTGAAAAACGTGCAGCCATACTCGTCAAATTTGATGCAACAGTTTTTTTGCACAGCTGTGCAAGAAAACTGTTGACTTCATTCTCAATTCAAACGAGGCTTGATGGTGAGGAGGTGGCTGATCGTCAAGATTTGCTGCCATTGGAGGAACATAACGGGGTCGGATTGCGGGGTTTTTTCGCTTTGCAATATTGTGCACCGGTAAAAGGACTATCAGGGGAGGGTACAATGTGTGATGCACAGTGTGGCGGAGCTTGCGCATTATCGTATTCGCATGGTGTGAGCTGATGGCTGCACCCGACTATGTAAATATTCAATCTGGCTCCCAAAGATCAGATGGTAATATCAGCCGTTGGAAGAAACTGCGCTATCAGGCCAAGGTTGCCATGCGCGAACCGACAACGTTGGTTGGCATTCTGGCAGCCTTATTATTTACTTATCTTATCGTTGTTCCGATAATTTCCATCCTGATGGATTCCGTCACCGTTCAGTTCGGTGATGAGCGTCGCATTGGTTCCGAGCTTGGAAGTGGCACACTTTATTATCTCAAGCGTGCTTTTAGCTCGCCGGTAGCAGTCGATCTGTTCTGGGAGCCGCTGCGCAATACATTGATGGTTTCTGCTGGTGCCATTGTGCTTTCCATGGCGATCGGCGGCATTTTGGGTTGGCTATTGAGCCGCACCGATATGTTTGCGCGTCGCTGGTTTGCCACTGCGCTGATCGTACCCTATATGCTGCCGGCCTGGACATTTGCCCTTGCATGGACAACATTATTTAAAAACCGTACTGTTGGCGGTCAGCCGGGCTGGTTCGAGCATTTGGGTTTTTCGCCGCCGGATTGGCTGGCTTATGGACAGTTCCCGATCACTATCATTCTGGCGCTGCATTACACGCCTTTTGTCATTTTGTTGTTTGGCTCGGCACTGCGCCGTTTTGACAGCCAGCTGGAAGATTCTGCCCGTATTTTGGGTGCCGGTGGCCGCACCGTTGCTATGCAGGTGATTTTGCCGCTGATGCGTCCGGCGCTGATGTCGGCAATGGTATTGATCTTTGCCAAATGCTTGGGTGAATTTGGTGTGGCTTACGTGCTTGGTCTGCCGGTTAAATTTGATGTGCTGGCCACATCGCTTTATCGCTCGATCGGCTCGCGTCAAACTGGTGTGGCCGGTGTTCTGGCCGGTGCGATCATGCTGATCGGTATTATCACAATTTTGATTGATGCGCGTTTAGTGCGTGAAGCCCGCCGTTTTGTCACCGTCGGTGGTAAGGGCGCGATGAACCGTCCGTCCCGCCTTGGCAGTTGGCGCATTCCGGCCACCGGTTTTGCGGCTCTCATCTTCTTGTTCAGCGTTGGCCTGCCTTTGCTGACATTGCTGCTCTCCACCATCATGCGTGTGCCGGCAAGTTTTGTCTGGTCAAATTTTACGCTGGATTATTGGATTGGCGTGGATCTGCCGACTATCGCCATGCGCACCGGTATTTTGTTGAGCCCTGAACTGTGGAAAGCCGCCTTCAATACGCTGTGGATTGTTGGTCTGGCATCGGTTTGCTCCGGTTTGCTTGGAATTCTCGTTGGCTATGTGGTGGTACGCACCCCTGTCAGGCCGCTGTCGATCTTCCTGCGTCAAGTCACCTTCATGCCTTATCTTGTGCCGGGTATTGCTTTTGCGGCGGCTTATTTGTCGCTCTTTGCAGTGCAACGCGGACCAATACCAGCACTTTACGGCACCTCGCTGATCTTGATCCTTGCTCTCATGGCTGACCAGATGCCTTACGCCTCGCGTGCTGGTATTTCTGCCATGATGCAGCTTGGTAAAGATCCGGAAGAAGCAGCCCAGATCGTCGGTGCCGGTTGGTTCCGACGGATGAGCTGGGTGGTAATTCCGATCCAGAAAGGTTCGCTGGTCACCGGTATTTTGCTGCCGTTTATCTCAGGCATCAAGGGGTTGAGCCTCTTTGTCATGCTGGCGGTTCCAAGCACAGACGTGCTGACAACCTTCTCCATGCGCCTGATCGACTATCACTACACGCAAGCCGCTAATGGTGTTGTGCTGATCATCGCTGCCATTGCTTATTTTGGTACGCTGGCGGCACAAAAACTGACAAAAACTAATCTTGCTGAAGGACTTGGAAGCTGATGCCTGCAATTATTCTGGAAAATGCACAGAAAAACTACGGTGCAGGATCGCCAAATGCTGTTTCAGATTTAAATCTGGAAATTGGTGACGGCGAGTTCATGTGCCTGCTCGGGCCATCCGGCTGTGGTAAAACCACAACCTTGCGTATGATCGCAGGATTGGAGAACCTCTCCGGTGGCGAGATCAGAGTCGGCGAACGCGTCGTCGATTCCGTTCAGCGCGGCGTTTTTGTAGGTCCTGAACGGCGTGAAATGGGGCTGGTGTTTCAAAGTTACGCACTTTGGCCGCATTTGACCATTGAACGCAATACCGATTTCGGTTTGCGTTTGCGCAAAGTGCCGAAAGCCGAGCGCGAAGAACGTGTCGCCAAGGTGATGAAAGCGCTCGATATTGAAAAATATCGCGACCGCTTTCCGTCCCAGCTTTCCGGCGGTCAGCAGCAACGTGTAGCACTTGCCCGTATGCTTGCGGTTAATCCGGGTGTGTTGTTGCTTGATGAGCCTCTTTCAAACTTGGATGCGCGTTTGCGTCTGGAAATGCGCGCCGAATTGAAGCGCATTCATGAAGAGTTCAAAACGACGATTGTTTTCGTCACTCACGATCAGTGGGAAGCGATGACTTTGGCCACCACCATTGCGGTGATGAATGAAGGCACATTGCAACAAATGGGCACACCAAACGATATTTATGATCGTCCGGCCAACCGCTTTGTTGCTGAGTTTGTTGGTAGCCCGCCGATCAATATTTTTGAACTTGGCGGCAGACTGGATAGTCCGGTTGATCAATATGCGCTTGCCTTTTTACAGCAAAAACTGGGGCAAAACGCATTGATTGGCTCACTGGGTTTGCGGCCTGAGGCTATTCAGATTGTACGCAGCCATTGTGAGGTACCAGCCGACGCTTTCGTCGCAGAAGCGCTGGTGACCGGCATTCTGCCGACAGGCGGCAGCTGGATTATCGAACTGCGCTGTCAGGGAAAAACCATTTTCACCACCACGACAGAAGCGCCGAAACTCAACATCAATGAAGCCGTGCGGTTTTATGTGAAGCCGGAAGAACTGCATGTGTTTGACCATAATGGTCAACGTTTGGGTGAAGCCGATCAGTTCTTTCGTCTGGCAGCTTGATGACAACTGAGCACAGCGGCAGGGTAATCTGCTCTGCCGCTGATTATCGGGGTTTTACAGTGGAGATTTCCATGCGTTTATTATTGTCTGGTGCAGGTTTGTTTGCATTGTCTGTTTGTGGTGCTTATGCCGCTGACGGGCAGGAGACGGTCACAAAAAAAATGCTTGAGGCTGCGAAATCCGAACCTGCCATGACGGTTTATGCCGTCACCGGCAAAATTGTGGATACCGCACAGGCTTTCAGCAAAAAATATGATCTGAATGTAACGGGCAAAAAGGTCAATGAAGCCGGTCAGGTGGAATTGCTGATCCGTGAGCATCAGGCAGGCAGTGTGCTGGGCTCTGTATCTCTGGGGGCAGACGTAGCAACCATTGCAGCTGAGCTGGCACCAAAAAACATTGTGGAAACCTATTTGCCGGATGGTTTGGCAGAAGTTTTACCGGAAGCCGCTAAAGACCCGCTGGCTTTTGTTAATGATGCACATGTTTGGGCTTATAATAGTGAAGTTTATTCGTCCTGCCCAGTCACCAATGTGTGGCAGTTAACAGATCCGGAATGGTCGCAACTGGTCAGTCTGATGGATCCGTTGGAAAAACCAACCTATCCGGATTGGTTCAACCAGCTGGAAACCCATCATGATGCGGCAATGGCTAAAGCTTATGAATCCCATTACGGCAAGCCGTTTGATGCGGCACAAGGCAGTGCAACAGAAGCTTGGGTCAAGGCATTTGCCGCCAATGCGCCGCTGGTGGCAGATTCATCGGGTGTTTCCGGTGCTATCGGTGCGCCCGGTCAGGAAAAGCCATTCTTCGGTATCATTTCGGTGGCGAAATTTCGCGACAATAAAGACAAAAATTACAGCCTGACGATCTGTCCGGATATGAAGCCGTTTTCGGGTGTGCTTTATCCGGGTTTGGCAGTGATTGCCAGCGGCACCAAGAGCCCGAATACAGCCAAACTCTTTATCAATTATCTGCTGTCGCAAGAAGGCATGGAGCCGCAATTGGCGGATGGCAAAACGCCGACCGACCCACGCATTGAGATGCCGGCTGATGAACCTTCCAAAATCACATCCA
Source organism: Paenochrobactrum pullorum (assembly GCF_041929845.1). Lineage (NCBI taxonomy): Bacteria > Pseudomonadati > Pseudomonadota > Alphaproteobacteria > Hyphomicrobiales > Brucellaceae > Paenochrobactrum > Paenochrobactrum pullorum. The sequence goes on from NZ_JBHEEH010000001.1 coordinate 615,810, forward strand.
TGATGGGGCAAATGATGCCGTGGGATTCCGCGTCTTCCATCAGCGACCTCGATCGCCGTCAGGACTGGCAGGATATCTGGCGGATGAACTATCGCCGATGATTGTAAATTCGGCTGTCGTTGGTCGGGCGACCGCAACATAGTAGTTTTTGAACGGGGCGTGTCTCTTAAAAACATATATTGGGGAACACCAAAAATATGAGCACGCTGATAACAACCACTAAGGGAGGGGAGTGCGTATGAAAAAATATCTGACAGCTATGCTGGCCGGCCTGTTGCTGGCTTCAACCGGTGCTATTGTTGTGAAGGCAGAAACATTTGATCTGGATGCGATGATTGAGGCTGCCCGCAAGGAAGACCCGATTACGATCTATGACAGCACCGGCAAGATCGTTGATATGGCGAATGCTTTTTCTGCCAAATACGGTGTGCAGGCCACCGGACAGAAAGTCTCTGCCAATAATCAGCTTGAAATGCTGATCAGGGAAAACCAGGCAAAGAATGTCAAGGGTGATGTCGCCTTGCTTACTGATACACCGGCGGCTATTGCGCAATTATTACCGACACATGTGTTGGAGAGCTATCTTCCGTCTGATATGGCATCGGATATTCCGCAGATTTATCAAAACCCATTGGCTATTTCAGTCAATGTGAATTTATGGGTTTATAATACGCAAGCCCATGAAACATGCCCGATTAAGAATATCTGGCAGCTGGCTGAGCCTGAGTGGAAGGGGCTGGTTGCTGTCGTCGACCCGCTGTCGAAGGGTACTTACACTGATTGGTTCAATCAGCTGGCGACTTACGGCAATGATAAAATTGCACAAGCTTATCAGGATTATTATGGCAAACCATTGGTGCTCAGCCAGAAAACGGCAGCGGCTGAATGGCTTGCTGCTTTTGCAGCGAATGGTCCGTTGGTTGCCGATGCTGATGATCGTGTTTCGGAAGCTGTCGGCGCACCTGATCAGGCAAAACCCTTTGTCGGTTTGCTTAGCTCCGCCAAGTTTCGTGATAATGCGGACAAGGGTTATAAGCTTGGTTTATGTAAAGAGCTTAACCCTTGGGTGGGCTGGACATATACAAAACTGGCACTTATTGCCAAAGAAAGCCGCAGCCCGAATGCAGCACGGTTGTTTATCCATTATTTGCTGACTGAAGAAGGCATTGCCCCTCAGATGGCAGACGGGAAATTTCCTACCAATAAAACAATTTTAATGCCTGCGAATGAACCGTCAGGGGTCGCTGATGTGTTTGATAAATTATTTCCTTATCAATCCGCTTCAGGGCTTGAAGATTGGGATCAACGGCAGGACTGGCAGGATTTTTGGCGAGTAAATTACCGCCGTTAAACAGGTGTGACAGTTAATTCCGATCAATCGTCTGCCGGAAGATGCACCCAAATACACCGGCATTTAGTGAAGGATAACACGATGAAAAAGCAAATTTTAGCACTGATGACAGGTGTCATGCTTGGTATCAGCGGCGCTTCGGCAGTCATTGCAGAGGAATTTGATCTGGATGCCCTGATTGAAGCCGCACGCAAAGAAGAGCCGATCAATGTCTATGACAGTACGGGTCGTATTGTTGAAATGGCTGATAATTTTAGCAAGCTTTATGGTGTCAAAGCTGTCGGCCAAAAGGTGAAAGCCACCGCACAGCTGGAAATGATTATCCGTGAAGCACAGTCCGGTAATGTGCGCGGTGATGTGTCGATCATCTCCGATGTGCCTGCTGCCGTGGCGCAGCTCATTCCGATGAAATTTGCCCAATCATGGATGCCGGAAGATCTTAAAGGCGATGTACCGGAGCAATTCCAGAACCCGCTGATCGTGGTCAACAGCGCCAATGTGCTGGCCTATAATACCAAGCTTTATGACAAATGCCCGATCACCAATATCTGGCAGCTGACCGAACCAGAATGGAAAGGCAAGCTTGCCATGCAGGATCCGCTCGGCAAGCCATCTTATACCGACTGGTTTAACCAGATGCGCAGCTATAATGATGATGCCATTAAAGCGGCCTATGAGAAGCATTATGGCAAGCCGCTGGAAAACAATTTTGAAACTGCGACAGAGGCATGGGTTGCCGCCGTTGCGGCCAATGCGCCATTGTTGACCGATGCAGATGCAGCCGCAGCACAGGCCGTTGCAGCACCCGGTCAAAAAGATCCGTTTGTAGGTATCATTGCATCGGCAAAGTTCCGCGATAATGATCAGGCCGGATATTCACTTGGCCTTTGTCATGGCATTGATCCGTTTATCGGCTTTATGAATTCCGGCGCCGGTATGATTATGAGTGGTTCGAACAGCCCGAATGCCGCGAAGCTTTTCATGCGTTATGCGCTGACTGCTGAGGGCATAGCCCCGCAGGCAGAAGACGGAAAAATTTCAACTAACACAACGGTCAAACTGCCGGATGACGAACCGTCAGGCATCAACGCTTATGTGGATCAGGTACTCAGCTATAATCCGGCAACGGCACTTGATGATTGGGATGCCCGTCAGGACTGGCAGGATTTCTGGCGCGTTAATTATAAAAACTAACGAAAAGATGGATATCGCCGCGCTGCTTGCGGGACAATGTGAGAGCAGGCAGCGCGGAGGCACAAATAAGACAAAGCCTGAAGGCCGGAGGAAAGATCATGAGTGCACTTCAAATGGGCAAAAGCCGGTTGCTGGGCGAAACTGCACGCAAGGCAGTGGAGAAGGTGAAAGAGCCACTTCTGGCCGCTTTCCGCTCACAGATGGATGTGGATTTTAAACGGGATCGCCATGATCCGGTGACCGTACATGACCGGCGTGCTGAAGCGATGATCCGCGAGCTTGTCTTTAAAGAGGTGCCGGATTCCACATTTATGGGTGAAGAAGGCGGCTCGACCGGCGATGGTGAAGTGCATTGGTATGTTGATCCGATTGACGGGACTGCCAACTTTGCCCGCGGGCTCGCTTTTTGGTGCATCTCTGTGGGTGCTGTAATTGGTGATGAAATTGTCGCCGGTGCCATTCTTGATCCGGTAACAGGCAATTTGTTCGAAGCGACGACAGAAGGCGCGACATTGAACGGGTGCCCCATGCAAAGCCGAGGTGTGGCGCAAGAAAAACATGCGGTGCTGATTACCGGTTATCCGGTCAATCGCGATTTCGATATTGATGGCGATGAGCGGGCACTGGCACGCTTTGGTGAACTGACCAAAACTTATGCGACCGTGCGCCGTCCGGGCAGTGCAGCTTTGAGCCTTGCCCATGTGGCCGCTGGTTGGGTGGATGCGGCGGCGGGTTTTAGTGTGAACCCGTGGGATGTAACTGCGGCCATTTTGATCGTACAAAAAGCCGGCGGATCTTACCGGCCGTTTGACTTGAGCGGGCACAATGAGCATCAGCGTATTTTTGAAATGCCTGCTTATATTGCCACCGGTCAAGGTGCTGATTATCCGGTTCTCACACGTATCGCGGAAGAAATTGCAGCACAAAGAAGTGCTCCGTAATATTAATTGCAAAGCTGTGCAATTCGTCGCGTTGATTTAATATTCATAACAAGGTTTATAGGCGATAAATTGGTATAATTACCTTGAAAATTAAAATGCACACTTGTGCAATCTATCGCTTTATCAAGCCTCATGCATTGAAAGTTTCTTATCCATGACTGTTACAGTTCATCATCTTGATCAGGTTGCGATTGATCACCGTGCCGATTTTTGCATCCAACTGGCACAAAGTGCGGCAGCATTGGCACTGGAAGGTTTTCAGCGCCAACAAGGACAACCTTTTTCGATGAAAGGGCCGCAGGATTTTTTGACTGAAACAGATGGCAATGTGGAGCGCCACATTAAAGAACACTTGGCTGCAAACTTTCCCGATGATGGTTTTTTAGGTGAAGAAACCGGTGGTACACCGGGAAATATTGCATGGGTGGTCGATCCGATTGACGGCACCGCCAATTTTGCCCGCTCCATCCCGCATTTTTGCATTTCCATTGCTTTTATTGCGCAAGGTGAGGTGCAGTTTGGTGTCATTATCAATCCGGCACTGGATGAAATTTATTTTGCCCGCAAGGGGCAGGGCGCGTTTAAAAACGGCCAGCCGATTCATGTGTCTGCGACAAGCAATATCAGCGCGACCAGTTTTGAACTTGGTTGGTCGAACCGAGTGCCGCAGGAGCATTATTTGCGTACTTTGACCGATCTTTTAAACGCAGGCAGCAATGTACGCCGTGGTGCATCGGGTGCGCTGGCCTTGGCATATGTGGCAGACGGGCGCAGTGATGGTTACGCCGAGTTGCACATGAATTCATGGGATTGTCTGGCGGGCCTTTTGCTTGTGCGTGAAGCGGGCGGTGTAACGGGGCCATTTCTGTCGCTTGATGGTTTGATGAAGGGGGCACCGGTGCTGGCTGTAACACCTGCGGTTGCTGATTATCTCTCCAAGGCTAGCCGCATTGAAATTCTCGAAAGTGCCGACCTTTTAAAGCAGAACTAACAGAGCGGTTTTTTGAAACAGCTTTTCATTCGAATAAGGGATAAGTGTAAGATATGACTGATAAACCAACACGTCACTATGATCGCCCAGTGATTAGCCCGATTTATAAAAATATGCCGGGCTATGGAGTTGATCTATATGTCGGTGGTCGGGAAGGTGCGTCTAATGTTGCACTTTTAAAGGAGCATGGCATCACGACCGTGCTCAATTGCGCGGTTAATCTGGATTTCAATTATGTCGGTGAAGCGGCAGCTGATGCCACGATGGGTGTGGAGTTTGGTGCAGCACCAATCCGTTATTACAAGCTGGGCATTGTTGACGGGCCGGGAAATCCGCAAACCATGATGTTGGCCGGTTATTTTCAGCTGAAAGGCGCGCTCGATCAGATTTTGCCCGAAAAAGCTTCTTATCCAATGCGTGAACGCGGCAATGTGCTGGTCAATTGTCGTGCGGGTCGTTCGCGTTCGGTCGTGCTGGTCGCCCTTTATTTGCATATGCAATTACGTGAAGAGTTTCCGACATTGGAAGATGCCATCAACCATGTGCGTCGCAAGCGCGAACTGCATCCGGATGAATGGCATGAAACCCCAAAACCGATGTTGATTGAAGCCGCAGAACGCACCGCTCGCTGGGCGCGCATGATTGAAGATGATATTGCCGCTAATCTTTGAATGATGTTGATGGCATCTGCTGGTCGCAGGTGCCATGTTTTTAGGCACTCCTTTTGTCCGTTTCAAAGGTCGTTTGATGTTTCGTATTGCTGTGATTGCCGATCCGCATTTTCATGACACTGAATGGCAACCGCAGGGTTCCGACCTGAAGCGCGCTTGCCGTAGCTATCAAGATACGGCTAATTCTACCCGTGTTTTTAATGAAAGCGCACCGGCTTTACGTGCGGCTTTGGACAAGGCGGTGAGTGAGGGTGCCAAACTTGTGATCATTCCGGGTGATCTGACCGATGATGGTCAGCGCCACAATATTGAAGCGGCATTGGCTATGCTGCGCGATTATGCGTCCCGCTTTGACCTTCGTTATTTTGCGACACCGGGAAATCATGATTTTTATGCGCTTCACGGCCGTCCGCAGCGCAAAGAATTTATCGGTAACGATGGTGCGCGCATTGTCTTGGATAGTGCGCCGGTTGAGGCTGGCGATGGTGCTTTATCGATCGCGGAAATGGCGACAATTGGCACGGAAGAAGCATTGCGTCTGATGCCTGATCTTGGTTTTATGCCGGATGTGCGCGATATTTATTGGGAGACGCCCTTCGGGCTCAATCCTGATTATGCCAGTCGCTATCATGTAGTGAGAAGCGTTGATGATGCACGTGAGTGCGCGTTGCTGGATGCTTCATATCTGGTTGAGCCGGTTGAAGGGCTTTGGATCTTATCTTTGGACGTCAATATTTGCGTGCCTAAAAAGGATGCAACGGATTTTAGCGACCCATCCTCATTTATAGACCCGACCAATGGCGGTTGGCCGACCTTGCTGCAATCACGACCTTATTTGCTGACATGGATGCAGGATGTCGCCAGACGTGCGCAAGAACAAGGCAAGACATTGATTGCCTTTTCGCATTATCCGGCACTCGATCCGCTGGCGGGAACGGCTGTGAAAGAGCGCGCACTTTTCGGCTCTGTTGGATTGGCACGACGTGATCCGGGCGCAGATGTGGCACAAAAATTTACGGCCACCGGTGTGGGCTTTCATCTTTCCGGTCATTTGCATGTCAATGATACTGCTTATTTTCATGATGGAGTGCAAGGTTTTTACAATATCGCAGTGCCCTCGACTGTCGGTTTTGCGCCAGCAATGAAAATGCTGGAGCTAGATGGTGTGAAAGTGCATATGCGAACGCTGTCGCTGGCGGATGCATCCGGTTTTGATGTGGCTTTTTCAGCCTATCATCGGGAGGCAGCAAAGCTTGGGGAGCCGCTTAATCAGGCAGCCGAAGCACCTGATTTCGGCACCTTTATGGATCGCCATTTATGCGATCTGGTGGAAGCACGTTATTTTCCACGTGAATGGCCGCAGGATATGAGGGCATTTGTTGAAACCAACAGCTTTGCCGGATTGGCGCATTTGCTTTGGGGGCAGAGCAAGAATTTCAGGGGTGATGATTTGCCATTGATGGTCTTTTGTCAGGATTGGTACCGATTACGTAAAGCGGCTGATCTGGCGTTTGCTTTTATTCCGCCTTCACGAATGGCGCTTTATCAAAGTTGGATGACGCAAGCTGCAACCATTGATGACGCGCCATTGGCGCAAAAATTTAAAATGGTGCTGGAGATCATGCAGGCTTATAGCGAGCGTCTGCCGACCCGTGATTGTGTGCTGGATTTGAGCCGAATTTAAAACTTCAAGGCCGGACAGAACGTCGCCAAACCGTTTGCAGCGGGAATTTAATCTGCGGCGGCAGACTGGTATTGTCATGCAGGCTGGTGGCAATGGCAAGCGCCATTTCCTCCAAAGGCTGGCGGAAAGTGGTCAGTTCATAGGATTGCCAACTGGCTTGCGGAATATCGTCAAAGCCGATGATGCATAGGTCTTGCGGCACATTAAGCGAAAAATCACGCTTGGCAGCATCCATAAAACCAAGCGCCAACAAATCGGTTACACAAAAAACGCCGTCAGGGCGTTTGGGTGACGCCAGCACTAGGCGTGCTGCTTCTATGCCTGTGGCATAACCGGTAGGCCCTGCACGACAAAGATTGACCGACAGACCAATTTCACCGGCAGCTTTGATGAATGATTGCTCGCGTAACACAATACTTGCGGTGCCGGCGGTTGAACTTACGAGGGTTAAATCTTTGCAGCCGGCGCGTTGCAGCATCAAAAGGGCTTGTTCAGTCGCAGCCGCATTATCAACCATGATTTGCTCGGTGCCTTCCGGCAGGTCGTCACGATTGATCATGATAACACGCTGGCCGTTATTGATGCAGGTTTCCACCAGTGAGCGGGAAGGGCTGCCGGAGACGACAACAGTGGCATCGGCACGATAATTGAGGGTCTGGCGTAATGCATTTTCAATGGCATGATGCTCGCCCGAGGTGTTGAGCACCATCACCACTTTGCCGATTGCTTGCAGGTGACGGGTGGCAGCCTCCAGAAAACTGGATTGATAGGGCGTATTAATTTCAGCAATGATCAGACATACAATGCCGGACTGATGACGGATCAGGCCGCGCGCCAGATGGTTGACGTGATAGCCAAGCTCATCAGCTGCTTTTAAAACTTTAAGACGGGTAGCTTCGGAAACACTTGCCCCTTTGGTGAAGGTTCGTGAAACAGCAGAGCGAGAGACACCTGCACGTTCTGCAACTCTTTGGGCACTGATGGGCATGCGGGGTGGTTTTGACAAGGGCAATTTCCGGTTATTTATCACTGTGCACGGTTGCACAAAATCATTAAAAGGTGAAGCACAATCAGACGTTTGATTTTTATAATTCTTCTCTTTTGCATCAGCTATGCTTCATTTGTATGACAAGGCGTCACTCTATCGTTTTATAAGGCTTTATGCGCTGAAATTTTCATTCACAACTGGTTTTTAACGGTGCTGAAAATAAGTTGAGCCGGAGTTTTATCTTTCATTGCACAGCTGTGCAAAAAATGCCAGATTAGTTAGCTGCACGCATGGTCATGAGGGAAGGACAAAAAGATGCAACCAACAATTCAGCTGATTGATTTGCTCGGCGCTGCCGCTTTGCTGTTTTGGGGTTTGCGTCTGATAAAAACCGGTGTCATGCGTGCTTTTGGCCCGATGTTGCGACAGTGGATTGCCAGAGCCACAAAAAATCGCGTGCAGGCGGCTTTTTCAGGGTTTGTCGCTACACTTTTGTTGCAATCCAGCACGGCGACAGCGGTAATTACAGCATCTTTTGCCGGTAAAAATTTACTGAGCCCGCGGATGGGGCAAGCAGTCATGCTGGGGGCGAATGTCGGCACTGCCATTGCGGCGATTATTTTGTCGATGAATGTCCATTGGCTGGCAAGCGTGTTTATTTTTCTGGGCGTTTTCATTTTTTCCAACCGGCAAAGCACGATGGGCAAAGGCGTTGGCCGTGCGGTCCTGGGTTTGGGTTTAATGTTGCTGGCTTTGCAATTGATGTCTGGGGTGACAGAGCCGCTGCGTCATTCATCAATGATTGCAACGCTTCTGTCCGCGCTTGACGATGCGCCGCTTTTTGCGTTGATTTTTGCTGCAGGTCTGGCAATTTTAGGTTCTTCAAGTCTGGCTGTGGTCATCTTTGTGATGCTGTTGGCAAAGGCTGCGATCATCACGCCCGCGCTTGGGCTTGCACTGGTGGCGGGCGCCAATGTGGGTGGTGCGGTTCCGCCTTTATTGGCTGTGACAGGTGAGGGACTGGAAGCCCGAAGGCTTGCTTTTTCCAATCTTTTAGTGCGTGCTTTCGGGGCGCTGGCTTTGTTGATCATGGCCAAACCTTTGGCAGAATTGCTGACCGGCTTTTTAAGCGATGCGTCACAATTGCCGATTTATGCGCATTTATTTTTTAACATTGCACTGCTTGTTTTGTTCTTACCGCTTCTTGCACCGGTGGGAGCTTTAACAGAATTGTTGATGCCCAAAAATGCCGGCAATGATGAGGTGACGTCCTCCTATCTTGATGATCATTTGCTGGAGATACCAAGCATGGCACTGGCGGTGGCTGCGCGTGAAACATTGCGGG